>CAYYXT010000010.1:0-49727 GCA_964475825.1 uncultured Nitrosopumilaceae archaeon | reverse complement strand
CTTCTCTTCTAGAATCAGTACCTTCTCTTCTTCTGAAATCTCCACCTTCTCTTCTAGAATCAGTACCTTCTCTTCTTCTGAAATCTCCACCTTCTCTTCTTCTAGATTCTCCACCCTCACGTCTGAATAATTCTGGTTTTCTAGTTTCTCTTTCAGTAGGGTTTTCGTATTTTTTACTAATTTCATTTACTCTAACGTTAAGTTTTTCTAGTAAAGTTTTGTTGATGCCTTCTCCATACACATCGACTCTTGCAGCTATGACTGCCTTTGCAGCAATCGCTCTTGCGATTTTTCCTCTCTGCCATCTAGGAGCAGCATGAACCATTGCATGCTGAAACAATAATCCATGTTTTGGTGGTTGAGCACCTGTCTTCAATGATCTAAAGAGTGCTTTTTCTGCACCTATTACTTGAACGGTGCTTGCAGGCATTGATGCTAATTTTCTTAGACTTCCAGCTCTTCCTAATATTCTTGCACCTACTGCAGCTCCAAGAATAGCTGAAAGATTTGGTGCAATAGTTTCCATTTCTGATTCAACATGATCTTCTAATTTTTTTCGTAAATCATGAAAATCTAGAATTTGTTTTGCAATGGATTGTACAATTGCTAAATTAACATCTGAAATATCTCCTCCTCTACTTTTTGATGCAAGCAAAGAAATCATTTCTGCTTTTGAATCCGGAAATCCTGCTTCTTCATACACTTTTTTTGTTAATGATTCTCGTTTTCCAGCCAAAACAATTTGTGCATAACCATTGATGCTATCTATTATGTTATCTAATTCTGGGAAATGCAATCCATACCACTCTCGTAATCTTGAGCTAAGTCCATTGGCAATTTTATCAATTTCATCCAATGAATTTATTGCCTGAATAATATGAAGATCTGGACTCTCTGAAACTTCTGTTACTTTTGATGATGATAATCCCATTGCAAATTCTCTTAATTTAGATAATGCATCAGGTATACTTTCTGCAAATCCAGAATCAACAATTATTTGAGGCTTGGTTGCTTGGATCTTTTCTAATTCTCCTTCTTCCATCATTTGTGCATCTATGGAACTTTTTTTCAATAATATCATCAATGATTCATCACTAACTGTGACTCCTCTTTGAAGTGGACTAAGATAATCTACAAGTTCATTTAATCTTGATTCCTTTTTTTTCACAGAAAGATAATCTCTGACCGAATCCTTGAAAGGGAATGCCTTTTCCAGCTTTTCGTCTTTTAAAACTACGATTCCCAATTCTGTTAAGATTACAGAATACATGACTAGCTAATTTTAGGTCTCCTTTTAAAAAGGTACTAGAAACCTTGTGAATCAACTATTATATTTGAAACTACGTATATGATTCAAAGTGGAACCCAGCCTAGTTACTTCTATAGGAAAAATTCAACTAGAAAGACCTGTAATGTTAGCCTCTGGGATATTGGGTATTTCATTAGATGTCTTTAATCGACTTTATCGTTCAGGCGCAGGTGCGGTTGTTAGTAAATCTCTCAGTACAGAACCATGGGACGGATATCCAAACCCTACTATTTTTAGTGTAAATGGCGGTGGATGGATTAATGCAGTTGGATTATCAAATCCTGGGGCTCCAAATTTTGCAAAAATGATAGAATCTAACAAGGATGTTCCGATAATTGTTAGTTTGGTAGGCTCTATTCCTGAAGACTTTGAAATGATGGTTAAGCAATTTAAAAACTGTAAAGTTACTGCATACGAGTTGAATTTGTCATGCCCCCATGTTGCTAAAGTAGGACTAGAAGTAGGAGATGATCCTGAACTAGTCAAGAAAATTGTCAGTACCGTGAAAAATTCTACCGATGTACCAGTTATAGCGAAAGTGGGATTGGGAACAACTCATTATCTTAACACTGTAAACGCCGCTATTGATTCTGGAATCGATGCTATTACTGCAATCAATACAATTAGAGCGATGGCAATTGATGTTGAAACTCAAAGACCTATACTGAGTAATAAATTCGGTGGATTATCTGGTACTCCGATCAAACCTATTGCATTACGATGTGTTTATGAAATCTCTTCAAAATACAATGTTCCTATAATTGGGTGTGGTGGAATATCTACATGGGAAGATGCTGTTGAATTTATTTTAGCAGGATCTTCTGCAATTCAATTAGGAAGTGCAATTGGTGATAATTGGATACACATTTTTAATGATATTAATCACGGAATACTTCAATACATGAAAAGAAAAGGATATTCAAAAATAGATGAGATGATAGGTCTTGCAAAGAAATCGTAATCATACAAAAATTTGTATAGTTGAAAAAGTAATTGATGAAACCCCCACTGTTAGAACTTTGATTTTCTCTGACGATGTAATGTCTGCTGTTCTCCCAGGCCAATTCGCAATGGTTTGGATTCCTGGAATTAATGAATTACCAATGAGTGTAATGATTTCTCAAGAATATGGTAAAGCTGCTTTTACAGTAAGAAGACATGGTTCTGCATCAACCGGATTGTTCGATGTTCAAGTGGGTCAACAAATTGGTGTAAGAGGACCATATGGAAACTCTTTTGATTTAAAACAAGGAAAACTTTTGCTTGTTGGTGGTGGAACTGGTCTTGTCCCAATGATGAAATTATTGACTTTTGTTAAGCCTGATGACGATGTTACTGTTCTAATTGGTGCAAAATCAAAAAATGAAGTTTTCTTTGAAGATTTGGCAAATAATCTATTGAAAAATAACACTCATCGTGTAATTGTTACCACTGACGATGGAACTTATGGTGAAAAAGGTTTTGTTACGAACATGGTTGAAAAACTAGTTAATGAAAATCGCTTTGATGGAGTGTATACATGTGGTCCTGAAATAATGATGTACAAAACTGTACAACTAGCACATTCTAAAGGATTGTTTGTTCAAGCCAGTCTTGAACGCATGATGAAATGTGGTGTTGGAATATGTGGAAGCTGCTGTATCGGTGAAGACTTGGTTTGCAGAGATGGTACTGTATTTGACGGTGATCATTTACTATCCAATAAGGAATTTGGCCATTTTCATAGAAATAAAGCTGGAATTCTAGAAAATTATTAGGTTTGACCAGCAAGGTTTAAAATAAATCATGAAATTATTGCGTTGAAGAGTATTGAGTAATCCAAAAATTGTTTTAACTGCTGATCGTACTTTGATGTCTCCATATCGGGGTTTGTCATTAGCTACATTTTTTGGATGTGCGCCTGCCGTTGATCCTAACCGTGATAAAAATAGCTTTTTGTATAAAATTCTAGGAAATCAAGTAACTCCAAAGATTCTATTTGATTTTATTTGTAATTACATTCCTCATACTAATGGTGTAGCAAATTATGCTCCATATGGACTACGAAAAGTAGAAGCAGGTTTACTTCGAGATGGTTTTAGACGTGAAGATGTAGTTGTTGCACATCCAGATCATATTGAACAATTTATTGGTCCTGATACTCAAGTTATTGGCACATATGAAATGGACCCATTGGGAATGGGGCCTGTTACAATGACTTTCACTTATGGTCGAAAACAAACTTCGTATGATGAATTCTATAATGCAGAACTGCACTACAGAATAAAGGCTGCAAAACAAAAAACAGGTAGTAAGGCCAAAGTTATTTCTGGCGCTTCTGGAACTTGGCAATACAATTATGATCCAGAAAAAATTGAAGAATTTGGTATCTATGCTATCTTAGAAGGAGAGCTTGGAGGCATTGCACCTGAAATTGATGGACATGCTGGTAGATTCTTCAATTATTTAATTAATGGTGATTTTGAAAATATGGATCCGTTCAGAAAACGCAGTGACTTTAAAGTAAACATAAAAGAATTTGAAAGAAATGGAAAAAAAATTCATGCACGATTTGTAAATTTTTGGGATAGACCAGATCTGGATGAAATTCCAGAAATTGTAGAACCAAGTATGCATGGAATGGTTGAAGTGATGCGTGGTTGTGGAAGAGGTTGTAAATTCTGTGATGTCACATTAAGATCATTAAGATACTATTCTCCAGAAAAAGTTAAACGTGAAATTGAAGTTAACATCAAAAAGGGAGGTGCAAAATCTGCTTGGATACACAGTGATGATATTTTTGTCTATGGTATGGATCCTAGAACTGCTAAAGGAATGGAGCCAAACCGAGAAGCTCTTGAAGAACTCTTTACTGTTATCATGTCTACTGGTGTAGGACACACAAATCCAACCCATGGTACTTTGGCAGGCGCAATAGCTGATGAGAAACTTATTCCAAATCTTTCAAAAATTATAAAAGCTAGTCCTGATAATATGATTGGAATTCAAGCTGGTTTTGAAACCGGAAGTTTGAGATTAATTGGAAAATATGCCGATAGAAAACTTGCTCCATACTCTCCAAGTGAATGGCATTGGGTAGTAAAAGAAGGTGTCAAAACTTTGAATCAGGATTATTGGATTCCTGCATTTACTTTGATTATGGGTCTTGATAATGATGAGCAACCAGAAGATTCTTGGGACACAATTCGTCTAATTACTGAATTAGAACATGAACAACCAGATTCAATGTTTACTGCTACAGCACTTACCTTTGTTCCAATTGGATTATTGGAAAAATCTGATTTCTTTAACATTGGAAATGAAATGACTCCTGCACAACTAGGTGTACTCTATAAAACTTGGCAACATAACTTCAAATATGGAATTCAAAAATTCATGACCAAAACAGGTACAAAAGGACCGCAGAGATATTTCTTTAATGCAATTGCAAGATCCTTAGGTGGTATTCCTTTAGGTGCAATGGAAAGATATGCACGTCATAAGAGTAAAGAACACGAAAAAGTTATTGAAACTATAAAGACAAAATACTGGTAATCATACAAATACATAAATTCACTATTTTGTTTGATTAAATTATGGCAACTCACGGTTCGCTTACCAAAGCAGGTAAAGTAAGAGGACAGACTCCAAAAGTTGAAGGAAGAAAAATAGTTGGTACAAATTCTAGTCTTAGAAATAAGAGTAACTTCAAAAAACGATTTGTCTTAGGAAGATTTCCAGGACAAAATAAACCCGGCCAAAGAAGAAAGAGACGTTAGCTCAAAACTGTTACAACAAGTTATATCTTTTTGCGATCATTTTTCAAAACAGATTCTGTCAAGTCTTTGTCAGTTATTTTAGGTGTCAAAAATCGTCTGGCATGCTTGATCTAGTTTAAGTGGATACCATACAAGGTGAGAACAAGTAAAAGACGCTGATTCAGAACGCAAGCAATCTTCATAGACAAAGCTTTTTGTAACAAATTAGGTTAGTAGGCACATGGGCTTGAGATTGTTAAGAAAATTAAAGGATCTTACGTCAAAATTCACACGAGAACGAAATAGAGATTATGTTTTGTCATTAATGTCCAAAAATTCAATATGTGCTGAAATCGGCGTATGGAAGGGTGACTTTTCAAAAAGAATCCTAAAAATTACACAACCAAAAGTTCTATACTTGATAGATGCGTGGAAAAGTGAAATCATTAATGATAATTCAGATACAAAAAATCTTACACAAAATGATTTTGATTTATTATATTCCAATGTTTTAAAAAAATTTTCCAACAATGATAACGTTAAGATCTTACGTCAAAACTCTAGAGAGGCACTTGAAACATTTCCAGACGAATACTTTGATTGGATCTATATTGACGCAAGTCATCATTATGAAAATGTATTACAAGACTTAGAAACGGCGAGAGTCAAGCTAAAACATGGCGGTATTATTGCATTTGATGATTATGTCAATGCAGCAGGAAAGTGGGATGATGATGTAATCAGGGCGGTAAATGACTTTGCCAAAAAGTACAGTTTACATGTTGAGTCCATAAATAACCAAGTGATCATAATACTGTCATAAACGTCCTAGATATCCATTATTATTGGAGATTTTTGGTACGACCCGACGATTTTTGACAGTAAATTAAACCGACGCAGACTTGACAGAGCCTCAAAACAATACTGTTATAAAGTACTAGTACCGTACCATACGGTATGGTAGAAGATTTGAGATTAGATAGTTTGGAGGGCGTAGGTCCTGTAACTACAAGAAAATTATCTGATGCAGGAGTACACAATGTTATGGATCTTATCGTAAGAGGTCCTGTGGAAATTGCAGAAATAACTGGAATGGAAAAAGATACCGCAGAAAAAATTGTCAACAAAGCAAGACAACATCTAGTTGAAACTGGATTACTTTCCAGAGATTTTGTTAAAGCAACTGAAGTCTACAAGCGCAGACAAGATATTGGTAAAATTACAACTGGTACTAATTGCCTTGACACGCTATTTGATGGTGGTGTTGAAACGCAAGCTCTTACAGAAGTTTATGGTGAATTCGGTTCAGGTAAAACTCAATTTGCACATACACTAGCTGTAATGGTTCAAAAACCAAAAACAGAGGGTGGATTAGATGGGGGTGTTTTGTATATTGACACAGAAAATACTTTCAGACCTGAAAGAATTGTATCTATTGCACAAGCAAACGAGATGGATCCAGAAAAAGTTCTTGATAGAATAATTGTAGCTCGTGCATACAACAGTGCACATCAAACATTAATTCTTGAGGAAGCAGGTCCTGTGATTGAAGAAAATAACATCAAACTAATTGTTGTAGATTCTGCAGTTGGATTGTTCCGTGCTGAGTATTTAGGTAGAGGAACATTATCAAACAGACAACAAAAACTAAATCACTTTGTTCACATGTTATCTAGAATTGCAGAGACTTACAACTGTGCTGCAATTGCAACAAATCAAGTCATGGCATCTCCTGATGTTTTCTTTGGTGACCCAACTCGTCCAATAGGCGGAAACGTAGTTGCACATACAAGTACGTACAGAATCTACTTTAAGAAATCAGGTAAGAAACGAATCGCACGAATGGTAGACAGTCCTCATCACCCCGAAGAAGAGGTAATCTTTGCTCTGGGTGAAGCAGGAGTGATGGATCCAGAAGATGCAGAAAAAAAGACCACTAAAAAGACAACCAAAAAAGTAACTAAAAAGGAAAAAGAATCTGAACCGGAAACTACGGTTGAAACTGCTGAACTAGAGATGGTTCAAGCCACAGAAGATACTGATTCTGACGATTTAGAGTCATTAGAAGAGTAAATTTTCTTTCTTTTCCTTTATTTTTTACACTAATTGTACATCTTAACTGGTTTTTCTTGTTTTATTTTTCAACAGTACTTTATTAAGCATTGATCAAAATCATACCAAACAATTCTTGAGAATTGATTAAATTATAATATCATATTACTAAAGTAATGACTGAATATGTATATTCTAAAAATAAAGTGATCATACTATGAAAGATCTTTATCGCTTACTCCCAGAGGAAATGGAAAAGATGGTTATGGACATGGGCCAACCACGTTACCGTGCAGATCAAATTCTTTACCCACTTTACTATAAATTTCCAAAGGACATATCTGAACTACGACAGCTGCCTACCGCAATGCGAGATAAACTCATTGCAGAGGGATATATGATTGGCTCTGCAATTGAAGTTCATCGTGTTGTAAGTGAGGATGGAGATACAACAAAGTTACTTCTCAATCTTGTTGATGGAACTCCTGTTGAAACAGTTTTGATACAATACTCATCATCAAAGATTAATGGTCATCCAAGATCTACTATCTGTGTTTCAACGCAAGTCGGCTGTGCAATGGGCTGCATATTTTGTGCAACAGGACAAATGGGATTTGAACGTAACATAAAAGCTGAAGAAATTGTTGCACAAGTAATTCATTTTGCACATCTTCTTGAAAAACGCGGTCAACATGTAACTAACTTGGTTTTTATGGGGATGGGCGAACCTCTGGCAAATTATGATGAGACAATACGTGCTGTCCGTTTACTGACACACGACAGAGGTTTTGGCATTGGACAACGAAATATCACTATTTCTACAATCGGTATAATCTCTGGCATTGATCGTCTTGCTGATGAAGATCTTCAAATCGGGCTGGCAATATCATTGCATGCTCCAAATGATAAACTGCGTCAAAAATTAGTCCCAACTGCAGGACCTAATTCAGTGGAGGACTTGATTGGAGCTGGAAAACGTTATTTCAAGAAGACCGGAAGACGTGTTACATTTGAATATGCTCTAATTGAAGGTGTTAATGACTCTCCAGAAATTGCAAAAGAACTTGCTTTACTCTTAGAGGGTAACGGTTCTCATGTTAATCTAATTCCAATAAATCCAACTGCAGGTAATTTTCAACGTCCATCTAGACGAAACGTTCTTGAATTTGAAAGAATACTGTACAATGCCGGTGTGAACTGCACAATACGCGTGGAAAAAGGATCAGAAATCTCAGCTGCATGTGGGCAACTCAGAACCGATATTGTTGGTTGATTGTATATCCCAAGTCGTAAGTGTTAAAATAGGGTCATTAGGAAATCTACTCAGATATGGCAACTAAGAAATCCCACGGTCGTTCACATGGATTTAAGCACAAAGCAAGAGCTGTAATGACTAAAACTGCTCCTAGAGGCGTATCTTTCCTACTTCGAGAATACCATGAAGGTGAACAAGCCCTTGTCATTATCGATCCTAGGCAGCACAAAGGATTACCACACAGACGTTATCATGGAAAAGTAGGTAGAATAACAAATGTTGGTAGACGTGCTATTACTCTCGATGTAAAATTAGGAAATAAAACAAAAACCTTAATCACTAGATTAGATCATATCAAACCATTCGGTGTATAATCATGGAAGAGATAAAAAAGAAACAAAGCATTTCTCTTTCAGAAGTTAAAGAGATTTTAGGTAAAGTTGATGTTGAAGAAATGGATCAAATTCAGCGTTGGACATATGATTATGTTTCAAAATTTGCAAAAATTGATTCTAAAGATGCTAAAGAAATGAAAAAACAACTAATGAAAGATTGTGAGTTAACAGAAGAAGAATCTGTTGAAATTGTAAATATTAGACCGACCAGCTTAGCTGAACTACGTTCATTTACATTTGGTTGGAAAAAACTTATTCTTGCTGAAACTCTAGAAAAAATGCTCAAAATCATCAAGGGGCATTCTTAAGTTTCAAGGAGAAATTTATTTTGCACAGGGCTCAATCCCCACCTAGAAAGTATGAGGAATATGCATATGTTTTAGATTTCAATCCTCGTGGAAAATCTTCTACCGTACGTGGACGTGATGGAATTATTATTACTGCAATTGGAGAAGATAGACTGACAATCTTAGAAGTTCTTGGAGTTCCAAATTCAACATTTGATGTTGGAGAAAGAATCTACATTGGAAAAGAAGGAAGAACAAAAGTCCTTTCTGTTTTAGGAAAGATGGAGTATGGACAAATCTCCTCATCTGCTCAAAGTGAATTATGTGGAGTTGTTGAAAATATTGTAACTCACAATGAGGTAAGATTTGTAGATTATCTTAACAATGCAAGACCATTAACCCCGAGAATTCACGCACTTGAATTGATTCCAGGAATCGGAAAAACATACATGAAAATAATGTTAGAAGAAAGAGAAAAGAAAAAATTTCAAAGTTATGCAGATTTACAAGAAAGAGTAGGATTCAAAGATCCAATCAAGCATATTTCAGAGAGAATCATGGATGAGATTACTGGTGAAAGTAGGATGAATCTCTTTGTCAAAAAATGATTAAACGAAAAAGATTAGGCCAACACTTTCTAACCTCAAATGCAATAGCAAAATCAATCGTTTCTGAGGCTAAAATTAGTAAAAACGATGTAGTGTTTGAGTTAGGTACGGGATTGGGTATTTTGACTCCATTATTATGTGAAAATGCAAAAAAAGTGATTTCGATAGATGCCGACAAGGAATTGTATGAAAAAGCAAAATCTCATTTTTCACATATTGATAATCTATCCATAGAGTTTG
Source organism: uncultured Nitrosopumilaceae archaeon (assembly GCA_964475825.1). Taxonomy (GTDB): domain Archaea; phylum Thermoproteota; class Nitrososphaeria; order Nitrososphaerales; family Nitrosopumilaceae; genus Nitrosarchaeum. Next base: position 39,844 of record CAYYXT010000010.1, on the reverse strand, counting down.
GTGATGGATTCAAAAAACAAGACGTTTTTTCAATTTTTGTATCTAATCTTCCTTATTCAAAAAGCAAAGACGCAATAGAGTGGCTAGCAAACATTCCTTTTTCTCATGGTGTAATTATGGTACAAAAAGAATTTGCAGAAAAACTACTTACAAAATCTGCAAAAAGAAGATCTGTTAGCATCATTGCAAATTATGCTTTTGAGATTGCAAAATTTTTAGATGTGGGAAAGCAAAATTTTTCTCCACCTCCAAAGGTTGATTCTGTGGTTCTTAAAATTATTAAAAAAAAATCCATTGAAAAAGATCTCATTCATGTAATAAACAAAATGTTCTCATATAGACGGAAAACAATCCAAAATATTTTTAAACAGTTTGGAAAAGAAACCGTAATAGAGAAACGACTAGATGACCTTTCAGGTGATGAAATAATTGATCTTGCAAAAGAAATTCTTAAGAGATGAGGAATATTCTCCAGCTGAAGATACATTCTTCATTGCTGATTATATTGAAAAAGAGAAAGGACTTTGTGCGCTAGATGTTGGAAGTGGTTCTGGGTATCTAACAAAATTACTATCTGAAAATTTTACCTTTGTTGTTGGAACCGACATTAATTTTGTTGTATTAAAAAATCAAACATATAGCACAAAAAATTTGGTCTGTTGCAATGGTTCTGATGCACTAAAACTAGAATTTGATCTAATAGTGTGCAATCTTCCATATCTTGCAACAGATGAAATTTTGGATGCTACTACTGACGGAGGAAAAGATGGATTTGAAATTCCTAAAAAGATATTTGATTCAATTCATAAAAATATCAAAATAGGAGGCAAATTTCTCTTTGTAACTTCATCTCTTTCTGACTATCAAAAACTAATGGATTACGCACAAAAATTAGGTCTTATACCTCGAATTCTTGCAAAAAAGAAGCTATTTTTTGAAGAATTAATTCTAGTTGAGGCTATGAGACACAAGTAGAATTAATTTTACTTTCGTAGTTTTTCTTTTGCATATGTAATGATGGCATCAGTCATTTGTGTTGTGCTGGCATTACCTCCAATATCCCATGTTACTGCTTTTCCTTCATTGATTACTTGTTCTGTGGCAGCAAAAATTGCATTTCTTATTTGTGGCTCGCCAAGATATTCAACCATCCATGCTCCAGATAGTATTGCAGCAGTAGGATTTACTTTATTCATTCCCTTGTACTTTGGTGCACTACCGTGAGCTGGCTCAAACATTGCATAAGAATCTCCAAGGTTTGCAGAATAGATACATCCAATGGAACCAACATTTCCAGATGCACATTCAGAGATAATATCCATAAAGAGATTCGTGCTTACTAGGACAGAATTGTTGAATCTTTCAGGATTTTTTACAAGCTGCTGAGTCATGTTATCGATATAGTATTCCTCAACCTCTATTCCTGGATTTTCCTTTAATGCTCGTTCAATTTCTTCCCAAAAGATTCCATCAGTTTGTTTTAGTATGTTTCTCTTGGTAATCGCAAATATTTTTTTTAGATTATGATCCCTTGCCCATTTGAATGATGCATCTGCAATTCTTTTGCATCCTTTACGTGTGGTTTTTCTAATTGCAATTGCAGAATCATCAGATGTTTTGAATTCAATTCCTGCATAGAGACCCTCTGTTGCCTCCCTAAAGCATACAAAATCAAGTTTTTTATCTGGAGATAATCTATCATAGGTTTTGATTGGTCTAATGTTAGAGTATAATTCAAATTTTTGGCGAGTTGAAACTGCTACACTTCTTGGCGCATCAGGACTTGGGATGGTTGTAGTTGGTCCTTTGTAACATGCATCACTTTCTTCCATTATTTTTGTAGTCTCATCTGGAATGTAGGTTGTACCGCCATGTTTTTCCCATTGCTCAGAACCAGCCTCACACAAAATTAGTTCACTTTGCGTATTGCATGCCTTTAGTACATGCATCATGGCGTCAACTAGCTCTGGACCTGTTCCATCTCCTTTAATGACTGCCGCTTTTTTTGCCAATTTTCAAATTTGACGATACTATGTATTTAATTCTACCTTGATTTTGGAATTTATTACACGTATTTTCTATAGAGATAGTTTATTAGATGATTTGATTGAAATAAGGAAAATGTTAATCGTACAGATCTCTGATCTTCATGTTGGTTCTCAATTTCTTCAAGATAAATTTGATCAACTTGTAGATGAGGTGAATCAACTTCATCCAGATGTTATAGTTGTCACTGGTGACTTGACCAATGAGGGGCTAATGCAAGAATATGAAAAATGTAAGACATTACTGACAAAATTTAATGCAAAAAAAATTATCGCTATTAGTGGGAATCATGACTACCGAAACACTGGTTATTTATTATTTAAAAAATTTTTCCCATTTGAAGCAATAAATGAATTAAATGATGATGTAGTTTTGGTGACACTTGGAACTGCACGTCCTGATAGAAATGAAGGCGAGGTAGGATATCGTCAAAACTTATGGTTAGAGAGAACCATGAAAAAATACAAAGACAAAGTAAAGATCTTGGCAATGCATCATCACCTTATAGCAATTCCAGATACTGGCTCTGATCAATTAACTGTCGTTGATGCAGGAGATGTTCTAAGAACAATATTGGATACTGGTGTTGATCTCGTTTTATGTGGCCATAAACATCGACCATGGGAATGGAATTTTGGGAAACTTATGGTAGTAAATGCTGGAACTGCAACATCGGAAAGAGTTAGAGGATTGTTTGAAAATACATACAATATCATTACTATTTCCAACAAATCTATTAATGTCGATCTAAAAATCGTAGGCGGAAAAAGAATTACCCTTAATGATATTGTGACTAATTATCATCAGTTTGGCGACGAATGAATTTATTTACAGAAAAATATCTGATTTTCGTGATATTATTACCTGAATTATACCTAGGATTACGTGGATAAACCTAGTTTACTCTATAGTTTTTCTAATACTGGTTTTCGGTTTTTGTCTAAATGATGATTGTTATGGATAAAACCTTCCGATGTTTAATTCTGTTTGAAAATTCTTGCGGTAAAAATACTTTCAAAACTTACAAATTTCTTTTAGATAAATTTCTGGTTGGTGTCATAAAGATTATGAATGTTTCTTAGTTTCATTAAAAGAGATAGAGGATTTACTTCAAGATTACTGTATATTTCTTAGAAAAAGAATTGATAGTGAAGAGATAAGTCCTAATTCTATTCTTTTTCCTAAATCCTTAAGTTTATAGAAAATTTAGAAAATTATTGAAGAAAATTTTATTTTCATTTGCACTAGTTCTAGTCAGTGTAATTTCCATTAATGATATATTTGCACAATCTATGGGTAACGTTGGTTCCGAAGTAGAGACTGGACAATACCCATTAGAAGTAATCATAGTTTCAGCACAAGGTTCTGGAGCATCAGGATGTGAAAAGACTGCAGAAGGATGTTTCATTCCAAAAGAAGCAACAGTTGCTACAGGTGGTAAAGTAATATTTTCTAACACAGATACGGCAGCTCATACATTCACCGCAGGTAATGTAGCATTAGGCCCCTCTAGAGAATTTGATTCTGGTTTAGTAATTGCTGGAAGTTCATATGAATGGACACCAACAACTACAGGCGAATTCCCATACTATTGTATGGTACATCCTTGGATGGCAGGAACCATATTTGTCGGAGACGGAAAGTACATTCCACCAACTGACTCAGATGGTGACGGTATTTCTGATTCACTTGATCAATGTCCAACACAAACTGAGACAGTTAACAGATTTCAAGACTCTGATGGTTGTCCTGATGAAGTAGATAATGACAAGGATGGGATTTTTGATAATTCAGATCAGTGTCCCACAGTACCTGAAACATACAATGACTATCTAGATTCTGACGGATGTCCAGATGTTGTCACTCTTCAAGATTCAGATAAGGATGGAATTGTAAATTCTGCTGATACTTGCCCACGTTCTCCTGAAACATTTAATGGATATGAAGATGAAGACGGTTGTCCAGATAATTCACCTGTAACTGACTCTGATGGAGATTTGATAATCGACATCCTTGATTCTTGCCCAACACAAGTTGAAACAGTTAACGGATTTCAAGATTCTGATGGGTGTCCAGATACTTTGCCTATAACAGATTCAGATAATGATGGAATTTCAGATGATTATGACAAATGTCCAATCCAATCTGAGACCGTAAATAATTATCTAGATTCTGATGGATGTCCTGATGAGGTAGATAGTGACAAGGATGAACCTATTTTGATATATGCTGCAATAGGGATTGGTGTTGTTGGAGCAGGAACTGCCATAGGCATAAAATTGCACGGTAAAGGCTCAGGAGGAAAAGATGCAAAGAAAGTTGAATCAGATAAGCATGATGATCATCAAGACACCTCATCTCATGTCGAAGTTAGAATCACAGGAGGTATTGAAGAATAATGTCGGTGAATCAATTCGTTGATGTTGTAAAACCATTCATTGCCGATGTCTTAGGTCAAAACATCCCAAATAATCCAGAAATACAAAAAGAGATTTCGTTTATATCAAAAATGATTCCTACAAAAAAGGGCAAAGCTGATTTCTTAGGAAATGTAACAAATACTGTTGTTGCTGAATTGATGAAATATTTGCCACAACCATTCTCCATGACGTTAATTGATGGGATCAAAACCCAAATTGATTTTCAGGGTACTAAATTTAGTATGCCATTCTCGTTGCCACCAATAAAACCACACATAGAATTTAAAATTTTAGTTAATGAAGCTCAAACATTTACTGGAAAGATGAAGTTCATGGTAAATACCGAAGTTACCCCTATAGGTTTCGAAGTACAAACCACATCAGAAAAGAAATTCATATCTTATGGAAAACTTAAAGTGTCATTTTCTTTATTGTTGATTCAATCGGTGACATTAGGATTCACATATGAAACTCCTCAATTTCTATGGGGAAAAAGTTTTGAAATAGATTTCTCAAAATATCACATAGAACTTTAATTTCTTATTGCTGTAATTGTGGCTTTAGGAGTCTGTACTGTCTTTGGTTAGATCAAAGACCGGTTTGTTCGTAATTTACTATGAATGGACCTAGTATGCTAGTAAAATGACAAATAATATCGTAAAAAGTTTGACTTATTTACAGATTAATTCAAGGCAATCTGTGCGGGGATCGCCTAGCTTGGTAGGGCGTGGGATTGCTAATCCCATGTCAGCAATGACTCGTGGGTTCAAATCCCTCTCCCCGCGCCATTGAATCGTGTAGATAGTTGGGGCATTCTGTGCAAGTGGATTTGGGGTAAGTGGGGCCATCCTTGGAATTATTGCGGGTGTATTATCATTAAGAAAGAAAATATCTTGAAGGGTCAACTAGACTTTTAGTTTGGTGCTGTTAAAGCCATAAACAAAATTAATACAGATTTGAATAAAATGAAACACTCTTCAATTCATATATTAAATAATTTACTAGAATAAAAAAGAATCATGGGCTCATTTGATTACCTATCGTGTATCCACTCATTGATCCTGTATCATTAAGCATCATCTGCATTTGTTGCATTGCCTCTTGGTTTTCAGTCATGTGTCCAATCATTTGCAATCTCAGGTCAGGATCATTTAGCATTGCTATTATCATATCTTGTGTAAATTGATGATTCTGTTTCATTTTGTCTATTACTTCCTGTGTGAGTTGAATATGCATATTCGTGTTAGTTCCAATGGTTTGATTGTTTAGCATATTCATCATTGGCATGTTGTTCATCATGGAATTCATTATTGTTGGATTTTGCATCATCATGGTCATCATCTGTTGTCTCATTTGTTGGTCGCCCATCATGGAATTCATCATTGGGCCCATCATCTGATTCATGTGTTGAGGATTGTTAATCATCATATAGTGGAATTGTTGCATTTGTTGTGAATCTTCCATCATAGTATTCATCCACTGGTTCATTGCTTGTGGATTTTGCATCATTTGTTGCGGATTCATCATTGGCATTGTTGGAGTACTAGACTGAACTATGGCATAGCCAATTCCAATTCCTGCAAAAAATATTACTACTGTTATTCCAATCCAAACATACTTGCTAAGCATTGATTAAACGCAGATTATCTAGAATATAAGAGATTGTAGTTATTTTCATTGTTGATTATCTGGAATGAAGATCAGTTCAACAACAAGATATGTTTTCGATTACTGAACATGTAATTGTTTTGATAGTTGTCTTGCATATTTGAATCTAGTATTTTACAAATGTAAAGTACTTATTTTTTATATCCTATTTACAAAGCATATCGTGATAATATTTTGAATGGAAAATCAAAGTTTCTTGTTTTGATAGGAATTATAACAATTGGAATCGCAATATCTTTCAGCTTTAATTCTAATGATCAAAAACCAACAACAGACACAAGAACAGTTGAATGGCGTCATGTTCATGGAATAGGTGTGGATCCTACAGATTCCAGTATTTTGTATATTGCAACACATGGGGATTTTTACCAAAGTAGAAACGGCGCGCCTCCAGTAAAAGTAGACAAAGTAAGAGCAGACTATATGGCATTTAATGCACCCCATGACAAAGATTCTCCTTTGTACGCAAGTGGACATCCTTCATCTGGTGGAAACACTGGATTAATCAAAAGTCTAGATGGTGGAATAACTTGGCAACAGGTTGCTAAAGTGCTAGAACCAGCAGTTGATTTTCACGCCATGACACTAAGCAAAAGTGATCCAAATTTGATTTTAGGTTTTGATAGTGGTGGTAGAGGACTATTCAAAACTATTGACGCTGGAAAGACTTGGGAAAACTTGGAATATCCTGAATACATTTCTGCACTGGCAATTTCCCCTAATGACTCTCAATTAATTTTTGCAGGAACAGGAAACGGAATTTTCAAATCCAATGATGGTGGTACCACTTGGAATCATATTGCATACAAAGGATTGACCGTGTCTGCGTTGAATTTTGATAATGAAGGTATTTTGTTTGCATCAGTAGACACATTTGGCTTGGTTCGTTCAGATGATCTTGGAGTATCTTGGGAAGACTTGCCAGACATTGATCTTACAGTTACCAGCATTGCTTTTGATTCACCAAATAAAATACTCTATGTAGGCGGATTTTCATCTGGAGGATTTCAAGAAGTTTACAAGCTTTCATATGATGTAAAATCATACGAAATAATTGGTACAAACAAGGGACTCTAATTTTATAATTCAAATGATTTTAGTTTCGATCTGACAGCGATTCAATTCTACCTGCATGTTTTTCCTTATACAAAGTTCTGCATGACACACAACAAAAGAATCTCTCATACTGACCAAACTTCAATACATGAGGCTTGCCTGATATTTCACCCTCACAATAATCGCAATTAGCTTTTAGTGAAAGACCGTTTTTAATCTGATTTTCTGTAACTTTCAAGTTTATACTTGATAATTCCTTTTGCAGTTTTTTATCAACTAGCTTTTCATCCAGTATGGGGGAAATTGATTTGATGAAACCAAGATTTACCAATCTTTGGTATCTTGATTTTATAGTTGGCGTACTTACTGACAACTCCCTTGATATGTGTCTAAATGACTTGCGTCCATCACTCATGAGTGATTTTATTATGGATACATCTAGATCATCTAACTTGTATGCCAATAATCAGTTTCCAGTGTATTGATATTTAACAATTGGACTTTACAAATGACAACTCATCTTTGAGACAATTTGTTGATTATCTCTTTTTTTGATGGAACACCAGTAAATTCTAATTTTCCATCAATTACCAATCCAGGAGCTGTAAATATTGGATATTTTTCTAAATATTCGGGTTTTTCAGTTACGTCAATCAAATCATATCTTATGCCTAGTTGGTCTAACATCTTCTCAAGAACAATACAGTTTGAGCATCCAGGGGTAGTAAGAACTTGTACTTTCATGACTCTGTAAACTGATCAGGGTTCTGCTCAAAAGCCCATCTGCAACTTGCACAGCAGAAATAGTATTTGTTACCTTTGTGTTCTAGAGAATCATGTTTTTCATCAACATCCATGCCACAAACTGGATCTTTCATAGTATCATCTTCACCTTCTTTTGATTAATGAAATACCACACTATTGGAAATATGATTAATCCGGAAAATATTACCGGAACAATCTCGTTGGGTATTATAAAATTATATGGATTTTGATGAATGTGTTGTCCTATGTGAAATTCAACAGGTAGCCCTGTCATTGATATTAGATTATTCCAACCAAGATGCACTATTGTGCCTTCATACCAGACATGTCCTCCCGGAATGCCATTAATTATTAAAAATGCACCAATAATGACAAGCATCCATCCTGTGATCTTTTCAACTTTGATTCTGTTTGTGGTTAATCCTCTAGTTGCATTTACTCCAAGTACGGCAAGAAGTGAAAACAGAATCAATGGTATTGCTCTTCCAACACCATGCACAAGACCTAGTGACGAGCCAATCTCCAAACTTCCAGTACCTGCGATGTAAATTAGCAGCCAGTAAAACATTGGATTTGGGCATCCGACACCTGCGTTACCAAGTAGAACGCCCATCAGATACGACTTTACATATTCGCCTCTGTTTTGAATAAATTTAGGTGTCTTGGAATATGTTGGCATTTTGAATGTAATCAACTTTAGTTGCGATAAACCAAAAACAAATCCTGCAATTCCAGCTATCAGAAACATTATTGTTGAGAACTGATCAAGTGATGCGGTTTTTCCAATGACTCCAACACCCAAGCCGTACAAAGTTATGGTTGTGGTTAGTCCTGCACCAAATAATATGGCCATGCTCAAACCCTTTTTGTATCCTTTTCCCATGCTTAATGGAATTATGATAAATACCAGTGGAAGTGTACAGGGTAAAATAATCATTGAAAGTCCTGCCACATAAGCTATGATTAACCAAGACGAATACGAAAACTCACTTCCAGCTCTTACAGAAAGGTCACTAGTTAATGAAAAGATTATCCCGAGAAAGATAAATGAAAACAAGACAAATGCCAGAATGACGCCAGATTTTTTGGCAAGTATGGAATTTGACATGACTTGGTAATGTTGTATCCCATACTTGAATACTGGACTTTACAGTTGTAAAATTCATCATCTATCTTATTTTGTTTTTCTAAATACATTTGAAGTAAAAATCTGACCCATTCCACGTGGAGTCACATGTTCTTCTTCAAAACTTTTGATATGTTCAAATCCGTTAGAAAATAATTTTTTCATAGATTCTTCAGAATATTGTCTGGTATCAAGTCCACTGCACATCATTGGTCCTTTAGTGGAAAAAGCAGAGATGATTAGATAACCTCCCTGCATTACGTGTTGTCTAACTAATTCTACATACTTTTTTAGATCTTCTTCAGAAGTTAGAAAATGAAGTAATGCTCTATCATGCCAGATATAATATCTATCGGCATTCTCAAATTTCATTATATCCGACTCTATCCATGTAATCATTTTGGCTCTATCTCCAAGTCTTTCTTTTGCCCTTTCCAACGCTTTTGCAGAAATATCCAGCATTATGATATTCTTAAAACCGAGATCAAGTAATTTATCCACTAGGTTTGAATCGCCACCTCCCACATCAATGATCTTAGCATCCTTACCGGGATTAGTGGATAGTATCAGTTCAATTGATGTCTTTGGATATTCTTGATACCAACTTACTTCGTTAGATTTTTTTGTAGTCCAGACATTTTCCCAATGCCCTTTTACATCGTATTTCATATCTTGTCTTTTTTCAAATTCTTTAATAATGATTTATTGAATATTTTTACTGACTATTAGACTCTAATTAACTAGGATATTCTAGGTCTGTATTCTTGGAAGAAAATAGTATAAACCTATACTGGACTAATTGCTGCTTCTTTTCTATTTATCATATAAATTCCAAGAATCATAATTCCTGCTGCTACAATCTGGTACCATCTAATCTGCTCTCCAAGAAATATCGAGGCTGTAGCAAGACCGAACACTGATGACATTGAAAATATTGTAATGGTTCTGACAGTATTGATTCTCTTTAGGCTTTGTAAGAAAAAGTAAAGTGATGCTGCAAATCCCACCACTCCCAATACCAGAATTGGGATTATCTGTGGTGCATCAATGTTGATTTTAACACCAAACACAAACACTGCAATTACAAACATCATAACTCCGCCGATTGCAGATTTCATCTGTACAATCTTTGCAACATCCAGTTTTTGCGCAAGGTATCTACTCAAATTATTATCAAATGCCCAAAATAACATGGCCAAGATAAGCAACATATCCTTGTAGTGTATCTGCTGTAAGGTAAAATCTGCAAAATCAAGATCTGTAGTTACAATGATCATGCCAGCTAACACCAAAAATATCGCAACCCATCCGACAAAACTTAGTCTCTCCTTGAAAAATATCACTGCAAGTAAAACTGAAAAGAATACCTCACCATTTGCAATTAATGCAGCATCTGATGCACTTGCATGAGTCAACCCAACAAAGTACAGACTGGGTGCAATCACAGCACCGCAAACTGCAATAGATAGAATCAACAAAATGTCTTTTCTTGCAAGTTTTTGCTTTTGCTTTTGTGCAAAAGGACTAATGGTTATTGCAGATATGATATACACCAGTGATGCAAGTAAAAGTGGATCAACCGAAGAAACTAGAGGCTTTGCCAATACAGATACTAAGCCAAACATTACTGCAGCCAAGACTGCAAACAGGTAGCCAAGGTGTTCGCTTCCGTATTTTTGGGTTAAATCCATGCCTTTGAAATTGAGGATTTGTTTATTTTAAGTCGTGTTTTGGAATTATCTTGCCTATAGTTTTAGAAGGAAAGTGCAAAATCTATCAACCTAACCATATTCCCCGCGCCATTGAATCGTGTATATAGTTGGGGTATGAGATTTTGCACTATGATTCAATTCTCCTAATTATATTGTGACACTGAACCTGAAGGAATTAAAAACATATGAAATATTTTGGAACTGTAGATGCTACTGACGTTGTTTTTTCATTTTTGAAAGTATATGTTCATTCAGAGAATTCAGGGAATTCAGTTAAATTCAAGTAATGCTATTGTATATTATGAACAATACTGAGATGTCTGTTCAAAATAACCACGAGAATCATGTTTCTGTATGCGATATAATGAAAGGAAATACATCAGAAATAATCAAGAAATTTGAATCTCAGACTCCATTCATAATTCAAAACTATTCAAATTTGTATACTGCATATCTTCACGTATTTGATGATCTTTTTGGTACTTGTTATATTCATGAAAAAGAGTTTTTTGACAAATTAAACATAGATCAAGCATTACTAAAACAACTCAAGGACAATTCTGAATCAATAAAGAATAGATATCTTGAAAATATTGAAATCACTGCAAAATTCCTTGATGAACAAGTTAAGATACGAATCTCTGCAATACAATCTTTTGAAAATTTTGCACATGTTGTAATGGAATCATATGCCAAAACGCTCTCACAATTTAATCAACTAATGACCTTCTCAAAATAATTTTATTGTGAATGTTAGAACCTTGGTTCTAAAGCCGGTACTCAAATCCTCCTTGCCTCTTTTTGTAATAATCTTAAATCTATCTTATCTGATTAACTAGAGCACCTGGATACTATTCTTGGAAGGTGATTCATTTTAGTGCAAAATTCAAGCCCTAAACTATATTCCCACACACCATTGAAAAATTAAACTTAATAGACCGATTTTAGTTGTAAATACAATGGGACGTAGAAAGACTCAGAAAATTATACGAACTGGTCCAAAAAACGCAACAACTGGAATGTGTCCATTATGTAAGACAATTGGTAAGGTTTTCCTTCTTGGTCCACCTGGTCAAGAGAGAGGAAAATGTGAGAAATGTCGCCAGGAATTTGAATTATAGTTCCAAAAAACTAACTAGCCCATCAAAATAATTACCCATAACTTTTTAAGACAATTTTTTTATGATAGATAATTATGAGTTCAGAAGCTGAAACAATCTATGAAAGAGTAGCAAAACTCGAAGATGAGATTGCATTACTTAGAAGTGAAGTTGATATTCTTAAAAGAGCACTAAGAAACAAGATTGCTAGACACGAGATATCGATGATCAAGAAAGGACAAGATATCAGTTCTATTATTGATTAATTTTTTGTCTTTATACTTCTTATTAATTCTAAAATAAAATCTACATCTTCTGCATTTGGGTTGATCTCTAAATATCTATTCAAATATTCCAATGCGATATCTGAATTCAATAATCTCTCTTCTAGTATTCCTTTATCTCTTATGTCCTCGGGTGAATTAGGTTCTATAGCTAAAACCATATTTGTACATCTTAATGCTTTATCATAAACAAAAGATTGAACATACGAATTTTTTAAATTCCTAGATAATCTAACAAGAATTTGCTCGTGCCCTATGTCATCCAGAAACTCTGGTTTAAATTCTAATTCTCCTCCAAAATTCTCATCTAAAATTTCTTGAAGATCATCCACATCTAACAACATTCCATCATTGAATGGATCTAAAATCATTTCTTCATTATATTTTACCAATATGTGACTTGGGAATCCAATTATCTTAAGATCTAATCCTATAAATTTTGCAATTTCAACATATAGTATGGAAATTGTTATTGGCAGTCCTGATTTTTTACCAATTACTTCATTTAAAAAATTATTTTTTGGATTATAGTAATCATCACTATCTCCACTGAAACCTAAATTTTCAAAAAGATGCTCATTTAAAATTGAAATCAGATATGTAGGATTTTTTACATCATTGATTGACTCTTTTAATGATTTTCCAATAATGGCAATTTTCTGAATATATTTTTCAATATCTAGTTCAGGGTATTCTAGAATTTGAGCAAATTTGAGACATTTCTCAACTAGATTGAAGTTTGGGTTTTTCACAAATGAAAGCCATTCTGCAACTAGGGGATCAAATTTTTCTTGCAATTGTTATTGTTTTATTCTATTCAGGTATAATTGTGGCTCTTTTATCTCTCTTGTATTAGGTGGATTTTCCATTAACTTTCTGAATGCATTTCTTCCTAATTTTTCATAGATGTTTTTTGTAAAGTCCCTTCCCATGCTTTTTCGAACCTGATATGATGAGAAATCTGTGCCCATAAAGGTGGTGAGGTAATTTTGGAAATCTTTATCCTCTTTTAGGATGTTTTCTATGGCAAAGCCTGCCATTCCCTCCATTATTGTAAAAGCGACATGATGTTGTTGAATTGGGTTTAGCCATTTTTTGTAAATATCTAACAATTGGGGAATTGCATCTGAAATTTTAGGATCTATTTCCACATGTGTGAAAGTCATTACATCTGGACCAATCTGTTCCATTAAGAAATGATCTGGATTTAAGAAGAAAAACAGATTTGCTTTTTTTGCAAATGGAAAATCATCTGGAACAGCTTGAAGTTGTAAATATTCTGAAAGATTATTTACTGTTTGGTTATCTAATTTTAGAATGATTGTTGCTAGTTCTTCGTTAATCAAATTGACCTGCATTGCTGCATTTTTGTTTAACTGTTGTAATTTTTCTTGTGCTGAATGGATTTGTTCTTCCAAAACAGTCATCTTTACTGCTCCTAAATAACCCGAATTAACATTTGCAAATCTCGACTCATATGGCTCTCCTTGTTTGTGCAAAATGATTTGAGGGTATCTAGAAAGCACAAATTTGTTTAGATAAATTACAGAATCCAAATAATCTCCATAAGTAGTTGAAATTTTTGAGATGTACTGAATGGCATATGTTGAATATACAAGGTATTTTGCAGTATTTCTTTTCATTAATTCTGCAATTTTCTTTTGATCTTCATTTGCAACTGCATCAAATAACTCTCTTACGTACTCTTTTGATTTTTCATCCGAAAATACTTTTTCACCTTTTACTTTTTTTAATTTTATCAGATCAGGAAACTCCATCTTCAAATCATCTGAAATTTTAACTCCTAAAAATTCCTCAACTTTTTTCTTTAGTGTTGGAAAAACTTCTTGAGCTATTTTTTCTAATTCTTCAAATTTCACTTTAAATGTAAGATCATCTTTTGCCCTGTCTGCTAGTTTGGCAATTTCCTTTTCCTCATTGATTTCTACAGATAATTGTCCAAATAATGCCTCTGCAAATTCTTCAAATTCTCCCAATTCGCATAAAATCGCCAAAATACTACATTTAACATTATTCCTCTTTAAGATCTAAAAGAAATTATTAGTTCCAAATTGATTAGTTTGATATACAAAAATGCATGAATTCAGTCTAAATTTCCTAAGATGTGTTAGATGTGGCTCTAAATTAGAACTTGATGTATTTAAAAAAGAAACAGAGATTGAAGAAGGAATTTTAGAATGTAAGAGATGTACACTATGTTTTCCAATAATCAAAAAAATTCCAATCATCTGGGATGATTTTTCAAAATATATTTCTGAACGTATGATGTTGGGAGGGAAATTATTCAATTCTGTATCTCATGATAAAATGAAAAAATTTCTTAAACATTCACTGTCTAATTCTAAACGAAATACTGATGATAGAACAACACTTGAAGAAAGATGGAGTAAAATCTATCAAAATAGTCAAAAATCGAAATTTTATTCTATAATTAAAAATGAATTAGATGCTATGCCAAAATCAAAACTTGTTTTAGAATATGGTTGTTCTATTGGAATTATGAGTAGTTTTCTTGCAAATTCTAATCAAAACGTATTTGGAATTGATAGATCATTTAGTGCAATTAGTATTGCAAAAAAAATACAAAAAGACAATTTAGATTATTTTGTAGCTGATTTAATGTCTGATGTTTTTGGTAAAACAAAATTTGATTTGATTTTAGCATTAAATGTTTTAGAATTAGTAGAGCCTAAAGATTTACTAAAACATATTTCCCAACAAATTCCCAAAGGTAACTTTGTAATATCTGATCCTTATGATTTTGATAGAGGCAAAAACTCAGTCAAAAAACCACTTGATGAATTAGCATTAAGAACAAGTTTAGAAGAGTTGGGGTTTGCTATTACTGTGAAGACAAAAAAGTCTTCATATCTGACCTGGACTCTAAAACTAAATCCACGCTCAACTTTAAACTATAAAGTAGATTTGATAATTGCAAAAAAGTGAATGTAGCAAATATTGTTAGGTAAAATATGGAATCTCTATAAGCAGCGTTGAGGTAATACAAGTAGCGTAGTGGTGCGAGTTCGCATATCCATCAGGAAGGACTGAATTAACTACTCAGCTACGTTTGAAAATTTAGACGATGAAAATTCTTGCCTTATATTCTAGTGACCACCTATTTGGGTATGTTAAAAAAACTATTTGCAAAACTGCAACGAAATCAAAAAAAGACATCTGATGATGTAAACGCATTCAAAGAATCTGAAAAAAAGAAACTTGAGAAGGAAGAAAAATAAAATGAAGTATAATTGCAAGGATTGCACTTTTCATTGGGAAGGATGGATGGATACCTTTGAGAGGGTACTTGTTCATGAAAAGACACATTTGAAAAAAACTGAATGATTAGTATGGCTGGTTTTCTAGGCGATAAACAAACCAATCTTGTACATCATTTAGCCAACATGAAAAAAGAATGTAAAATCGTGGAGATGAAATTAAAAGACAGACAATACTTTACTCCCGATACATTAGAAAATGCAAAAGGTTTGAATTTTTCTTCATGTATGTGGTGTATTGGAAATTAGTTTGATACATTAGATTTTTGAAAAATTGTTTGGTCCAATACTGTTTGTTCAAAATAGTATCTGACAGTTCCTTTAAACTGGATTATGTGTGCCGGGGATGGGTTTCGAACCCACGACCTCCAGATTATGAGTATTGCCTTTTTTGGAAGAACCGGTAGAGTTTACCAATTAACTGGCACTCTAACCAGGCTGAGCTACCCCGGCATAATGTATTCCAGATAATTTGAGAAATTAAATGCTACGTATGTCGATTTGGATGATTCTGATCATTTTTAAATGAATTCTTATTCTTTTGCTAATTCTGACCAGTTGACTTTTTCGTTTTGTACCCAAAGGAATTTTTTCTGTAGTGCAGCAGTGTATAGTTTCTCCCATTCTACACCTACTTCATTGGTCCATGCTTTGAAAATACGTGGATCTATGTAATTTCGCAATGATGTTCCAATGTTGTAATCTTTGGTTTTTTCAGACAAGTCAATTTGTAACTGTAATTTCTCGATTCTTTCTTTGTGTTTTTCTTTTTGCTTTTTGATTTGTTCATTCAGTGTTTTGATTTTTTTTGCTTTATTCTTTTTTTGTGCATCCATTTTGTCTTCTAACGATTCTGCTTTTTTTAATGTATCTAGAGTTTTTTTCCACGGTTGCTCTTTGTTGATGTTTTTTAGTGTCTCTCTTTTATTTTCAAGTGAATCCTCAAAGGTTTTTGGTATGGTTCTTTTATGATTGCACATTATTGCTGCTTCCAAATTTGCTAATTTCGCATGATACAATTTTTCATTGGGCGTTTTTCCTTTCATATTGTCGTGTTCTTTGAGATAATTTTTCACCACCGTAGTTGCAAGATACGTTCTGAAAACTTTGGCAGTTAATCCATTTACTATGCTAGAATAATATGCATTTACATGTCTTGATGTGATATCCTCAAAAATCTCATCTTTTGGTTTTTTATTTTGGATTAGCCTCTTGAGATTTTCTTGGAATTGTTTGTCATTGCCTTCTGCTTTGACTGTTTCTTGCCATCTTACACTGTCTTTTCCCAAGAAATCAAACTCTATTGTATTGTCTGTAATGTTGATGTGTTCTTTTCTTAATGTGGTTGCACCAACTGTATCTGCCTCATCAGGATCTTTTTCATCTCCTACTCTCATTGCAGTTCTATAAATCAAATAACATACAGTCGCAATTCTGCTAATTTTTGTATCCTTATTTTTCATATCTTTTACTATTCGGTCTTTGATTTTCCCAATCTCTTTTGATAGCTTGACTGCTTTTTCGTATTTTGCTTTGTCTCTATCTTGTTTTAATCCTGCAGTGTCTGCAAGCCAGACATACTTTCTTTTTTCAGTAAGGTAATCTGTCCAACCAGCCAACCACATTGAATCATTATCGTGAACAATTTTGCCCCAGTTTCCTTCTGGGATTTTTGCCTCTTTGCCTAGATTTAATGTGACATCTTTTGCAGTGACACGAGGTTTCCATCTTCCTCTAAGTGGATGATCTCCTCTTCCAATAAAAATTCCTGGAGGCTCTGCCATGTAATTTGCAACATCGACTTCTTTTCCATCCATGATGGCTTTGCCGTATTTTTGTACCAGTTTTTCTCGTAATTCCTTTCGTTTAACAGCTAATGCTTTTTTTTCCTCCTTTGTCATCATTTCCCTGAGATCTTTTTCTTTGTCGACTATTTTGTAAGCATGTGAAAAATCAATGTCTTGATATGAAATATTCTTAAATTTTGATGGCAGTGTTTTAGCAAAATCTTCTGTAAAATTTTTCTGAAAAACTTTGTCTTGAGCATATACAGTGTCTTTCTTTTTTGCCCATTGGTATGTCATCTCCTCTTGATTCAGATCAAGATCTACGCTCTCTCCTTTGATCTTTATCTTAATTCCATGTGCTTCGTAAGCAGGCGGAAACAAGATTCCATTATGTTGTAGTGTTTTCCATTTCATTTTTCATCATCTAAAATTGCGGACTTTGACAAAAACTCTATTTTATGTGTATATCAATTTAACGTACTTGCTGTTTTTAACTTGAAAATAGTTCTTTTTTGAGATAATTTTCAAACTCTGTATCTGTTTTTGCCTTTTTTGCTTCTAAAAACATCTGTGCATCATTTCCTACAATGTATCTTGGCCTTGGGTTTTCTTCTTTAATTGCATTCAAAATTGTAGTTGCCACTTCTGATGGAGGTGTTCCCAACTCTGCCATCATCTTTATCCCCATGATTACCTTTTCAGTAATTTCTTTGTATGGCGAATCTGGTTTTAGCTCTGCAATCTTCATAGATGAGAAAAAGTTTGTCTTGATAACTCCTGGCTCGATAATGATGATTTTTACTCCAAACTGTCCTAGTTCGTATCTTAATGATTCAGATAATCCCTCTAATGCAAATTTTGAGCTAATATATGCAGGTGATCCTGGAAAACCAATTCTTCCGGCAACTGAGCTGACATTTACAATTACACCTGAACCTTGTTTTCTCATAATTGGTGCAACTTTTTGAATAATGCTGATTATTCCAAAGAAGTTAGTTTCAAACTGTGCTCTGAAATCTTTCATCGATACATCTTCAACACTGCCAAACAAACCCCAACCTGCATTATTTACTAAAACATCAATGCGTTGTTTTTTTGAAATAATTTTTTCAATAGCGGCACTAATTGATTTTTCATCATCTACATCTAATTCAATAATTTCTATATTCAAATTTTCTTTTTTTGCAACTTGTAATATTTTCTCTGCTTTTTTGGAATTTCTAACTGTGGCAAATGTGTAAAATCCATCTCTTGCAAGTGCCAGCGAAGTTTCATATCCTATTCCTGACGAACTTCCTGTTACAATGGCAACTTTTTCCATATAATTGATAGAAATTTGTTATATTTATCCCATTTTGATTTTACACTAGTGGTCTGTCGCCTTCAGTAGGTTCTACTAGTTTAGTCTCTTCACCATCGTTAATTCTTTGAAGAATTTCTAATGCAGAGTATTTGTGTAAGAATTCATTGTTGTTTCCACATCTATATGAGAATGTACAACGTGGACAACCTGCTTCATTTTGACATGGACATTCTTTTACTATGAACATGCTTCGCTCAAGCGCATTCTCAAATCTGTCAAATAGCGCTTTACTTGCTCCATTTCCTCCAATTGCACCATCATAGATGAAAATTAAGCCTGAAGTTCCCAAAGATATTCCTCCTAAATCTTGAGATACACCTCCTGTTATCATATTGCTACCTTCAATTACAACATGTTCTGTGGCATGATATCCACTTGCCTCTATGTAATCTTCGTCTTCGGATTTTTTGATTTCTTTGATTGGTCTTGGTGCATGAAATACAATTCCCTTTGTGATAAAGTCGTATTCTAAAGGAGTGTCAAGTAAAACTTTTTGCCCCTGAGTAATTTCTTGTCCTAATTCGATGTTGACATAACCGTAGACTTTCTTTTGTATGTGTAGTTTACAAAATGCAACTTCTACTCCGTACACTTTTCTTCTCTCAAAAACCGTTTCAATTGTTGGCCATTCTTCTGTTAATGCTTTAGTATAATATGGATAGTCTCTAGAAATTCTCTCTAGTCTTGCAAAATTTCTTTGAGGATATCCAAATTCTTTTACCCTGTACCTAGTTCCTGCAAGAAAGTAAATTGCATCTTTGTGAAGTTCTTCTAAAGCAATTGGAAGAACTCTATCTCCAACCTTCTTTTCATTTAAGAAAATATCTACTGATTTCCCAATTCCTCTTATGCTGTAATCATTTAGCAAAGAAGCAATTTTGTCAAAATTTGGTATTATTCTGTTATTGTAAAGTAACAGGTTTCCTTCCTTTAGGTGCTGTTCTATTACTTCCTCATGTTCTTTTAACTCGTGTTTGGAAATCGGTTTATCACAAGCCATTGCCAATACTTGAAATTCTTCTACAAATGGATTCTTTGGATCAATGTATGTTTTTTCAACATCTTCAAAATAATCTTCAGGATGATTCTTGTAGTACTGTGAAATCGGATCATTTCCAAGTGCCAAGAATGCGTATCCTCGCTGTCCTTTTCTTGCTGCCCTGCCAATTCTTTGGATTAATCTATTTACCGGAATAGTAGATGAAATCACACAATCCACATTTCCCACATCTATTCCAAGCTCAAGTGTAGGAGTGCATGAGATAGCCTGTAGTCTATCGTCTTTGAATTCCTGCTCTACTGATTTTCTATAATTTGCCATTAGGCCTGCCCTGTGAACTTTGATGTTGACTTTTTGTTTTCTTGCTTGTATTGCTAAAAGCTCCGAGTTAAGATGTGAGTTATTGAATACCATTGTTTTGTGATTTTTTTCAGTCATCTTCTTTGTCAAATCAACCATTAACGCACGTTGAGTTCTAAGTGATGGAAATAACATTACAAAATCTGTCTGTCCTTTTTTGCCAGAACCGTGAATGATCTTCATCTTTACTCCAAACAATTGCTCACAAAAGTTTTTGGCATCTTCTAGAGTTGCGGATGCTGCAACAAATTGTATTTTGTTACTACAAATTCGCTTCAATCTTTTTATTATGTAATGAACATTAGACCCAAAAATTCCTGAATACACATGTGCCTCATCTACGACCAAAACTTTCACCGTTGAAAGCAATGATGAAAATTTTGTCTGGTGCCAAAGATGATAATGTAACACATCAAAATTTGTAATCAGTATGTGTGGGGGATTCTCTAAAATTTCTCTTCGGTCTATCTGATTTGTATCTCCGTCAAAGACTTGCACATCTATCCCAATTTTTTCTGCAAACTTTAGGATTTTTGGGTGTTGATCCCGTGAGAGAGCTTTGGTTGGATAAACAAATACTGCAAAGACACCTTTGGCATCACTTGATTCTTTTTTGATCTTTTGAATCACTGGAATCAAAAATGCCTCTGTCTTACCAGATGCTGTAGGTGCTTCAATTATCACGTTTTCTCCAAATGATACCTCTTCAATTGCTTCCTCCTGAAATTTGTAAAACTGTTCAATTCCAATATCTCTCAAGTAATTGCTTATTGACTCATCTAGTCCTAAATCTTCCACGTTGCTGCCCATTTTAGGTTCGGGGTTTTTCAGAACTTTGTATTGTGAAATATAGTCTTTTTTTGAGAAAAGAATTGATTCTGTAATTTTATCTGGATTGTTTTTTCCAATCATATCTTTGATTTCTTTTTCGTCCCTGATGATTCCTTCATCTTTTAGGCCTTGTGAAATCCCTTTTTTTGTAACTAGCCCCTCATCAAATCTTGAAAGAAATTCTAAAAACACCTCATCAACATTTTTTGAAAATTCAAGTAGATCCTCAATATCGCAATTATTACAGGATATGTGTATCTTTTTGTTGAATGTTTTTTGTATTTCTAATTTAGATTTACATTTTGGACATGAAAATTTCAATTAAGATCTACTTGATTGAACATATTCGAGATTTATTGGTTGACTGTTAATTTTAGCAAAAAACACTGTTCCACGACATTATTAAACGAGGAAACAGTCTTGATTTTAAAAATGAAAAAAATCGAAATTAACAAAATTTACAATATGAATTGTATTGAGGGTATGAGATTAATCCCCAAAAATAAAATTGATTTGATTATTACTGACCCTCCGTTTGCTATTAATTTCAAGGCTACCAAGGCAAATTATAATCGAATTTCTTCCAGAGTAATGCAAGGGTACAATGAAATCAAAGCTGTAGATTACTATGATTTTACATTTGATTGGATGAAAGAAGCATTTCGTACTCTTAAAGACTCTGGAAGCATGTATGTTTTTTCAGGTTGGAATAATCTCAAAGATATTCTAAAAGCATTAGACGATGTTGGGTTTACTACCATAAATCACATAATATGGAAATACCAATTTGGTGTTGTAACAAAAAAGAAATTTGTTACTTCGCACTATCACTGTCTTTATGTTTGTAAAAATGATAAACAAAGAAAATTTTTCCCATTTTCCAGATTTGAAAAAAATTCTAAAACAAATGAAGGACGTAGCTTACATTATAAAGATAAAGAGGATGTCTGGGAAATTAAACGTGAATATTGGACTGGAGATGAAAAAACTCCCACAAAACTCCCTGCTGAATTAATTGAAAAATTACTACACTATTCTAGTGAAAAACAGGATATTGTTTTAGATCCTTTTCTAGGGTCTGGGCAAGTAGCTGTAGTAAGCAAGTCTATGAATAGAAAATATTTGGGATTTGAAATCGTACCTGACTATTACAAATTTGCAAAAAAAAGACTAGATAAAAATCTCTACAGAATAAAAAAATCTGAATAATCTCTACATATTGTTTTCTGACGCATCTGTATTTTTTTGTTTCATCTTTCCAGAAATTATTTTTCGAAGTTCGTCATCAGATTTTTCTACAACATTTACTCCGAGTGATTTTGCAATCATCTCTAGTTTTTGTCTCTCAGTTTCTACAGGTCCCGATATGTCTAGATTGATATTTGAAATGTCTTTCATCTGATTCTGAACCTCGTTTTTTGCTTTGTTGAATTCATTTACGACTCTTCCTAATTTCTTTGCAGCACTAGGAAGCTGATTAGTTCCTAAAATCAATACTAATGCAACAAAAATTATGATTATCCATTCACTGCCTAATATGTTCAATGAATAATCAAACATAGAGTAGAATACATTTATTTGAAATTAAACGTAATGCTTTTAGAATTTTATATTTACCTATTTCTCTCACAAGTATATTTCTGAAAACCCCCTTCGAGAATATCGTTCAAAATTTATAAAATCTAAAAATTTTGCACTCTTTTTGGTTCTAATTTTTTTCTGTATTTGACGGCCAAAACTGTAACTGCAATTCCTATGATAAAAAATACAAGATAAGGTGATTGATTACCAAATGATTGTGCTATAGGTCCTCCAAGAGTGGGTCCTATTGCCCAGCCAACACCAAAAACCGTCTCATAAGCTCCTATTATTTTTCCTGATATTCCTTTACTTGTTCTACTCAAAATTATTTCAAGAGTCAAGGGGAAAAATATGCTAAACCCAAATCCCATAAACACTAATGCTATTGTAAACATGATGATTGAATCCGAAACCGCCGAAATTGCTAGTCCAATTGAAATGGCTATAATAGCTGCAATTAACGTCTGACTTGTCTTTCTTGAGAATTTACCTACCAATGCAAGTGATATTACCCTTGAAATTCCAAAAGCAAAGTACAATAACAAAATATCTGTATCTGACATTCCGCTGTCATTTAAGAACGCAGGATAAATTGATATAATTATCCCAAAAGATGAGGTGCAAAAAATTAACAATATTATCACCTCTGGAAATTTTTTCATCTCTTTAATTGACGAAAGTGAAAATCTTTCATGATGATTTGTAATGCTTCTTCTAGAAATCAAAAGAGCAAAAATTATGGCACTAGCCAAAATAAACGAAGTTATTTGAAATAGAATTCTATAAGTAATATCTAGACCTTCAAGAAACACTGTTCCTAATAATGGACCAATCATAAATCCCATTACAAAAAACATTGTAAACCACGAGATGTTTCTGACTCTAGTTTGTTCATTACTTTCATTGGAAATAATGGCTTGACATGGTGGCCAGAAAAATGCATGAGCTATTCCAGTCATTATTCTGAACCCCATTATCTCTGGGACCGATTGTGCTACTGAAAGAAGATAGATTGATGCTGAATTGATTGCTGTACCTATTGCTAGAAGGTATCCTTTATTGAATTTGTCAAGAAGAATCCCTACAAATATTGGAATGAACATGTAGGGAATAAAATTTGCTAGTCCAATAAAACCCAGTTCAGAATATGATGCCCCGATTATGTTTTTTGCAAATATTGGTAGTATTGGACCGTGTAGTCCATAAGAAATACCTATGATTAAACCGGTGATGTTTACAAGTACCAGTACTTTGTTCATTTGTATGCGGCAACCATTATTGCTCCGCCCATAAGATCTTTCTCAAACTCTACTTTGGAAAATTTTTCCAGTAATAATTTTTCCAACTTTTTGTTTTGTGGCCATCTTTTGTATGTGCCATAAAGAGTACCGAATTTCAAACCTAGTCTTCCTCCTGCAATTAATGCCAGTACTGGAAGAATAAATCTGAGGTAAAATGATACCCCTAATCTGATTATTGCCTCATCTGGTTTTCCTAAATCAACAATCACAAATCTTCCATTATTTTTTAATACTCTATGAATCTCTGAAATTGCAATTCTCAAATTGATGGCATCTCTAAGGGAATATCCGCACAAAACAGCATCAAATTCTTCATCCTTAAATGGAATGTGTTCAAAAACACCATTTATCAAATCCGGCGTTTTTTCAAAATGGGTACCCGTGTTTTTTAACATTGGTACAAGTGGATCATAAAGTATGATTGAAATTTTTCCATCACATAACTTTAAGGCAGTTTTAGACATGTTTCCAAAACCAGATCCTGCATCAAGAATTTTATTTCCTGGAAACACTTTGCCTGATATTCCTCTATTCCTATGCTCTACATCCTTACCAAGTGAGATGTATGAATTTACTTTGTCATAAACTGGTATAATTTCACGAAGTACTTCTATGACTTCTCCCCAGTAACTTCCTAATCCCATATTTATCGTCTTTATAGACTAGTTTGAATAGTTTTCAAATCTAAATTTCAACTTAAGATGTTGTAAATTTAGATGCATTTTTAGAATAATTTTGTAAATCTGATTCTGACACTCTTTCAAATATTTTTTTCTCGGAAGTGACTTTGGCCATTTTAATGTGATCCAATCCTTCTTTTTGTTCTGCTTTTAGATTAATTGCTGCAATAGCAAGCGATGCTGCATCACTCAAACTCATCTCAGAATTGTAATGTTTTTCCAAAAATGCGTTTACTTCATCAGAACCTGCACCTATTGCAATTGCTGCATACTGCACATAAGTTCCACTAGGATCTGTAACATAGATTGATTCCCCCTTTTGATCAACTCCTGCGATTATCAAAGAAACTCCATTAGGGCGTACTCCTGAATACTGTGTAAATTGATGAGATTGATCTGCTAAATGCTTGGCAACAGTTGCAATCTCTACTGATTCATCATAAGTCATTTTACTTCCCTGTGAAAAAAATCTGGCATTATCTACTTGAACACGAGCATCTGGAATGTATCCTGCAGCTGCTACCCCAATATGATAATCTACTTGAAAAATTTTCTGTGTTACATTTGAAGTTTGTAGTGCACGTGGTTTTTCCTCAACTGCCATGATAACTCCTTCTTTACTGCAAACTCCTATGGCCAACGTGCCCCTTTTTACTGTCTCAATAGCGTATTCGACTTGGTAAATTCTACCATCAGGTGAATACATTGTAGGGGTCATATCGTAACCGCGTGATGCCATCATATTATGACAAGTTCATCCTCAGTCAATTTAAGGGTAATTGTCCTTCATTGATCTGTAACCGATGTGGACAAGATCTGGAAATAGTGTTTTAAGCAAATTTTTCTCATAATGTACAAGGAAAATAAATGACTAGAGCCCAACTCCTAGAATTCAAGGAAATTTTGAGATCCCAATCTCAATCAGAACAAAGAACACCAGACAAACAGGCCAATAAATTACTGTTCTATTTGTTTACCAGCACAAGAGGTGGTTTTACAAGACCGAATAATCATGCTCTTGCTTAAACGATCATACAACACACACCAATTAGCACAGGAACTTCAATTAGATTACAAGAATGTTCAACATCACATGAAAGTACTGGAGAAAAACAACATGATCCTCAAAATTGGTGAAAAGTACGGCGCAATATTCCACCTATCTACATTTTTAGAAGTTAACATTGGTGCATTTGATATGGCAATTGATAAACTAGATCAAAAGATGAATCAAAAAAGATCTATCTTTAATCAATTCATGACTGCATAATATGCGATCTAATATTTTGAACTAAACTTAATATAATCTGATATTCCAAAATCGATCATCTTGGTAAAGCTAGATCCTTTTGCAAATGCAACAAAACAAGTCAATGACGCATGTGATATTCTTGGAATTAAGGACAAAGGCCTACGTGAATATCTAGCAATACCAAACAAAGTTTTGAGAGTAAAAATTCCAGTAAAAATGGATAATGGACAAATTAGAATATTTACCGGTTTTAGAAGTCAACACAATAATGATAGAGGTCCATACAAAGGTGGAATCCGATACTTTAACCCTGAAGGTGGAGTTGAATACATGGAACGTGAAGTCATGGCACTGTCTTCTTGGATGACATGGAAATGTGCAATTGTTGACATTCCATTGGGAGGCGGCAAAGGAGGAATCTATGTAAATCCAAAGACAGAAAAACTAAGTGATGGCGAATTAGAAAGACTCACCAGAGGATTTGCATATAAAATATTTGAAATTATTGGACCTGGCAAAGATATACCTGCACCAGATGTTTACACCACTGGCAGAGAAATGACTCAAATCATGGATACGTTTAGCAAACTAAATGGAAATGTTTACTCACCTGGTGTGATTACTGGAAAACCAATTTCAATGGGTGGCTCTCTGGCAAGAAATGTTGCTACCGGATTAGGTGTAGCATATTGTGTAAGAGAAGCTGCAAAAGCTTTGAAACTTAATTTAAAAGGTGCCACAGTAGTTTTACAGGGATTTGGAAACGCATCTACATTTACTGGTGAATATTTAGAAAAAATGGGTGCTAAAGTTATTGCTGTAAGTGACTCTAAAGGTTCTATATCGATTCCAAATGGAGTTAAAGTTAGCAAGTTAATTGAATTTAAAGAAAAGAAAGGATCCGTCGTTGGATTTCCCGGAAGTAAGAAAATTTCTACTGAGGAATTACTAACAACAAAATGTGATATTCTGGTTCCAGCAGCATTGGAGAATCAAATTGATGCAAAGATTGCAAAGAATCTCAAATGTAAAATAATTGCTGAAGCTGCAAATGGTCCAACATTACCTGAAGCAGATCCTATAATTTATCAAAAGAAAATCTTAGTAATTCCAGACATCTTGGCAAACTCTGGTGGTGTCTGCATTTCATATTTGGAATGGGTACAAAATAACATGGGTTACTATTGGACTTTTGATGAAGTTGCAAAAAAGATGGAAGGCAACATTACAACAGGTTTCAAAGATACATATGCGTTAGCCAATAAATACAAAATTGACATGAGACGAGCTGCTATGACTTTGGCAGTAGGTAGAGTTGTAGAGGCCTTTAACCAAAAAGGTATCTGGCCATAAACTTAGACTAGATACGATTCATAACAAACTAGTTGTTCAACAAACCTTATCTTTCCTTTAGTTATCACTGTAAGTTTTCTTTTAAAAGAAAGGTCGATTTTTGTTCTACGCTGTAAAAGTTGAATTGTTTTTCCTGTCAGGTATCTTCCTTTTCTATCTCTGTCAAAAAGAATAATCAGTTTTTCATATCTTGCAACAGAATCTGCAAAATTTACAATTCCACCAAATTTGTGAAATTCAATTATTTGACCTGAAAATCCTAGTTTCTTTAATGCAGATGCATCTCTTTTTCCTTCTACCACAACAACACTATCTTTCATTAAATTTAGTTGAAATACAAAATTTCTTATCTCATGAATCTCTTGCTCTGTTACAAGCACAGTGTGATGTTTGCTTTAACATATTAATCACTTTTGCTAAAAATTATTTGTGTCTGAAGTTTTAGTTGTACAAAATACAAGAATAGAAGGATCTGGATATCTAGGTGAGCTTCTAAGCAATGATGGATTTGTCATTCATTCAGTTAATGCAAAACATGAGAAACTTCCGGAAAAAAACTATTCTCTTGTAGTAATTTTAGGTGCCCCTGAAAGTGCTAATGATGATTTGCCTTATTTGCAAGCAGAACAAAAACTGATTAAAAAAACTGTAGATGACAACATCCCCGTACTTGGAATTTGTTTAGGCTCACAATTGATTGCAAAAACTTTTGGAGGTAAAGTATACCGTGGTCCAAAAAAAGAAATTGGGTTTTATCATGATTTGAGAATCGATAATAATTCTAAATTATTTTCTGGATTTACAAACCCTTTTACCGTATTTCATTGGCACTATGACACTTTTGATTTGCCTGAAGAAGCAATCCGATTGGCCCATTCTGAAAATTATCCAAATCAAGCATTTCAAATTGATAGTGCAGTTGGATTGCAATTTCACCTGGAAGTAAATGCGGAAATGGTTAATCTTTGGCTTGATAAGACCCAAGAAAAACTACAACAAATACCATCCATCGATCCTCAAAAAATTCGTTCTGATATTGATGAAAATATTTCAATTGTCAAAAACAATATGAATAATTTTTACAATAATTTCAAATTATCATTTCATCTTTGACCAAAGTTTAATATACAGAGTTTTTGATTCACCGATCGAACCATGGACTCTGTAAAAAAAGTTTTTGAGGAAACAATTCAAACCAATCATAAAGTTATCACAGAAGAATTATCAAAATCTATTCTCAAAACTTATGGCGTTAAGGTTCCAGGTTATGCACTTGTAAAGTCTGCCGAGGAAGCAGCCAAAGAGGCAAAAAAATTAGGTTTTCCACTAGTAATGAAAGTAGTTTCACCACAAATCTTACACAAAACTGATGTAGGTGGTGTCAAAGTTGGTATCAATAGTGTCGATGAAGTAAAAAAGACCTTCAAAGACATGTATGGCAGACTTTCTAAAAAGAAAGGAGTTGATGTAAAAGGAATTCTTCTTGAAAAGATGGTTCCGAAAGGTGTTGAACTAATTGTAGGTGTACAAAATGATCCCCAGTTCGGTCTAGTAATTATGGTTGGACTAGGTGGTATTATGACTGAAGTTATGAAAGATGTTGCATTTAGAATGTTACCAATTACAACCTCTGATGCAAAATCAATGCTAAATGAACTCAAAGGCTCAAAACTACTCAAAGGATTCAGAGGTAGTCCACCAATTGATCTTAACATGGTTTCAACAATGTTAGTTCAGATTGGAAAATTAGGTGTAGAAAATGCAGACTATATCAACAGTATAGACTTTAACCCTGTAGTAGTTTATCCAAAATCCTACTTTGTAGTTGATGCAAAAATTATACTAAATGACAAAATAAAGAAAAATTCAATTTCAAAAGAAAAACCAAATTCTGAATTTATGGAGCATTTCTTTACTCCTGCATCTGTTGCACTAGTCGGCGCTTCTGCAACTCCTGGAAAAATCGGAAATTCTGTTCTTGATAGTTTAGCAAAACATGATTACAAAGGCACTGTTTATCCAATTAATCCAAAAGCCGATAATATTCTTGGAATACAATGCTATCCTTCATTAGATAAATGTCCTGGAAAAATTGACTTGGTAGTTGTTTGTGTGGATTTGTCAATGTGTCCACCAATCATGGAGGAATGCGCAAAACTTGGAATTCATAATGTTGTAATTGTTTCTGGTGGTGGAAAGGAACTTGGTGGAGAGAGAGCCGATTATGAAGCTCAAGTAAAATCATTAGCTATTAAAAATAAGATCCGAGTTATTGGTCCAAATTGTATTGGAATGTTTAATGCAGCAAATCGTCTAGATTGTGCATTCCAAGGACAAGAAAGAATGGTTCGAGCCAAATTAGGCCCTGTTGCACTTTTATCCCAAAGTGGAACTATGGGAATTAGCTTTTTGGAGACTGCGGATACCTTCGGTCTATCAAAGATGGTCAGCTATGGAAACAGATCTGATGTAGACGAAGCAGACATGATTTGGTATCTTGCAAATGATCCTCAAACCAAAGTAATTGTACTATATGTTGAAGGATTTGGCGATGGGCGCAAATTTATCAATACAGCAAAACGAGTTATGAAAGAAAAGAAGAAACCTGTTGTAATTTGGAAGAGTGGAAGAACAGAACTTGGTGCAAAACAAGCAGCATCCCATACCGGTTCCCTAGGCGGTTCAAACGCAATCATTATGAGTGCTTTCAAACAAGCAGGAATTATTTCAGTTGACAGCTATCAAGAATTAGCTGCAGTTGCAAAAGCTCTTGCATGGCAGCCTGGTTCTAAAGGAAACCGAGTTGCAATGACAAGCAACGGTGCAGGTCCGATGATTGGTGGTATTGATCACTTTGAACGATTGGGCTTACAACTTGCTAAAGTTTCCCCACAATCACTAAAGAAAATGAAGGACCATTTCCCACCAACATATGTAATTGGAAAAGGAAATCCTGCAGATGTTACCGGTGGTGCAAACGCTGATGATTACAGATTTGTTATTCAAACATTCATGGATGATCCAAACGTGGATATCGTTATGCCATGGTTTGTTTTCCAAGATGATCCACTTGAAGAAACTATCATTGATTATCTTGCAGACTTTTCAAATATGAAAAAGAAGCCTATTTTGGTTGGAGGAAACGGTGGACCATACACAGAAAAAGTTTCTAAACTCATTGAAGCAAAAGGAATTCCGGTTTATGATGATCTGAGAGATTGGGTTGCAGCATCTTCTGCACTTTCTCAATGGGGCAAATTCTCACAAAAATAGATAACATTTAAGTCCGGCCCAACTTGGAAAAATACTATGTCTCTAGTTACCACATCTACTTCTGAAGGCATATGTACTGTCAAAATAAACAGACCTGACAAACTCAATGCCATGAATAATGATGTTGCAAAAGAACTCATCAAAACTTTTGAAGCACTAGACAAAGATGATAGTGTTAAAGTAATCATCTTAACTGGTGAAGGAGAAAAGGCATTTTCTGCTGGTGCAGATATTGAATACATGTCCAAAATTTCTCCAGATGAATCAGTCGCATATGCAAAGATGGGACAACTTTTAACTTCTACAGTTGAGCTTGTAAAACAACCAACAATTGCAGCCATTAACGGTTTTGCACTTGGTGGAGGTTGCGAGCTTGCAATGTCTTGTGATATTAGAATTGCAGCAGATACTGCAAGACTTGGTCAACCAGAAGTTACAATCGGAATTCCTCCTGGATGGGGTGGAACACAAAGATTGATGAGAATTGTGGGAATAGCAAAGGCAAAAGAACTCGTCTATACTGGTAAAATGATCAAAGCAGACGAAGCAAAGGAAATTGGTCTAGTGAACCAAGTAGTTCCACTTGCGTCACTACAAGAAGAAGCTTTGAAAATGGCACAGCAAATTGCTGCAAACTCTACAATGGGGGTTCAAATGTCAAAAGTTGCAATTAACAAAGGAAGAAATGCCGATCTTGACACTGGACTTGCAGTTGAACTCCTTGCTTGGAGAAATTGTTTTACGCATTCTGATAGAGAAGAGCGCATGACATCTTTTGTGAATAAATCAAAAAAATAAGCTGTCCCTAACTTCTTTCTTATTTTCTTGAATTACTAGTAGGTTCGGTATGAAAAGCTTATTATAATTTAAATCGTTATTTGTATTATTATGGCATCTGAACAAATACAGAAAATGATCACTGTTACACCAAAAGCAGCTGAAAAAATCAAAGAATTCATGAAAGAAGAAGCCGACAGTCCTCAATACCTTAGAGTTTATGTTCAAGGTGGCGGTTGTTCTGGTCTATCTTACGGAATGGGATTTGAAAAAGCACCAGAAGAAGACGATTTAGTCATGGAAGAAACTGGTATCAAGCTACTTGTAGACAGCTACAGCGTTGATCATCTAAAAGGTGCAAATGTAGACTATATTGAAAGCCTAATGGGTTCTGGATTTAAAATCAACAATCCAAATGTTACAAAATCCTGTTCATGTGGTAGTTCATTTAGCACTGAATAAACAATATTATTTTTTATTTTTAGATTATCTAGTGTAAACTATATCTCTAAAGCACAATTTTTGTAAAATTTCTTTACTTTATTAAAAATCCTTGCGATACCCTCATATATCGAGAATTAAAACCAAAATTATGATAATTAAGGAGATGAAGAAAGTATGTCCAATAAATCAGGAATTGTCAAATATCATGTTAAACTTTCCTTTGAAGTTGACGGACTTGTTGAACGAGCAGATATAATCGGGGCTATCTTCGGTCAAACCGAAGGACTGTTAGGCCCAGAGATGAATCTGAACGAACTGCAACGAGTTTCTAAAGTTGGTCGTATAGAAGTAAATACAAAATCTACTTCAAACACAACAAACGGTGATGCTCTTATTCCAATGAGTACTGATATTGATACTTGTGCATTAATTGCAGCTGGAATAGAGAGTATTGATAAAGTTGGTCCATTTGACTGTGTTTTCAAATTAGAAGCAATTGATGATGTAAGAGCCGCAAAAAAAGATGATATTGTAAGACGTGCTAAAGAAATCAAACAACGCTGGGCTACCAAAACAGTCAGTGAAGGAGAAAGTATGTTAAAAGATGTTCATGAAGGTGATTCTAAAAGATTATCTACATACGGTCCATCTAAACTCACATGTAGTTCTGGTGTATTTGATGCCACTTGGATAATCCTAGTTGAGGGCAGAGCCGATGTCATTAATCTTCTCAGAGCTGGTTATGATAATGCAATTGCAATTGAAGGTGCAAAAATTGATGAATCCATCAAAGAACTATGTGCTTCAAAAAATACCGTAGTTGCATTTATTGATGGTGACCGAGCTGGAGGATTCATTCTAAAAGAACTCAAATCTATTGTAAATATTGATTATGAATTAAGAGCAGATACAGGAGTAGAAGTTGAAGAGTTAACTCCACAAAGAATTGATGAAATTTTAAGACCGATAGCTGATGAAATTAAAAGTGGAAAACCTGTACCATCTCTCAAAAGTGCAGACGATAAAGCAATTGCTGAAATAGCATCTAAAATTTTTCCAAATCTCAATGAAACACTTGAAGCTGTAGCATTAGATGAAAATGAAAAAGAAATTTTCAAAGTTCCAATCAGTGAAGTAGTTAGCAAACTCTCAACCCAATCTGGAATCAAATATCTTCTATTGGATGGTATTATCACTCAGAGACTTTTAGAAGGTGCCAAAAACGCTGGAATTGAATGTGTTATTGGACATAGAGTTGCAAAGTTAACAAACTCTGATGGACTAAATCTAAAAACATTCGGTGACCTAGGCGTAGCATAGGGTTCCTTGATGACTGAACTAAAAATTCAGCACATCTTAACTCTCACTCATCTTCTTTCTAAAGGTGCAAAGCATAATTTTGTCACAATTACTACTGATTCCTTAGGTAAGAGTATCAAAAAATCACAGCAAGCTGCATCCAAACATCTACTTGAATTAGAAAACAATCAATTCATTGAGAGAATAATTAGTGGAAGGAATATCTCTGTAAAAATTACTCCAAAGGGTTTTTCTGAAATGATAAAACTATCTGCCATACTTCAAAAAAGTCTTGATTCATCTCCCTCTCATGTTGAACTAAAAGGAACTCTGATCTCAGGTATGGGTGAAGGCGCTTATTACATGTCTCTAAAAGGGTACACAAAACAATTCAAATCCAAAATTGGATACATTCCATTTCCTGGAACCCTTAATGTAAGACTGGATAAAAAAGTACATCAAGAAGCAATAAAACAATTTGAAAGTCTAGGCGGAATTACAATCGAGAGTTTTTCAGATGGAAAAAGAACATATGGATGGGTAAAATGTTTTCATGCAAGAATCAACCAATCAATTGATTGTGAATTGATAATTCTTGAGAGGACTCATCATGATAGTTCTATAATCGAATTAATCTCTAAAGTATGTATTAGAAAATCAGGAAAACTAAAAAATGGTTCTCAAGTTACAATAACAATTCCAATCCAGTCGTGATTTTCTTCTTATATTATGTACAATTCTAAATGCCGTGAATAGATTCCCCGTACTCTTTTTCTATTTTAGAGCTAGAACTTTCTGGAATTGGCGATTGTAATCTTGCAACCTTTGCATCAAGATCAATTTTTTTACATCCGTCTATGATGAATTTTTCTTGATGCACTTGATCATACCCCAATGCAATTATTTGTGGTTTTACAAGATTGACTGTCTTGAAAATGTCGTCTTCTTGTCCTATAAGACAAAGATCTACCATTACTAGCGAATTAACTAATTCCTGTCTCTGTTCTTTACTGTGTAATGGTCGTCTTTTTTTCATTTTCACTGCAGTATTGTCAGTGGCTACAACTACTATCAAAACATCTCCTAGCGCTTTTGCTGCATTAAGTGTATGAATATGTCCCGGATGAATTATGTCAAAAACACCTCCTGCTAAAACAACTCGAAGTGAAGATCTACCAAGTTCAGTTAACGTAATTCTGTCTTCTTTTACCAACTTGTTTTTTACAAGTTCATCGATTTTTGAATTGATGATATTTCCTGTAAATCCTTTTTTTGTTTTAAGATTGTCTATGGTTGATTTGCCGCTTATTCCGGCTAGGTACATTTCAGTTAAAATTGATTTTTCTATTAATTCCAATATTATTTTCTAAAACTACTCTCACTTTAATTCATCGATACCATGTTACATTTTTGGCTCAAGGCCCTTTGCTAATCTCAGTGCATCTACCAAGCCATCTGCATAACCTATACTCAAAATTGCAACTTCATCCTGACCATCTTCTAGAAATTTTTCTGCGTCTTGAATATACAATTCAGCATTTTCAAGAATCACTCTGAATTCTTTTTGATCTTTGTAGTACGGTATTATTTCTTCTAATGCCTCTCTTACCATTGGAACATATTTTTTCATCATTTGGATTGAAATCTTCTTTGTTTTTTCTGAATTATCTTGTGGTTCATCTATGCATCTTCCAAGTATTTTTAATGCATCTGATTCAGTAAAATGAAGCCTTCCTGTGATGATTATTGTATGTGGCGGTTTACCAAAATCTATTTTTTTTAAACTTGAAATTTTTCCTGATATGATTGATTGATCTTTGAATCCAATCCTTGATGCAACTATTACATGTGTCGATAAATCAATCACGTTTCTTTTTTGTCCTTTTTCAGTTTCTATTAATCCAATTAAGGCATCTTTTGGATCCATGAAAAAGTTCTTGTCTTGATTGTACTCTAATAGTAATACTGTATGATTTCCTTCTATGATGTTTTTGTAAATTACATAGTATGGAGTTGTCAGCGATTTCATTTCACTCATTATTGTTGCAATTCTTCCAACTTTGTAAAAATGAAGACCACATTCTCCTATCATTGAAGTTAGAGATGATGATGCATGTATTGAATAGGTCTTTATTTTTTCTTGTATGGCTCTGGTTCTTAATTCAATATGGGTAGTGGCAATGTAAGGATCTCCATAAGATAGTAAGACAACCTTCTTTGTTTTTGCATATTTTAAAATTTCATTTCCATCTTCAACTAACCATCTTTTACCCTGCTTGAATTCTCCATTGATCATCTTTTTGATTTTTAACATATCTGATTTTCCAATTGGACTGGTAAATTGCTCAAGGTACACAATATCTGCTTTTGATAAAACTTCCAGAGCTTCAATAGGAATTGATTTTGAACCTGAAATCCCCAAGCCTACAAACCAAAGCATTACTGCATATTTTTATCGTGTAGTCTTTTTAAATGGTGTATCATTCTCTTTAAAATTTCAATTCCTCTTAGATATTCATCAATTGATACCCTTTCATCTATTGTGTGAGCTTCATGGGGATCGCCTGGTCCATATGTGACTACAGGAATCTTCCATTGATTTCCTATTACATTCATGTCCCCAGTCCCAGTTTTTCTAATTAAAGTTGGTCTTGTATGCTCTACATCCATAATTCCTAAAGTGAATGCTCTGACTATGGCAGAATCATGTGGTGCTTCAAAAGGTTCTGTTTCATCTATAATTGAATAATATGCCTCAACTTTTCTTCTTTGGGCTATTTCATTTACTAGTACTGAAATTTTCTGTTCTATTATTTTGCAATTTGTATCTACAGGAATTCTGATGTCGAAAGTTGAAACACATTCTTTTGGTGTAACATTATGGCTTGTTCCTCCATTAATCTCAGTTAATGTTGCAGTTAACAACATTCCTTTACTTTTTTTCTCTTGACCTGACTCTAAACCTTCTTTGAGTTCTTTTGAAAAGATCATTGTTTCTTCAATAGCATTTTTTGAAAGCCAAGGTGCACTTGCATGAGCACTATCATCCACACTTACTTTAAGATTAATTGCCAATCTTCCTTTGTAAGCAATTGTTACTTGCTTTATTCCGCTTGGTTCTCCAAATACCGCATAATCTACATCGATATGGTTCTTGACTAAGTTTTTTACTCCTGTAGCATTTCCCTCCTCATCTACTGTGCCAACAAAAATTATAGTGCCGTTATTGTTTTGAATTGAAGCGGCAGCAAACAACATTGCCATTAATGGGGCCTTTGCATCTGATGCACCACGACCGTAAAGTGAATCTCCTTCTTTTCTAACTTTGACTTTTCCAGGGACAACATCCATGTGTCCACAAAGTAATATTTTTGGTGAACCTGTACCTTTTTTTGCAATGATGTTACCTACTTCATCTATGTGGATATCTTCAAATCCCAAATCATCACATTTGTCTGCAAGAAATTCAGCCATTGTTTTTTCATTGAGTGAAGGTGTGTACAATCGAAGTGCTTTTTCAAGCATCTTCACTGCAAACCTTGGTGTGACTGTAAATGTTGTTTCCAATTCTCACTTGCTATTTTTTATTACGTAATCAATCATTAAGGAAGGTATGTCTACTCCACATACTCTTACAGTATTCTTGTATTCAGTTGTATTGTTAACCTCATGAACTACTAATCCTCGTTCATTACTTTCCATCAAATCTACTCCTACTATGTCTCCTTGAACTGCATTTTTTGCCTTAATGCACATTTCTTCCATTTCTGGTGTTACTTTGCATTCTTCTGCGGTTCCGCCTAGAGCCATGTTTGTTTTCCAATTTCCATTTCCTGAAGTTCTGTAAATTGCTGCAACAATCTTATCGCCCACCATTATTGCTCTGATGTCTCTTGGTGGTCTGTTGACAAATTCTTCTAAATAATGAACTTGGTATATTGGGTACATGGTTTCTCTGCTTTCAATAATTCCCTCTGCTGAATCTTTATCATTTAATTTTGAAATTAATCTACCCCAACTACCAACAGTTGGTTTAATCACTTTTGGATAGCCATGTGTTTCTAGATGTTCTATTGCGGCATCTTTTGAAAATGCAACAGCTGCATATGGTGTTGGAACTCCATATTTTTTTAATAACATATGTGTAAATAATTTATTTCCTGCAAAAATTCCTGTATTCAGACAATTAATTACATTTACACCCATCCCTTCAAGAGCTGCAGTTGAGTGTAGATTTCGATAATAGCTTACACACCTTTGAATAACTGGTCCGTAATCTTCTGGTTTTTTTTCTAAATCTAATGCTAAATTCTTACAGTCAACCATCTGTATGTTGATGTTCTTTTTTCTACCAGCTTCTAATAGAGCTTTTTCTTCCCAACGGATGGTATCATAAAGAATTGTAACGTCAGGACTCACTGCCCCCAATCCTCGCCAACCGCTTGGGCAGGCTTTAATTGGAAACCGTTTGAGCCTTTTGCTAATTCAAAACTTGCGCCACATTCCGGACATGTTACAATTTCTCCTTCCACAGCATCTTTTGGAATGGAAATATCTGCATCACATTCTTCACATTTTGACATATTTTCTCCTCACATTCCCTCTTTATTTATCATTAATTATCTTTTTTTCAAGTCTATCTTCGAGTGGAATTTCAATTAAATCGCCCATTCTGAGTTCTTTTAGACCTGCGGCTACTGCTTTGGCACCCTCATCGTCTTTTTTAAGACCTAAAATTGACATCAAATATGCGGCACCAGTTTTTCCTGCCAATTCTCCAAAGACGATTCTTCTTGTATTTCCAACTGCTCTTGGTGGGATTGGTTCATAGGCTGCAGGATTTCGTAGTATTGCTGCAAGGTGTGTTCCTGCTTTGTGTTTGTATGCAGAAGAACCTACAATTGGTTTTGAATCATATGGTTTAATCGAAGTATAATCCTCGATTAATCTGGACAAGTCTAGCAGCATATCTAATCTGAAATCATTTGGTGATTTGTAAAGATATGTTAATGCTACTGCAACCTCTGCAAGAGGTGGAATGCCTGTCCTTTCTCCTATTCCATCAATTGTGGTGTGTATCTGATCTACTCCAGCATCACATGCAGAAAATGCATTAGCTACTGCAAATCCTATGTCGTTGTGAACATGTGCATCAAGTGGAACATCTACTACATCTCTTACTGATTTAACAAAATTATACATACCTATTGGACGCATAATTCCAACAGTATCTGGCAAACTTATCCTGTCTACTCCTGCTTCTTCAATTGCCTTGCACACCTTTAACAAAAATTCTGGCTCTGCTCTGCTTCCATCTTCAACTGTAAATCTAATTTTCAGTCCGTGTGATTTTGCATATTCTACTGTTTCAACTGCCCTATCCATGGCTTCTTCTCTTGTAATTCGTAGCTTGTCTTTTAGATGAATATCTGAAATTCCAAGATATGCGGCACACCATTTTGCATCGCAGCTTAATGAGATGTCTATGTCTTCCTTGAGAGCTCTTCCATGAGATACGATGTCTGCTTTTAGTCCTTGCTTGATAATTGTTTTAGTTGCTTCCTTATGATCTTTGGAAACAATTGGTGAAATTTCAATTTGATCTACTCCGAAATAATCTAACATCCATGCAATCTGTATTCGTTGTTTGTTTGTAAATGAAACTCCTGGATGCTGTTCTCCTTCTCTTAGAGTGCTGTCTAATACTTTGATTTTCTTTGGATTTTTGTCATATGCATTGTAGATGTTTGCATAGTGATTCGGATCTTTCATTACAGAAAACGTTCACATAAATTGAGGATATAAGTATATTCGTACTATTTTCGCTGAAAATTACTTGTGATGATCCTAATTTAGGCAAGTATAGAAATTATAAACCGAAAGTCGTTTTATGTTACTTTTCTTAAAATAATTACTGTGTTGGTATCAATCACACCTGGAATTTTTCTTAATGCATCTATACTACTGTTTATTTCAGAGATATTTGTTGCGCTGATTATTGTAGTTATGTCATACTGGCCTGTAATCTCATAAACTGTTTTGACTCCTTCTAATTTTGCAAGTTTTTCTGAAACTTTTGATGTGTCTGTTGCAGAATCTACAGATATCAAAACAATAGCACTTGTAGCATTTTCTTCTCCTATCTCAACAGTAAATCTTTTGATAGTCCCACTGTCTACGAGATTTTTTACTCTTCTTCTAATAGCTGATTCTGATAATTTTAGTTTTTTTCCAATATCGACAAAAGATTCTCTAGAATCTTCTTTAAGAAAATTTATTATTTTTTCGTCTACTTTGTCTTTATACATTATTTTTCTGTTCCTCTTTAGTAAGTACTCTATCTAGGGTTTCTAAAACTTTCGTTATGTCTTCTTTAGATATTACTAATGGTGGTAGAAGTCTTAGAATGTTTCTACCTGAATACAGCATTAGAACTCCCTCTTTTATAAGGTTCATTAGTATATCTTTTACCTCAAATTTCAATTCTACGCCTATCATCAACCCCTTTCCTCTGATTTCTCTAATCATGGTATGTTTTTCTTTCAGTTTTTCCAAACCTTCTCTGAATAGTTTTCCCATCTTCTCAGAATTTTCAATCAGTCCATCTTGCGTAAGCGCTTGTAACGTTGCTATTCCTGCAGCACAAGAAAGAGGATTTCCTCCAAATGTTGAAGAATGCTCTCCCTTGCTCATTGAAGCAAGAATATCTGGTCTTACTAAAGTCGCACCCATTGGAACTCCACCTGCAATCCCTTTTGCAAGACATAAGATGTCTGGTGCAGTATTCCAATGATCACACGCCCATAGTCGTCCTGTTCTACCTAATCCTGTTTGTATTTCGTCAAAAATTAGAAGAATTCCTTTTTCATCGCAAACCTTTCTTACTTCTTGTAAAAATCCATCTGGCGCAACATTGATTCCACTTTCACCTTGAATTGGTTCTAAAATAACAAATGCAGTATCTTCATCAATTGTAGAACGAAGAGATTCAATATCTCCAAATGATGCAAAAGAAACTTTTTCAACTAATGGTTCAAACGCTTTTTTGTATTTTGGATTAAATGTTA
>CAYYXT010000009.1:32286-73077 GCA_964475825.1 uncultured Nitrosopumilaceae archaeon | reverse complement strand
AGAAAGGAAATGTTATGAAAAATACCAGAATCAACATGTTTGCAGCAGTCACTATGGCCCAACGGAATATTTGAAACAAAAATGATTCTAAGTGGAGAACAGACTACAATCAATATGAACAAGAGAAAAGATCATCTTACTTTTGCATGATACATCCTTGTGAATCAGTATTGCTTAGAGTAAGATAATGCTTAAGGTAATACAAAATTCAGAAAATCATGGTTAAAGTGTAGATTTATCAAAAGGGGGAAGTATATTCATGTATTGTATGATTCACTTGTTCAATCCATTCAAGCATTACAAAATAGCAAATACGGCAAAGGTAATAAAAAAAAATTAACAGTAATTCAAAGCGCACTCAAACAAGCAAATCCATTGTTTGTATCAGAAGATAATCAAAATAATGAAAAAACAACAAAATCAAACACAATGATCAGTTTTAGAAATATAGAACAGGCAGAACAAATTCCAAAGATTTTGGAGGAGTTTATGAATGATTTTGAGAATCAATGTCTTGAGAAAAAGGAAGCATCTGCAAAAAATTATTCATTATTTTCAGTTACGCTTCTTAAAATTATCAAAACTCTAGATGCAGACAAAAAAAGGGGTCTATTATCAGCACATGCAATTAACGTACTAAACAAGATGTTTGTAAAGTATCCTGTAGAATACAAAAAAAGAGCAATCAGAGATCCTTTAGGACTTGTATTTGTAATAACAGAACTTGCAATAGATGCAGAAAGAAATCTTTCAAGACCCTATGAATTTGACATAACCATACTACTTCAGATCGCACCATTAATGCAACGGTATCATATGGAATTTGACAATGCACTTTTACAGATCATAGATGAGTTTAACAAAATGCCAAAGTTTAGATTAACTGTATCAATTGGGGAAAGACATAAAGAAATAGTAAAGAAGTTTTTACAGTATGGGATAATTCAACTTCCACTTGAAAATAAAATAGCCAGAGCAAAAAATATCATAGAAAAAATAATTTATGAAAAAAATGATTCTATCACATTAGAACATTACAACATGTTGAAACTTTGTTATAATGATAAGGAGTTGTGCCCGCATTTAGCACAAATTGCAAAAACAAAAAATAGGACAGAGAGAAGATTCGCAAATACAATTTTAGATGAGATTTCAAAACTCTAAAACAACAGATGATAAAAGATAAAATCAAGACCAAGAATCTAGACTGGAATTAGACGTTCATTCGTACGAATTAAGAAGGTATCAAGTAAAGTTGACCATACCTCCAGAAGGTTTCTAGTTTTAATAATATCCACTAAAACACTTAGAACGTTCTAACTTTCTTTCTCTTTACTTTCTGTGGAGCATTTTCATCTTCATAATCTATTTTTTCCCCGCAAAAAGGACAAAAATCAATAGATTGTACTGAATGTCCCTCATATGTGATTTGGTCCACTATTGCAAATTTGCCCTGCTCATAACTCCAGACGATAAATTTTTTGCAATAGTTTTTGAATTTTTCACAGCAAAACTCAGTATTACGCTTTAATGTAAAATTTGAATATGTATTATTTTCAGATTCTGGATCCTTTAATGTTTCCTTCTTGTATAATGCTTTCATAGTAAAGTCAATTAAAATAATGGACTTCACACACCTGATAAATCCTTCTTAGTATTTGGTTTTGAGATAATTATGCAGGAACTGATAACTTTTGCATATAGTCATAATGTATTCTCAAAAAATTCATGATCTTTCTATCTTCATTTTTGTCAATTGGAGCTCCATTTGCAAGTATGCTTAGATATTTTAAATCCGAATCTAGACGATGAAGCGATGTTTTAATTCCCCCTTCATACCCTACTCTCAAATATTCTATGATTTTATCTTCTGTCTGTAAAATCTCCTTTTCCAGACTCTTAATGTCTTCATGAACATTTCTCATTGTTCCCCTGAGTACATATTGAGAAATAATCTTATTCATATGATTTCTTTAAATTCGTTAAAAATAATTAAAATTTTTGAACAAAATAAAAGAAAACCAACCTTTGCTTTCTTTATAAAATCAAAACTCCAAATGTTTTCTCCCATATTTTCTAAATTTGGTATTAACTTGAGGATTTAGGAAAACAAAAAGAGTTTAGAATTTAAAAAATAAAAAAGAAATGAGGTTATGGAGTTTTGCAGGAATCAGGATCTTCAAGACATCTAAGTCGATCTTCTAATTCCGTTATTTTTGATGACTTGTCTGCAAACAATAAATCAAAATCTGGATCCCCTGTCATTTTGGTTAACAAATCAAAATCCGGGTCTCCGTTTGTCAACAAATCAAAGTCGGGGTCACCAGTTGCAAGTTGTATATCAGCAAAGACGTCAAAAAAGCTATGTATTGCGGCTGGACCAGATCCAATCTCCTCAACAAATACATCGAAGAACGAATCTGCTGCGGCTTTAGTTTCTTTTTTGGCATCTGCTAAAGTTGCTGTACTTAATGAACCTACAACAAATGCTATTGCTATAAGTCCTGCAATGATTATTTTACTTGTCATTAATCCTCTAAATTTTGTATCAACTTAAGGATTTAGGAAAAGTGTATTCTAGAGATTATTCCTTGATACTTTTTGCAGTATTTCATTAATCACTTTTGAATAGCTGACTGAACCAGTTGTGGTTTGAATCTTTTTTGCCTGAATATATCTTAACTTTTTGTCCAAATCATCATCAATCATTATTGTGATTCTTTTTGTATGTATTCTTTGGATTTACTGAGGAATCAACCAACGCTTTCTTTTTGTAAAATTTTTCGTGAAATTTTTCTTTATCAGTGTGAAAAATTATATTTGTTTCAACTATTGATTGTTCAATATCTTGACGGTTTAGATCACTTTGAATTTCTAAAAGTTTTTTGGCCGTCTTGATTGTTCTTTCTTTTTGGCACTCTGAACACTCTTCACCTCGTGAGCGTATCCATGTTCTGTGGCCGTTACTACATTTCAATAGTGTTGAATAGGGCATATTTTTTGGTTTGTTTTGACATATACAGGACCAACTTGCATTAGGTTTTTTATCTAGAATAAAATTCCCTGAACATAAATTACAATGTACTTCAAACATTATTCTTCATCTCCTGAAGTATTGTCTGGAACTGAATAGAATAGTTATAATCATTTGAATCACCATAATATTTCATAAAAGTTGTATCGGTTAGGGTGTTTCTTACAATAACATTTCAAGTCAATACATTCTTTCATTTCATGAGTGTACTCATCAAGAGGGACCTTCTTTGTTTCACAGAAACATACGGCTCTGATGTAAAGTACTTTAGACAATATTCACGGTATTATATTGCATTGCACAATAATAAAATATTTTACTTAATATATGTAAATTTGTTTGAATATATTAGATATATTCAAACAGATATTAATAAATTACCAATTCTGAAGCAAATCAACTAATAAACAATTTAAAAATCAGTGTTTTTGATTCAGTATGATGAGCGTATAATTTTTGAATTTGTGAAATATATTCATAAAGAACCTGGCAAATGCCCCGCATGTGGATTTAACATCATTGAATGTTGTAGTTTTATAAAAGGTCGAGGTTGGTTTTGCCCAAAGTGTAAAACGTTATCAGTGTATGATGAAGAAATTCAAAAAATGATAGGAGATAATGTTTCAATATTACCTGTGATTCCAAAGATTCCATATTCTTTTGGTGAAACTTTGAGAGCATCACCAAAAGTACGCCGTGTAGATTAGCAATCATGATAAATTATAAAATGACAGAATAATCTAATAGTTCCAAAATCATCTTTGATCAAAATTCAATTCAGTTTGACGTAAACTAGGCATAAAGACACCAATAATTAAAAGTATCAAATCGGTCATAATGTAACCAAGTTTAATTTAGTTACAAACAAAATCGGTCATAATATATAATTAAAAAAATCTTCAAGCTCTTTTTTTGAAAGTGTTTGTGTGTGTATGATTTTGAAAGACATTCCCTTAAACAAATTATAGCCATAACAAACAACTTTGTTTCATTAGAAAGTTATTTCGTTGTTGGTTCTACAAATCATGCAATACATTTCAATACCAATCTACTTTAGATTTACAGCTATGACAAAGAAATTGATAATTGTCTAATTCTGTTGCACAATACGGACAAGCATTTTTGTAAATTTTAGACAGATCAAAAAACCTGAAAAAGTCAAAGACTTATTTTGTGATATCTTCAAAGATTGA
This sequence comes from uncultured Nitrosopumilaceae archaeon, assembly GCA_964475825.1. GTDB lineage: Archaea > Thermoproteota > Nitrososphaeria > Nitrososphaerales > Nitrosopumilaceae > Nitrosarchaeum. The sequence continues at coordinate 68,850 of CAYYXT010000009.1, read as the reverse complement.
ATTTGATACTTTCTGCTCATGGAGATACGAGTGTAGATCAGTTGTTGCATTACACAGATTAATAATGTAAAAAAATACTTTTTATTTACTACAGACAATGTATGTACATATTACCTAATATATGATAAAGTTCAACTTTTAATGAGAAAGAAATGTTAGTAGATAAAAAAATATTTGTAGGTGGAATTACCATGTTAATAGTAGGCATCATTATCATAATCAATCTCAATGCCACAATACCCGTTGGTCAATCCGGAATGACTGAGGAGGAGGTCATAGATTTGATGACAAAGCAGCAAGAAAATCAAGACATGAATACTCTTGCAGGAATTTTAATTGGGATTGGATTTATGTTAATTTTAATTAGTTTTGGTGCTAGAAGGAGAAGAAAAAGTAGTCCAGAAAAAGAAGAAAAAAAGCCAATTACCTAAACTTTAAACATTTTAATTCCAAAATTATGATTAATCAGTATTGATTCATGCAGAAATCAGTATCTATCCAATTGGGACAGGTGCTACAAGTGTAAGTTTCTACATTGCTAAAGGAATAGAAGCAATACAAAACATCAAAGAAATAAGGTATGAGATCAATTCGATGGGAACAATTTTAGAGTCAGAGAATATCGATAAAATTTACGAAGCTGCCAAAATAATCATGGAAGTAGTCCATAATCTAGGAGTAAACAGAGTAGAAGTGATTTTAAAAATAGACTCAAGAAAAGACAAACAAGTAAAAATGGAAGACAAATTAGAATCCATAAAAAAACATCTAAGTAAAAATAAAATTTAGAATCTCTTGATAATATTAAAAAATGTATCACGTTGTGCTGGTTGACGTCCAATTTCTTTTACCATGGTGGCTAATTCTTCTACAGATGAAGTAGTGGGTTTTCCGGCAGCACGGTAAATTTCTTCAGAAAATGCAGTTCCGACTAAGTCATTTCCACCATTAGATAATGCAACTTGTGCAAGTTTTTTACCATATGCAACCCAATAAACAGAAATATTATTCAGGACATTTGCAAGCATTAACCTAGATAATGCAATAATTCTCAAATCATACACAGATGAGCATTCATTGTTGACTAAATGTTCTTGCTCAAGTTCAGTATTATCAAGACTGAATTTAAGAGGAATCAATGTGATAAAGCCTTTAGTCTTTTTTTGTAATTCACGAATTTTGATTAGATGATCAATAATATGAGATGGTTTTTCAATATGACCATATAACATTGTGACATTACTTTTGATTCCAAGATTATGAGCTTGCTCAATTGTATCTAACCATTCCTGTCCCGAGCATTTCCCCCTAACAATTTTTTCCCTTATTTCAGGATGGAATAATTCAGCTCCTCCACCAGGCATAGAGTCAAGACCTGCGTCTTTAAGACGAGAAAGAATCTCCTTGATAGAATTTTTTGTTAATTTAGATAGGTAGAAAATTTCAGCTGCAGTAAGTGCCTTAATTTTTAATTGAGGATGATTTTTCTTTATGATCCTCATCATGTCTTCATAATACTCAAGAGGGAGTTTTGGATGAAATCCACCTACAATGTGAACTTCGGTTGCACCCATATTTTTTGCAATGGCAACACGTTGTTCAATTTGCTCTGTGGTTAGAGTGTATGCATCTTCAGCACCATCTTTTCTATAAAATGCACACATCTGACAACTTGCAGCGCAAATATTTGTGTAATTCATGTAATAGGATGCAGTAAAAGTTACTGTGTCGCCAACTAATTTCTTTCTAGTAATATCAGCAACTGCACTTAACATATGTAAATTATCATAATTCATCAATTCCAGACCATCATCATAAGATAATTCTTCACCAGCAATTGCTCGATCTAATGCCTTAGATTCGCCTACTAATTGTTCTAACATATAACAAGTCAATTGTTAAAGGATATATTCCTTAACTGTCAGTCTCAAGAAATAAGTAGGCAAACAAATTACAAACGTTATGGTACTGCCACTTGTTGATGAACATAAGCCAAAGTGTTACTTGTGCCATATAGGATTTGAGAATATCGAAAAACTCAGAGAACATCAAAATATAGAGCATAAAGAATTTTTTGAATCCCATGGAAAAAACAGTAAACGTGAACCAGCACCAGGCGATGTTACTGTGTTTTAGATTTTTGTTTTTGTATAGATTTCAATAATTCTTTAACCATTTCTTTGCTAATACTAGCAAGGTCATAATCATGATCAATAGATAATGCTTTTTTAAAATGCTTTAATGCATCAGCAAGATTTCCCAATTCGCCTAGTGATAGTCCTTTGTAAGCTAATGCCATCGCACACTTTTTATCAACTTTAAGGGCCAAATCATAACACTTGATTGCATCTTTGTATTTTTCACTTGTATGTAATGATGCACCTTTGTTCACTAACGCATTGAGATTTTTTGGATCAATGCAGAGTGCTTTATCATAATATTTTATAGCTTGCTTTATCCTACCTAAATTTTGTAGTGTTACACCTTTGTCTATTAGGGCATTAATGTTTTCAGGCTCTTGTTTTAATGCTAAATCATATAGTTTCAGAGCATCTGAAAAATCACCATCTTCACAAAGATCATAAGCTTGTGATAACATTTTATCTAATTCTTTACTCAATGTATCTTTGATAATACTTTATCAATAATATAGATTCACAATTAGTTAGCTATTAGAAAATAAGGTTATTTTATAGGTCCATGTTTTGATCTAATTTTAGACCTTTGTATCTATTTCTTATGGTAACTTCAGTTACACTTGCAGCTTCTGCAATATCGCGCTGAGTTATATCTTCACCATTTTTAACACATGCCAAATACAGTGCAGCTGCAGCCAATCCCATTGGATCTTTTCCTGCAGATTCTTCATGTTCCTGAGATATTTTTAGAACTTTGGCTGCATAACGTTTTGTTTTTTCTGTAATTCCAATCCTACTTGCAATACGTGCAACACATTGAATTGGATCCACTACAGGCATCTTTAGATCTAGTTCTCGATGTAACAATCTATAACATCTTGCAATGTCTTTTTTCTTCAGATTTGCAGCTTCTCCTACATCATTTAGGGTTCGTGGTGTTTCTGTATCTCTACATGCAGCATAGAGTGCAGATGCAATCATTGCAGATATGGATCTTCCACGTACTAATTTTTTTTCAATAGCTTTTCTGTAAATGTAAGCTGCCTTTTCAATTACGGCATCAGAAAGTGCAAGTTTGTCTTTTAGTCTGTTTAATTCACTTAATGCCTGTCTGAGATTTCTATCAACAGACTCATGAACTTGACTTCGACTGTCCCAAGTTCTCAATCTTTCAATTGTGCTCTTCATTGATGCAGTGAGTGGTTTTCCAGACGCATCTTTATTCATAGGATTAATGATTGTAGATAACCCCATGTCGTGCATAGTCAGTGATGTTGGTGCCCCTGCTCTTGCTTTGTTGCCATGTTCATCTTGTGTAAAAGATCTCCATTCAGGTCCAGATTCTTGGGATTTCTCAGAAATGACATACCCACATTTACCACAAAACCTTTCTCCAGTAACATCATCAGTTAATAGCGAATTTTTTGCACAACGAGGGCAATTATCAGCATTAAGGGATTGTAAGACCATGACAGTATCACTTATGTGTCACTTTATAATAACTAGTAGGAGATCTTTGAATTATTTAATGGAATTTATTCGTAAACAGAGTCAGAAAACCCAGTTTTATGAAAAACAATCAAAATAAGAAATTTCAGGTAAAAGCACGAATTATGATGCATGTTTATCTCTTGGATCAATCTCTAATGATTTGTTAAAGCATTCCAAAGCTTCCTCATACCTGCCTAAACTACGTAGTGCTACAGCCTTAAAATTCCACAATTCAGGGTCATTTTGATTCAACAGTAATGCTTGCTCAAAATAACTTAATGCACCTTCAAAATTCCCAGATTCTAAAAAATTTTGGCCTTTTAAAACTAGTTCTTTAATTTGCTCCACATCAAGTTTTGACAGTCGTTTGTTTTAAGTTTGAATTGAGGTAAAAACACAAAATACATTAAAATTAAATAAAATTAAACACATATTTAATAAATCACCAAAAATTTAAATGTATTTTTAGCATATACAAACATATGAATTTAGATAAAACAGATGAAAGAATTCTTAAAAATTTAATGGTCGATGCCAGATTATCTGCAAGACAACTTGCATTAAAGCTTGGAATTTCAACAGTCACAGTATTATCAAGAATAAAAAAATTAGAAAAAGAAAAAATAATCAGAGGATATACAGCACTAATAGACCATGAAAAATTAGGCTACAATCTGACTGCAATAATTGAGATCATTGCAAAAAAAGACAAAATAATAGATATTGAAGTAGAATTATCAAAAATAGAGAATGTGTGTGGTGTTTACGACATTACAGGAAATACAGATACACTAGTCATTGCAAAATTCAAGTCCCGTAGCGAATTAAGTGAATTTGTAAAAGGATTAGCATCAATTCAAAATATAGAAAATACTATCACACATGTGGTTCTAAATACCGCCAAAGAAGACTTTAGATTAACATAACCAAAATGAAAAATTTCAGTATTATCATATTAGGCATAATTTTCATAAGCATGATTCAAAATGTTTCAGGGCAATCAGATAATGCTGAAAAAAAATTACAGATGGAGTTAATTGTAACAAATGAGCAAAAAGTTATTTTATTTGCCAGTTTCGCAATAGCAGTCATAGGTCTTTTTGTGTATCTTGCAAGAGACATAATTCTAAGGAAAAAAACACCATATGATTCTACAGAATTTGATTCAAAAAATGACAAAACATATGAAAAATACCATTCAGATTGGTCAGACGATTATGAAGAGTTGGGATCTAGAAAGAATTCAAAAGAAGACAAAGAATTTAGAATTACATCTCAAAATTCTTCATTACCCGATTATTATAATATATTAGAAATTCCACAAAATGCAACACATGAAGAAATAAAAAAACAGTACAGACAACTAGCAAAAAAAATACACCCAGACAAAAACAAAGGGGAAAAATCAGAAGAAATAATGGTTCAGATCAACAAAGCATACGAAATATTATCAAATGAGGAATTACGTAAAAAATACGACACATATCTTAACAAAGATTAATCAGATTCAAGTTTTACCAAAATCATATTTAATTCAATTTTGGATGAACTTTGTACGCTGTTTGTTAAATTTGTAAATATAGATAAAGTCATTTTTTTATCATTGTTAACAATTTGTGTTGTGATTTTAATTTCACCAAATTCAGTATTTGGACCCAACATGGTTTTTGACAATAATGGAACAACAGATAGATCGTTGATTATTCCTTTTATTTTGTATACAAAGGTATCAGAAAAATATACACCACCTCTGGTAGTAGGTGAATTAACAGGTGTCGGAGAATTTACAATAGAGACATCAGATAAAGGATATTTTAGACCATCAAGATACAGAACATACTCCAAAGGTTGTTTTTCATTAATGCTCATGAGTGATTCAAGTAAACACAAGTCAATAGACAATAAAAACAGAAAAATGACAATTCTATTGAGTCTTTCCAATGAAAATAGCACAAATTTTCAGACATTATCTGATTGTTAGAAGAGATTTTCAATAAATAGAGAGCATCTTTAAAAATAACAATTAGAATCGATATTTATTGCAAGAATTTGCAAATCCACACACTATACGAAATGAGATCATGAGCCTAATTGTAGAAAGCGGCATGGATGAAGATTGTTATACCGAGATGTTAGACTATACTATTGAATTATTTGAAACGCAGGGACTAGGAAGTGATTACTATGGATATCACAATATCAACCACGAGTTGGAAGTCACATATGTTTCACTGTTATCTGCAAATCTAAACAACACTTCAAAAAAATTTTCAAATAATGATTTGAAATATCTGTATGCAGCCGCATTATTTCATGATTTTGATCCACAAAAAAGTGTAGACAAGCCACATGAAGAAAGTGTTCTAAAATTTATTTCGATGGATAAAAGATTAAGAAAACTTCTAGATATTGCAAACTTGGATCTTGAAATAATCAAAGTGTTGATACTCAGAACAACATATCCATGGAGTGGTCAGCTTAAGGAAAATGCAGAACGGCAAATTAAAGAATGTTTTAGAAATTCAGAACTAACAAAAAATAATGAAGCAAAACAAGAGCATTTTATGAATTTAGGATGGTATCTTTCAGTGGTCGATAGAATTAGTGGTTATGCGGTAGGTGATTTTGTAAAAGCTATGGAAATGGCAAAAATGAATGCGCATGCTTTAGCATGGAGTCCATCACTGATTGTGAGAAGTTCTGTAGCATATTTCGAAGAACTGTTAAACAAAGAAACTGAAATGTGTCAATTCATTTTAAAATCATTGCCAAAACATATGAGAAAGAATTTTTTTGACACAGTATTGTCATTTATGAATATCAGACAACAAGAGATTACCATACAAGCAAATTATACATATGATAACTTGAAATTGGTTCCAACCATTGAAAAAACAGACACACGGAGAGAACCTGAATTTATCAAGTCAATATACTCAATATTTTTAGAGTTGCCAAAACCACTTCAATTTGCAAAAGATGATTTTGAAGAGTCAATAAGAGATCATAATATAATTCTCAATACTCTTAGACTAAATGACTGTAAGGGCGAAATAGTAGGTTTTGCTAAAGGCGGGCCATTGGAAAATTATAGATTAAGACCAGAAATAAGAGATGAGAATTATGGTCTTAGCAATACAATATTTCTAGAACCTTTAGCATTAAAAATGGGATATTGGGGGTTAAAAGGAGGTAGTGAAATGCGTCACATGTTTATCATGCAGGCTCATGCTAAAAAATACAAATATTTGACTAGTTTTGCATTAAGAGACGTAATAAAATCTAGAGTAGACAAAGAAAATGCAGAATTTGTGACCAGATTTGACCCAGAACGATGGGATTACTATAGAGTCAAGATTTAATCATTAATTAAAAACTTTTCAAATGTTAAATGCTGTATCTCATATACATCATCATAAGATATCAAAAAATTTGTAACGAGAATTAAACCAAAGGAATCAAGATAAAGTGTAGAAACGCTTTATTAACAAAAAAATTGTCAGAAAATTATGATGAAACAAGTCAGGGTCATTTTTGGGATTATGCTAGTTTTTACAGTTTTAATTAATCCAGCATTTGCAATGACACAGTTAGACAGAGTAGATATTATAAATCCACGACTTGTGAATACGTTTGGTTCCAAAATATCAGATCAGATCAATGTAAATCAACAAGTCCAGATTTCTGCAGATGTCAAAAATAATCAAGAAAAATCTCAAAAGTTTGTATATATTGTTCAAGTTAAAAATCAAAACGGCATCATTGTATCATTAGGGTGGATAAGCGGTTCACTTAATCCTGGACAAACTTTTAGTCCAGCACTATCATGGACACCAAAGATATCAGATGTATATACAGCAGAGATTTTTGTGTGGGATGTGTCAGAAGAGGGAAGTAACAAATCATGGCAAAGATTAGATGCATTAGCAGAACACATAACTTTGAAAATAACTAGTTAACAGTAATTATTTTCATTATACATGTTATAATCATTTTAGAACATATCATAAAATTATGAAAATTATCAGATGCAAAAAATATTGTTTTGTGCATGAAATTAAGATCAGAGGTTTGCCTCATAGTAAAAAAAGTTTAACAAGATCTCGCTAATAGAACCACGTGCCTAATACTATTATGACAATAGGATATTGTGTAAAGTGCCGAGATAAAAGAGACATCGAAGGCGCAAAACCATACACCATGAAAAATGGCAAACCAGCTCTAAAAGGCACCTGCCCAAAATGCAGTACAGCTATTTTTAGAATTGGTAGAGGCTAGAAATTCTCAATGAGATAAACTAGTAGTGCCATTCAGTAGTTAGTCCATTCCATAGCGAACGCAATGAGGATGGATCTTTTTCTATTTCTTGAATAATCCTATTTTTTAACGAAAAGAAGAAATTTTCAAGAGCATCTATTCCACCATCCAAAAAAAGTTCTTGCCCTATCTCCGTAATCCTTTTCTTCTTTTCTATTACTTCCGAAGATTCAGGATTTTGTAAACAAAATGTCATCAAATCCATCAATTCCTCTTCAAGCATAAAGTCCAATGATAAATTTGATTTTATAATGAATATAAAGTATGATTAGATATTGGCATCAGTCTTGAATGAAAAATGAGAATTTTGTATCAACTTAAAGATTTAGAAAAACAAAAAAGATCAGAATTTAGTTTTACAGCAGATAAAAAAAGGAAATTATTTTAGTCGTCTATAGATTTCTTTGAATTCATCTGCAAGTGTGTATGAGAGGTTCAAAAGATGTACCAATTGGTTCATCGTAGTTTTATCTCGTGAGAGCTGTCGTAGAATAGTTAATGCTTTTTGGGTGGAATTTATTGACAAATCCATTTGTCCAGACCAAGCCTTGAATGCTTCATTTACATCCAAACAGAAATTCAATATGAATTGCTCAGAATTAGGTACTGGCTCCATAGATTTTGGGGTTCTTAAAAGCACCTCAGATAATTCACGAAACTCATTTCTTCTATCTATCAGTAACATACCAAGTGCTTGCTTTATTTTCTCATCGTCCAGTCCTGGCTTTTTTATAAGATACAAACCAGCAGTACTCATAAAATAATATAATAATCAAGAAAGATAAGTCAGCTTACAAGGATATTGAATATTCATCATATTTTTTCAAAAAAAGTAAACGAATGTTAATGAATTTGAAAAAATGAAATGTTAGTCAGATAATTCGGAGAATCGATTTCCAACATAATCCCAATTCACCACATTCCACCATGCTGCAATATAGTCAGGTCTTTTATTTTGATATTTTAGATAATAAGCATGCTCCCATACATCCAACCCCAAAAGAGGTATTTTTCTTATGGACCATGGACTGTCTTGATTAGATGTAGTAATCATTTCTATTTTGTTAAAAGTTTGATTGAACGCAAGCCAGCACCATCCACTTCCCTCAATAGACATGGCTTTGTTGGAGAATTCTCTTTTAAAATTTTCAAAGTTATCAAAATATACGTCAATTGAATCGCCTAACTTACCGCCAGGATTTCCATCATTTTTTGGAGTCATGGTTTCCCAAAATAATTTATGATTTTCAAAGCCGCCACCAAAGAAATTAACTTCGTTTCGGGCAGATTCAGGAATAGCATTTAGATCAGATAAAACAGAGGTGATATATTGTGGGTGAAATTCACTGGAAATTTTTGCTAATGTTTTGTTTAACCCATCAACATATCCTTGATGATGTTTTTGGTGATGAATTTCCATGGTTTGTTTATCAATATACGGTTCAAGTTCATCATATGCATAAGGTAATCTAGGCAATTCATATTTGACCATACTGTAATCAAATAAAGTCCACATATATTTTTCAAGTGGAAAAGATGATAACCATTAGCACAAAATAACAATAATGACAAAATTAGGAGTAATTGATTTAGAAATACTGCATTTAGGAATCAAAGGGAGTGGAAGTTTTAATGAAAAAGACATTGAAAATTCAGAATTAAAGAGATTGGGAGTTGGCAGAATACTAGATTCATTGGCATCATTAAAAGATAGAAAACTAATAGATTTGAATAGTGATGGTTCGTTTTCCATAACAGATTTAGCAAAACATACGTTATGGAGTGAACAAATTCCAACATGGATCAAAATTTTACGGGTATTGGAAATCAAGTCATACAGTATTGAAGCGATTTCAGATTTTTTAAAAAAACCAGAAATCGAACTAATTGACGAAATTGAAAAATTGAGAAAAAATCAATTGATTCTAATGTCACCACTAAGACAAGAATCCAAAATTATCAAAATGTATGAAATTCTTCCAGAAGGAATAGAAAAAATCAAAAAAATAGAAGAGATGGGATTTCAAAATGACAGTTTAGAAGAAAAGAAGAAACCAAAAATAGAGATTTTTGAATTAATTGATGAAATCATCAAAGAAATTAGCGAAGAGCCAGAATTTAACAAAAAGAAGAACATAATTTTAAAACTTAATGAAATCAAAGAGAAATTAAAAATTTAGTTATTTTGATCTTATTTTATCATGAATTTGTGCAAGAATTAATTCTGCCTTGTCTTTGTTTTCATAGGTATCAGCAGTCTCATCCATAATAGAATCAATTTCATAACTTTTGTCCACCAAAATATTTGCAACGTGATCATCTAGTGTGCCATTTCCAATAAGATAATATGCAAAAACGGTGTTCTTTTGACCAATTCTATGCAATCTATCTTCTGCTTGTCTATGAATTGCAGGACTCCAATCCAGTTCTGCAAAAATTACGTATTTTGCTCGGGTCAGATTAATTCCTACGTTTCCAGCTCTTAGACCAGCTATCATTAATTTTGATTCTCCTCTTTGGAATTTGTCAATTTGTTCTTGACGTGTTTTATCAGATTGACCGCCAATAATAGAAACCGGGGAGAATTCTTCAAGACGTTCATGCAGTAATTTGTGAATAACTTTATGATGGCAAAAGACTACAACGCTTTCTTCTATTTCCATAATATTTTTAACAAAATTAATTACGTGAGGTAATTTTGCAATACCAGCAATCTGTCTTTCGCTTTGAATTGCTCTTTGATATGAAGCAGATTTGTCAAAAGCAGTTTCAGCATTTTTTTGTTCTTCTTCTAATTTAGTCCATATTTTTCCTAATTCACCAAAGTAATAATCTGTATCAGCATCAATTACCTCTTTGTAACGAACTTTATCTTTTAATTCCTTGAGAACGTCAGATTTTTTTCGTCTTAGCATGACATGTTTTTGTAATTCATTTCGAAGTGATGCTCTTTTATTTTCAAGTACAATTGCTTTGCCTTTTTCATTAACATAACAAAAGTACTCACAGAATTCCTTAAAACTACCAAGCAGTCCAGGTCTTAGAATATCCACAATTGGCCAAATTTCAGAACCTCTATTGAAAATTGGAGTACCTGAAAGACCAATCCTATAGGAAAGAGAGGGTAGTGCTGCTAGTTTTTTAACAGCCTTGTATTTTTGGGTTGTCTTTGATCTTAGGTTATGAACCTCATCACATACAATAGTTCTGATATTAAGTTTTGATAAATCAGAAAGACGTTTGTAAAGTAATTCATAATTTATTATGTAAAAATCAGTTACAGGAAGTTCTTTGGACTTTCCAGTTCGTATAATAGTTGACGTGGAAGATTCAGATTCAATTATTCTTCCATTTCTGCTTTTTTTCTTCATAAATTTGGAAATTTCTCTTTCCCAGTTATTCAGCGTCACTAATGGTGCTACAACTAACACTGGAAAAGTTTGTTTTTCAGTAGCAACATAAGATAAAGTCTGTACAGTTTTTCCAAGACCCATTTCATCTGCAAGTAATGCATTACCAGATGATTTTAACAAGAAATCCAATCCTTCTTTTTGAAAATTCAATAATTTCCCTCTGAATTGCTCTCCAGCTTTTGCACGATTTAGATTATATTTGATTGGCGGATGTATTGGTTTTGGAGTATAAGTTTTTACGATTTTTCTTTGCCATGCAGATTTAGATAGAATTTCAAGCGGGTATCTATCCATGATTAATTTGATCTGTTTTACACTTTCAATACTATCAGGAATTATTACCTCATCAATATTTTCACCATACCATGCTTCAGGCACGAGCCTTGAGATCATACTTACTGCACGTTGACCTGTAATCTTCCAACTCCAAATTTTTGAGTATTTGTCCAAAACATACTCTAATGTTCCAAAGTTTTCCATGGATGTCGCCATAATTTGTCGATAGAATGTTTTTTTGCCTTATGAATCTTGATGTTTCGTACGATCAGATGGCTGATCTTCAAAAATCTACAATAGTTAAAATATGAATGAATTCATAGGTATAGGCACTAAAATTTCAAGCAGACTAGAACGTGTTTTGAGATTAATGAGGTTTATCGACAGGGTGAGGCTTTGTGTTTTCATCATGACAATCACAGTGGCAAAGATGAGTCTCATGGTTGTTTACACAGTCAATACATTCATAGTGTTTTCTAGTTTCACACGCGGCACAAATCATACTTACTAGCAGTAAAATGAAGATAAATTTGTATTTTTTCTATTTTAACTACATTGTTAGTACTCCACTTCGCTTCTTTGAAGTAGTTTATCAGTGAGATCGACATAACCGAGAGGATCAAGCTCTTTGGCAAATCCCTTATCGATATTTATTAGATAAATTGAGTGTAAATGGGCATTTAAGATATCAGTATATGATATCGGGGGATTTTTGTAATATCGATCACATAGATCTTTGATTTTTTTTACGTCGGATTCATTTCTTGCATTTGGTGGAATAAGAAAGGTTTTTGGAATTGGAATAAGTCCTATCACAGGAGTTGCCAAAGAAAATTTTGAGCAGTGTTGACTATACCTAGCAATTTTACTCATGATTCTTGCAGTGAAATAATCAATAGTATCCATGGCATGATCAGGAGGAGTAAAACCAGTTTCGATTTCAACAATTGTATTTCCACCTCCTTTTTTTGCAAAAATATCGCATACTAAAATATCAGAAATTTGTTTTTCCACTTCCACTGAATGACCACGGGCAATTAGATTAGATGCACATATGAGCTCTAAAACAGAGTGATTGATTTTTACAAGATTTTTTTGATACATTTCTATTAGTTGTTGACGTACATAATTGAGTTTTGGCAAATCAGTTTCTTTCAAATTTTTAGATAGTTTATCAGTCATTTCATAAACATCGTTACGGAATTTTTCTAAATCCATATATTCATAATTACTTTAGTGTTGGGGTTTAAGAACGTGATAGGGTTTTAGAACTTGACAAATCTATTGGAAAAGGACTTACTAATAACCAAAATAGACATAATTGAACCAATTAGAATCAGAAGAGCGACAGAACCAAATTCAGGTACGACATGAGTTCCAATAATTTCAAAAGTGGCTTTACTAACAACAGGATAATTGAATTTGATTTGTCTAGAATCAGAATCACTTTCCAACTCTTGATAATCTACCATTTTACCATTAGACATCACAATAAAGACAGAATCATCACCAGTGGAAGACTTTGAATCTAAAATATATCTTGGAATATCAAGTACGATTGATTCGATATCATGTCCTCTCATATCAAGAGTAATTGTTTTTGTATCTAAATTCAATTTACCTTCGGTAGCAGTTACTACACCTTTTGTGACATTAAATGGAATACAGTAGATGCGACTGTTGTTTGCCAGGACAGAAATTTCGTCAGATGTACATTTATCAACACTGCCAACAACAGAGGAAACTAGAGTAAATGTTGTTTTGAATTGTCTAGTTTCAGCACCACTTTGAACTTTTAGAATATAGTCACCGTTTTGTGTCCAGAGTGGGCTTTCAGTGTTTAGTTCAAAAGAAAAATTCCCATCAATATCAGGTGAAAGTTGTTGAATAGTTACAACATTTCCAACAGGGTTAGTCACAACAACTAGTATTGGTGCAATATTGTTTTGTGGGTTCAAGTATCCATTTACCTTGATAGTTGAGTAGTGATCATAAATTTGTGAGTCAGTCCAGACAGTTAATGGAAACATTTCTTTGTAAAGATCAATTTCATAAGAGGGAATTTGAACACAATTAGTACAAGTGATTTCTGGTTCGGCATATGAGGTACCAGATAAAGACAAAGAGACAACAAGAGATAGGAACAAGACAGTTAAAACAGAGATATACACGTAATATCGACTAAGATCATAATATTTATAGATTTTTAAGAAAACATACTTTTTTATCAAAAATGAAATTGAAGTACTCAAAAAGTACTGATGGAAATAAAATTATTTAAACAACCAATTCTGAAAACTAGATTTTATGAACGATTTATCAGTTCTACGCGTGCCTTATAATCAAAAAAGCATCAATACTATCAATGAAAATCGACATACCTTTACCATGTCCATCCTGTGGTGGAAAGATGTATTCTGTAAGCTATGAAGCATCTTTCACAATACTGAAAAAAAGAAGCTGGCAGGTATGCAAGGAGTGCGATTTTGAAAGGGATTCAGAAGATTTCAAAAAATCTATTTGTTGCATATAACAGCAATTTTTTTATTTTGGGAGAACTGACAATTTTCAAACTAAAAATAATCAGGTTAAGTATAATTCAGATAGGATTAATTTTACGATCAATCATAATTGGAAAAAATAAAGCATATGCTTGCAAAACAAACATCAAACAAATAAAATCTAAGATTCTTTTTTGAAAATTCTTATTGCTTCTAAATGAGAACAATTTGCTTTTAATCCTTTACCATGATGAAACTTGTAGAAATTTTTGAATCCTGGGCATTCGCAAGTATCAGATGTCACAAAATAAGATTTCTCAGGATCAGATGAAGATTTTATTTGATATAGATCATCATCAACTTTAACAACACCACCATTTTCAACTAGTTTTTTGGCCTTTCGTATAGTATTTGCACTCATAATATAATTATCACATAGTTATTTTTTATTCTTTAATTTTTTCATGACATTAGACCAATCAACATCATCGCTTTTACCTTGAGATAGAGCATTTTCATAGAGTAGTTCAAAAACCCAACCAATGATTTCACCCCATATTGCTTTGAGTGAATCTTCATCAGTCCAAACTATGCTTGCCTTAACAGCAGTCATCGCTAAAATATTGTTAGCATTTTTGCTAGAGTGTTTATTCCATTTTTCTATTACTTTATCACAAAATTCAAGAATTTCATTTTTTGTTAATACGAGCCTATCAGGGTCAAATGAAGGGTTTTTTGTCATATATAGTATAGAAGGTCATAGTAAATTAGAATTTTTTCAGAATTTGATTTTATTTTATATGTACATAAATCCTCAAAGGAAAAAGGAGCATAATGACAAGAGGCCTTAATCGGGCACAAACATTACATGGTATTTACCCAATATCTCACTGAGATACTCAGATCTGACTAAATGCATATTCATACTGCAATTATTATAAACTGAGTTTACCATTTCTGTTTATTGACTTTGAAGAGATATGTTGCTACACGGTTAATCACAATGTTTGGAGTTTTGATGATCACGTTACTCATTACAATTGCACTAGTAGGATCAAATATGGACAGTATCTTAAAACAAGGAGTTGTTTTTCAAGTAAGATCTGAAATTACAGAAAATCCTACAATTGCAGAAAGTTTTTCATCGGTAGATGAATTTGAATCATTTATTCAGACTCAAATTGAACAGAGAGTAAAGACTCTAGGATTGGACGAACCATGGTATTCTCCACAAAGAATTGGTTTAACAATGTATAAAATATTATTCTTAGATTTTGGTCATGCAACATTTCTTACTAGTGATTCAGGTTCATCAGATGTCAAAGAAATTATTTTAGAAAAACTACCCAGAACCATCCTACTATTTACAACTGCAACAATCATAATATCAGTAATAGGTATTTTTCTAGGAGCACTGGCAGGAAGCAAGGTCGGATCAATAATTGACAGAATAACATCTAGTTTTGCAATAATCAGCTCTAGTTTTCCTGTTTGGTGGATAGGAATGTTAATGATATTCTTATTTTCATTTGTGTATCAGATTTTTCCTGCAAGAGCAACACCATTAATTCCATCATCAGATCCAAGTTATATCGGATCCTTACTATATCACATGACATTGCCTTTGATCACAATTGTAATCATAGGTTTTGGATCATGGTCGTATTTAGTTAGAAATTTCATAGTAGGAATAATGCAGGAAGATTTCATAATTGCAAAAAAGACCATGGGAATTAATCAGAAAAAAATAATCTATACTCATGCTCTAAAAAATGCAGCCCCACCAATAATCACTATTCTAGCACTGAGTCTTTCAGGTTCGCTAGGAGGAGCAATAATTACAGAAGCAGTATTTGACTGGCCAGGTATGGGCAGACTGTATTTTGAGGCAATTACAGTCATGGATCTTCCCGTAATTATTGGTGCTACATACATTTTGACAGTGTTTTTCCTGATTAGCATATTTGTTGCAGATTTGTTGTATGGATATTTTGATCCAAGAGTGAGAACAGGGTAATGAGCAGCATCACACCACAAGAAATCAAAGTGGAATTTCTTAAAAGCACGATAGGCATTGCGGGAATTGCTATTTTATCGATTTTAATTTTTACGTCAATTATTGTAGTTGTTGTAATTCCGGTGGATACTTTTAAAGAATGGAATAATCCAGGAAACTGGATTTCATATCCTAAAGTCGCCATACCGGTATGGATTAATTTATTTTTGAGTGAAAAAATTCCTGAACACAAAATTTTGAATACACCAAATGTCAACTATGATGTGTCAGGAGACATATCAATTACATCTCATCAGTTTGGAATAAATTTTGACTATGATGATTTTCCAAATGATTTCATTTATGAATTTTCTGCAAAATATTCAGGAACACCATTGTTACAAATGGATGTAATACGTCCAGACGGAATACAATTAAAATTATTATCAACATCATTGCCACATTCAGATTCAAATTCAATTCACAGTGAAAGAATATTTTCCACAGATGATGCAATTAGGAAAAACCTATATCTACAATCAAACAAATTTTTATTTTCTTTAAGTAATTTATCTTCAGAAGATATCATTTTTTCTAAAACAGAGAATCATGAACCACTAAAAGGAAATTATATTTTTTTGATTAAGATGTATGGTAATAATTCAGAAAATCAAATTCCAGAATCCAGACTAATCATAGGAGGTAAAGCTTTTGGAATTATGGGAACAGATGAGTTGAGAAGAGATTTAGCTGTAGGACTACTCTGGGGAACACCTTTGGCACTTTTCATAGGGTTGGTTGTAGCAATAGCATCAGTGGTGATGGGTTTGCTGTATGGGGCGTATGCAGGCTATAGAGGTAAAAAAACAGACGAAGCGATGATGAGATTTAATGATGTAATCTATGCGCTTCCCGCACTCCCATTTTTGATTATTCTATCAGTTACAATTAGCAACAGTATTTTTGTGATGGTGGGATTTTTGACGGTATTTGGTTGGGTCGGAGTAGCAAAAGTTGCAAGAAGTATGGCGTTGCAAATCAAAACCAGAGGATATGTAGAGGCAGCAAATATGATGGGTCAGAAAGATTCAAAGATCGTACTCAGGCATATTTTGCCGCAACTACTACCATATGCGTTTGCTAGTATTGCCATATCAGTGCCAGCTGCAATTACAACAGAGGCAGGGCTTAGTTTCTTAGGACTAGGCGATCCATCATTTCCAACATGGGGTCAAATTTTACATGATGCCAATGTATACGGTGCAGCTGCTAGAGGATTATGGTGGTGGATAATGCCGCCAGGGGTAATGATAGCCATAACAGGACTTGCTTTTGTCTTTATAGGCAATGCACTAGATGCGATTGTAAATCCAAAACTTAAAAGATAATTAATTTTGCAAATTAAATTTTCGAATGACATCCAATGTGACATCATTTAGTTTTATTGTGTATGTTGCAGCATTTGGATCCTTAGACTCGGATAAGGCATCAGTAAATTTTGTTTTCTCTTGCTCGGTTGCACCTGCTTCGTGAGCACATAAAGAAAATGCTTTTAGATTCAGATTATTTTTTAGCAAATAAGAAATAAATCTTTTATAATTTTCCGTATCTGACCAGCCAATATTTTTTTCGGTACATGTGGCAATCCAAACATCAATTGAATTATGAAACATTACTTTTTTTCTGATTTCATCTAATGACATTTTTATCCTCTAGAAATCAGGGCGTTGCATTTTAGAACCACATCTAGGACAAACACCGCCTTTGTGTTTGTTACTACAAACTAGACACATATAACGCACTCCAGTACCACCAGAGTTCATTCCAAAGAACCCACCACCAGTTCCAGAATCGCCGTATCCTTTCATACGACTCATGTATCGTTTTCTTAACAACATTGGAAACGCTATAAAAATAGCCATAGCAGCAACAAGACCATATGGGAATGGAAGAATCATTTGCAGCCCAATACTGATACCCAGTGAAGCAAACAAGAATATCAAATAAGTTCTATAATTAAACAATTCAATGAAAGTACACTCAAAATACTTATAAAGTTTTGTCAGTATTTCTCATTTTTTCTCTAATGATTTTGGAGATTTTTTAATCTAGATAATTGCTAGTTTTATAGAATCCCCGTTACTATCCCAAGCGAAGATATCATCGTCCCCATAGGGAGATTTTACAATTAATGATACCAATCCAAAGAAGTTATGAAGATCAGTGACAGAGGGATTAGCCGTTCCACTTGGATGAGAATGAACGATTCCAACATAACTCATATCAAAAGGCAAAAAAGAGTGAGGGAACCCTGCAAATGTTGGTCCAGAATAATTAAACGGTGGAATTACTAGTCCTTCAATCAAAACATGTCCTTGTTTTGATTTACCTTTTAAAATAAGAATACCTTCATTGGGATGCTTCATTTGGCAATAAGATAAAATACTATCTAGAACTTTTTTTTGCAAAGAAACCTGTCTTTCAAGTTTTTTCTTTTTGAATAACATGTTAAGATGTTTTAGTTAGGTCTAATTAAATTTAGGAATAATAAGTAATAGTATAAACAGTATTAGAGAATTTTCTTAGTTTGACTTCAATGTCAGAGATTAATTTGGGAATATTAGAACGATCTTCGTTGATTTCAGCTTGAAATGTTTTGATTTTTAATTCATAATCTTCTTTATCAGAGAGAGCACTTTTCAGATCTCTTGTAAGATCTGATAATTCATCTAGTTCAAGTGTAACCAATTGATTTTGAATGTTTTGTCTTTTATCTACAAAATCATTTACTTGTTTGATAAATCCATCTAATGCTTCCTCTGTTTCAGTTATTTGAGAGAATGATTTTTCAGTGTCTTTGACAGAGATGGAGCCTAAGGAAATCCCTTTTCTTACATTTTCTAAAATAAGTATTATTGAATCACTATTCTTTGAAAGTAATACCTCAAAAGGATCTTCAATCAATTTAGACAGCAAATTTTTTTGTTCTTTATCCAATGATGAAACGTATTCATATCTACTAAGAGGTCTAGAAATTTTTGTAAATTGTGAGTTGATTTCATTTTTTATTTGATTTTTTTTGACAGTAAATTCATCCAAAATTTGTTTTAAATCTAAAAATTTTCTATATTCATCTGAAGTTTTTATTTTTTTAATTGAATCTTCGAAGAAGAGAATTTTTTCATCAAGAGAATCCACAAAACCGTGAATTTCAGTAATTCTTTGTTCTTTCTTAGTAAGATTATTTTCTAAATCATTGATTTCTTTTAAGGATTCCAAAATTTCAGCAGATGTTGATTTTGCATAATCATAATTTTTTAACAGTTGTTGGATTTCAACATGGTTTGAATTCATTTGGATTAGAATTTCTTTTAATTTTTCTGCATATTTTTTGGCAAAAATGTGTATCACTCTTGTTTGTCGACCAAGAACATCTCCAATTTTTTTCAACATTTGATTTAAAATAGCACTTAGATGTTCAGCCTCATCGTAAGAGACAATGTTAGGTAGTTGTGTTGCGTCTTTTTTTATCATGTCAATTACTTGTTGTTTGCCTCTAACTACAATTATTCTAAGGTGTCTATCTATTTCATCAACCTGAAGATCATCTTTTTCAAGAGTATTTCCAATCATAATGAGTTCTTTAATCAGTGGTTCAGTATTGTCTCTGAGTGATTTTATATCAGATAGAATCTGCGATGTTCTCAAGTCAAGTATTTGTTGTATAATTTTAGATACGTCAGATAATCGAATCTGTTCTTGTGAAGGAATTTCTTTAGATTTTTTTTCTTCTTTCTTTTTACCCCATCCAAAGACCATTTGTTAGGGTTGATCTCTGGGGATTAAATGTGTTAGAGAAATAAAATTTAAAACTCACTCAGAAATACAAACAATCATGATAAAAAATATGAGAAAATCATTTCATACTGATTCAGTAAAGAAAACTATTACGATCAAAGCATCAAAAGAAAAAGTTTGGCAGAAAATAAGCAATATCGCAGGACTTTCATCATGGGTAATAGATGTCAAAAAAACTACATATCTTTCTAAAAAAAGAAGAAATGTTGGAGCAATACGCAAGATTACATTTACGGATGGCAATACTATTGAAGAGCACGTAATTGCATGGAAAGAATGCGAATATTTCACGTATATTGCAACAGAAGGATTGCCTCTAAGAGCATATGTTGCAACAATTTCAATCAAACCAAAAAACAAAAAAACAACTCAGTTAACATGGCAATCTTATTTCAATAGTAAAAAGATGTCAATGAAACAATTTATTAAATTTGTAACATTTATGGGAGCATTTTATGAGACATCTTTAGAAAATCTAAAAAGATCATTAGAAAAATAGCACTGGAGGATAAGTAAATCAAAGTGTAAATAGGATATCATAAAAATAGATTCATGAGCGATATGCGCTATATCATTATCGGTATTGTGCTTATTTTTTCAGGGTTTTTGATTTTAGGAGTGTTTGGACATGACTATCAAATTGCAAACATAGAAGCCAGTGAATTTGGCAAATGTTATGAATATTATAATGACAAAGAACCAGTTGCAATAAACTGCTCATCTAAGATATTTGATCAAACTTTATTTTTTACAATTGTTGTGATGTTGATTATAGGAGGAATCATATCTTTGATTAAGGGAATCAAAGGTAAATGGGATAATGAAGTCAAATCAGAAGACATGGTAGGTCCTGGTGGCGACAAAAATCTAGAAAAAGACTAGATATAAAACAAAATTAGTCATAGAACAAATTCAGTTATTTTTGAGTGATTATAATTCCTCGAATTCTTCGGGATTGTCTTCTTTTAATCGCTGAAAATATACTTCTTCGTAAGGCATTATCTCTGATTTTACTTGTAAAAATTATATTTAACCTTAAGGTATATTTTGTTCTTAATCAAGCCTAAAGTTTAATTGTAAAAATTTGCAAATTTTTTTCAAAACACATCATCTAATAGAAAAGAGTAAAATGGTCAGCATCATTAAAAATTTCTCTAAACATATTCCACACGTAACTTTTTGTTATTGGAGTTCGATAATTTTTTTCATAATTCCAAATACTTGTTCTATTTCGATCATTCTTTCATTGAATTGCTCATCAGTCAATTCATTTGGTTTTATCAAAGTAATTATTACTTCAGACTTATCACCACTAGAAACTACTCGCATCGGAACATCCCATTTTGACTCTTGATCAATAAACATATGATCTAGAATTCCGAGAGATTTGTTTTCTTTGAATTTCAATCTGGCATTTCCTCTAGGTGTTGAAAAGAACCACCAACCATCAGGGGTCATCTTAGCATCAGGCATCATTTTTGGAGGACAATTCAAAATAGCATCAAAAGTATCGCCAGTTTTTCGGTTAACAAGAATAGAAATTGTACGAGATCTAGTCACACTAAATTATCCAATTAATGATTAAAAAGCATAGAGTATGAATTCTTAGTGAAAGGACTCATTTATTTAGAAATTCTTTAATTTTTTTAAGATTTGCAATATTAGATTCATGAAACATCATCATAGATTCAGATAAGGAATCAGGTAAAACAGTCTTGAGTTTTTGAACTAATTCATCACCACCATATATCATACTATCAATTAATTTTTCAATCTCGTTTTTTTCATTTGACATTTAATTCACCTAAGCCATAATTTCAATTGTCTTTTTTTACAAGTGTTGAGATTGTTCTTATTTTTTCTATTTTTTGGATGTTTTTGGATGCAATCTCTAATTTTTTAAAATTTTCAGCGTCTAATTTTACCATCATATCAGGAGTCACAATAGTTCCAAATACTTCTTTAACCTGTTTTATTTCTTTTAATTTCTCCATAATAGTCTCTTCTACACCAAGTTCGCAATTAATCAAAACATAAGCAATAGTCACAATACATCAACTATAGTATGATATTTCAAAGTTTAGATCCAATCTTTTCCTCATTAAAAAATGAGGTATTTTTGGTCAAATTAAAGAAATAGTTGTGAATTATATTCAGAACAAAAAACGTGTCAATATGGGATTAAAGCAAAAAATCAAATCAATGATACAAGATTGTTCTATTTGTAACAAACTAAAATCAAAGAAAGAAGAAACAAAATCTTAGAAAACATCAAAGAATCCAAATTCATTTTATTTTCTAGATGTTCATAGAAAATAACATCGTAAGCAGAGATACAAAATAATCGATGTTCTTGACGTTCTCAATCTAAAAAATAATAGATCGCCCAAAAAATGGATGAAGATTATGTTACTGGGATGAATCAATATTTTTAATCATATTTTTTTATTACAAAAATCTTTCTTGAAATTTATGAGTGAAGTACACCTGTAAAACAAAGTTTTGTTCAAGAATTCATGGGTTTTCTTAAGACCTTTGGTATTATTGGATTAGCAATTGCATTTGTTATAGGTGCAGCAGCATCAAAGTTAGTCAGTGCACTAGTAACTGACATTGTTAATCCAATTGTAGGATTAGCCCTACCATCAGGAGATCTTAAAACACTTCAAAGCAGTATTGTCAATAGTGCGACTGGAGCTATTTTGGAATTCAAGTGTGAGGACTCACAAACGTTATCGATTTTGTGATAATTGCTCTAATTGTATTCATCATGTACAAAGTATTATCAAGATTCAAACTAGTAGATAACAAAACAAAGACAGCCTAAAAAAGAGCATACAAGTAATTTGTATTTGATTAGACATATCAAAAAAACAATGGCGTTAACATACAGAGTGGGATCATATCAAACTTAAAAAGTGAAAAAAATCATCAGAACACATGTCAAATGATCAAGAAAACCAGCAAAGAATAATCGAATTACTAGAAAAAATCCTAAAAGAACTAGCTGAAATTAAGACAAACACAAAAATCACATCTGATTTCGCCACATTAAGGTCAGAAATAATTCATAGAACAAAAGGTCAGCAAGTCAATCCATAGAATCTTGCTTTTTTAACATCATAAAATCATTGGAATTGGATTTATTTTAAAAATGCGAGTCCAACACCAATTGTGTTTGCTAAACGTTACTTTCAAATTTTGTATTTAATACAGATGGTCGATTTATCTGTGAATTTTTTATTCAAATGTACTATTCAATTTCAGGGATTGATTATACCTTCTTTGACTAAAAATTGAATTCCTTGAATGAATGAATTATCATCAATTTGTCCATCTGCCCACCATTTTGCATTGTTTTTAATCCAAGATGGGATTTCATTTGAACCAGTTCCTGAACTTTGAGTGGATGGAATACTCATTATTTTTTCTTTGATCAAAAATTGAATTCCTTGAATGAATGAATTATCATCAATTTGTCCATCTGCCCACCAGCCAGCATTATTCTTTATCCATTTTGGAATTGTAGATTCAAGAATCACAGTTTTTGGCATTTCAGATGTTACCATTTCAAATTCAAATTTTTTAAAAAGAGGTCTTTCAAAATCATCAAGTCCAATTCCTAACAGTACTATTTGCATCGAATACTTGCCTTCTATGGGCGCATCAAGTATTCTTGTATCAATACCATTTGGCAAAGTAATTCCCAAGTGATTTGGATTTCCACCAGTGTTTACAGTTTCTTTTCCAGATGGGTCCTTTAGACCATATCCATATCGTATATCAGTAGATGGATTTCCTTTGGGATCAAAAAATACAATAGAAAAAAGAAAATCCTTACTTTTAGAATATCGAGAATCATAAGAGGCAAGAGCCTTAAACCCATTATCAAACAAAAGTTCTTCAGTTACTATTGATGATTGAGATTCGGGTGTAATTACAACATTTATTTTAGAATCAGAGTTTTTGAATTGTTTTAGCTCGTCATTATTAATCATAAAATGTATGATGTTAGTATTTTTGTTTGAATATTTATCATAATGCAAATCTTTTGGAAGAATTAAAACACCATTAACTTTACCAAAAAAGCTGTTCACATTTTGAAAAGGTAAGAAATTTTTTGGGATTTCAAAATAATTTTTCACAAAATCTATGTGTTCAACATGTTCCCAATTAAAAGGCAATTGAAAGATTATTGATTGTGAAGATTCGTCATAATGTAATTCTGTAATGGAGTCTTGAAAATTTTTTGCAGAAATAGAATATTCAGTACTAGATGCAGTTATCTTAAACTGTTGTTCACTAGGTATGATTACAACAGTTTCAAAGTGAATATCTTGAGCAGTTTGTGTTTTTGGATTTTTTGCCCCTATTATGTCAGTTTTTACAGTATATTGTCCACTATCAATAAACACAGGTCCAGAAATCACAGGTATACTAGAAGGTGTTGAAGCTAAAGCATTTGGCACCACTGGATCAACATCTCCATAATATTTTGTACATTTCCACAGTTCTTCTTGCTGACACCCTGATCTAGGTTGTATTTTGATATCTAGCTCCCCGTCTTTATCAAAAAACATTTGATTTGCAACCAATTGTGTGCCATAAAATATTTGGACTCTATAACTGACACTTTCTATATTTATATTAGTTATAGGATCAAAAAATCTGATTTTCAAATTTGCATCAGAATATTTCTCTGGAGTAAAATCTGCTGGAATTAAGAATGTACTTACTGTTACTTCCCCCATTCCAAAACTAATTGGCGGAGCTGAACTACCACCACCATGGTGTTGAGCAAAAGATAATGGAAAAGTCATGGTGAGTGCCAGCATTATGTAAAATAACCATAATTTTGATGTCATGTTTTGTAACGTAATATTTACAAAATCATTGATAATTTCAACTTTTCAATCGCATATGAAGGAAAATGTCACGCGGATAATGATTTTAGCCTGAGTTTATTTCAAACACATACTCAAATTTTATAATCAGTAAAAAAGAGAGTCAAACTTTAGAAATATGATATTCCCGGTGTTTCTTTGTAGATAAACTGTAAAAGAGATTGTAAAAACAATATCAATGCATATTGTGATTATTATGATTAATTTTTGAATTTATTTAGGAAAAAATTATCATAACTAGAATTAAGATTTTTATTTATTTTTATCACTCAAATAAGATATCATAGACATATTATAATAAGTGGTAAAATAATTAACAATATGTTTCTAAATCTTGCAGGCATATTTTTACAATCAACTCAAAAGATCGAAACTTCAACGCTGGCAATAATTATTAGTTCCGTCACTGCTACAATTTTTGTAATCACGTTACTAATAACTTGGAAAAGTGTTAGAGAAAACACAAAGGCGACATATTCTCAGCTATTACGAGGGTTTCACGAGGATCTTATAAACAGATTAGACAAAAATTCAATTCTTAAAACTACAGAAGATTGTCATAGATATGCAAATGATTATTTGAATACCATAGATCAGATTGCTTTTCTAGACATACACAAAAAAATCCCTGTAGGAATTGCCAAATATCTCAGTAGATTCTTTGCTTATGGTTTGATAATAATTGATTGGTATGATCATATGATAGGCGAGGATTTTAATCAGATGGCTAGAAAAAATTGGCCAAATTATTTTCTGTATTGTCAAAAATACGGAATAACACCAAATCCTGATGACAAACTACCAAAGATAATGTTAGATTATGATTTATTGCAAGAAAAAGAATCAAAATCTTAGAACGTCATAAATAAGAATAGTTGATTTTTGTATTAGTCATTTAGAAGATTAGAATAAAAAAGAAGAATATAAAATGCATCATAGTATGATATTATGACGCCAGGTAAGGGATTCGAGCCCCTGCACGCTTGCGCGTAGCCGTTTTCGAGACGGCCGCCGTACCACTTGGCTAACCTGGCAAGAAATCTTAGATGTATCCACATAATAAAGCAAATCAGAACTAATACAAAACAAACAATTTTGTATAAAGTTAGTCTATGTCAAATAATTCATCTTGAAAGTGCTTAATTATCTATGCTTTAGATTTATTCCATTCTTGCTCAGAGATATGATCAGAAGAAATAGAATGAAATCCATTAAAGAATTTTGAATTACTCATTAAAGTAACAATCATTTGTTTTTCATCTTCAGATAATGGAAAATAAGAAACGATTTTTAAAAAATCATTTTGAGAATTTACCTTTATTTGATATATTTTATCTTCTAAATTTGTAGGTAGATTCAGATCTTCATTGCTCAGGGTGATTTTTCTTTTTTATATATCCAATTGTAATCAAAACAGCACCTGCAAGCATCCAGCCTATAGCGTAGCCAGACAAATCTTCAGAAAAACTAGGAGGTTCTGTCGCACCAAGGTTTAGTGCAAAACTCACTATGCCACCAACAATAAAACTGATACCTGCCCAAAATAACCAACTTTTCATAATATACAAAAACAATAGTGAAAACGAGTATTTGTACTAGTTATAGTTTAAACGATAAACACAAAATAGCATAAAAAATCAATAACAAACAATGGGACTGAATCTAAAAGAACTAGTAGTCAGAGAGAAAACAACGTTAGAAGCATTTTCGTCAAAAGTCATAGCAGTTGATGCATATAATGCAATTTATCAATTCCTAGCAAGCATAAGAGGTCCTGACGGATTGCAATTGTCAGATTCGGAAGGCAGGATCACCAGTCATCTTAGCGGGTTGCTCTACAGAAATATCAACTTCCTGTCTTTAGGAATAAAACCAGTATACGTATTTGATGGAAAACCACCATCATTAAAAACTGCAGAAATTGAAAGAAGAAAACAAATCAAAAAAGATGCTACTGTAAAATATGAAAAGGCAATTGCAGAAGGAAACATGGAAGATGCAAGAAAATTTGCACAGCAGACAACTAGTATGAAAGATGGTATGGTTAAAGAGTCAAAACAAATTTTAACTTATTTCGGAATTCCATACATTGATGCACCTTCTGAAGGGGAGGCAACTGCAGCTCATCTGACAAATACAGGACAAGCATATGCATCAGCAAGTCAAGATTTTGATTCAATATTATGTGGAGCAAAAAGACTGATAAGGAATTTTACAAACAGTGGAAGAAGAAAAATTCCTAATAGAAACACATATGTGGAAATTGAGCCAGAAATAATTGAAACACAAAAAACAATAGATTCTTTGGGGATTACAAGAGAACAGTTAGTAGATGTTGGGATCTTAATTGGTACTGACTTTAATCCAAACGGTTTTGATAGAATAGGACCAAAAACTGCATTAAAAATGATCAAGCAGTATTCACGATTAGAGGACATACCACAAATTCAAGAACAATTACATGAAATTGATTATGAGCAAATACGGAAAATATTTCTTGAGCCAATTGTGGCAGATGTAGACGAGATAGTATTTGGAAATGTAGATTATGAAGGAATGACCAATTATCTAGTCAAGGAAAGAAGTTTTTCAGAAGATAGAATACAATCGTCATTGAACCGACTTAAAAAAGCGTTGGAAAAAAAGAGCCATAATTTAGATCAGTGGTTTTCCTAAATCCTTAAGTTCATACAAAATTTAGACAATCATGGCAAAAAGAGTCACAATCATGATTGATGATGATTTAGACAAAAAGATAAGAGAGATTCAGGTAAAAAAGATTCAAACCACGACTAGTTCAGTCAGCTATTCAAAAGTGATTAATGAAACACTGCGAAAAAGTATCAAGAAATAATCTCTAGAATACTGTTTTCCTAAATCCTTAAGTTAATACAAATTTCACAAAAAGCCAATCTCTGAAACAAAATAGATTGAATTAGTAGACCTAACCAGTGATTTAGTTAGATTTCAATTTATTAACAAGTCAAAGATAAATTAAAAAATGCTCCAGACAGAGGCAAGAAAAATTCTCAAAGATGCACCAATCATGTGGAGACGAATCAATTCTATTGGAATCATACTGGATTGTAATTCTACTTATGCTAACAAATTAGGGTATGCAAAATCAGAGATTTTAGGCAAGCCGGTATTTGAGCATGTGCCAAAAGAATCATGGGAAGTCATGAATGATTCGTTGAAAACATGGTTTGAAACAGGAAATGTATCAGATAGGAAAATTACGTTTAAAAAACAGGACGGTAGTACATTTCCAGGTCTATTGCATGCAACTAGTCTTTACGATGAAAAGAAAAATTTACTGGGAAGCAATACTGTGATTTTTGATCTTACAGAAATGAGTGATGAGAAAATTAATGAATTTGAAAAGTTTTTCAGAGAAGCAAAAAATAAACTATATGGAATTAAAAATAACGAATACAAAAAACTAGATGAAAATTCCAAATCAGAATACAATGGATTAAAGAAGATGTTCGATATGCTATTAACAACTGATTTAAAAGTATTGAAAAATATTAAATAAAAAACATACTGAAAACAATTCTTTGAGGTTAATTGGATTTTTTTTGGATTGATTTTTGTAGTTCTTCAAATGCAGATTGAATTTCAGATACAGCCGCGTCATCTTCCAAAGTACTAATATCACCAATAGTTTCGTTATTAGCTATTGCTTTTAGCAGTCTTCGCATGATTTTACCACTACGAGTTTTGGGTAATTTCGTTACAAAATAGATTTGCTTTGGAGTAGCTATTGCGCCTATATCATTTCTTATTTTTATCAAGAGTTCTTTTTCTAAAATTACAGTGTCTTTGGTTACATTTTGTTTTAGAACTACAAATGCAATTATTACCTCACCTTTGATTTTATCTGGAATCCCACATACCGCTGATTCTGCTACATCATGATGAGATATAATGCAGCTTTCAAGTTCTGCAGTTCCTATTCTATGGCCCGATACTTTGAGTACATCATCTGCTCTTCCCAATAACCAAAAATATCCATCTGTATCTTTTAGAGCGTAATCACCAGGATAGTAACAATTTTTGTATTTTGACCAGTACACATCACGATATTTCTCATCATCTCCCCAAAGAGTCAAAAGCATTCCAGGCCAAGGATTTTTGATTACCAGATAACCTTTAGTGTTTGGAGGCACGTCGTTTCCAGTTTCATCTACTACAGAGACATTTAATCCAGGAATAGGTCGGGTTCCAGAACCGGGTTTTAGTGGAATTGTTTCCAATCCAGGCAAAGCAGATATCATAATACCACCAGTTTCAGTTTGCCACCAAGTATCAATAATGGGGCATTTTTCTTTTCCAATTATTTTGAAATACCATTTCCACACTTCAGGATTAATTGGTTCACCTACACTTCCTAACAATCTAAGAGTTGAAAGATCAAATGAATTTGGAAGTTCATCACCAAACTTCATAAACATTCGTAATGCCGTCGGAGTCGTGTAAAAAATTGTAACTTGATATTTTTGAATAATTTCCCACATTCGTGAGGCATCAGGAAAATCTGGTGCACCTTCATACATTACTTCAGTTGCACCATATAGTAATGGGCCGTAAACTACATAGCTGTGACCTGTAACCCATCCAATATCAGCGGTACAAAAAAATACGTCAGAGTCTTTAATGTCAAATGCCCACTTGAATGTAGAATACAAATGTGTTAGATAACCACCAGTTCCATGCAATACACCCTTTGGTTTTCCGGTTGTTCCAGAAGTATACAAAATGTAAAGAGGGTGAGAACTATCTAATTTTTCTGCAATGCAAGTATCAGAGACATTATGCATTAATTCATTCCAAAGTATGTCTTTTGAAGACAGATCGATTTTGTTTTTTGTTCTCTCTATCACAATAACATTTTGAACAAAATCAAAATCTTTTATGGCTTCATCAATTACTTCCTTGAGCTTAATTATATTACCTCGTCTATATCCACCATCAGCAGTTATCACAATTTTTGATTTTGAATCATCTATTCTGTCTTTAATTGCTGTCGCACTAAATCCAGAAAATATCACAGTATGTGTTGCTCCAATTCGAGCACATGCAAGCATCGATATTGGTAGTTCTGGAATCATTGGAAGGTAGATAGTTATCCTATCGCCTTTCTGAACACCAAGTGATTTGAGTGCATTTGCAAATTTTTGAACTTGAGTCCACATGTCTTTGTAAGTGATAACTCTAGATTCGCCGTTCTCGCCCTCCCATAAAATTGCAGGCTTGTTAGCCTTGTTTTGCTGATGAATATCTAGTGTATTGTATGAAGCGTTAATCGTGCCGCCTACAAACCACCTAGCAAAAGGAAGATTCCAGTCCAGTGTTTTTTCCCAAGTTGAAAACCAAGAGAGTTTTTTTGCTTGTTTTTCCCAAAAGGCGATAAAATCAGACTCTGCTTCTCTTCTAGTGTTAGTGTCATTATTTCCAAGACCGATGTTAATCTCTGACATTAAAATTGTGTAGAGCGTCAGACTTCTAAATGTTAAAGAAAAAAATAATTTAAAAAAATTATTGTGCTTCCATTCTGGCAAGCCAGTCGTCTTCGTTGTTTGATGTTGCTGTTTTCACCTGTTTGGGTGGTTCTGGAATTGTTGGCAGAGATTCAGCAGCAAAGGGTACTGCCGAAGAGTAAGTGACTGGTTCTGTGGGTGCCTCTGGAAGTATGCTCTGAACTTGTTGCGGTTCAGAATTGCCCAGATATGAGACGGCTGATTCTTGGAGATGTTTTTGTGGAGGTGCTGTTACAGTTATTACTTCTGCATCAAGATCTGCAATTCTTCTCTTAACGTTTGAGATTTCTGCAGTTTCGTGAGTAACATGCTCAATTAATTCTGCAGAGCATGTCTTTACTATCTCAAATGTATTATCAGAGATCTCATTGCTCTTGTATTGTACTTTGGCATCAAATAACAACATCTTTGCGGACTTCATCTGCTCAGATAACTCTGTCAATCTTGCTTCAAGTTTGGCTTTGATTTGTTGTTCTGCTTCATCTAATGATGCAAGTTTTGACTTGTATTTTTCATGAATTATTTCTGCATCTTCTTTCATGTCATCATTTTCAGAAACAATGTCAATCAAGGCTTTTAGACGACGTAGAGTTAGCTGTTTTTCGCGAAGAAGTTTTTGTGAGTCTAGTCTCCATTTTGGAATGAATATAACAACATTGCCTTGAACTACTAGTTGATCATATTGGATTTGCTGTAATCCTTGAGAACCGCAGTCAACGCCTACTGATTGGATGCTTCCATCAATGTCAGTTATTGTTCCAATGACTTTACCCATGAATGTTCCGTACATGTCTTTGACGTTTTTACCGATAATATCGATATCGCCATGTGTCATGGCTTAAGGTTTAGAGATTTGTATAACCGGCAAAGTGTGAGAAAGGTTACTAGTTTTGGTAAGATTATTTTGACAGCAATTAAGGCAAGAAGAATTTCAGAAAATAAAAACAATCAGCCTCAGGAAAAAGTTAATGTCTTTGCCTAATCAAAACTCTTAATTTTAGAGATAATATCAGATTAATCGTAAAGCATGGGACTCAAAGCAGAAGATAAAATTGAACTAGAAAACTTGCTGAGAATAGCAGCAAGCCAAATTCCAAAGTATTTTAATTTGATAAATTCAACAAAGGAAAAATGGGAAATTAAAAACATGCACGAGTGTATTTTTGGAATGGTCTTTGAAAAATATATTCATGATTCTGGTCAGTATCTAACAAACAAAAGAATAGATGAGAGTCAGCCCAATACAGTTGAAAATACGATGGAGTTATTTGATGCAGAAATTGAGATTTTCAATGACCACGTATTAGACATTAAAAGACAAATCTATGAGAATTAGCATTTATTTTTCTAAAAATTATATGGATGAGTTTGAGAAAACTAACTAACATTTGAATAATTTTTGATTCATGTTTGGAAAAACATAGTTTCTAATTTTAATTCCATGAGCAAACTAGAATATTCTTTATGTTACAATGAAGAATTTTACAAATTGGCAAAAATGAGTTTGTTTGAAATCAGAGAATATGTGCATGATAATTATCCCAGATCAAAAGCAAATTTTTTTATAAAATACAAATTACCTCAATACACAATCTTTTTGTCCAGTCCACAGACATAACAATAGTTTTTAGAAATTTTTGCTTAACAGTAGTAACATCAAATGATTGGAATTATAAATCATATTTTATGTTACACATTTCAAATAATTATTAAATGAGTTCTGCAGAAACAAACAAAACTGAAAACGGTTTACACCAGATAAGGGCAGTATCGTATTTTGAAATATCAGTTTCTTCTGGAATTTCATAATTTTGATTTCCATTGTTTTGAGTTGTCCTAGACTAACAAAATCAGATACAGTGTTATCATTTACCTAGATATGGAACCAGTTCGCCGGTACTTCCAATATTTATGCTGTTAATCTCATTTGAGATGTTTGTAAGATCATTCATTTTGACGCTTCCATCCATTACAGTATACAGTGTATCGCCAATGTACAGAGATCTTGCTGGCATGTAGATTGAATTGTAATTGTTGCCAGTATAGTGGGATATTGAACCTTTTTCTACAAATCCATCTTTGTCAAATCCATAAACAAAGAATCCATTCCATTGTACATATTGTGAATCAGTCTTTGTATCATCAAAGATTGCTTTGACCTCACCTTTGATAGGAATTGACATTACATCTTTTTGCTTGTCCAAAAGCAGTGACTTGTGGTTGTATAGTGCTTCAGAATCAGTAGAACTATCGCCAATTACGATGGTATCAGTTTCCTTTGGGTTCTCAAAGTCAGTTACATCAAACATAGATATCTTCACTCCAGTGGTTTGTACACCGCCCCACTCGTTTTCTTTTGTATCTTTACCGATTCCAATTATGTGATCTTCATCATATGGTTGCAAATAATTTGAAAATCCTGGAATCTTTAATGCTCCTAGAATTTTTGGAGAATCTGCAGATAGATCAATTACAAAAAATGGATCAATTTGTTTGAATGTAACAAGATACAATTTATCACCCATGAATCTTGCGGAATAGATTCGCTCATCAGGTGCTATCTTTGTTAGACTGCCAACCTGTTTTAGGCTCTCATCTAACACATAGACATTACTTGATTGTGTAGAACCAGTTCTTGAAAAAGATTCAGACGTAGTTGCAATTCTAAATCGATTTCCACTTTCATCCATTGAGAATTGGTTTAAGAGATATCCTGGAACTTCAGAATTTGCAATATATTTGAGATTGCCTTTATCTAGACCAATCTTGTGAATTACAGTTCGTGATACATCAGACTGTACTCTTGCATCATATTCCTCTAATGCAGTTTGGATTTGGGTAAACAGTTTTTCTTTATCGTTCTTTGGTAGCTTGTTGTATGTATCTTGCAACAAGTTTGAAACTTGAATCCATTTTGCATACGCATCAAGGCTTACATCGTTTTGAATTGTTCTGATTTTATCTTGAACATCTTTAGGTAATAATGGAACTACAACGTCAGAGAATCTGTCTTTGCTCATAGTATCATAATATGTGTATGGGACATTTTTCTGGTATGTGATGTATAGGTTTTTTTCAGAAACATAAATGGTGTTAGAATATCCCATCAAAAAGGTCTCTGAAGTTTGTAGTTTTCCAGAAACATCAAATGCAGTTACCGTGTTAAACGTGTAAGATGGCTCGGGGTTTGGGAAACGATACACATCAGGCAAAATAAGACTAGAGCCTTCCATGATTCTTGGTATTATAGGATTAGTGTAATCAATGCCAGAGTTTGTTACAAGATAAACAATGTCCTCAATCATTCTAGAATTTACATAGCTTCCATCAACCTCGTATTTTGTTACAATCTTTGGATTTTCTCTGTCAGACACATCAAGTATAGTAGAAAATGTCTTTGGAGTGTAAATTGGATATGGTGCAAAATCATATTGGGCAATTCCATATGTTTGACTAGAGCCATAGTAGAAAATTACTAATTTGTCACCATTTAGAAACATGTTTTCAAGATTTTGCTGTTCAATGTCTAGTGCAATTTTTAGAATAATTTTGGCATTTTCTGCAGGATATGCATCGATAATTGTGAGCCAGTTTTGGTTTACAACATAGAGGTATCTTCCATCAGTCTTGATGTAATCAGGTTCGTCTACATTTTTTACTTGGATGTTAGTGCCAGAAAATTCTGTATAATCAGAACCAGATGCTTGGTTAGTATCTTCATTATCACCATGTTGGGGGGTAGTAGGCATGGGTTCTGATGCAATAGGCATAGATGATGTTGGAGCACCTTCACGCATTGAACCGCCATCCCTACGTGTTGGATAATTAAATCCATATTGTTGGTTTTGGTTATCTTTCAAAAATTCTTTAATTTCATCATATGAGATAAATTTGACCAGTCCCTCTTTTTCTTCAAGTGGGCTAGGTAATTTTTCTTCAACAAATACATTTTCTTCAACTTTAAGCGGTTGTGGTTTTTCTGTTGATTCTGCATTTAATGCAAAGTAAAATGCAGCTGCACCAACTATAATTATTCCTACAATTAGTCCTGCTAAAATTTTATTATCCATAACCTTAATCTACAAATTTATTATAGTCGTATCTATTTAGGGATTACTTCAAATTCATTTTAACGAAAAATCTTTTCTACTCTAAATTCTTTAATATTCAGACATAATCTATATTAATCCATTTTTGCTTTTTCAATTTTGATTTGATGACTTAATTTCTGAACGCTATTTTATAACTTGACAAAGAAGAATTTTTAGCAGTATCAGATTCTTGATGACAGAGAATTAGATTAAAACACATTTGGTTTTGTTGTTTTGTTAAACTACAATTATTTTCTACCAAAACTGCCACCATGGTTTAGCTTTTGGCAATTGTATAACGGTACACACCCCATCAATCAACTTTGTTCCAGTACCACATATTCCAAATGCCGGTGTCTCATCTTTTGGTGTCTCAGGTTTTGGTGTCTCGGTTTTTGGTTCATCTAAGCCAACTGCCTCATAAATTGAAGAGTATTCTGGAAAGTTTGTATCAAACCATTTTTTGTAGCTTGCCTCTTTGTTGTATCTATCAACATATGATTGTGGAACTTTTGATGTATCAACAAATGATGCTAGACCTTTTGGTTCATCTAAGCCAACTGCCTCATAAATTGAAGAGTATTCTGGAAAGTTTGTATCAAACCATTTTTTGTAGCTTGCCTCTTTGTTGTATCTATCAACATATGATTGTGGAACTTTTGATGTATCAACAAATGATGCTAGACCTAATTCTTTAGATGGTTCTGGTTCTTTAGATGGTTCTGGTTCTTTAGATGGTTCTGGTGTATTCAAAACATCGTTCACAGTAATTGTGATTGATTGTCTGTCAGTGAGGGAACCCAGAGTTGCCACTATATCAAATACATATGATTTTGAACCTTGCAAATCAGTTGGGATCCATGTAAACATACCCGTGTTAGGATCAATTTTTGCACCTGTTGGTGGATTTTTTTCTAGACTAAAAACAGGAACGCCATTTAATGAATTATCAGTCAACTTGACAGTAAATGACAAGGGTTTTCCTTCATCTATTGTCAGCTTACCCAACGGATTCATCTTAATATTGTTTGTAGGAGTTGCTGTAACTTCATTAGATGCTACACTTGTTCCAGCAGAATTTATTGCATAGACTTTGTATGTGTATTTTGAGTTTGTCATAAGATTTGTATGAGAATATGTTGTTGTGGTACTTTTTGTATCTGCAACTAATATAGAGTTAGAGTCAGAGTCTTTTCTTACTTCAATTTTGTAACCAGTGATTGGAGAGTTACCATCAGATGACGGTGGACTCCAAGAGAGATTAATTTGGGTTGAGGAAATACTTGTTGCAGTTAATTTTATTGGAGATGTAGGAATTGTAATTACAGGTATAGTTGATGGCGGAGTGGACTGTACGTCAACTGAGTCTTTTCTGGGAATAGCAGATGCAGTATTTGAGACATCGGTAGAGCCAGAATCAACCTGTGCGGTAACTATATACGAATATGTATTATCAGTTACCAAATTACTTACAATATAACTAGTATTTTTTCCACTAGTCTCACCGATAGTATCATAAACATCAGTTGAAAGTACACGTTTAATTTCATATCCGCTTATTGACTGACCATATGTGTTTGATGGGGGTTGCCATGAAAGTTTAATCTGACTAGGAGAAATTGCAGTTGCAGTTAATCCTCCGGGTACTGTTGTTGCTGCAGGCTTGACAGATGAACTTGATGATGGATTGCTGGTTCCTTTTGAATTTATTGCAGATACTTGATAAGAGTAAGTCTTGCCGGAGTCTAGTCCTTGATGAATAAATGACGTAGTAACACTTTTGGTGTCTGCAATTATAGTAGTATAACTAGCAGAACCTATCTTGTATTCAATTTTGTAGCCTGTTATGGATGGAGTGTCTTTACTTAAAATTGGAACATCCCATGTAAGAATAACAGAAGTTGGAGAAACAGGAGACGTCTTTAGATTTTTTGGAGCATCCAATGTACTTGTAGTAGATGCCGCTGAACTTGTAAATGCCTGAATTCGATCATTGTCAGTGTCTGCAACATATAGCAAATTATTTTTTGTATCTA
>CAYYXT010000009.1:0-32186 GCA_964475825.1 uncultured Nitrosopumilaceae archaeon | reverse complement strand
AAGTCCTGCAGGTGAATCAAATTTTCCATCAGTAGTGCCAGAAGAGCCAAACTTTAATTTGAATTCTCCATCGTCGTCAAATTTTTGAATTCGATTATTGCCTGAATCAACTACAAAGAGATTACCAGATGAATCCAATACGCCGCTAGTTGGATTATTGAATTGCCCATCGCCGTCATTGTCAGCACCTGAGGCATTATCATTACAGTCTTCAACTGATTCCATATCACAAAACGAGCCGAATTTAAAATCATGAGCACCGTCATCGTCAAATACATTAATTCTATCATTATCAGTATCTACCACATAGATGGTCTTTCCGTTACTACTCACTATGACATCATTTGGACTTTTTAATTGATCATTAGTAGTTCCAAAAGAACCAATGTTAAAAGAAAATTTGTACTCGGCATATACTACTTGGGAAGATACTGCACCAATTAATAGTAAAATACTAAAGCACAAACTAATCGATAATTTTCTATTCAATATCATAATATTCAATCAAATTCAAATTTAATAAATGAGATAATAAATTTCACTACCTATTTGATCAATTGAGGTCAACAATTGTTATGAAAAATTAACACTTTGGCACATTATTAAATTTAAAAGATACTTATGACAATATTTTAGCTGGAATGTAAATATGGAAGAGATTGGAAGTAAGTGGGCAAATAGGTTCATAATTGCAGCTATTCTTCAAGGCGGGGTAATAACGGCAATGGCAATAGTCATTGTTGGAATACAAGTGACATATACCCAAGTAAACATAATACAATATCTATCATTATCTTTTGAAGGTACTGCAAAATGGTTCTTTTTGGGAATCATATTTTATTTGATTGTTGTACTTGCAGTGGCAGTATCTGCATTATTTTACAGTCATCTTGAAATCACATTAAAGAAGAAATTCACAAAAGCATCAAACGTATTGGCAGCGATTCATCTAATTGGAATGAATGTCGGAGGGGCAGGAGCAATGATCACAATGGCATTTGCAGGATTGGCTGGAACTGGGTTACTCATAGTATTTACCGAAGGAAAGATAGGTCCAAAATATCCTGCCATCATGGATTCTTTTATAGAACCAATTGGCGGATTTATCGCCATACTTGCATTGGGAGTAATCTGTGGCGGTATTGGTTTCATATTGGCATTTAGAAGCAAGTAAGTTCTCTTGTTATTCGTGTTTTGTAGTCTTTGGTTTTTTTAATAATGAACCCACAATAACGGTTGCCAGAATTACAAATACAATAATTAATGATGTCACAGTTGGAATATGATAAAATTCTGAAATTATCATCTTTGTGCCAATAAAGAGCAACAATACAATCAAACCTGGCTTGAGATAGTGGAATCTTTCCAGCATGCCACCAATTAAAAAGTACAGTGCTCTCAAACCCAAAATTGCAAATACGTTTGATGTGATTACTATGAATGGATCTCTGGTTATTGCTAAAACAGCTGGAATAGAGTCCATTGCAAATACCAAATCAGTTAATTCAATAATTGCAAGGGCAACTAGTAGTGGGGTAGCATGCATTACTCCGTTAATTGGCACAATGAACTTGTTTCCAACTAGACTAAGATTTACTGGCATGAATTTTTTTAGAATTCTAACTGCAATGTTTTTTTCTAGTTCAATTTTCTTTTCTTCTTTTTGGATGATCATTCTAATTGCAGTATACCAAAGCAATCCACCAAAAATATAGATCATCCATTGGAAGTTATCCAGTAACGATGCGCCAACAAGAATCAGTACTATTCTCATTGCAATTGCACTTAAGATTCCAAGTGAGAGAACTCTGTGTTGATATTTATGAGGAATTCCCAAGGTAGTAAACACCAGCAAAAACACAAACATGTTATCTACACTAAGCGATTTTTCTAGAGCATACCCAGTGACAAACTCTATCATCTTATCATTGCCTAGTGCAAAGTAGATCACCACAGCAAAGACACCTGCAAGAGAAATCCAAGTAAGTGTCCAACCAAGAGCCTCTTTGCTAGACATCACATGTTCTGTTTCAGTTTGGGGGGGTTTGCTTAGTTTTCGTTTAATTTTATGGAATAACCCAAGATCAATTGCTATTGTAACTGAAAGAATTACAAAAAAGAGAATCCAAAGCTCTAATGTGATCACACCGGATTCTACTGGCAAATTGATTCATTTCATTTAGGTTATGATTATAAATCAATCTTGGGAGCAAGTTCGGTTTGAACAAATGCGTTTCAAACTCTACACATGTCTAAATTGCATTTGCTGCCCAGCCTCTTTCAAATAATCGTGCTTTTGTCTCTGGTTTTACGCAAGCTGGTGAACCATCGCTATTTTTTATGATTAAGACTAGTGTAGGTTTACAGTCAACCCGATCAGATTTGACACCATTTTTAGATTGCTTTAAGGGCGGTAAAACAATTTCTGTTTTATTTTTAGATATGCTAATTGTTGCAACATATTCTTCGGATGTATCCTTTGTACTTACAGGATAAGGTAAGATGTCAATTAAGTTAATTTCATATGAATCCACATACAAAGT
The DNA here is from genome assembly GCA_964475825.1 of uncultured Nitrosopumilaceae archaeon. Taxonomy (GTDB): domain Archaea; phylum Thermoproteota; class Nitrososphaeria; order Nitrososphaerales; family Nitrosopumilaceae; genus Nitrosarchaeum. The sequence goes on along the minus strand of CAYYXT010000009.1, from coordinate 29,643 downwards.
TGTGGTTTCACCTGTAGTGAGGATTATTGTTTGGTATTGTATTTGGTTGTAAATACGAAGTATAACAGAGGCACGTCCCTCCCAAATACACGTCACGTCTGATGGACATCTTGAATCCTCTATTCCCAAAAAGGTCACATCAAGATTATCAATAGATAATGTCTGATGTAGTTTTATCATAAAAGGTTCATCAAGTTCTATTTCTTTAGACTCTAATGCAAAGGATAACCCTACAGTTCCAATCAAAATCAAGAAAATTACAAGATATTTCATTATTTGATTAACTGAAGGATTAGAAGTTCATAAGGTCTTCTAATCTTTTGTAAATAGACGGTATGAGGTAATGGTCGAGAAAACCTCAGCCCATCTATTGATTTACATTATCTAAATTAGGATAAAAGACTCGCGTAGAAATTATCAGTATGATCTAAATACTAAATTGTCAAACTAGTTGCAATTGGAACTCTCACCAAACAACTAAGCGTTGTTGGTCTTAAGATCCAATTTCTTGATTTGAATATTTTACTTCTCGTTGATAAAATACAGTCTATTTAGAATCAACAGACTATGCTTTTGTTTTTACATAAAGAATGAATTGGATCATCGACGTATTTAAGACAAAATTTGCATTGTAGTTGGTATGCTGTAGACCTTACAGAATTTTATGAGTAATATATACAGAATATCGGTATAGAAAACAGCATTACAAATTAGTTGATCTATTTCATGCCTAGTTTCTAGGGATCGTATGAAATAGAATCAATCAAATTTAAGAGCCATTTTTAGAAATTTTAAAATTTAGCGATAGATAACAGAAAACATGATCCAGAAAGAAGAATTAGAGTATATTTTGAATTTTGTAGCAAAAAGATGGCGGGATATTACAAAAGATCCAAACAACAAAGTAATGGAAACGCTGCCAAGTAATTTTTGGATGAATTCTGTTGGCGGAAAAGCAGGAAAAGGTAGATGGATAACTGCATTAATGTATACAGAAAATGAATCAGACGCAAATGCATTCAAAGAAGTACTACTAAGATGGCAGACAAAAGGGATGGAAAAAAATCAAGCCCCCGATCTAATTCAAATTGGAAAAAAGAAATAGACTATTAATAATTGGAAAACTTGACAAACGTATTGTCAGAATTTTCAATTAAAGAAAAAAAAATTCTCTCTAATCATTTTTCAAATGTAGATGATAATGTCTTTGCAATAACCACACCAAGACAAGTTGATCGAGGCGCATTAATGTCAAGGTATAGCAGAACAGACAAAAGCATGCGCAGAATATTTTTAGATGAATTTTTACAAAATAAAAATAGAGGGGAGGAATTTTACAACCGCGTACTCTTAGAATACGGTGATGATTCAGTTGCAGAATTAGGTGAAGCTCAAATTGCAATTGAAGGACTCTCAAATATTGCGGTTAAGAAAATTGAAGATAGAAGAATAGGATTATCATATTTAGAGAAGTCATCAAGATATGTAGCATGGAATAAAAAAATAAATGGACAATATAGATTCTATAGAGAACCAGTCTTAATGAAATCAAAATTTGGAGATTTGTATTTAGATGCATGTAATTTTTCATTTGATGTTTATTCAAAAAATATAGAGCCCATGGTAAAGTACATACGAGAAAAATATCCAATTGAAAAATATATTTTTAAGGACTCAAAAGATGGAACAGAAAAATCATTTTCCAAACTAAAAGAAGAAAAGGACATCAAATCTGCAAATATGATTTACAATGGATCGACAAAAGCAAAAGCATTGGATATTCTACGTGGACTTTTGCCAGCATCCACATTAACTAATGTAGGAATTACAGGAAATGGGCGTGCTTTTGAATATCTCCTTACAATACTTGCGTCATCAGAACTTGAAGAAGAGCGAGATTTAGCCTCAAAAATCAAAAAAGAGCTTGATACTACTATCAAAGCTTTTGTTAGAAGGGCAGATGACAAATATGGAAAAGCATTTCAAAATTATCTACAACAGCTCAAAAAGACATCAAAGATGCTAACAAAAGAAATCAAACCAAAAATAATTTCAGGAGTGAGAACACAGTTAGTTAATCATGAATTAGAAAAAACAGCCATAGACAAAATCATTACAAGCATAATCTATGAACAGTCTCCAAGTACATCTTATAATGTCATAATGCAGCAAGTAAAAAAATTATCAGGTGAAAAGAAAATAAAAATAATCAATAAATTTACAAAACTGCGTAAAAACAGACGCCATAGACCATCAAGAGCATTTGAAAGTGTATACTATACATTTGATTTGCTCAATAATTTTGGAATGTTCAGAGATTTTCACAGACACAGAGCACTGACATTAGAAAGACAATTACTTACAACAGATCATGGATATAACATTCCAGATGAGATAAGAGTTCTAGGAATTGAAAAAGACTATAGAGAGTGTATGGAGAAAACAAAACAAACATTTGATAAAATCAGAACAAAACACCCAGAACAGGGGCAGTATGTTGTTAACTTTGCATATAACTATCCATATTTTATGAAATTTAATCTTCGAGAAGCATGTCATTTAATAGAATTACGAACTGTTCCACAAGGACACATTGATTACAGACGAGTTGCACAACAAATGTTCAAAGAGATCAACAGAGTTCATCCTAACTTAAGTAAAATAATGAAATTTGTGGATTTAAAAGAATATGATTTAGAAAGATTCGAATCAGAAAAAAGATCGGAAGAGAAAAGAAAGAACTTTAAAAAATAGAAAATATTCTAATACAATCAAAAAGAGACAGAAGCATGGCAGATAAAATTGTAAAAACACCCAAGGAATGGAAAGAAGCATTGACACCTGAGCAATTCGAGGTGTGTATCAACAAGGGGACAGAACCACCATTTACTGGAAAATATCACAACAGTAAAGAAAAAGGCACTTACAAGTGCGTCTGCTGTGGAGAATCACTATTCAAATCAGATACAAAATATGATTCAGGTTCTGGATGGCCAAGTTTTTGGCAACCTCTTTTAGATGAAAAAATAGAATACATATCAGACACAGCCTATGGGATAGTACGCACTGAGGTAAACTGTAAGAAATGCGGTGCACATCTAGGTCATGTTTTTGATGATGGACCAAAACCAACCAATCTCAGATACTGTATTAACTCGATTTCACTTGAACTTGACAAAAATGATAAATGAAATGATGTGGACATTAGGCACTCTTAAGCACAGAAAGCATTTCCAAGAGTATTCAAAAATTATTAATAAAACACAGTTAATGATAAGAAAATCAAAGAAGAGAAATGAGTCATAATAACAAATTAGAAAGGAAAGAAGGAATTTGAGAATAATACTTTGTGGGTTTGGCGTTGTTGGTCAAAGCTTGGTAAAATTATTTGACTCGAGATCAGAGGATCTTTATGCAAAATATGGATTAAAACCACGAGTTGTAGGTGTCTTTGATAGTAAAGGTAGTGCTGTAGATACATCAGGATTGGAATTAGAAAGACTGATAGAAGTAAAGAAAAAATTTGGAACCATAAAAAACTATGCTAACACAAAAAATAACATGTCAGGAATAGACATGATCAAGAATTTGGACGCAGATGTGGTGATTGAGACTACTGCCAGCAATTACAAAGATGCAGAACCTGGAATGACTCACATAACAACTGCAATGAAAAGAAGAATGCATGTAATATCTGTAAACAAAGGTCCACTAGCATTAGCATTTCCATCATTAATGGAACTGGCAACTTACAATCAAGTCATCTTCAAGTTTAGCGGAACAGTGGGTGGAGGAACTCCAATTTTAGATTATGCAAAAAATAGTCTCAGGGGTGAAAGAATCATATCTTTTTCAGGCATCCTAAATGGAACGACAAATTATATTTTAACAAATATGGCAAACGGATTATCATTTGATACTGCTTTAAAAGATGCAAAAGACAAAGGGTATGTTGAAGCAGATGAATCATTAGATTTGGATGGATTGGATGCAGCTGCAAAATTAGTAATTCTTGCAAATTGGGTTATGGACATGAAAGTGACAATGCCGGATATTAATTGTAAGGGAATTCGCAATGTAACAACAGATGATATCAAAAAAGCAAGGAAAAATAATTGTGCTGTAAAATTAATTGCTTCATGCAATAAAGAACTCATAGTAGAACCAAAAGAAGTATCTGTGGATGATCCATTGTGTGTTAATGGAACACTAAATGCGATTGCATTTACATCAGAACATTCTGGTACTCAAACAATTATTGGAAAAGGAGCAGGAGGTATGGAAACGGCAAGTTCTATCCTCAGAGACTTGTTAGACATCAGACAAGAGATAGCAAAAATTTGAAATCCAATTTAATCTCAAAAAGCGAGACTGTGATACTCCTAAAAACAGTCTCAAAAAAGTGGGGGATGGAGTTTCCAAAAATAAAAAACCTCAAAGTACACCAAATTGCAGACGAAGCACAGATAATCACAGGTCAAGGAATAAAGATTTTGAAGATTAATGATGAGTATCTACCATTTTTATCAGAAACACAGTTGCTTGAAAAATTTCCTCATGTAACGGTAGACATGGGAGCAGTGAAATTCATGTGTAAAGGGGCAAATGTGATGAGACCTGGAATCAAAAGCCATAACGAATTTGAAAAAGAAAAGATAGTTTGCATTATTGAGGAATCGCAGCATAAATTTCTTGCAGTTGGAAAATCTCTTGTTTCAAGTTCAGAATTAGAAAGCATGGAAAAAGGAGAGGTCGTAAAAAACATGCATTACATTTCAGATAAATTTTGGGAAATCGGAAAAACGATTTATGATTAATTTATTTTGATCGTTTGCAAATCGTCCAAATACAATAGAATCATGCCTTATGCATCTGAAAATGAATCTACTTTATTGATAAATTACAAAGGTGAGGAAGGAATTCGAACTACCATAGATTCGCTTTATAGGCGACTAGATTTTTTCTGTAAATTCTTTGGTGCCATCTTTGGTGATAACAAGGATATCAAGTCCATCACCACTTGCAGAATCTCTAAGTGCGGCAGAGCGAACAGCCCTTTTTGCTAAATCTATTGCTTCTTCTTGAGTCATGTTTGGTTTGAATTGTGGATCTAAAACACCCAATGCCATTTCAGCGCCGGTTCCAACTGCAGCATATTCATCTGGAAGAACAGACCCTAATGGGTCAAGTGTATACAGGATAGGTTTGTCAACTACACCGCCAACAATGACCTGAGTCAATAATGGAAAAAATCTTCTTTCATACATCATATTTGACATCATTTTAGCTACAGTATTTGGTGGAACATCTCTTTTGAGTTCCATTTTTCTAATTTTTGCAAGTGCTGCAATTTGTAATGTTAAAATTTGCATATCAGCTACAAGACCGGCACATGCTGCTCCCACTTTTGAAGTGATTGAAAAAGTCTTTTTTGTAGATTTGCTTACAAGGAAATTCCCAAATGCGATCCTTTTTTCACTTGCAAGAACTATTCCACCATTAAAAGTAATTCCTACAGCCGTTGCTCCTGGCATGTACATAGACATATTTCAAATCATTTTAGAGCATAATAAAGGGCTTTCTCCTTTTAGATACAAGAAATCTGATAAAATATTTTATACAATAAGAAATACAATCTTGCATTGACTGAAGCCAGCATTCATCATACAAAATTAAATGATATTACAAATTGGGGCATCAGAGCCGCAATAGGAGTAATTTTCATAGTACAAGGATCTGGAAAATTTGGACCGGGATTTGTCAATATGTTAGAGAATATTGGATTGCCAGTAGAAATGCAGATCCCAATTGCGCTTGCAGAAGTAATTTCAGGAATATTATTAATCGTCGGTGTTCTAACTAGAATTTCAGCATCACTGATTACAATTATTATGTTAGGAGCTATATTCCATGTTAAACAAGCATCAAATCTGACAGGAAATGGAGGATATGCGTTAGACCTTGTAATACTTGCAGGTGCCTTAGTAGTAATTACTGCAGGTCCAGGAAGAGTATCACTTGCACATATTATCAAAAAATTACCCAGATGTCTTCACTAGTCTTTTCCAAATTTTTCCATTATAAGACAAATACATTTTGTGGTTTTTTTCAATAAATCAACTCTAGCAAATTCATTAGGTGAGTGGATACGAGAAAACATGTAGGTGCTACCAATTGAGATGCAAGGAGCATTCAAGGCATTTACAAAAGAATGCATTGGGCCAGTACCCGCATTTGAAACATTAAGAACTGATTTTCCAAATGATTGATCAGCTGCTTCTTTAACTTTAGAAACAAACGGATCAGACGGATTTGTTCGTGCAGCTGCTTCGCCATGAAAAATTTTGATTAATACATCCCCATATCCTTTTGATTTCAAATGTTTTTTCAATCTGAGAACTTGTTTTTTCGGATCCATTTTAGGAACTAGTCTAAAATCAATTTTGACTAGCGCTTCTCCAGGAAGTACTGTTTTTGCACCATTTCCAGTATAACCTGAAACAAATCCGGCAATATTACAAGTTGCACCTCCAACCAGAGCTTTTTTGGCACTCAATCCGCGCATATTACCTACAAATGATTTTATTCCAAATTCTTTTTTGAATGATTTTTCATCAAAAGGTTCTTTTGAAATTATTTCCAAATCTTTTTTTGAAAGTGGGGTTATTTCTTTATACCAATCTTTAATGAGAATTTTTCCATTTGAATCCCTTAGTGTTTGTACAGCTTCAATTAATCGCCATGCAGGATTTTTTATCAAAACAGCCAAGCTTGAATGTACATCGCGAATCGATTCCCTTACAGATAATTCAACATATAGCAATCCCTTCATTCCAAGACCAATGATAGGTCTATTTTGTGAATCAACATAACCAAATTCCCAGATTACACCATCGCATGAAAATTTCTTTTGATACTTTTTCAGGTATTGATTAATGTGTGCGCTGCCTGTCTCTTCCTCGCCTTCAATTACAAATTTAATATTACATGGAACATCTCCACTAGTTTTCAGATATGCCTCAACTGCCTTTATTCTAGTGATTAGTTCACCCTTATCATCAGATGCGCCCCTACCAAAAATTTTGTTTCCTTTGATTTTTCCGCTAAATGGAGGATCATCCCACAACTCAAACGGCTCTGCAGGTTGGACATCATAGTGATTATAAAACATCAAAGTCTTGTTTGGATTTTTCTTTGATTTTATCTCCCCCCAGACAATCGGTGCCACATTTTTTAGTCGTAAGATTTCAGATTTTATTCCAGATTTTTCTAGTATTTTTTTTACTAGTTGTGCGCATTCTTCAATTCCTTCATTTTTTGCAGAAACACTTGGTTGTCGAATTAGTGTTTGTAATTCAGAAATCAAATTATCCATATGTGTGTCAATATGCTTCAGAGGATGCATTTTACTCACACAATTCTATCAAATGGTTTCATGGCATTTGGGAGTTCATCTAAGAGATCCATAGAGGTCATGTGTAGCCCAAACTTCTTTTGAGTTGCTTTTCCAGCTAATCCATTGATAAAAGTTGCAGCTGCTGCAGATTCTAGAGCATTGCGATTTTTTGCCAACATTCCTGCAACCAATCCAGATAAGACATCGCCTGTTCCACCCACAGTCATTGCAGGTGTTCTTTTTTCATTAAGATATGTGGTAGTACCGTCAGAAATAATATCAGTTGCACCTTTAAGTAAAACAGTAATTCCATTATCTTTAGCATTTTTTTCAACCAATGAGATTCGGTCTTTTTTAGAATCAGGAGGCATGGTTCCAAATAAGCGCTTAAACTCTCCAGCATGGGGTGTCACTACAACATTTTTGTCAGGTAAAAGTGGCAATACATCAGGAACAAGAGCACTTGCGTCTAATGAAAGTCGTACGTCTCTATCCAAAAGAGATTTTATCAAAAGTATCAAAGAACCTCTTTCTTGGACTGCAAGTCCCATTCCAATTGTCGCAGAGTCTAGTTTGTGTGGCAAAGCACCAAGAAGTTTGTTAACAGCACCGCGTGTTAATTTTTGATCAACTAGCGGAATCACAATAAGATTCGGAGATATTGCACGAGTGGGAGTGACATTAATTTTTGGAACTGAGGTATATACCAGATCAACTCCACACCGTAATGCTGCAATTGAAGATAAGATAGGAGCTCCGTGATAGATGTAGCTGCCTCCAATAACTAAAACAGTACCATTATCACCTTTGCGGGATTTTGCTTTTCGTGCAGGTATGAATTTTTTAACATCTGAAATTTGGAGTAGCTTTCTAACCAATACAAAACATACTAAAGACTAGAGGAATAAATCTTGTTTTGATCTAAAAGGATGCAAGATCAGGTTGATTTTGTATCAGATTCAATATCGTGTCGAGTCTCAGATTCAGTATAAGATGAGGCATCAGATTTTTTCTTTGATCCCCTGCCAAAAAATGCCTTTCTTGCATAGCAGAGGTAGGTTGTATGACCTATTCCCTGAAAAGAGTGTCTAGTTTTTCCTTCACGTGCTTCAATTGTTCTAATAATGTGCTCAGTTGATTCAATATCTGTAAACTCATTTTCAACTAGCGCAATAGTTAATTTTTCTAGCTGATTCATGGTAGGACAAATTGCAAAAACAGAACCACTCCCTTTGAGCATTTTACGAACTTGTGGAAGTACAGTCCAAGGATCACCTAGATCAATTAAAGCCACGTCAGCTTCTTCAAGGGGCATTTTTTTTGCAGTTTTCAAATCCAAATTTTGTTGTGTAACATATTTTGACATTCCAGCTTTTTTGATATTTTTTTCAGCTATTTTCATAAAATTCTCATCAACATCAAAAGTGTAGACATGTCCTCTTGGCTTTACCACACTTGCAACAAATGAGGTAAGAGATCCACTACCAGTACCAATCTCTAGAATTTTTTGGCCGCTTCCAATACCAGCTCTTGCAATAATGTAACCAATGTCTTTAGGATATACTATTTGTGTGCCATGTTGAAGTTTCATCACATAGTCATACATTGTAGGTTCGATAAGATAGACATACTTGTCTTTGTTAGTGACTAACCTAGAACCATATTCTTTTCCTATAGCATCTGCATGTTTGATGACACCTATGTGAGTATGAAGTGATTCTTTTTTGGAGACTTTAACAAGCCATTTTTTTGATTGATTAAAGTAAAACAACACATAAGAGTTTTGTTTAATTTTAGCCATGGGTTTTTTCTAAAAATTTTAGATAAGAATCTACTGATTTTAGTTATTCTAGCCAGCAGCAGAATAATCAATTAAAAAATAATTAAAGGAAGGTTATCTCTTTTTTCTAATTTGCTCTTCCTTCATTTTTAGGATCTGGGTTTACACCAGAACTACATAGTTTTGCTCCACATACTTTGTCATTATTTTTGTGTCCGAATGATTTTGGAGGAACTGTGCCAGGTTTTCCTTTAGCCTTTTCAGCATCTGCTTCACCGATACTTCCAGATATAGTCGCTAGTGCAAAAATTGCAATGAGGGCAACAACTCCAAAGTATTTTGTTACTTGTTTCATATCGTATAGACAAATTAAAGATAATAAATACATTAGAGATAACTACGGAAGAACAACATAGGAATTATTCTTAAGAATCATTAATTTTTGTTCGATTTACTTTGAGATTTGTAATTAGTTCATTGTTTTGTTCTTCTCTAATCTTGTTTACCATAAAGATGGTATTGACCATAATTCAAATTATCTTTTAGAAATATGAACAATAGTGTGTGTAAATTGAACAACTTGATTTCAATTATCTGATGAAAAACACATCCGTATTCAATAAATACAGCAATTTGCTAAACACAGCATGTCAAATATGAAATGTGTATCATGTGGAATTGGTTTCTTTTCCCCAACAGGGGCAGACAAATGTTCCAAATGTGCAGGAAATGAATCTCATGGAAGTGCAGGTCATGACTCTTGTGGCTGTGGACATGGCCACTAAATCATTTTTTTAATAATTCCCATAGATTAAAACAGAAATCAGGTTTTATCATTCAAAATTAGAAAGGTTTTAGGTTTAGTTAGATCTCTAAAAATTATAAAAAATTACATTTTACCAGGTGCGACAATACCAAGTAAATCAAATGCCTTTTCAAGTGTTAACTTAAATGAATTTACAAGACATAGTCGGGAATTTTCTAATTTTTCATCACCTAGATCAAGCACTTTAACATGTTCATAAAAGGAATTAAACGCCACAGCCAAATCATGACAGTATCTTGCTATAACTTTGGGAGATAGATTTTTTGCTGCATCCATGACATGGATATCAAACAATCCAATTGTTTTGACCAAATCCAGTTCAGATTTATCATTCAATAAAGAAAAATCAACATCAATTGAGGGAGTTCGTGTAGATTTTTCAATTATCCTAGATGCTCTTGCATGAGTATATTGTATGTATGGAGCAGTGTCACCTTCTAAGCTCAGGGATTTTGTCAAATCAAATGCAATTATCTTATCTAAATCTTGTTTTATCATCTCATAACGCAAAGTTCCAACAGATACATGATGTGCAATTTTTTCAATTTCATAATCAGCCATTTCAGGATGTCTTTTCCTAGTTGCCTCAATGGTTTTGTTTTTTAGCAAATCATAAACAGAATCAGCATTAACATAGAGGCCTTTTCTTCCGGACATCTGAGCTTGTTTGCCATCAGTGTTTAATCCCAGAGTTTGTGCAGTATCAGCACTAAGTGTAACGGATTCATAGCCAAGATGAACGTATGCGTCTTCGGTAGATTTGAATTTAGACATTAGTGTTGTGATGATTTTTTGAAGCCTTGCTTGTCTTGAATCAATTACAGTGATTACTTTTTCGCCAGTAAAGTTTTGTTTTGGCTCACTACTAGTTACCAAAGTTGTTTGCCAAAGAATATGATTATCAGGTTGTATCTTTTCGTATTTTTGATAGTTGAAAGGATCTTCTAGCAATCCCAATTTCCATGCAGCATATGGAATATCCTTTGCAATGTATGTCGCAGTACCATTACTTCTAACAATGACTTTGTCCTCTTCGTTATTTTCTCCCCTAATCACCCAACATCCTTCATTCTTACCTTCATTTTCAAACTCTATGAGGCTCATTTCTTTGAGTTTTTCAAAGATTTTACCCCATAACCCTGAACGAATTATTTGTGATTCAAAATTTAGGCAATCATAATAGACTCCCAAGTTCCAACAAGTTTCCAGCTGATTTTCCAAAACACGGCGTGTGATTTTATCAGCAAACAGAGCAGTTTCAGAATTACCATCTTCTAATTCTTTGAGGATGTTTTTTCTAATCTCTTCCAAACTAGGATCCTTTTCATATTTCTCGGTAGTTTTAACATAGACATCATCACCACAATAATGATCAAACTTTTTTCCTTGAGGAGGTTGCTGGGTAAAACCAAAGTGTCTAAAACCGACGATGATATCTGCCACTTGTAAACCAGAATCATCAACATAATTGAGTATGTTGACTTTGTAATTAGATTTTTTTAAAATTCTAGCAATAATGTCTCCAAGAATAATGTTACGTATATGACCTATGTGAAGAGCTTTGTTAGGATTAACACTAGTGTGTTCTACTATAATTGTAGAATTTTTTCCCAAGTCTACAGACCCAAACTCATCTAAATTAGATTCAGATAAAATCAACTGGTTTAATTTTTCCCAATTAGCAAAGAAGTTAAGATATCCAGAGGCATGAGATTCCACCTTAGATACAAGAATGCTTGGAGATTGCCTATATTTTTCAGACAGAATGTCTGCAATCTCTTTTGGATTTTTCTTTAGATGTTTGGCAAGTAAAAATGAAACATTTGAGCTTACGTCACCAAAGCCTGGTTTTGCAGGTTCCACAGAAAATGAAATGTCAGACACAGATAGGTCATCTAATATTTTATGGATGTTATTTTCGATTTCGCCTATTAATGATTTGAATGACAATACTATACCTCAGATAATTTGGGTGCTAATTTATCTAGTGCTTCTATAACTCCGTCTCCAGCTTTAGCAGACACAGTCATTGTTGCCTGAGATTTAACATACTCGGTAGAATTTCCTAAAGCAATACTTGTTTTTGCAACTTTGAATAAAGGGATATCAGTTGCACTATCCCCTATCGCTATCACATCATCGCTGGAAATAGACAGTCGTTTCATAATTTCTTGGAATCCAGTACCCTTGTCAATTCCACGTGAATTAATGTGAAATGCATATTGACTATCTGAAAGCAAAACATCTAGATTTTTCTCTAGAACCAATTGTTTTGCGAGATCCAAGTCAAATGTTCGCTCCAATACAACTTCAGTCATTCGTGGAAAGACTGGTTTTTCTACAACATTATCAATCTCTTTTTTAATAATTTGAAATGCTTGCTGACATTGTTGTATGTTACCGAGTAAAATATGCTCATTTGTATCTACAGTGATACAACCACCGTTCTCACCTACAGCGATTTTTGTAGTCCCGCCAAAGACTGACAACAAATATGCTTCAACAGATGATCGCCCAGTTACAAAGATTACATTATGACCAATGTTTTTCATATGTCTTAAAGCAGAAAGTGCATCTAAATTAATTCGACCAGCACCATTTTCAGTTATAGTACCATCAATATCGACGGCAAATGTTTTGGGTTTCATACAAGTGATTTTTGGAACCGAATAATATTTGCTACGCGTGATTCTTTGCCTAGGTTAACAAAAAAGAGGACGTATGTTTTAGAGATTAAATAAAAAGAATCGTAAAAAAAGGAGAAAAAGATAATTGAATTTAAATTACTTTAAACGAAATTAACTTGAAATCTTTTACTTTCTGTGTTTTGGCAGACATGCTTTGCAATATACAGGTCTGTCGGGTTTTGGTTCAAAAGGTACTTTGTCTTCCTTACCACAATCTGCACATGTGCAAGGATACATTGTTCTTTCTTCGGACATGATTTTATGTAATTTTCACCTCTTAAGTACTATCGTATTATTTTGAAAGAACAGACTCCACAAACTACGTTTCAAAGGGATAATTTGGTAGATTAGTAAAACTAAGAGAACATAATCAAGAATAATATTTTTTGACCCCTTCTTCAGTAGGATACAACTCTACTTTTGTACCAAGTAGTCCTTGTTTTTGTTCAACTCTAATCAATCCCTGGTTTTCCAAATCCTCTAAAACAGAATTTAGTGTTTCATTGTCAATTCCTAATTTTTTTTGAAGGACATCAAAGTTTTTTGTACCGTGGTCAAGTTCACCTAACACCATCATATCTGTGGATTTTGGTTTTGATTCTCTTTGAGGTTGTGCCCTAAATATCTCTCTTGAAGATTCAGATATTGTGTTATTTGAGACCTGAAATTGATTATCAAATGGCTGTTGAGGGATGCCAGAATTTTTTAGTTTCCATTTTTTTATCAAACGTGGCAGTATTCTAGATAGTGGAATTAAGAGAAATATCAGATAAATCCAGACAAACCCATTTTCAGCCATATCGAATTATGTTATTCATATCTATTTCATCATTGTCTTTTTGTAAGTAAATCAAAATTAATCGAAATCATTAAACAATTGTCATTTACTGAAAAATAAAACATGGGATCAGGAATTAGCAGAGTATAATTATAGTAAAAAGAACAAAAGACATTGTCAAAATATCAGCAACCAAAAATGGATGTAAATTTTGGAAAAGCTAAATTAGTAATCATTGGCGCCATCGCACTTGTCATGATTGCAATAATCTCAGCAGCATCAGTACAAATAGTAGATGCTGGAAACAGGGGAGTTTTACTGCACTGGAGTGCTGTGGACACGAGTATTCCACCTTTAGAAGAAGGACTACATTTTGTAATGCCATTTGCAGATAAAGTTGTAAACATGGAAATTAGAACACTCAAATTTGTCAAAGCAACATCGGGTGCTTCAAAGGATCTTCAAACGGTAACTACTGAAGTAACAGTCAATTATAGAGCAGCACCAAACTCGGTAAATACTTTGTACAAAGAAGTAGGGCCAGATTATGAAAGTAGAATTATTCAACCAGCAGTAGAAGAAGTGGTCAAACAAATAACTGCAAAATATAACGCAGAAGAATTGATCACAAAAAGGCCACTAGTAAAATCAGACATAGAGTCAGAAATTACTGCTCGTCTTAATCCATATAATATCAATACAGACGCCATATCCATTACTGATTTTCAATTCTCTCCACTATTTGCACAAGCCATAGAATCTAAAGTTGAAGCCGAGCAAAAAGCCCTCAAAGCAGAAAATGATCTTAGAAGAATCGAGGTTGAAGCAAGACAACAAGAACAACAGGCAAAAGGTATCGCTGCAGCAAACGTAGCAGAAGCACAAGGTGAAGCAGAAGCAATCAAAATAATCAATGAGGCATTGGCACAAAATCCAAATTATTTAGAATGGCTCAAAATACAAGCATGGGATGGCAAACTACCATTAGTGGTAGGTGAAGGCGGAACGCCATTCATTCAGATACCAAGAGAGCCTTAGATATTTATCAGTGATTTTATTCGGTTTTGGATTTATCCCTAATAGAATCATACATTGTAAGAAACTGTTCGGGTTCTTTTTGCCTATATTGTTTAGCAAGTTGAGAGATTACTTTTTCAGAAACTAGCTCTCCTTTCTTTTCATAGTATTCTTTTATTATTTGAAATTGAGTTTTTTTGATATCATATTTTCGTAAAGTTGTATTAACAGATCTATCACACAAATAATCAAAGATAACTAATCTATATATCAAATATCCAAGGATTCCAATTGTAGCAGATATCACAAGTGGAATGAGTATGAGAGCTAACATGAATTAGATGTGTTTTCTTGCTATTTATTGTTAGTTTCTAGAATTGTGAGATTTCAATAGTTATTAGCATCTTAATTGATAATATGATAATGATTCATAAAATCCGATATTTTGAAGCTGAAAAATTATCTCAAGGAGTATTCCTTCAAGATGTAGTTAATGAATTTCTAGCTGAAAAGGGTGAAAACATAATATCAGTTCACCCAGTAATGGGGGACACGTTATTAGTTCATTATAAAGAATAATTGTTTTTTTTACAATTATTTTTTAAATTTCCCACAGTTTCAAATCCAAGTCAAATCTAAGATGTGTGGATTATCGTCGTTCTCGGATTTTTTGTTCTAAAATATCGATCAATTCATTAACCATGAAATCCCCATCGCGGACATGGCTAATTCCAGTAATAGTCTTTATTCTAGTCATTGTTTCAGCAGTGATTTGTAGTTGAGGCATACTTTACTAACAGTGCATTGTTATTTAAAGCAAAGAATCATCGTGGCAAATGAGATAATCACTAGGCAAAAAATTCAAGATTGTTTAATACACTTACAATCACAATCAAACATTCCTGCTTTTCCCATACATTGATCATGATGTTCATGATAACATTTGTCACAAGTAACCAAGTCACATCTTTACGAATAACAGTGATAAATACCGGCGTACTTGACTAAAACTAGATCATCCAAATACCACATTGTAATTATGAAATGGGATTAAGAGATTAAGTAAAAAACATGTCAAAAAAGGGGTCATGGAGGAAATTTTTAGCAAAGCAAGATTTGCAGATGATGCAAAAGCATACAGAATTTTCTAGAGATTTTTAGAGATTAAGAGAAACAACGTTACCTGAATTTATCAAAGAATCAATAATTTTCAAACCATTCTAATCACAAGAATAGAGATAATTAAGAAAAATCATAGGATTTTATTTGAAAAGGATAGTAAAAAGATTGAATAGATTTGGGAATTCCTGAAAAAATCAAAGCCATTCAAGATGAAATGGCAAAAACTCAGATCAACAAAGCTACAAACCACCACATCGGTTTACTAAAAGCAAAAATTGCAAAACTAAAACGAGAACAAGAAGACAAAGAAATTCAAAAAAGGGGTGCAAAAACAGATGGATTTGATGTCAGACGTGCAGGTGATGCTACAGTTGTATTTATCGGATTACCAAGTGTTGGAAAATCAACATTGCTAAACAAATTAACAGATGCAAAATCTGCAGTTGCTGCTTATCAATTTACAACTTTAACAGTAGTCCCAGGAATGATGGAATACCGAGGAGCTAAAATCCAAGTTCTTGATCTACCTGGAATTATCAAAGGTGCATCAAGTGGAAAAGGACTGGGTAAAAGAATACTATCTGTTGCAAGAACTGCAGATTTGGTTTTACTTATGCTAGATGTTTTTCAGCCTTTTCATGAAGATGTATTGGTTAACGAATTAGGAAATATAGGAATTAGACTAAACAAATTACCTCCAAACATCACCATTGAAAAATCTCCCATGGGTGGAATTGCCATTGCCCAACAGGTAAAACTAACAAAAATTTCAGAACAGCACCTAAAAGATATTTTACATATTTATGGGATAGTTAGTGCCAGAGTTGTCATTCGAGAAGACATCACATCAGAGCAATTAGCAGATCACATCGCTGGAAATATTAGTTATTCAAAATCAATTACAATTTTAAATAAAATAGATCTAGTAGATAGAGAATTTCTAGAAGATTTGAAAACAAAAATAAAATCAGAAGTAATAGAAGTTTCAGCAAATTCAGAAATTAACATAGAATTACTAAAAGAGAAAATCTATGAGAAGCTTAATTTTATTAGAATATACATGAGACCAAAAGGCGGTGAAACAGACTTTAAAGAACCGCTAATTGCAAGAGAGGGCGATACAGTAGAAGATATTTGTAATAAGCTACATCGAAATATGAAAAGACAATTCAGATATGGTTTGATTTGGGGGAAAAGTGTAAAGTTTGGAGGACAAAGAGTAGGATTAGATCACATTGTACAAGACGAAGATGTTTTAACGATAATTAAAACACGTGGAGCATAATTTTTCAATTTCAAATAACAAAATGGATCAAGATACAGAACACAGATGGTGTCAATATTGCATGGCAAAAACAAAACAAATCCTTGTTTTTCTTCCAGAAATGGCAACATACAAGCGTAGAAGACAGTACCAATGTACTATTTGTGGAAAAAAAAGTTGGTTGCAAGGAAGAAGACCATCAGCTGAAAGTGTTTATTGAAATTTTCCGATCAAAATTAAATTTTAAAAATAAAATTTCGTTGACAAATAGTAATCAGTTTGTGTAATTTTGTTTAGTCTAACTATAAAAAAACTATGAAAATGTCGATTCATCAATGGCTACAAAAAGAAAAGCTGCCTCTAAACGTAGATCTGTTAGAAAGACCGTCGTAAAGAAAGCAGCTCCAAGAAGACGAGCAGCAGCCGCTCCAAAAAGAAGAGCAGCTCCAAGAAGACGAGCAGCTCCAAGAAGAAAAGCAGCAGCCGCTCCAAAAAGAAGAGCAGCTCCAAGAAGACGAGCAGCTCCAAGAAGAAAAGCAGCAGCCGCTCCAAAAAGAAGAGCAGCTCCAAGAAGACGATAAGAGCGTCTAAAAATTAACAATCGTCATTCCATGACGATTTGTTTTTCCTTTTTCTAATTTTAATTTCTAAAATCAGCTAAACATTTGGCTTGGAGGTTGTGAGTTTTTTCCTTTAATGGTGTTTTTTTGAACGGTGAATTTCTTATCTGATGGAGTGATAGATAATTTTACAGAAGTATTAATTGCATAGTGCGAAGTGCCATCAGGATTTTTAAAATTGACAGCTATACCAACTCGGTCTAAATCAACTTTGACTTTTACAATTGTTCCATCCTCTAATTCAAAAGATACAAAGTCATTTTCAAGACGTTTGTAATCCAACATTTTGAATTCTATTTTTTCGGGGTTTTCACTCATCAGTAATTCACCTTGTCAAACATTAGTAAAGATAACTCATTAGTTTGATTTGTTCTTCAGTACTAATGATATTTTTGTTAGTCAGTATTTCCAAAAGTTCTTTGAATAGTGCTTTTTGTTCTACAGACATTCCACCTGCTGGGCCTTTTTCTCCAGGTGGACCAGGTGGACCTCTAGGACCGGCTGGACCTACTGGGCCCTGTTCACCTATTGGACCATGTTCACCTTGTGGGCCAAATGGACCTGTTGGACCTCTTTCACCTTGTAAACCTTGAATACCTTGTGGACCTTGTGGACCTTTTTCTCCAGGTGGACCTGATGAACCTCTTTCACCTTGTGGACCTTGTGGACCTTGTGGACCTCTTTCACCAAGAGGACCTGTTGGACCTGTTAATCCTTTATCGCCTTGCAGACCTGTTGGACCTTTTTCTCCCTTTTCTCCTAGTGGACCAGGAACTCCGGTTAACCCTTTTGCACCTGCAGGACCTTGTGGACCTTGTGGACCTTTTTCTCCTAGTGGACCTTCAGGACCTCTTAGACCTCTTTCACCTATTAGACCTACTGGACCTTGTGGACCTTTATCACCAAGAGGACCTGTTTGACCTGTTAATCCTTTATCACCTGGAACACCTTGTAGACCTTGTGGACCTTTATCACCAAGAGGACCAGAAATTCCTTTGTCACCAAGAGGACCAGTTGGACCTGTTAATCCTTTTTCTCCCTGGATACCTTGTGGACCTAGTGGACCTTTATCACCAAGAGGACCAGTTGGACCTGTTAATCCTTTATCACCTGTAACACCTTGTGGACCGTTGTCACCTTTGTCTCCAGAAACTCCACGTAATCCGATTTGACCTTTGTCACCAAGAGGACCTGTTAATCCTTTTTCTCCTTGAGAACCAATTGGACCTCTAAGTCCTTCTGGACCTTTATCACCAGATGGACCAGTTGGACCTTTATCACCTTTATCACCAAGAGGACCAGAAATTCCTTTGTCACCTTTATCACCTTTATCACCAGTTATTCCTTTTTCTCCTTGTGGACCTTTGTCACCTTGTGAACCTTTATCACCTTGTAGACCTTTGTCACCAGATACACCTTGTGGACCAGTTGGACCTTTGTCACCTTGTAGACCTTGAATACCTTGTGAACCTTTATCACCGATAGGACCTCTGTCACCGGGTACACCTTGTGGACCAGTTGGACCTTTGCTACCTTGTGGACCAGCATAACCATATGCAGTAAAAGAATCAGGAGTTGGTTTTACAGTACGCTGCAGCTTTGGTGATTCGATTTCAGTTCTAGTTTCAGGTCTAGTTTCTTTTGATGGTTTTCCTAAAGAGACATCAAAAACAGAATGTAATGAAGAGAATAGATCAGTAACAACAATCCAAACAGCATCAAGATCATAAACAGAAGAAGGGATTGGATTTTCATCAGAACCAAGTGTCTCTGTGAATATTCCATCTTTTACTCGAAGATGAAAATTTCCCTTCCATAATGAAGAAAATTGTTTATTTCTAATTTTATCAACAGGTGGCTTTGAGTCAGCAATAAAAATATGTACTTCATAGATGCCGGATTGTCTGAATGGGGCTTGACCTTGAACCTCTAATCTGGGACGAGATGACACAATCGTTTGTGTAAATTCCAAGTATTTCTGTATTTGGTGCAAAATTATTCGTTTTTTTACCACTTCAAATGTGGATTAGCCTCAAAAAAGGGTCAGAAAATAGAATCATTGAATGTGATAGATTACGGATAAAAAGACCCCTTCCCTCCAATCACAGATTTTGCAATATAACTAAAGTAATGATCAGAGTTTATTTGTTGGAAATTCTTTAAGATTAATGTAAGTAATAATTTTTGGCATGACCTAGGAATGACACTAAGAGAAGAAAACTACAAGAATTCAAAAATGAGAATCATCTTTACATAGATAAACCCTCTTTACCTTTTTAATCTTGGCGAATTATTGCCTATCTATAATCAGACTTTAAAAGATCTATTGCCGCTTTCTTTGAGTTCTACTCCTGCTGTAAGTATTCGAAAAGAAAACAAAATGGGGATAGCTGCCTGCATGCTAATGCATTATTTGGAATCATTTACAGATTCCCTTGTTGTAACAGAAAAAGATGAAAAACCAATTGGAGTAATTGGAGGAAAAGAAGTAATTGCGAATATTTTTGAAAACCCCTCTTCAGATTTTTTTGATAAAATCACAGTAGAGCAAGTCATAGATAAAAATCTCATAATCATATCTGAAAAAATCAAGCTAGTGGAACTACTTGAGAAATGGAAACAAACTAGAAGAGCGTTTTCTATAATTCCAAACAATTTAGGAGGATATTCTGCCATATCTGGAAGAAAATTACTTGAGATCTGTGCTAATTGCATTACGGATGTGACTATTTTGGAATTACCTAAAAAAGAAATTATTACATTTAATCGTAATGATACTATGAAAGACATCATAAGATTGCAAAAAAAGAAGGTTTGAGATACGCATATGTTGGTAATGTTCCAGGGCATCCATTAGAGCATACCTATTGTCATGAATGTAAAAAAATTGTTGTAAGGAGATACAATTTTGATATCTTAGAATGGAATCTTGATGATGATAACCAGTGCAAATATTGCGGCACCAAAATACCAATCATATGAAAACTAAATACGGCATACAAAGAAAGAAGATTTGAGTTTGTTTTTTAACAGAGTTCTAAATTACAGACATGCAACATTCTTAAACATTGATTAATCCAGAAGATTTATGATAAACCCTCAATTGATGGATCTCCTTGATACCAATGATACACTTGATATCTTGAAAGATTCTGTGGCATATCAACTCCAAAAAATGCAAAATGTAGAAAAAACTGCGGACGGAAAAGAGTGGTGTCAAGGCCTTCCGCAAATTGTCAAAGACAAATTTAATGATTACAAAGAAGCATACGAGAACATCTCTAGGATATTGAAATCAGATCATCATGTAATGTTAAATGAAATGAGTAAGGGTTACTATTATTGGAGATTATTACGTTCCTCTTGCAATACATATCAAAATGATTTGATAGAATTTGAACAACAACTAGTTCAAGAATTTAACTTCAAAGAAACAAAAGCGATTTCAAATAATGAGATTCTAAAAAATTGCATCAAAGTACTAATTGAACATGCCGTTGAAGATTAACCTACTCTAAGACATCCAAGAATCAGTCAAGTTTTCCCTTTGATGCCAGAACATTAACAATATCGGATTTTGTTACTATTCCAATCAATTTCTGGTTTCTTATAATCGGAATACCACTTATTCCGTGTCGTATCATTAGAATTGCTGCTGTGTATACATCATCATCAGGATACGCCACAAAAGGCTCTTTTGTCATGATGTCTTTTGCAGAAAATGTAAGCAAGTAACTCAATTGATTTACATTAAATTCATTAAGTTGTGGGTTGGAGGATATCTCTGCACTTTCTATTGGATCCACAAACTCTTTGCGTAAATCAAAAGTCTTTGCAGGAACAAAATCACGGTATGTGATAATTCCTATGGGTTTTTTATTTTTTATAACAACTATCCTACTAATTTTGTTATTAAATAAAATACTTTGAACTTCAAACACAGAATCGTTTGGAGAGACAGTAATTACTTTTTTTGTCATAATTCTTGAGATATTTAATGATGCTGTGCTCTGAGCCAAGAAAGTAGAAACTAGGTCTGTTTTTGTTATAACTCCTACCAGATTTTGCCTCTTATCCTGTATGATCACTGAGCTTATGCCATGTTTTTTCATTTGTTTTGCACAATCATATATTGAACCATCTGGAGGAATTGTGATTAGATCTTTTGACATTATGTCTCTCACCAGAATTTTTTCTATTGGTTTTCCGCTAAAAACCGAAACACTTCTTGCAATATCTTTTTCAGTAATGATTCCTACTGGTTTTTTGCCAAATTTGACAACTAATCTTCCAATCCCATATCGGAGTAAAATGTCTCTTGCATCTAAGATGCTAGTATTTGGAGGAACTGTGATTGGAGTTTTAGTTATTGATTTTAATTCTACTGGAATATCTCTTAGAATTTTAGGTTGTCTTTTGTGTTTCATCAAATAAAGATGATTTTTTTACTATATCAACATCTAATAAAATATCAATGATGATAATTGCTTGCTGCCATATTAGGATCAAATAGACGAGACAAATACAGATATGAGACTTTTAAGTTTGATTTTATAAAATCCAAGTCCTAAAACTTTTGGCGTATCTCTAAACAAGTTCTGACCAGTGCTTTCAATGGATTCAGACAGGTTAAGAACCAGGCTCAATTCAGGATAGTATTTATCTAGATTAAATGTCCAAGTTGAGCTAGTGAAGCCATTTCAAAAAAAGTCAAATGAAAAAGAGATAGAATCTAAAAAAACAGATCAGGTTGAAGAGACAGGTCTAGTAGATCCTGACTATAATCGTAAAAAATTATTTAAAAAGGGGGTAAACCTTATGGCCGATGAAAAGATCGAAGAGGCAGCAGTTATTTTTGAACAGGCATTACGAATCGAGCCAAACAACATTGAGACTTTGATGAAATTAGGCTATGCGAGATTCCACTTGGAAGAATACAATGAAGCACTAAAGATTTATGATAAAATTTTAGATATAGATGTCACCAACCCGGAAGCTTGGAATTTAAAAGCACTAGTCCACTATGAACAAAAAAATTATTCTAAAGCACTGGATGCAGTTGAAAAAGCAGTGGAGTCAGATCCTACATATGGAATGGCATGGTATAACAAAGCATGTTTTCTGTCTCTAGTAAACCAAGTTCCAGAATCACTTGAAGCATTGAAGCGGTCAATTGAAATTGATGTAAAAAATGCAAGAAAATCAATTAGGGATAAAGATTTTACAAATGTTAGAATTGAAGAAGGTTTCAAAAGAATTGTAGAAGTAGTAGTTTTAGAATCAATCAGACAAGGTTATCATACGCTTGGTGCTATTGTTTGGACAACATTTCTAGATAAAGCTGATGCAGATGATGCATTAAGAAAATTGCTTGAAAAGGGATTAATTGTTCAGCATGAAAAACGAGATGGTCTAAGTAAAATTCCAATATATGATCTTACAGCAGATGTTGCAGAAAGAATGGGAAAAGAGAAAAAAGGATTATTTGGAATCACAAAAAAACAATTACCAAAACCAGTCAAGAATCTAAAAGAGATGAGTCAAGCCATACAATCAGTTAGAGAAGCAATAGAAGAAGAAGATGTTGAAAAAACAATTCAAATCTTTGAAGAGTTTATCGACCCAACAAAATCAGGAGAGCAAATGATTGAACAGTTCTTTGAGGAACATAGAGAAATCAGATTGTGGAAAATCAGATTAAAAGATAGAGGAGTAGATTATCTTATTGGAAACAAAGGCAAGATGCTAAATCTTTTTGACAATATAGAAGTGACAGTTACCAAAAAGCTTAGAAACGAAATATCCTAGTTATTCTGCAGACAAGTCCCAATAGTGTGCATCCTGTTGTTTTGCTATTGGTTTCTCAAGGCCTTTCCATTCTTTGAAAGAGCGGACATACAGTTTAACATTAGGCAAACCAACTGATTTTAGTGCGTAATAAGCCAAACCCGAAAGAGTTCCAACGCTTCCACAATAAGTAATAATTTCAGAATTGCCTGAAATTCTCCGGTTATCTAAAAGTCGCTTCATGTCCTCCTTAGGTCGTAGAATTTTATCTAGAGTTGCAAGAGTTCGATATGGAAGGCTGATTGCACCGGGGATATGTTGTTCCAGATAGTTTAACCTCTCCCTGTTATCAATGAGAATTACACCTGGTTTATCTTTTGATGTTTCCAAATAATCAGAAGTAGCTAAAATTTCAGGTTTAAGATGAATAGAGTGTTCCTTGCTTTGTATTTCTGGTATTTTATTATCATTTTCCAAACCAAGTGATTTCCATTTACTAAAAGTTGTTTCAAGTAAAGATACATCAGAATGACCAAGATATTCCAATGTCCAAGCAACTCTAGATGCAAGGGCACCAAAGGTATCATCATAAACGACCACAGGAGTTTCATCGTCTATACCCATTGCATTTACAAGTTTTAAAACACGTTCAGGGCTATCATCAGATAATAAATTTGCCAGTGGGAGATTTACTGCGGTTGGAATATGACTTTGTTTGTAATCTTCTTCTCTTCGTACGTCAATTACTCTGACACTTTTATCTCTAATTTCAGATCTCAGTGAATCAATATCAGTTGTTGTTTTGATTGTTTTTTCTTGGCTCATGCTGCACATTCGCCTTTTCCAGTTTTTGTGTGATAACTAGAATCACTTCCATAATCATTGTAAAAATCAGGATCTTCTTCTTTTGTAGGTGGGATTGTAAATGAATCCAAAGCTTTTCTCATATCAAGGATAGATTTTATTTCAGAATCTTCTTTTCCATTTACAATTCTATGAATCCAATCTTTAAGAGTGTCATCAGATTTTTTATTTTGTTTGAATAATTCAATAATTTTTAAAATTACTGGAATTACTCTTTTTGCAGGAATTCTATGACATGTAGCACCAAGCATTGTTTCTCCATCAGAGCGTCCTCCCAAAGACATTTGATAGTTAGGATACATTTCTTTTCCAACTCTGCCTCCTCCACCAAAGAAACCAATTGTAGCAATTCCGTGTTGGCCACATGAATTTGGACATCCGCTTATCTTAATGGAAGAATCACGTAAATCATCATCTTGGTCTAATTTGAGTTCGAGGAATTTTCTTTGAATTTCCTTTGCCAGTCTATGAGAATTAGTCAAAGCAAGATTACATGAAGTTGTGCCTGAGCAACCTATAGGTGCAGCCATAGTTAAGGCGCCAGACTTTGCCAACCCAACTGTAAGCAGTTTGGAATAGAGACGTGGCAAATCATCCTCATGAACGTAACGTAATGCAATGTTTTGTGCAAACCCAGCTCTTGCATGGCCTTCTGATGAGAATTCTCGAATTATTGTTGCCAGTACAGTTAACTGATTTGATGTAATGTCTCCAGCCTCAAGGGTTACGAATACAGAATAATATTCAGACTGTTTTTGTTTTAGGGTGTTGGTTTTTAGCCATCTTACATATCCATCAGGAATTGAACTTCCGCTTTCATCGGATATTCTGATTGGTCTTTTAATTATTGATGGAGTATGATCTACTTCAAGACGAGTGACAACAGATTGAGTTGCCTTCACTATAGCTCTTTCTTTAAGAACTAGATTTTGGAATTTTTCCCAACCCATATCATTTACAAGATAACGCATTCTATTTCGGGCCATGTTTTTCCTATCACCTAGTCTATCAAAAATTCGCAGTACTGCAATTGATGTATACAAAAGATCTTCTTCTGGAGTAAACTCTTCTAATTGATAACCTACAAAAGATTTGTTACCTAATCCACCACCAAGAAAAATTTTGAATCCTTTTTGAATAGTTCCATCCAAATCTCTAGTTTGCGGAATCAATCCAACATCAACCATTCTTACCATTCCATGTTTTTCACAGCATGTAAAATTAAATTTGAATTTTCTTGGAAGATTTTGCGACAATGGATTTCTCAAGAAGAACCTAGCTGTTGCAAGTGCATACGGTGTAGAATCAAATTCTTCATCAGGACAAACCCCAGATAAAGGACTACACATTACATTTCTTACAGAATTACCACATGCTTCACGCGATGTAAGACCTACTTCAGCAAGCCCTCGTAAAATTTCTGAAACATCTTCTAAGATTACCCAGTGCAATTGGATATTTTCTCTTGTCGAAAAATGAGCGCTGCCTATAGAAAATTGCTCACTTAGTTGAGATATTTTTTCAAGTTGATATGGATAAATTTCTCCCGCAGGTAATTTGATTCGAACCATAGCATAATCATTAGTCATTCTGGTGCCATATGCCCCATGCTGGAGTCTATATCGTCTAAAGCTGTCTTCGTTGTATTTTCCTTGACGGAATAACTTTACAGTATTAGCAAAATCTTCGGCCTCCTCAATTCTTGCCCAATTAATTTTAGGTTTGGACGAGTCCGGATACGATTGTTTAAGATCAGATACGGTCAATACAATAGAAAGTCCTTTGAGTTATGATATAAATTTTTGATATGGGGAAGTTTAGGAGATAAAGTTTCAATGTCATACGTGAATTTTCCTCATATTGTAAATAATTCCAGCATCTTAGAATTAGTTTCCCCTAACTAGTCAAATTATACCTAACCCTCAATTACAAATAAATCAAAATGACAAATACAGTACGAGTATTGAAATTTGGAGAAAATTAATTAAAGCAACTTTAGATAAAACAAAACTAGGAATCAGACTGTCCTACAATTGCCCTTCTAAAGTGTCCTGATGGTCTTTTTGAAAGGAGTTCTACAAACCAAGCTTCGTGTTCTATTTCTTCTCCCATTATTCTCTGAGCAATTTCATATGTTCGATGATCCTTGCCAGCAGTATAATCGCACACTTCACCCCATGAACGAATTGCACATTTTTCCGCATCAAGAAGGACTTTTAAAATCTCGTCTATATCTTCCCAATTTTTTGGCAGGAATGCATCAGGACAGCCTGCAATATCTGCAAACTCTCTAAGATCTCTTGGAAGGCTTCCTCCAATCTCATATAGCCGTGGCGTCATAGCCTCAAAGTGATTTCTATCCTCTATCCTGGCGTCTTCAACGATTTCTTTAATGCCTTCACCATCTAGGCCAGTACAATGCATTCGCAGTATTGTATAATAGTAATACGTTGCAAATTCTGACCCTACGCCAGCCAAAATAAGTTTTCTCAGTTTCTCCAAGTCTATGCCGTTATTTTCCAGAACTTCAATTCCAGCAAGCTTTCCTACCTTATCTTTGATCTCACTTGACATTTAGATACACTTCTGTTTTTGATTGTTTTTTCATTTACTATAAACATTTCCCCCCTAAAACACATATTTCTGCTGTGATGTATCATAGTAAATGTAGAAAATCTTAGTGTGATTTTTTCATAAACACAAAATTATCAAAGATAAAATTCATTAGCTGTCTTGTACTTTCAATAGCAACTAACGCAATAAAATCAAAACCTATGTGTGTATTATTCGGTGTTTTGTCTCTAGTCGCTACTCTTGTATTAGATACAACAGTTTTCGGACAAAGCCCTCAAGTAACAACACCAAATATTAGTGAAGTATACAACATCAAAATTATGCAATGCCAGCAATACAAGCCAGAAACGATACGTTGTAACAATAGGTTTTATTCAAAGTCACGTCATTTGTGTAGTTATTAAAGATAGGCAGGCAGGATTATGTTACTAGAACAAAAAAACTAACCTAAATTAAGAAAATATCACACTTCCTCTAGGCAAATTTCAATTCCTATCATATTGGATTTGTCATTTTGACTTGTAATTTTTAGTGTTATAATTTTTATTTTCTCAATTTTATTCTATAAAATGCAAGTAGGGAACTAAGAGAAATTACTAGTGTTATTGCAGGCAATGGAAATTCGGGCACTATCATAGTACCTGTTAACTCTATAACGCTTCTGTCTTGTGGAAAATTAATTTCCAATGTTCTTGTTTCCGTGTTAGTTTGGATTTCTATATAGTCTAGTTGTTTTTTGTTTACATCATCAACAGTCCCACTGCTTACCACAAATCGTGTATCTTTACCATCTTGAATTGAATCCATTATTTTTCTTGATAGTTGTAACTGTAAATGTCCGCCATTCTCCCCGCCAATTACTTCAACAGTCAGTTTTTTTGTAAGAGAATCTGCATAGAACGCCTGAACTATTCCTCCTGTAATATTATACGGAACAGGATAAAGTTTGCTGTCAATATTCAGAGGTCTTAAACCAACTATTTCAACAGATGATATGATGCTAAGTTCAGGAGTAGGAGGTAAAACTTGAATCAGTACAGCTTTTTTAAGTTCATCTTTTGGAATAGATTGCTGAACTATTGGGACATCAAGCTGTGGTGGGGTTGATGGCATGTTATAAGCTGTTGCTCCTTGTCCAAAGATTTCCATTACAGGAATTGGATTTCCTGATGGCGATATTATTATTGTTGAATATTCAGGGCAAAAGTTAGATTGAGATAGGATCTTGCATGCATATGCCATAGCTTCATTGTAATGTACCCATGTAAAATAAACAGACTCTGGAGCTTCATATCTGTAAAGAGCCAAATGTGATAACTCGTGGGATAAAACCCATGCCCCTGTCCAGCTTTCTATATCATTGTCACAAGCACAAACTATAATGGATTCTGACCCGATGCCTGAAATTGTATACAAGCCAATGTTTCCTTGCTGAACCAGAAGTTTTTGGCTTGCATTTTCATCCACTATTACAATTGGTATGACAGTTGGAGATATTTCAGAAAAATATTCGATAAAGTCTTTTTCTGAAATACATGCAGCATAATCTTGTTTGTAGGCAAGACGATACAGTGAAAGATATTCATCTGTTATTACTCGATAGAATTCTAAGCGTTGATTGTCAGAATCATCACATTGATCTTTACTGGTAACATAAAATATTCCATATGCTACAGGGTCAATCTTACCCACGCCTTCATTCTTCAGTTGTCTTAACTGTAATGCATATTGTGCGGTTGAATTAGATGATTCCTGTGCAATAGACTGAGGAATAAATGAGATGACAGTAAAAAATACAAGGATTACTAAAACACTTAGAAATTTAATCAATTTAAAAACACCTCAAAATAATATAGTATCTTGGCATAATGATTAGTCTTGCAGAAACCGTAATTATAAATAAAATTGACACTATTAAGATCAAGGCAACGATAGTGTCAAACACTGAAACCACTTAATTGCATCTGACATTGATTATTATTTAACTGTAATTGTAACAGAAGAACCAGTAGTAACTGTTCCTCCAAATGCCAAGACTCTGCCGGTTATACTTGTATTACCACCTACTGTAACACCTGCTGCATCAAGTATAGTTCCTGCAAAATTACTGTTTGCTCCAAGTGTTGTTGCTGCAGTTGGTACCCATGATACACTGGCTGCTTGTGCGCCGTTAGTTAGTGAGACATTAGAGTTGGCTACTGTGGTAAGTGCGCCATCAATTTTGAAAATGTAAATGCCATTACCTGAAAGTGTGATTCCTCCTGCACCAATAGATGCAGCACCTGTGGTACAATAGACTCCAGGTGTGTATACCCCACCTTGTACCAGTGATAGGTCAACTGTAGTGCCAAGATTAGTTGTACATGCTTTAGAGTTTGCAGAAGATGTCGCAGCGTTCTGTGCAATTCCTGCTTGTTCATATGCAGAGTCTGCTACGTGAATAATACCACTAACTTTAGCTGCTACTGCTGGTCCTGTAGTGTAACCAAGGTCTCCTGCAATGGAAGTTCCTGGTGATGTGTTGGTGTAGGTACTAGCAAGGATACCAAAGTTACCTGGAATTGCATCTGCCATTTTCTTTGCTGGACCGACACCGTTAATATCAGAATTAGCGCCAATTGTAATTGGTGCGCCGTTTACAGTTCCTATGAGGTGACTGTTTGCTCCAATTGTTGTTGCACCGGTTGGCATCCAGATTACACTGGAAATTAGTGCGCCTTTAGCTAGTATGACATCAGTATTTGCTGCTTGGTTTAATGCGCCGTTAATCTTGAATATGTGAGCTCCATTACCTGTAAGTGTGATTGGACCTGATCCTATGTTTGCTGCGCCATCAATGCAGTATACTCCAGGTGGATATACTTTGTTTGCAAACTGGACATTAGATCCTAGATCAATTGCTCCTCTTGGAAATGTAAAAGTACATTT
>CAYYXT010000008.1:12884-75170 GCA_964475825.1 uncultured Nitrosopumilaceae archaeon | reverse complement strand
ATTGTTAGTTTATTGTTAGTAAAGAGGTTATTAAGCCGCGCTTACATTTGTGTCCTGTCCACATACAAATTTGTCAGCATTATTTACTGATCTGTCAGATAATTACTTGTGCTAACGTAAAGACAAATTCCTTTCTTTAAAATATACTAACTTTGCTTATTCATTAGGCTTCAATTTCTCCCAATAAGATTAAGTTTGTTGTAAAGGGGTTTGTATTGGAGGGAATTTTATAAATACTAAAAATCATAATTTTCGTTATGACGTTGAAATAATAACAAAATTATTACAACGTAAAATTTCTCAAAGGTTATGGATCTATTTCAGTAAAAGATTCAAAAATAATTTTAAAAAATTGTTTTGATTCATTCTCAGAGCCACAAATAAAATCATGCATATTTTGGAAAAAAAAGAAAGTGGGCTTAGATTAAGATACGCAGTGGTTTTGCATTCTGAGTAGAAAATACTAGAACAGAAATCATCATTACTAGTACAGGAAGTACCCATGTTGATTCATTTAATTAAAAAAAATTAGTAATCGGCTAAAAACTTTGTAGTAAAACTTGATTGAAATAGGTTTTATTACAACCAAACTAAATAACGATTATGAAATTATTGCTAGTATTCATACTAGCTCTGGTAGTCGTATCTTTAATCTATAATGATTCATTTGCAGAAAAGAGTACATTTTTTGATTCTGTGAAGTTTATTCAGTATTTGGATGAAAATACTGCACTTGAAGAAGTAAGAAATGGAAATTTAGATATTTATTATAATAGAATTTCCTCAGACAGATTAGAAAATCAGAAATCACGGGAAGGATTAGAAGTGTTTGATTCAACTGGGGGGTCTTACAGCATACTAGTAAATCCAGCCGAATCAAATGAATTCAATCTATTTTCAATTAAAGATGTCAGATTTGCATTAAACTATCTAATAGATAGAAAATTGATTGTTAATGAATTGATGGGGGGTTACGGCGCACCCATGATCTCTTACTATAGTCCTTCAGACCCAGAATATCTCACCGTAATAGAGCAGTTAGAGACATTCAATTTCAGATACAATCCAATATTGGCAGAAGAAATGATTTCAAACACACTAAAAGAAAAAGGGGCAACAAAATCAAATGGTCAATGGGAAATTAATCACAAGCCAATTGAAATTACAATTTTTATCAGAAGTGATGATCCTGTAAGAAAATCCATTGGTGAGATTTTATCTTCTGAATTAGAAAAGATAGGATTCATAGTAAAAAAAGACTATGGAGATTTGAACAAGGCTTTTGTTGTTGTGTATGGCTCAGACCCAGCAGAAATGAAATGGAATCTGTATACAGAAGGCTGGGGAAGATCTGCATTTGTAAAATATGATTCGGTAGGATTAGCTCAAATGTATTCTCCATGGTTTTCAAACATGCCTGGATTCAA
Source organism: uncultured Nitrosopumilaceae archaeon (assembly GCA_964475825.1). Classification (GTDB taxonomy): domain Archaea; phylum Thermoproteota; class Nitrososphaeria; order Nitrososphaerales; family Nitrosopumilaceae; genus Nitrosarchaeum. The sequence continues at coordinate 73,743 of CAYYXT010000008.1, read as the reverse complement.
TAATCCTTCATATTGGAATTACAAAAATGAACACTTGGATAGCATAACTCAAAAAATTTACACTGGGGATTTTCAGTCAGAAGATCAAAGAGCAGATTTGATTCAAGATGCAATTGCCGAGGGAATTGATCAATCAGTTAGAATTTTTCTAGCAAGTAAAATTGATCAGTATGTAGCAAATGAGAAAATGGAGGGAATAGTTAATGATTTGGGGGCTGGGGTTCCAAGTAGATTCACACCAATTAATTCTAGAAATAACGATAAAGAACTAGTCATCGGTGTTAAGCAGATCTATCAGGGGGCATGGAATCCAGTAATGGGATTAAGTGACACATATAGCAGACAAATCTGGGGGATAATTTCAGATCCTATTACTTTCAAACATCCATTCACAGGAAAAACATTTCCAGTCAGAGCAGATTGGGATGTAGAGACTGCAGGACCCAATGGAAAATTAAATTTGCCAGATGATGTAATAATGTGGGATCCGGTGGAACAACAGTGGAAAAAAGTACCACCTGGAACTCAAGCAACAAGCAAAGTCAGGTTTGATTTTAAATTTAGCAATTGGCATAATGGTCAAAAAATGGATATGAACGATATTTTACATTCATTATATTTTACAATGGAGTGGGGAACACAAACAGATGAAAATGATAAGACATTTGATGTAGAATTCACACCCATAGCTTCACAGATGGTTAAAACTATAATTGGAATCAAACCTGTTGATGAGGATACAGTTGATGTTTATGTGGATTATTGGCACTTTGATGAAGGTGAAATTGCAGATTGGGCAGCATTATGGAGCTCAATGCCATGGGAAATTTCGGCTGCAATGGAACAATCCGTAATAGATGGAAAAGCATCATTTTCCAGATCCGGTGCAACCAATAAAAATGTCAGTTGGATTTCTTTAATAATTCCAAATGATGCTCAAATGATTCAAAGTTATTTGAATGAGTTCAGTGAAAAGAAATACATTCCAAAATCACTAGAGTCATTTGAAACAGATTTTGATTATTTTGATAGCAGGTATACTGCGTCATCAGAATGGGTTGGAGTAAACAATCATGCAGTGATTAGCAATGGGCCATTTTACCTTAGTGCGTATTCACCAGAAGCAAGAACTATTATTGTCAATGCTTTTGATGATGAAACATATCCTTTCAAGTTAGGGCACTGGTCAGAATTTGAAAAAACAGAATTTCCAAAAATAACAAATGTGAATTTACCAAACATCGTTCAAAAAGGAACTGAATTAGAGATAAGCGTAGAAACATCACAGACGGATTCAATTCTTTATTTTGTGATAGACAGTAATGGAAATTCAACATTATCAGAATTAATCAGTGTAGATAAAAATTCCACCGTGATTAAGATTCCGGGAGAAAAAACAGAGAAACTAGACACAGGTGCAAAAGATCTAAAAATATTTGCTATTTCTAACTCAGTGTTAAAACCAGATTACTATTCTACAAGTTTCTTAGTAGTGGAAAACAAAGTAGTACTGCCTGAAATGGTTCAAAACAATATAGAATTTAATAAAAATAATTCTTTTGAAGGGATATGGTTAATTGTACCCATAACAATCATCGCGGTAACTGCAATATACATTAAGAAAAGAAAACATCGTTAATTACTAATCAGACAGCCCATATTCTTTTAGAATGACATCGATTTGATCTTCAGACTCTAATTTAGAATATTCATCCAAAAGATTTTGATTTAATTCGTAAAAAGTATGCCCCCACTTGAATTTATCAAGTATTGCAAGTGCCTCATCTCTAAAACCTAAAATAAATAATGATGCAGATAGTGCTTCGGCAGTAGTAAGTTTATTGAGTTTTGCATAATTAACTGGATTGCCAGCGAGCAGTGGGGGTAATTTTCTTTTGATGCCATTGAATTTTTTGGAAAATGCCTGATCGGCAAGAGTCCAGGAACAATCAATTCCAACTATTGAATTTATCAAAGATTTGTCTTTGGGTAAAAGGGTTTTTTCAGAAAAAGGATCTAAGACAAGCCCTTTATTTCCTATTTTTTTGATATTTTTTGCAATTCCAAATTTAACCATTTTTGCCGCGGTGCATTTTTTTGGATCATCCTGGTAAAACATCAAAACCTGAAGATTCATCTGATTAGATATGAAACAAACGGTATTTTGAACTTACTCTAGTATCTTGTAGTTAATTTTGTAGTAGAATCTAGATGCTTGTTCATCTTTGATTACATCTACATTCCAGTTTACATTAGGCAGAAATTCTGTAGATGATTCTGGAAGAATGTCAAATTTCTCGAGGTATACGTCAGGTCCACTGTATCTAACTTTTAGATTAATTCCATCTACTGAAACAACTTCGTAGATTTGTCCTGGTTTTCTAGTAGAGTCTTTTACAAGGCAGTCTTCCTCAGGACCAATAATACAGATTCCAGATTCAGAAGTAACTCTGAGATTGACATTAGATTGATCAACTTTTGTAGTAAGTAATGAACCAGAAAGTACACGTGGCAGTACCTGATTATCATCTATGGTTTTTTCGTTTGTAATAATAGATATTTTATCCTCCAAAATTCTGTTGACTTTTTCAATAATAGTTAAAGGGGATTTTTCAGATTCTGGGATAATAGGTTTTTCTACGACATCAAACATCAAAGATTTGGTTTCAAAACCAGCATCCACTGTAATTTCATATGAACCTAGACTTGAGGGAGAATCAGATAATTGAAATTGGTGTGAAAATGAACCAGAAGAACTAGGCCTAATAGTAGTAACAGGACCTAAGTGTTTACCGCAGTAAAATGAGCCACATGTTATTTCACCATCTATTTTCTGAATTACACTAACATCAAATTTTTCAAGATAAATTAGCTTGTTTGGTTTACCAGATATAGTTACCATGTCACCCGGATAATATTCAGATTTATCAGTAGCAAGTAAAAGAGATAACTTTTCACTAGATCCAAAAGAGAAATCATTTGCAACTGTGAATGTGGATTCAGCCTGTTTGCTTGAATACAATGCTTTTACTTTGTATTCACCTTCACTGAAAATAGTTATTGGTAATTCAAATAAGCTCTGGAAATTTCCACCCTGATCAGGATAAACAGATGCCTCATGGATTTGTTTAAAGGGTGTTTTACCGTCAATAATTTTTATTGTGACTCTTTCTGGAATTACCAGCCCCTCAGAACCTTGTTCTTTTTTAATGATATTGCCAATCACCTTTAATTTTTCTCCAGCTTTGTACAGAGATTTTTCAGTCGAGACATACAAGGGAACCAGAGATAAAGAGTCATTTTCAGGATCAGAAGAAACTTTGAAGAAAACGTCTTTGCCATAAGAAGCAGATGAGACATGAATTTTGTAAATTCCGTAATTGGTTTTAGATATGGAACGGTCATCTAGTTTCATAGCCAGAGGTTTTTCAGTGATAGGGGTAATCCAAGACCAAGAGAATCGCTGGTTATCAACAGTAGCACCAGAATCAATTGTGCTACCATCAGATTTTGTGAGAGAAACTTTTACTGAGTTATCACCTGTGGGAGGAAGCAATCCAGTCAAAAAAACAGTTTCGCCTAAACCATAAACTTGCTTATTCAAAGTAAGTAATGCACCATCACTTAATTTCAAAGGATCTACAATTCCAACAGTAGTGGTTTTTGTCAGTCCACGGTATTCTGCTTTTATTATATAAGATCCTTCAGTAAAGGCAGTTTGCATTATACTTGTTTGAACTGAAAATCTTCCAGAAGATTCAGGTATCGCAGTAAATTCGTATGCAACAGTTATGCCATCAAGTTGTCTTGTTTTAGTATGTGGTAGTTGCGCAACTATTTCCAAAGGACTCCCGTCTTCATGATATATTGAAATGTTTACGGACGATGTTTGAAAGCTTGAACTACTAGCAGGATTTGCAATAAAACCATTAATTGTCATGACATCACCTAAATCATAAATCACCTTATCTGTTGAAAGTGAGAGAGAGTCAGTACTTGCGACATATTCGCTAGCATTTGTGACGGCATGAATGATTTTTGATGCAGAACCGACTTCTTTTGAAACAGAGATTTTGTAATCACCCAATCGAATATCACTATTTGGGATTTTGAAAGAATATGTAAAAGAACCGTCACCAGATATTTTTACTATATCTAAAATTTTAAATCCAGAATTGCCACCACTTAGTCCACTTGTAGCAAGTGCCGTATTTTTGGTCTGAATAATTTCTAAATCCATAAAGCCAACCCATACGTTGTTTAATCTGCCAGTAATTGTAACAGTTTCGCCTAAACCATATGCCTCTTTATCTGTCCACAGCGATATTGCCTTTTCTTCTTTGATGTCTTTGATCACTTCAAAAGATGCAAGTGTTGATTTATCAAAATATTCACCAGTTATCTGATATTTTCCATAAACAGGATTCACCGTAGTAAGAAACACATTTGTGGAAAATTTTCCATTCGTAGGATACAAACTACCTGTAGAAATTATTTTTCCATTTGGGTTCTTTATATTAAATTTCAAGCCTTCAAATTGGATTACTTTGGTAGTAAAGCCCGTTATCGACAGAGTGTCTCCAGGAAGATACTGAGACTTATCAGTAGCAAGACTAAGAGTGCCATCTTCTTGTATATCATCTGCAATAATTTCATCACCTACAGAGAAACTGGTTTGAGATATTGCACCACCATAACTAACTGAAACAGAGTAGACACCGTTGTTAATTCCAAGAACTTGCTGAAGATTCAAGGTGGTCTTATAATTCAAATTAAGATCAGGATAAAGTGAAATTGTTTTATCATAATTAGGACCAGATATTTTTACAAGTATTTCATCAGCATGAAAATATGGGGATACAATGAATATTTGTTTTGAGACATTTCCTTGAATAATAGCTGTTTCACCAAACAGATATGAAGATTTATTTGATGATACAGATACTGAAATGTCTTCTTTTTCTTCTGCAACGATCAACTTTCCATTTGAAGATCCAGCTGTAGAAATTGCAAATTTCCAATCACCGGTATTATCCAAGTCATATCCATCATAGATTCTTTGCCAAGAGGTAAAATCATTTTTCATGTCAGATAACAAAGGAGTCCTATCTACAACTACTCCATTCTTATCTTTTAGTTCAGTTAATTCGTTAGTATCAGTAAACCATAAACTTTGATATGAAAATGTCAAAAATTTCCCAGGTTCAATAAAAGTACCAGTTGGGACAATCATTGTTTTTTTCAATATAGTAGTTGATGCGATTTGCCAACCACCGATATCAATTTCAGAACTTGTAGGATTATAGAGTTCAATCCATTCTGTGACAGATTTGGCATCATCACCTGGCGGATTAATATCGATTTCATTAATTACAACATGATTAGTAGATTGAGCATTTGCTGAAATAACTAACCCACTAAGAAGCAAAATAGAAAATAAAATAATAATATTGTTCATTGTGTTTTCCTATATTGAATGCCTGAAAGCCTCATTTTAGAATGGAATTGAGGAAAAGTTGAGCTAGTTGTTAAAGTCATACATCTCAAAATCATCATAAAAAATTTGATTTTTATCGTTTTAAGGTATCCGTAGGAGTTATTCGTTTACAGAGTCACAGTTTGGGCACTTTTGATTAGATATTTTAGAACCACAGTCAGCACAGATGCCTTCTCCTACCTCTTTTTTGATAGATTTTCTTCTATTTCCGACATAGAATTTTATTCCAAAATAGATAACAATCACAATTAAAACCGCATATATTGGCGCCATGAAGGGAATCAATCCAACCATAAAAAGTAAAAGACCTACAATCAAAATGATATCACGTTTTTCAAAATTCAACAGAATTAAAACCAACAAGAATTCATAAAAACATGCCGGAGCTCAGAGCCATTAATTTTACTTCATATCAAAGTCATCACTCTAACTCTTCCTCATTGCTCGGCAACAAAATTAGGACGTTATTTGATAATAAGATAATGATTTAGTGGTGGGATCGGCGTGATTTGAACACACGACCTCTGCGTCCCAAACGCAGAATCATACCAAGCTAGACCACGATCCCAGTGAATCCTAAAAGTCGCCCAATTTAAGCTTGACAGATATTAAATTGACCAAATTTTAAAGTTAAGTTAATACCATTTTTGGCATTTGAAAAGAATAGATCCTCAATATGCTAAATCACGACTAAAATTTATTGAGGAGCTGTAAGTATCAATACAATCTCCAGCATGATCTTCCTTCAATACGCAGAAGGTGAATTCCCCATCAATGATTAATTCTCCTTTACATTCTGTCATTTGTAATTCCAATTTTTATCATTGTTAGTTTATTACTGGCATATCTATTAAGCCGCGCTTACACATGTGTCGGCTTTACATACACATGTGTCGGCTTTACATACACATTTGTCAGTATTATAGACTAATCTGTTATTAATCTGAAATCGTTGATGCAAATAGCCTGCCTTTCTTAGTCAAACCAACATCAATCCGAGATTTATCAATTGTTGATTCAACAAGACCTTTTTTCTCTAGCCAAACAATATGCCTTGCAAGTCGGGCATAATTTAGATTAGCATCAAGTGATAAACTTGTCTTACCTTCTGCACCATTTTTTATCATGGATTTTGTGATGCGAAGTAGCATTTTCATACTCGGTTCAAAGTCGGGCTCTATTTTTTTATTTTTAACAATTCTGACGATGTTAGATTTCGCTACCATAATACTCACTATGTTTGTTGGATACTGCTATATGTCCGGGACAATGTTATATAGATTTTTCTATTTAAAATGTAGAAGCAATAAGTGTTGTAGAAGGAAACAAGAGAAAAGAGATTCTAGGTTTCACTGGCTCTTACTTGTTTTACTTGACCTCAAGTTTTGCGACAAACAGATAATCATTTTAAAGGCATTCAAAAGAACAGAAAAGTATTGCAGTTAGATGAGTATATCAAAGCAGGAAAAATTGCTGCGGAAGTAAGAGAGATTGTTAGAGAGAGAAACTGGGTTGGAAAAACAGTTTATGAAATTTGTGAAGAAGTAGAAAATCAAATTAAAAAACGTGGAGCAAAATGTGCATTTCCAGTAAATGTAAGTATCAATGAAATAGCAGCTCATTATACAGCAGAGCCAAATGATCCAATCACAATTACAGATTCTGATTTGGTCAAAATTGATCTTGGCACACAAATTAACGGATACATTGCAGACACTGCAGTTACGGTTTGCCAGGATGCACAATATGATGGGTTAATTCAAGCTGCAGAAGAAGCATTAAGCAATGCAATGTCCATGATAAAAGTAGGAGTCAAAGCAAGCGATATTGGACGAACCATAGAAAAAACAATAAAACAAACTGGATTCAAACCAATTGCAAATCTTAGCGGTCATTCTTTAGGGCAATATACAATACATGCAGGAAGATCCATTCCAAATATTTGGTCAGTTGGAGGATTCACCCTAGCAGAAAATACAGCTTATGCATGTGAGCCATTTGTCACTACAGAGAAAGGGGGGGGGTTTGTAAGAAATGGGAAAATAAAAAACATCTTTGCATTAAATTCAAGAAAAAAAACAAAAAATGATGAAGCAGATAAATTGCTTGACTACATTTGGGAAAAATTCAATATGTTACCTTTTGCACTAAGATGGATTACGAAAGATTGGGAAGAAAAGAAAGCCAGAGAACTATTAGAACAACTTATCAATAAAAAAGCAGTTCAGGCATATCCAGTATTAATTGAAATAAATGAGCAAAGAGTGGCTCAAGCAGAACATACTTTTATTCCAAATGAGAACGGAGTTACAGTGACAACTATTTCTCAATAGTTTCGCCAAAGATTTTTTCTATTACAGTCATCCCATTACAAGAATCACATTTTGAGGTTTCAGCAAAGAGGAAATCCCCCTCTTTGAATTTTCTTTTTCTTTCCAAATTACATTGCTTACATTTTTCTACAGTATATGCAAAAATAGGTTTTTCTTTTGAGAACATTATTGTGATACCCCCATAGTATTTCCTACACCAATTAACAAAATGGACTGACCGGGTTTTGTGTTGTCATGAATCATCTCATAGATTTGTAAGCGTACATTGTCTGCCTTATCTGCAATTTCTTTAGTCATTAGGATGATTGCTTCTTTGACTGATTGTTTTATCACAATTGCAAAAATAGGAATATTATTTTTTGTTGCAATGTCCTCTATCTGAAATCTTTCAGTTCCAATTCCACCTATTGCTGCACCAAATCCTTGTGCGACAGTTGCAGATTCTTCCCCCTCCATTTTTAATGCAGCGTCCACCATAATTATAACATCGGGTTTGTTTTTAAAAACAATTGATTCTACTGCATCTCCAGGTCTGCCAACAGTAGAGCCAGGACCTTCGGCTTTTAATAGAAATAATTTTCGTCCGTCGTATTGAGTTTCACTAAGAACAGTTTGAAAAGCAACAGATTCTTTTTTAGTATCAAGCATCATTTTGCCTACAACCATAGGCCCTATTCCATCACCTATAGGCTGACCCATTTTAAAAGCAGGAATAGCTTTGTGCATGGCTTCTGCTTCTTCTAATATAAAAGGCAAAATCATTTGAAGGGGTAAAATTAATGGATAGTTATTATGTTTTTTTGCAGTCAAAAAGAGATGATTGATTACTTTGTAAATCATTTGCAAAGAGGTAGCAATTTCAAGTAGTGTTTGAATTTTGGTTAATTCTAAAGCACTTGTTTGAGGAGACAGTGACTTGACATGTTCTCTAGAATAATCTTCGCGTGCTCTTACGATATGTCTGACTTTGGCAACTATTCCGTTTGGATCCATATCAACAGGCATTATAGTAAAATAATCTAAAAAGCGGTCAATTTTTTTAGTCGGATCATCTTTAGGATTCATATTTTTTTTGATATAATCAATTAGTTCATTTCGTGATTTAGTTTTGTAGTCTTCTAGTTTTTTGATCCCATTTTTTATTTCTCCAGATGTAATTGCTAATTGAATTCTCTGCCCATAGAATACAAAAATAATAATTGGAACAATCCAGATTAACATCATAATTGGATTGGTTTCATCATTTAATCCAAACAATTGATCAAAATCGATGTTTGTAAAATCCAATAGACTCAGAGATAAATGAATCCAAATTAAATCATTCGTATAATCAAGGCATTGCTGAAAATCTGAACCTATAGCAGAAATTGGAAAAATAGTCTACTCGAATCTGAATGCTCCCAACCCTAAAGTGGGTTGGGCTTTCTCGCCTCCGTTTTGTAAAAAAAATGGCGAGTGCTTTTATTATAGTTGTGATAGAAAAAGCCTGAATATGCCACAAACAAAGCCTATTGTAAGCGTGGAAAATGTTGTAGCCTCTGCTTCTGTTGATCAGAAAATGGACTTGAATGAGATCACAAGAACATTCCCAGATGTAGAATATCATCCTGATCAATTTCCAGGGCTAGTCTTTAGACTAAAGAGTCCAAAAACAGCAACGTTGATTTTCACCTCAGGAAAAATGGTATGTACGGGATCAAAATCCGAAGAAATGGCAAGAAAGGCAGTAAAAACAGTAGTGCAAAAACTTCGAAAAGGTGGAATTAAAGTAAAAAAAGATGCAACAGTCGAAATTCAAAATATAGTAGCATCAATTAACCTAGGTGGAAGAATCCATCTTGAACAAGCCGCAAGAACTTTACCAAGAAGCATGTATGAACCAGAACAATTCCCAGGATTAATTCATAGAATGTTAGATCCAAAGACAGTAATTTTGTTATTTTCTTCTGGAAAACTTGTCTGTACGGGTGCTAAAAAAGAACCAGATGTGTATAGATCAGTAAACAACTTGCATGCATTACTAGAAGAAAAAAATCTGATGATCTACGATTAATCGTAGATTGAATTTATTTCCATTTGTTTTCTAATTACTTTATTGGGCTTCCTAATGGTACGTCTTCATTTACAGTTAACCAAAACGGTTTGTCATCAACATCTGCTGCCAAAAGCATTGCATTTGATTCAACACCTGCCATTGTTTTGGGTTCTAGATTTGCAATAACAATTACAATTTTTCCAATAATATCTTCGGGTTTGTAATATTGTGCACCACCGATTATCACGTTTCTTTTTTCATTGCCAAGATCAATGATTCCTTTTATAATTCTGGTTTTCCCTGGAATAAGTTCAGTTGAAATAATTTTTGCCACACGAATATCTAATTTTGCAAAATCATCATAAGATACATGAGACATAAGAATTCCTAAATTACCTTGTTAAAATGAATTTCGAAATTTCATATTAGGACTTTTTTATCTATACCACTTGTTTCAATTTCATATTTTAGAGCTGCAGGAAGTTCAACATATTTTTTATTAACCAAGGCAATTATTTGGTCATCAGGAACATTTACCATTTTTAGTAACTTACCACGTTGATGAGCATATGCATTTTTCCAAAATCCTGCTCCATCAAAGGTTCCAATTTTTGGCATGTATCGTGAAGATTTCATTTTTTTAAGGGTAATTGACTGTGACGGAAGTTTGGCAATTGCCGTTAGAACTGGAGTTACTGTTCTGGATTTTAGGCATGTTGCCCATCACAGTCTATTTCTTAACATATAGGAATCTAATATATTTAATGCGAAATTAATGAGTAAAAGGCATGGCAGAAATTGAAGTTTCAGTTGAAATTAGTGCTTCGATAGACAAAGTTTGGGATATAGTATCAGACATAGATAACGAACCAAAATTTTGGAAAGGAACTAAAGAGATTAGAAACATATCAAAAAACGGGAATATAGTCAACAGAGAGATAACCATTGCATTTAGAGACCAAAAATGCATGCAAGAAGTAAAATTACAACCCAAAGAAAAGATCGAGGCAGTATTTACAAAAGGAATCATAGACGGAATCAAAATCATCACTCTAACTGCCAAAGATGAAAAAATATTATTGAAAGTAAAATGGGACATCAAGCTTACAGGTATGATGGGAATGTTCACAGGAATGATAAAAAAGCACATTGAGAGTGGAACCGTACAAGCATTACAAAAGATCAAAGAAGAAATAGAGAGATAAGATTCATGGAATTAATTTTAGATGTTTTGAATTATTCACTAACTGCAATTTTAATTGGAGTGTCTATGGCATGGATATTTCTAATTAAATCGATGATGGATTCTGTTAGATTAACTCCATATCTAGATAAATTTGAAAGAAAGGAACACAGCAATCCCAAGGTTTCAATCATTCTTCCTGCAAGAAATGAAGAAGAATTTATTGGAAAATGTTTAGATTCGTTAATTGAGCAAGACTATACAAATTACGAAATTATTGTAATTGATGATTCATCAGATGATGCAACAGGTAAGATCATTTCAGAATATGCAAAGAAAAATCCCAAAATAATACCAATAAGTGCACAAATAAAACCAGATGGATGGATAGGGAAAAATTGGGCATGCATGGAAGGATACAAAAAGGCAACGGGTGATCTTTTGTTATTTACAGACGCAGATACTAAACATTCACAAAATGTGATTTCTCTTGCAGTATCACATTTACTTTCTTTTAACTTAGATGCATTATCGGCAATTCCGAAAATGCGTGCAATTGATTTTTGGACAAGAATTACACTTCCTATGATTTCAATATTCCTTCATACAAGATTTTCAGCCATTCGAGTAAATGATCCTTCAAAGAAAACAGCATATTTCTTTGGTAGTTTTTTCATAATTAAACAAAAAACCTACGAAGCAGTAGGAACGCATGAGGGTGTAAAATATGAGATCATTGAAGATGGAGCACTTGGGAAAAAAGTAAAAGAATCAGGACATAAGATGAAAATTGTTAGAGGAGACCACCTAATAGAAGCAGTATGGGCACGAGACAAAAGTACACTATGGGATGCCCTCAAGAGATTGATGATTCCACTATATCTTCAAAGTAAAAAAATTGCAATTGGTAGTTTCTGTGCAGTATTATTCTTACTTTTTATGCCATTTCCAATTTTAGCATATTCTACTTTATGGGCATTAGAAACAACATCGTTTTCAATTCTATTTGTAGCGTCATTTGTTGCTTCAATCATGATTTACATTGGCGCGATAATTGAAGTCAAAAAACTATTGCAGTTGAGATTAATCGACGCGTTGTTTGCCCCCATAGGTAGCTTGGTGGTAGTACTAGGATTTTTGAGTGGATTACTTCAGGCAAAAAGGAGTACTGTATCTTGGAGAGGAAGAAGATATTCCATGAAGGATCATGTTCAGAATTCGATAAATGTATAGCAATACTTTTAGATAGAAAATATGGTAACGATTTCGCATGGATAAGTCAGGAATGCTAGTAGGCGGAGCAATAGGGGCTGTAATTGTCGCAGTTATTTTTGCAGTAATTTTGATAGCGCCACCTACTACAATGAAATCTGAAATTATCGTAAGTGACAAACCCATTCCAAGTGCAATAGGAGAAACAACTCCAGCATATTCAAAAAATCTTTCATTAATTGAGATATTTGAAAAATCAGAACCGGGAGTAGTCAGAGTCAATGTTCAAAGAACAGATCAATCAAACGGAACAAGCGGGGTTGGCTCGGGTTTTGTTTTTGATAAAAAAGGACACATCATTACAAATTCTCATGTTGTAAAGGATGCAAAAAAAGTAGTCGTTACATTTCTTGATGGTCGTTCATACAATGCAGAAATAATTGGTTTTGATGAATTTACAGATATTGGAGTTATCAAAGTTAGTGCGGATTTGTCATTGTTACAACCACTATCATTAGGGGATTCAGCTAATCTCAAAGTTGGAGAATCCATTGCAGCGATTGGAAATCCATTTGGCCTATCAGGTTCTATGACATCAGGAATTGTCAGTCAATTAGGTAGACTCTTACCTTCAGGATTAGGGTATTCCATTCCAGATATGATTCAAACAGATGCTGCAATTAATCCAGGAAATTCTGGAGGACCGTTGTTGAACATGCGAGGAGAAATTGTTGGAATAAACACTGCAATACAGTCTACAACAGGTGAATTTACCGGAGTGGGATTTGCAGTTCCATCCCAGACAATAGCCAAAATTGTTCCAAATCTAATAGAAAATGGGAAATACCATCACCCATGGATTGGAATTTCTGGTAGAGATATTGATCCTGATCTAGCCAAAGTTTTGAATCTAAATGATACAGTAGGATTTCTTGTAATCACAGTAGTAGAAAATAGTCCGGCAGCAAAAGCTGGTATGCATGGATCTGATGAGACAGTTCAGGTCGAAGAAGTGCATTATCTAGTCGGAGGAGACATCATATTATCAGTAGATGGCAAACAAGTAAGAAAAATAGATGATATTTTGATTTATCTACAAAGGGCAAAATCTGTTGGAGATGAAATGGTTTTAGAAATTCTAAGAGATGGCAAAACAACTAATATCACAATTACCTTAGAAGAAAGACCAAACGGAAATTAAAGCAATACAAGCATAAATACTTCTAGACAAGCACAACAACTATTGAACAAACTTGTGTTAAACTCTGAGAGTTTAAACAATGTTTTGGAAAACAAGATAATTTCCAGAGACGAAATAATACAAATCTATGAAAATTCAAAAAATAATCCCAATGAATTATTTTCAACAGCTCAAAGGTTTAGAAAAAAATTCAAAGAAGATTCAGTTACATTTTCAAAAAAAGCATTTTTCAACATTGTAAATTTATGTAAAGATACATGTTCGTACTGTACTTACAAGGCAGAACCGGGTGAGGAAAAAATGTCCTTGATGTCAAAACAAGAAATAAAACAATTATTGAGTCTTGCAAAAAAATACAGATGTGTAGAAGCTTTGTTTGTAACAGGAGAGCAACCTGAACAAAGATATCAAGAGGCACGAGATTGGCTAAAAACAAATGGGTTCAAATCAACTGCAGAATATTTGATTCATGCATCAGAATTAGCAATAGAGATGGGGTTGTTTCCACACACTAACGCAGGAAACTTGAATAAAGAAGATCTAAAAGAATTGAAAAAAAGCAATGTATCAATGGGCATAATGTTAGAAAATATCAGTGAAAGACTTACAAAAAAAGGAATGCCGCATTATCTAGCAGCAAGTAAGAAACCAAACGCACGACTTGAAGTACTGGAGAATGCAGGAGAGTTGAGAATTCCAATGACAACAGGAATACTCGTAGGAATTGGAGAAACACCAATTGAAATCATAGATTCAATTTTGGCAATAAGAAAACTGCAGGAAAAATATGGAAACATCCAAGAAGTGATTGTACAAAATTTTCAACCAAAACAAGATACTGTGATGAATAATTTTCCTCCAGCCAATGAAAATTATTTCAAAATAGTTGTTGCATTAACAAGAATAATCATGCCAAAAATGAACATACAGATTCCTCCAAATTTGTCTCCAAATTCATATCATAGTTTTCTATCCTTGGGAATTAATGATTGGGGGGGAATTTCGCCACTTACGCCGGATTATGTAAACCCAGAATTTTCTTGGCCAGAAATTGAAAAAATAGAACAAGACTCAAAGAATGCAGGATTTGAATTAAAATGTAGGTTTCCTGTTTATCCAGAATTTTTTTCGTTTATTGGCAAAGAGTTAAGAGATAAGATGAAAGATATTGAAGATGAAGAGGGATTGGTAAGACAGGAGTATTGGAAATGAGTATCAGTATAGACTCACTACTTAAAAATTCAGACTCTTTTGTTTCTGAGATTTTAAACAAGGCATTATCGGATAAAGAGATATCAGCACAAGAAGGATTAAGACTATACAACACAGCAGGGATAGATTTTCATTTAGTAGGATTGGTTGCAGATGAAATTAGAAAAAGAAGAGTCGGAGATACTGTCACATATGTTGTAAATAGAAACATCAATTTTACCAATGTATGTATTAAACAATGTGGTTTTTGCGCATTTAGTAGAGATTTTAGAGAGGAAGAAGGATACTTTCTTCCAACAGATGAAATTGTAAGACGTGCAAAAGAGGCACACCAGTTAGGTGCAACTGAAGTCTGCATTCAAGCTGGTCTTCCACCAGATATGGAAGGGGATTTGTATGAAAATATTTGTAGAGAAATTAAAAAAGAAATTCCAGATATCCACATACACGGATTTTCACCGGAGGAGGTTCTCTATGGAGCAACAAGATCAAAGACAACAATTAGAGATTATCTTAAAAGACTCAAAGAAGCAGGCGTAAACACTCTACCAGGAACAGCAGCAGAGATCCTAGATCAAAAATTAAGAGATAAAATTTCTCCAGGAAGAATCAGTGTAAAAGATTGGGTAGAAGTTATCAAAACAGCTCATAATCTTGGAATCAACACAACCTCAACTATGATGTTCGGACACATTGAAACGTTTGAAGACAGAGTAAATCACATTGTAAAAATCAGAGAAATTCAAAAAGAGACAAGAGGCTTTACAGAATTTGTCCCACTCAATTTTATCCATAGTGAAGCCCCAATGTACAAACACCAATTGCATGATGGAATAAGACAAGGAGGCAGTGGTAATGACGTATTGCTAACACATGCAATTGCAAGAATTATGCTAAATAATTACATAGACAATATTCAAATGTCCTGGGTAAAGGAAGGGCAAAAAATGTCACAATTGTTGTTAATGTGGGGAGCCAATGATTTTGGAGGAACCTTAATCAATGAAAGCATTTCAACATCTGCAGGTTCCAATTATGGTCAATTGATAAGACCAAAAGAAATAAGAAGACTAGTAAGAGAGATCGGAAGAGTACCTGCAGAAAGAAACACCAATTACAAAATATTGAAAAAATTTGACAATAATGATGAATCAGATGATGAATTAGATAAAATTTCTGATTTATCTAAATTTGGTTCATATGCAGAATTAATCAAAATTAACAAATTTAAATACAAAAATCCAAGAAAAGAGTAATTGTCGACCTTAGATAATGCATCAAATCATTCAAAAAAAAATAGAAAGTGACGAATGCAAGATTGTATTTGTCAAGAAGAAAATAACAACTATAAGAATTACAGATTCTGAAATTGTAGAATTAAAACAAAATTTTGATGAGAGTTATGGAATCATACTAATTTATGGAAAAAAATTCATCTATTCAAGCAAGTAATGAAGATGAAATAGAAAATACGGTAGAACCGTAGGCACGAAATGAGGTGTAAAAAAACCATCTAGATTGATCAACAAAGCTCGAGTTTAACATTAATAAGGTAATATACCGTACCATACGGTATGATGCGAGCAAGACTGACATACCTACCTATAGAAGTAGCAGACCAATTCGAAGATTTTATTATAAAAAGAGACGTCCAAATACTAGATGCAGTAAAAGCAAAAACACGGGATTACAGCACATTATCTCTTCTAAAATTACTGTATCAGCTTAGAGGAAATCCAATGACGTTTTCGGATCTATATTCAAAATCAAAAATAAGAATGAAAAAATCATTTCTGAATTATTTACATCTTTGTGTAAATTACAACTTTGTACAAAAAGAAGCAGTGGGATCAAACATGATCTATTCCATAACAGACAAAGGAAGAACCATGTTGAATCTGTTTATTCATAAAAGTAATTAGACAGAACAATCGATGTAAAGAATGCAAGAAGGGTTTCCAGAAGCAGAAGTATATGAGATTAAAAAAACTGAACTCAACAGTCCAATAATATTTGCAGGGTTTGTGGGTGCAGGTCTTGTAGGACCACTTGCAATTAGTCACATCATTGAAGAATTAAAAATGGAGGAGATAGGATTAATGAGATCAAAATATCTTCCACCATCAACTGTTTTTATGAAAGGTAGATTACGTCATCCTTTTAGATTTTATGCAAACAAAGAAGGTACAATATGTACAATAATTTGCGAAATAACATTAAGAATGGAAGGACTGTACTCACTTGTTTCAGCTATTTTAGATTGGGTGGATAAAAAAGGTTCAAAAGAAATTGTAATTCTAGATGGGATAGCAAGTGAGGAACATGACAATAAAGCATATTGTGCAGCAGGAGAAGATTTGATAAGAACAATGGCAGACAAAGACATCAGTATGATTTCACAGGGGTTTATCACAGGAATTCCAGGAGGAATTTTAAATGAATGCATTGTAAGAAAAATTCAAGGAATAGCTCTACTTGCAAAAGCAAATAAAACATCGCCAGATCCTGCAGCGGCATCGACGCTAATAGAGGCACTAAATAGATTATACGATATGAAAATAGATACGTCAGATTTGGAGAAAGAAAAAGACAGAATCAATTCCGAATTTAGTGAATTATCTCAAAAATATGTTGAGCATAGAGAAGAGTTTGCGGGCATGTACATGTGATCCAAAAACTAGGCAAATTCTTTTATTCACAGCAAATACGCATGAAACTATGGTCTTAACCTACAAAAAGGCAGGCGTGGACATAACCAAAATCAAACAAAGTCAGGCAGCAATAGGCAAGATGATTAAATCTACACATAAACTCCAAAAAATGGCAAAAATCACACATGGTTTTGGACATTATGCTGGGATTGTAGAAATTCCAGGAGGAAAATTATTAGCCACTCATACAGACGGTGTAGGAACCAAAGTAGTAATTGCGAATTTGATGAAAAAATACAACACAATTGGAATTGATTGTGTTGCAATGAATGTAAATGATATAATCTGTATTGGCGCAACCCCGGTTTCATTTGTAGACTATATCGCTGCAAACAAAAATGATCAAAGAATTTTCAAAGGAATCGTAGAAGGATTGGTAAAAGGTGCAAGAAAATCTGCAATGCCAATTGTTGGAGGGGAGACAGCTATAATGCCAGATGTCATTGCAGGAAAAGGATTTTCATTTGATTTAGCTGGAATGGTGGTAGGTCTTGTTTCAAAAAAAGACATGGTACTTGGAAATAAAATAAAAACAGGCGATATTATCATAGGTGCAAAAAGTAGCGGGATGCATTCCAATGGATATTCATTGGCAAGAAAAGCGCTTTTAACAAAATATTCCATAAAAGACAAAGTAAAAGGGGTGGGAGTAATAGGAGAGTCTCTTTTAACACCCACCGAGATTTATGTAAAACCAGTTTTAGAAATAATTCAAAAGTGTAAAGTGAGTGGGTTAGCACACATTACAGGTGGAGCATTTACAAAATTACTCCGCCTCAAAAAAATAGGATATGACATAGATTCACTGCCAACAATTCCACCGATAATGAAATTAATTGAAGAACAAGGTGTGAAGCAAGATGAAATGTATAAAACATTTAACATGGGCGTAGGATTTTGTGTTGTAGCATCAAAAGATCAAGCAGATAAAATAAAATCAATATTTAAAAAACACCGTATCTCAAGTCAGGAAATTGGTCAGATTACATCTAGAAAAGGAGTTTTTGTAAATTCTACAAAAATTGCATAATAATTAGACAATTGTGAAAGAATGTTCTACTCTGATGTTGGATACGATTTCATTTGAACCAAATTTCTACGTAATGAATGAACCTTTTCAGAACAATCGATTGAATAAAAACATTCAAATAATATTTTTTAATATTATTTTTCCCACAATAGATACTTTTTTATGATATGAATTTCTATTTTTTAAAATGAAGGAAAAAGAAAATCTCACTGTAAAATCTACTAATTTCTTACACAAAATTGAAAATCATTTTGCAGAAATTGCTCCTAGATATAGAAAACTCAGGACTACTGACATGGAGCCTATTTTATTTATTGAAAGAGAATTAAGTGATGCTGATCTGATGCATGGCGCAGATATTGGATGTGGCGCAGGGCGATATTCCTTAAGACTAGCCAAACAACTAGGAAAAAAATGTCATTTACTATACTGTATTGATAAAAGTGAGCACATGCTGATACAATTAAAAAATTTCTTTGTAGAGCACAGCATAAATCATTTCAAAATACTTCATAGTGACGCTCACAAAATGCCTCTTGAAACTGATTCGTTAGATTTTATTGTCAGCTTTAACGCAGTACATCATTTCGATATGCCAAATTTTCTAAAGGAAACTGCAAGAGTACTAAAAAGTAAATCAAGATTATTTGTTTATACTCGATTAAAAAGTCAGAATGAAAGAAATGTGTGGGGAATGCACTTTCCTAATTTTACTGACAAAGAAACTAGGCTTTATGAATTGGACGAGTTAGAACACATGATTGAAAACACTCCAAACATGAATCTAAAATCAATACAATTCTTTGAATACAAAAGAAGTTCAACACTTGCAAGGTTGGAAGAGCAAGCAAAAGGACATCATTATTCTACATTTAGACTATTTTCCAAGAAAGAATTTAACAGATCTATGGAGACATTTAAGAAAAACATCATTGAGAATTATGATGTAAACAATGTGACTTGGAATGATCAAAACGTACTTTTAGTTATAGAATCATAAGGTTTGAATGCAATTTTTGCAATGTCTTTTAACTCTTCTGCAAGATAAAGTAAGATTACCTATGTGCGATAACCAAAAGAAAGTAGTTTTTGTAAATACTTCTAAAATTGCATAATTAGACAATTACGAAAGAATATTCAACCGATAATTACCTTATATGACTACATCTTATTTGAAAATAGAGAAATGTCAGAAATCAATTTTATTCCTACAATAATAGGCGTAGGAATACTTCTTTTTGCCGCCAAACTAATGGCAGAATTGTTTCTAAGATTAAAACTTCCAATAGTTTTAGGGGAACTTTTGGCTGGAATAATAATAGGACCATTTGCGTTAGGGGGATTTTTCATATACAAGGAAATGTCATTGATGGAGATCACTGATGAGATAAAGATATTAGGAGAAATTGGAGCGCTTGTGATTTTATTTATGGCGGGATTAGAAATGACACCAAAAGAGTTTCTTAGGGGAGGAAAAGCAGCATTCATAGTTGCGACAGCTGGTGTAGTTGTTCCATTTTTTGCAGGCCTAGTAGTTTTTCAAGCGTTTGGTTTTGATGCGTTACAATCGATGCTAATTGCAACTGCACTTACAGCAACAAGCATAGCAATTTCAATTCAAGTTTTAAGCGAATTTGGTAAAATAAAAACTCCCGAAGCGCGTTTAATTATAGGAGCAGCAGTTATTGATGACATTTTGGCAATTGCAGTATTGTCTGTTGTTTCATCAATGGCAGGAAATGTAGAAAGCATAGAGAACATAGACATTATGAATATAACAATTACAATTTTGCAAGTGCTAGGGTTCTTTGCAATAATATTAGTAGTAGCTGTACTAGTAATTCCAAAATTCATTACACCAAGATTATGGAAAGCAAAGGGCAGTGTAGAAGGAGTTGCAACTGCATCATTTTTTGGCGCTGCTGCGTTAGCTGGATTAGTAGGATTATCGCCCATTATAGGGGCATTTGCAGTAGGAATGGCGTTATCAGCTACTAAAATATTTGAAAATATTCGTAGTTACATTGACAAGATGGGATTAATTTTTGCCCCGTTGTTCTTTGCAATTATTGGTGCACAAGTAGATCTTAGAGCAGTTAATTTAGAAATTTTAGCTCTAAGTGGAGTCATAATAGCACTTGCAATTGTAACAAAGTTGTTTGGATGTGGATTACCTGCAATGTTGTTTTTGAAAAGCAAAAGAGGCGGATATAGAGTAGGAATTGGAATGATTTCAAGAGGAGAAGTGGGATTGATTGTAGCAGGAGTGGGAATATCAACAGGAGTTCTTACTTCAAATGTATATTCAACCATTGTAATCATGGTAGCTGCTACAACAATCATAACTCCTATTTGGTTAAAGATGGAATATAGAAAAGACCAAAAAAATAATCCAGTGCAATCGGAAGGAAAAGATCAATAACACATATTCTTCTAAATGATCAGTATGTTTCAGAGCAACATAACATCCAGGTATTCCTGCTAGGTAGACTCGAATTCTATCTACATGTGAAAAATTCTAATCATTACTTTACAATTAACACTGGAATTTTTGATGAGTGAACGATATAATTTGAAACACTTCCCAAGAATAATTCTTTTATTGCACTTCTTCCTCGTGAGCCCATCACAATCAGGCCAAATTTTTCTTTTTTATCATGAGCTAATCTTATGAGATTGTACCCTATATCTCCACGCATAAGTTTTTCTTTGAAGTCTATACCGTTTTGTGCAGATAACAGTTTGGCATCTGACATCATTTTTTTAATTTCCTTGTTCCATTCTTTATTTACAGATCCTATTCCATGAAACTCTGAATGTGGCGGTATGTTAATTGAATATGCACCAGTAATTGTAGCTCCGAACTGTCTTGCCATGTATATTGCCATTTCAAGTGCACGCATAGAATTTTTTGAGCCATCTATAGGAACAAGAATTTTCTTTATGTTTTGCACAATTAACTCATAAAAGAACTAAATTTAAGATATACTATGACTCCTATGCTTTTTTGATCTGATCAATTTGAATGTCAAGATAACAATACAAGACAGATTAACGAATTTATGTACTATACAACACGAATAATCATGAACAAGTTGGAGCCCATATTTTCAAAAGCATGTGGAGAAATCATGCAAAATCTTCTAACTGTAAATGAACCAACTAAAAAACAAGTCAAAAACGAAATTAAAAAAATATGTGCAAAATATGCACTTGAGCGAATTCCCAGAAACCATGAAATTCTATCAATGGCAAAAAATTTAGATTTTTCCAAATTACAAAAAGTTTTGCTTAAAAAACCAATCAAGACAGCATCAGGAGTATCAATAATTGCATTAATGCCAAAACCATATGCGTGCCCACATGGAAGATGCACGTATTGCCCAGGTGGAATTGAATACAATTCTCCTAATAGCTATACAGGAAAGGAACCATCAACGCTTAATGCAATTGAAAATGGATATGACCCAAAACTCCAAATCACAACAAAAATTGAAAAGCTGATTGCATATGGACATGACCCATCAAAGATGGAAATAGTAATTGTAGGAGGGACGTTTCTATTCATGCCAAAAGACTATCAAGAAAATTTCATCAAGTCTTGCTATGATGCACTAAATGGAACAGATTCAAATAATTTGGAAGAAGCGAAATCAAACAATGAACACGCAAAAATAAGAAATGTTGGATTTACAATTGAAACAAAACCGGATTACTGCAAACAGATACACGTTGATGCAATGTTAGATTATGGAATTACAAGAATAGAGATTGGAGTGCAATCATTACAAGAAAGAGTGTACAAAATTGTCAATCGAGGACATAATTACAACGACGTGACTGAATCATTTCAGATTTCAAAAGATGCAGGATATAAAATTGTGGCACATATGATGCCAGGTCTTCCTACAATGACTCCCGAGGGAGATATATCTGATTTTAAAAAATTGTTTGATGATCCACAGCTTAGACCAGACATGTTGAAAATTTATCCATCACTAGTCATAGAAAATACTCCACTTTATGAAGAATACAAACGCGGTGAATACAATCCATATTCAGATCAAGATATGATCAGAGTTTTAACAGAAGTAAAGAGAAACATCCCTAAATGGGTTCGAATAATGAGAATACAGAGAGAAATATCACCAAAGGAGATCATTGCAGGTCCGAAATCAGGAAATCTCAGACAAATAGTACATCAAAATCTGAGCAAACAAGGTATTTCATGTAAATGCATAAGATGTAGAGAGGCAGGCCTATCAAACAAAAAGACACATGATCAGAATCCAAAATTAAATAGGATTGATTACGAATCATCGGGGGGAAATGAAGTATTTTTGTCATATGAAGATACAAACGATTCAATCTATGGGTTTTTGAGATTAAGAAAACCAAGTATTTTGGCACATAGAAAAGAAGTTGGAAATGACTCGTGTATTGTACGGGAATTACATGTATACGGTAAATCATTAAAGTTGGGAGAAAAAGGAGAAAATCAAATACAACATTCAGGGTTGGGGAAAAATTTAATGAAAGAAGCTGAAAAAATTTCTAAAGAAGAATTTGACGCTACAAAACTCTTAGTGATTAGTGCCGTAGGAACAAGAGAGTATTATCAAAAATTAGGGTATTCGTTATATGGACCATACATGACAAAATCATTGAATCAAGAATAAGATATGTCAGAGCAGGAAATATTTGGAAAGGGAACTTGGATAGACAAATTAGCTCATGAATTATTAGAACGTGAAAAAGCCCTAGGTAGAAATGTAGATATTTTAAGAGTTGAAAGTGGACTGGGAGCTTCTGGAGTACCACACATTGGAAGTCTAGGAGATGCAGTTAGGGCATACGGAGTAAAACTTGCACTAGAAAACTTGGGATATAAATCGGAATTAATTGCATACTCTGATGATTTAGACGGATTAAGAAAGATTCCAGAAGGATTCCCTGATTCTTTAGAAGAACATTTGGCGAAACCTGTTTCATTAATTCCAGACCCATTTGGATGTCACGAGTCATATGGAATGCACATGAGCAGTATTCTTTTGGATGGTCTTGACAAAATGGGAATTAAATATGAGTTTAGAAGAGCAAGAGACACATACAAGAAAGGATTACTAAAGGATCAAATTCATACAATTTTGCAAAATAGTTCAAAGATAGGAGATAAAATTTCAGAACTAGTAGGCCAAGAAAAATTTCAAAAATTTCTCCCATATTTTCCAGTTTGTTCAAACTGTAATAGGCTCTATACCGCAGAATCATTTGAGTATTTAGCAGATGAAAAGAAAGTAAGATACAAATGTCATGATGCAGAGATTGGCTCAAAAATGATCAAAGGGTGTGGTCATAATGGAGAAGCAGACATCACCAAAGATTTAGGAAAACTAGCATGGAAAGTAGAATTTGCTGCAAGATGGGCAGCATTTGACATTAGATTTGAAGCATATGGAAAAGACATCATGGATTCAGTCAAAGTGAATGATTGGGTATCAGATGAGATTTTGAATTTTCCACATCCTCATCATGTCAAATATGAAATGTTTTTAGATAAAGGCGGAAAGAAGATTTCAAAATCATTAGGCAATGTTGTTACAGGACAAAAATGGTTAGAATTCGGAAGTCCAAAATCCATCCTATTACTTCTTTACAAAAGAATTACAGGTGCAAGAGAAGTGGGATTTGAAGACATACCATCATTAATGAACGAATATAATGAATTAGAAGACATATTTTTTGGAAAAATCAAAGTAGACAATCAGGCCAAGTTAATAAAATCAAAAGGACTCTATGAATATGTAAATCTACTAGATCCGCCAAAAGAACCCAGCATTCATGTCAACTATAGATTACTAGTGGAATTAGCTAAAATGTTTAAAGAAAATAGAACTGAAAGAGTGATGAAAAAATTGTTAGATTACGGAGTAATCAAAAATCCAGATCCACAAATAGAAAAATTAATTGAGTTGGCAGGGAATTTTGCAGATGAGTTTGATCAGCAAGAAAAAGTAGAAATCGACATGGATGAATCAGCAAAAAAAGTGTTAAAACTACTAGTAGAGGCACTTAATGCAGAAGAAGAGCCAGAAGACATTCAAAACACAATATACCAAATTGCAAAATCAAACGGTGTAGAACCAAAGGATTTCTTTAAAATTTTATATCAAATAATACTGGGTACATCAAGAGGTCCTAAAATCGGGCCACTTATTTCAGATATTGGAAGAAAGCAAGTTGCAAAAACAGTATCAGAGTACATCTAAGAAATATGGCCCATAATGAGCACAACAAATCAAGAAACAGCGGGAGTTTTGCACTGATAATATTTGGTGCACTGTTGTTATTTTTAGCACCCAACATACATCCCAGCAATCCAGGATTAGGAACCATTGCATTAATTGGCGGAATTATCATTGGTGGAGTTGGGTTTTATCTCAAGTTTATCCGTACAAGAGCAAAAAAAGTCTAAAGAAACGTTCATCTTTTGGGAAATTTTGTAGGTAATCATGGGTCTTTTTGGAAAGAAAAAGGAGCAAGTAGATGAAAGGGCATCCGAAAAAAGCGAAGAACTTGTTCTAAAAGAAGCACTTGAAACAGAAGTAGAAAATTTACAAAAAGAATTCAGAACAAAACAAGAAGAGATTGAAAGCATTACAAAAAAACTACAAAGCGTAAAAGAAGAATATGATATAGCTACAAGCAATTTGATGTCAGTAAAAAAAGAATCCAATCAGAAAAAAATGGAACTTGACACGATATATTTAGAGTATAAAGATATCAAATCAAAAATAAGTGATGCAGATGAGAGATTCAATAAAAATAAAAAATCAATTGAGGAATTAGATAAGGTAGAATCAAATTTCACAAAAATGAAGCAGGAACTTGAAAAGATCACAAAAGAACATGGTGAAATTAAAGAAAAAATGGTAGAGGGTCAATCTTCTCTACATGAAATACGTATACAGCAAATTCAAGCACAAAAAGAACTGGAGGGAATTAATTCAAGACTATACAATGCAAAACAAGAAGTAAAAAATCTACAACAAGATAATCTTAATGAAACAAGTATTTTTACATCTAAAGAAAAAAAGTTCATAGGAGAAATTACAGGTAAGAGAGAAACAAAAGGCATCATCGAAGCTGCAAGTGTAGTAGTAGGGTCATTAAAATCAAAATTAAGCATGGCAGAAAAAGAGCTAGAAACAGTTCAGATACTACTAGAAAAAGAACGTAATGAACATACTCAGACTAAAAATGAACTTGAAAAACTAAAAGGAAGATTAGATTCAAGCTAATACAGATATTGTATTAAAAACAGCGCAATTAATTTTCAAACTCAACGCATGAAATCTACAGCATACAGGGAGAAAAAGAAAAACGCAATACCACCACCAAGAATAGCAATCCATGCAACAATTTGTTTAATTTTAGACATTATCAGTAAATTCAAAAAAACATATTATTGAATCTACTTAATCATTAAAGAATTATGATCTTATAATAACAGATTTTGCACATAATTTCAGGGTTATCAAACAGTTTGTTATTAAAAATAAACATTGCAGAAAAGTTAGCCGTAAATTAAGCAATGCTCACATTCACAATTTGCTTGTTGTTTTAATTTTACCAAGCATTTTTTGTGTTGACCAGCTTGACATTGAACACATACCTGATCTATGTTATCAACGCTGGTGTATTTTTTTGATTGATCAAAACCAAATCCACCATCTTGAGGCCCAACCATGTCTATCTTTACATTAAAGCAGTATTTCTACTTCACTGAGAAAGTGCTTTCTCAATTGAATTTTTCAGGTCTGTTCTGTATGTTTCAATGATTCCCCTAATTTCAAAAACATCAACAAATCCACCTGCTGATGCTCGTGTTGCTTTGAGAAGATAATGTAAAGTACCCTCCTCAATCTTTCCCACATAATACCCATAAAGAAAATCTACTTGATTTTCACATTTCCAAATTTGTTTAACGTTTGGAAAAGTTTGGTGAATTTCGGAAGGGATGGCTCTTATTCTTAGTTTTACATAGTCTTCAAGTGATTTTCTTATTGATGAATCATGTAGCATGTGTAAAACTAGTTGGCAACACTTGTTTTTTAGTCATTATTTTTATCAGATTTTTTTTCTGAATCAGGTTTATCCCATAAATGCATAGTTCCACGAATCATAAAAGAACCAACAATAATTGCAACAATTCCACCTACAATAAAAAGGAAAAAACGTCCTATACTTTTGATATTAGTCAACAAATACAATATGTCTAATGTGTAATTATAATTGTCTAACAAACAAGATTAAAGAAGAGTGAAAAAAGGTCAATTAACAATGAATTGTAATAATAAGAAAATTGGGTGCTATCATGATAATGCAATCCACTTTGAAGGGAATGGTAAATGTCTTGTAAAAGGGTGTAAATGTGAAAAATATCAAGAACGGCAATAAACAAGTCCAAGAATTATTCATAGTTATTTGTATAATTCTCCAAAAATCCAAATTATAAGAAGACAAATCAAAAGTCGCATTATATGCCAAAATTAATAATCAAAATTATCAGGCATTTTTGTTACAGGGACATAAAATATTGAAAAAGTATGAAACATTAATGATTTTAGGAATAGGGAATTCAGAGTTTAAAATTTACTTTTGAGATTTTAATTTTTTTACAGTTGTTGAAAATTCGTTCATAGGAACAATTTTGACTGTACTCATAGAAGAGATACCGACAGAAATACAAAGTTGTTCTATGTCATGTGCACTTTTTGCGTCCAAAATAATTATCCATTCATGCTCTAAAACAGACATGTAAAAACCAATAACTTTCAAAATTTGGAATTTTTTCATATTGGATTTAATTTTAGTCTCCATACCAAGGAAAACTTCTCGACTGGTGTTGTTATTTAGAGGACATGATTCTGGGCTATGTATTGCAAAAACTCCAAATAACATACAATGTGGGTAAAATGAATATTAATAAACTTTAAAGTGTAATCAGAAAAAATATCAATAAAAAACTAATAGAAATTATAAAAGTTAATTTGCAGTAGCAAGTCCGCCTAAGATTTTATCAATTTCGTTGATTGCAAGTTTATCTCTTCCAATCAATTCAAATTTCTGTAAAATTGTTTCAAATTTCTTTTCTTCTTCTACTTGTTCGTTGACAAACCAATCAAGGAATGTATGCGTTGAATAGTCTTTTTCTTTTTGAGCAATCTCCACTATATTGTAGATAGCTTTTGTAACTATCTGCTCATTATTCAGAGCAATTTTGATTATGGACTCTAGAGATTTGAAAGTATTTGCAGGAGATTTTGTTGCAGGAATTGTAGCAGACCCGCCGATATTATTTAGATAATGAATGAATTTGAGCATATGTGTTCTCTCTTCATTAGATTGAAGATAAAAGAAACTGGCCGCTCCCATATATCCTGTAATTTTACACCAAGATGCCATTGCAAGATAACTACTCGATGCATTTGCCTCTAGAATAATTTGATTATTTAGTGCTTTTTTTGTATTTGGAGAAATTTTCATTTTAAATCAAGGTTGTTTAATTTTACTTGGTTAAAAATTTTTCGAAGATGATTTTAAACCATATTATAAGATTAAGATTTTTGTTTTTAAAACGATTTTTTTATAAAACAATCTACAGTGTGATCATTTACCATACCAATTGCTTGCATGAAAGCATAACAAATTGTAGGGCCTACAAAATTAAATCCGCGGTTTCTTAGATCCTTACTCATTTTTTCAGAAATGGAAGTAGATGCAGGTAAATCAGAGAGTTTTTTGAAATTATTTATTATCGGCTTATGATTTACAAAACTCCAAACATATTTGTCAAATGAGCCAAATTCCCTTTGAATTTTCAAAAAATGTTTTGCATTATTAATTGCGGAATTAATCTTCAATCTATTTCGAATTATTTCTTGATTATCTAGTAATTTTTCTACATGTTTTGGAGTGTATTTGGAAACCTTGAGAGGATCAAAATTAGAAAATGCTTTTCGATATCCTTCTCGTCTCTTAAGAATGGTAGACCAAGACAATCCAGCTTGTGCTCCTTCTAAGACTAGAAATTCAAATAATTTCCTGTCATTGTGTTGTGGTATTCCCCATTCGTTATCATGGTATTCTATGCTAAGATCATCTTTTGCCCAGATACATCTAATTTTCATATTAAGATAACCAATTTAACATAAAATAATAGTTACTAGATTGTGAATAGAATATGAAAATGAATCAACAACTATTTCAAATTAATAGAAATTTCATAATTTGTTTTATTGTTTCAGCCTCACTTTCGGCAGTTGTTGCTCAATTATTATCAGAGTACGAAAATCATCTTACAACTACAATCACCATTGGAACAGGATATGTGATTTATTTTGTAATTTTCTCATTTCTGTTTTATTTGGATAATAAAAAAAGGTACAGACAAATGAAATCAAGTTTAATTAGAAAAGAACTGTTTAGTATGATTTCATCATTTGGGATAGGTGAAATTATTTATCTTGTAATAAGGTGGCCATCACTATACTATTTTCTTGAAATGGGTGTAGAGCCATATATTGCATCACTGGTATCAGAGGTGATATCTACTGCATGTTACATGATGACAGTGACCATTTTTTTAAGAAAGACAAAGACATTCTAAAACAAGACAAAGATCTTATTTCAGATTAGAACTTCCATTAATGGAAAAGAATCAAAATATTACAGAGACGATTTGGATCACATGTTCAATCCATGTTACATATGATCGACTTACAAGTAAAGGTTACCGACTAATAGCAATTGATGAAGAGAAGCGGGCTCGGTCGGATTTGAACCGACGACCTAACGCTCCGCAAGCGTTCGCACTATCCAAGCTGTGCAACGAGTCCAACAGATTCTGGCTATATCAAATTTTTAAAAACGTTTGGTATTTATAAAAAATTATGCTTCTTTTTCTGCCTTGTTAACATAGACATAATTCATTATCAAACCTGCAATTATACCACCTAAAATTGGCGCTGCCCAATACAACCAATGGTATTCCCAGAATCCAGAGATTAATGCTGGACCAAATGTTCTTGCAGGATTTACAGATGCGCCAGTCAAGGGAACTGCAACTAGATGAATCAAAAATATCATTCCACCAATTGTAAATCCGTGCCATCCAGGGGATGCTTTTTTGTGTACCGCAGTCATGAAAATTACAAGTACTAAAAAGAATGTCAAAATTGCTTCAACTGCAAATCCAGAACTGATGCTTTTATTGAGAAGTTCACTTGGTCCGCCTTGAGTACCAAAATTAACTTTGGCACCAAGTTCTGGCAAAATTACTTTTAGAGTAGCAGCTGCCGCAACTGCACCAATTAATTGTGAAGCAATGTATCCAATGCCATCTGTAATTCCAATTTTTTTAGTAATCATCATAGGAATAGTCACAGCTGGATTGATATGAGCACCAGATACATGTCCAAATGCATAGACCATCAAAGCAATAGCACCACCATGTGCAAGTGCAATGAACAAAACAGATTGAGTAGTAAGACTTTCACCAAATGCAGATATTGTTAAAATGACTGAAAGAGGACCAAAAAACACCAAGCCATACGTTGCAATTGCTTCGGCAAGATAGGCTCTCGGGTTTACCATTAAGCAAAAACCAATTCAATTTCCATATAAAAGATTCGGACAGATTTTGTGATCATTTGAAGCCAAAAAGTAATTAATTATGGAGGAATGATTGAAAATATCATGATAACAGAAGGGGAGTCAGTCCCAAAATTTGAGATAAATGATGCAAACGGCAATAGGGTAAAATCAAGTGATTTTAAGGGTAAAAAACATGTCATCTACTTTTATCCAAAAGATTTCACACCTGGTTGTACAACAGAAGCAGATGAATTTTCCAAAGATTACAAAAAATTTCAAAAAGAGGGAATTGAGATAATAGGTATTAGTCCAGACGATGTAGGATCTCATAAAAAATTTTGTGAGAAAATGGGAATAAAATATCCACTTCTTGCAGATGTTGATAAGGTAGTATCAACGCAATTTGGTGTTTGGGGTAAAAAACAATTCATGGGAAGAGAATACATGGGAGTTACAAGAAGCACATTTTTGGTTGATGAAAAAGGAAAAATTTTCAAAATATACCCCAAAGTAAAACCAGCAGGACATTCAAAAGAAGTACTAGATGATTTTTTAAAATTAAATTAAAAAATAATTAAAAGAAAAAAGATTAAAAAATCAGAAACCTTTTGGCAAGGTACCTTTAGAAGTTTTTGGTTGTTCAGGGGCTGGTTTTGATTCAAACCCTTTTGGCAAACTACCATGAGTTGTATTTGCTCTGGCTTTCACTTCATCTTCAACAGCTTTTTGATATGCTTGTTCTTCTTCAATTCTGTGTTGTTCTATTCTTTCTAAGTAATTTTTTTCATATTCTTCTAACTGGCCTTTCCTGGATTTTCCAGAATTACTAGTGTAAGATGAGACTTGAGTTTGTTCCGTTCCTTTTGGCAAGGTGCCTTTACTTGGTTTTGGTGGAGGCGCTTGATATGTTTGAGCTTGTGCGACGGAACCATCAACAGTTAAAGGTATACCACTAAAACTACCAAACATTTTGTCTGCTGGATGATATGCAAGTCTTGCTCTTGTTGCAAAGTACTGGTTTGATGGTTGTGTATATCCAGTGACTTTTGCTTTTTGGTCATTCCAATTCGTTGTTGGAACTTTACCTACTGGAGCAGTTCTTCTTACAAAGTATCTGTTTGAAGCTGGAGAATAACCTGTAACATGTGCTCTATACCAATGAAAATCAGTCATTCGGGCATTTTGGTAAGCATTCTCTAATGCCGCTTGTATAGTTGCTGGTGGTTGTGCTTTTGTCTCAGCTGTTTTTGGTGCATCTGCAGGTTTTGCATCAGATCCTTTTGGTAGTGTACCTTGTGGTTTTGTAACTTCAGCAGGTTTGACTTGAGCTGGTTTTACCTCAGCGTGTTTTATTTCAGCTGGTTTTATTTCAGCTGGTTTTATTTCAGCTGGTTTTGGTGCTGCTGTTGGTTTGGCTTCAAGTTGTGTTGCCAATTTATTCAATTTAGCTTCTAATTCTGCAATCTTGTTTTCAAGATCTTGTTTTGTTTGCTTTTTAGCAGATGACATTTAATTTGGATGAATTTCCGGGGTTTATTTACATTTGGGTCAATTACCAATACAAAATTTGATCAAGTTTTATATGCACAAAGAACATAGTTGTATCGATGGATGATTTTGAGAAAGAATATCCTGGATTTGATTGGAAAAATACACCAGCATACAAACATCCAGGTGGAAAGGATTGTCCATGTCCAAAACATGAATACATCAGAGAACAGATCAACTTTACAAGACAAGTCAATCAGAAAGGAAAAGAACCATCAAAAATAACTCTAAAGTTTTGTCCCGATCATTACAGAGTATACACACAGGAAGTAATTCCAGCTATGCCATTAAAATATAGAATTTTGACAAAAATTGCATTAAAACTTGGAGCCATTCAGATAGAGCAGTTAAAGTACATGGAATCAGAATTATGTTTTTACTGTAAATTTGGTTCTGGTGGTCACGGTAGAAAGAATGAGCTTCCACCAATGGGATGAAATTTCTATTCAGGACTAAGTAAAATTTTTGGTTTATTTGGAGTGTCATGATGACATCTCTTACCACATAAAGGGCATTGTTTTCTATCAAGAAAAATACATTGACAGATATGAGAATCAAGATATGATTTTGCAGGTTTGTTTGGCTCACCGGTTCCATTACAAAAAGGACACTGAGATCCCAATAATTCAATAGTGCCGGTTCCTTTGCACACCACACACTTGTCTTCGACCACAACAGATTTCCCTAAGGGTGGGAATTAAAATGCATGTTTTAAAATTATTTCAAAAGCATCTCCCTTTACGTAAATCTAGTTAAGCTTATACTTGATCCATATTTAGGAATATTATGCCAATTGAAGATATTCATGAATTTGTAACAGAGTTGGAGAAAAAAGGAGAATTAAAGAGAGTTAAAACAGAAGTAGATTCGAATTTAGAAATTGCAGAAATTCTAAGAAGAGAGATGTATTCAAAAGGTCCAGCCATACTTTTTGAAAATGTAAAAAATTACGATATGCCAGTGTTAGGTAATGCGTTTGGTTCAATGAAAAGATTAGAGATCGGTCTTGAAATGACAGATTTTACAGAAATTGGACAAAGAATTGTAGATATGACAAAAATGGACATCCCATCAGGGTTTTTAAATAAAATTAAAAAACTTCCAGAACTTTCGAAAATGGCAGAATCGTTTCCTAAACTAGAAAACAGCGGTCCAGTAACTGAGGTTACATCAAATTCTGCATCTTTTGATGATATGCCAATTTTAAAATCATGGCCAAATGATGCGGGACGTTTTATCACATTAGGATTAGTAGCTACAAAGCATCCAGAAACAGGAGTAAGAAATCTAGGAGTATACAGAATGCAAATTCTAGATAGCACACATGCACTAATGCATTGGCAGAAGCACAAGCGTGGTGCACATCATGGAGATATTTCAAAAGAGCGAGGAGAAAAAATACAAGTCGCAGTAATCATAGGATGTGAACCTGCAACTGTTTTCTCATCAATAGCCCCAGTTCCAGAAGGGCTTGACAAGTATTTGTTTGCAGGAATTACAAGAAAGAAAGGAATCAAAACTGTCAAATGTAAAACTATTGATTTGGAAGTACCTGCAAATGCAGAAATTGTTTTAGAAGGATATGTTGATCCACATGATATTAGAGATGAGGGACCATTTGGAGATCATACAGGATATTACACCCCAGTTGAACCATATCCAACTTTCACATTAACAGGAATCATGAGAAGAAAAAAACCAATTTATGTTACAACAGTGGTAGGTAAACCAGTTCTAGAAGATGCATATATTGGGAAAGTCATTGAACAGTCATTTTTACCGTTGATACGAATGTTTCATCCAGAAGTAGTAGACTTTAGCATGCCAGCTGCGGGTTGGTTCCAAGGTTTTGCAATAATATCTATCAAGAAAAGATACCCAGGTCAGGCAAAAAAAGTAATGATGGGTTTATGGGGAATGGGACAGCTTGCCCTAACAAAGATGTTTGTAGTAGTTGATGAAGACATTAACGTTCATGACATTAACGATGTGATATGGGCAATAACAACAAGGGCAGATGCTGCACGCGATACCATCATAATCAACAACACACCTACAGATTCACTTGATCCAGCATCGCCACTTGTAAACTTGGGTTCAAAGTTAGGAATTGATGCCACTCAAAAAACAAGAGAGGAGGGATATGAAAGAGAAATTCAGCAGCAAGTTAAAGTGGATACAGATACAAAGAATTTAGTAGATTCAAAATGGTCCAGTTATGGACTATAGCAAAGCTACAGGATTGTAAAAATTATCCCGTTCTTCTGCCTGATATCCAATTTGATGAATCGCATCTACAATTAGTTTACCAGTTAGCTCAGTGGAGCGAGCACCTGTACATGATACAACTTCTTCGCCAATCAACGTTCCTCCAAAGTCATCAGCACCATATTGAAGAGCGAGTTGTGCCATTCCAACTCCATTTGTAAGCCATGAAGATTGAATATGTGGAATTAACCCATCAAAAATGAGTCTAGATATGGCTATCATTTTTAGAAGTCGAATTCCCCCGGTACCGTATTGCACCAAGTTTTCTTTTTGCATCAAAGTATTATTTGGTTCAAAATTCCAAGGAATAAAGGCCATAAATCCTTTAGTCTTTTCTTGTAACTTTACAATTTTAAAAAAGTGAGCTACAATGTCATCGTTATTTTCTACATGCCCATACATCATAGTTGCAGATGCGGGAAGTCCAAGTGTGTGAGCTTCTTCCATGATTCTAATCCAATCTGCACTTGATATTTTTTTAGGACTGATTACATCTTTTACCGAATCAACAAGGATTTCAGCTCCTGCACCGGGAATCGATTGAAGTCCAGCATCTTTTAATCTTGATAAGACTTCTTTTGTGGATGATTTTTCAATCCTAGCAATCATATCGATTTCAGATGTAGAAAGTCCATGTACACCAATGTTTGGAAATTTTTGTCTAATCATTTTAAAGGCGTCTTCATAATATTCAATTTTCAGATTTGGATTATGTCCGCCTTGAATCAGAACTTGTCTTATCTTAAACATCTCCCATGCAGTCTTTACTCTTAATTCAATCTGATCAAGAGTTAATGTGTATGAATCTGCAGATCCAGGGGATCTGTAAAATGCACAGAATTTACAGTCAGTAATACAAACATTGGTGTAATTCAAAATTATGTTATTTACAAAAGATGCTTTTTTCCCAAATTGTTTTCTTGTAAGATAACCAGAAACGAGACCCATTAGATGAACATCATTAGATTCCAATAATCGAAGACAATCTGCAGGACTAGGTCTATTCCCATTTAGTGAGTTTTCAAGAATGTCTCCAATAGTACTTTGATTAATTTGTTCAGTAGTTTGACTCAATTAACTTGTTCAACAACATCTATAATTTCTATTTATTCCTTGATAGAAAAAATTATCAAAAAGAATCTAACATAAAGACCAATTCATGCACAAATTAGATAATCTTGAGTTCAAAGATTCACGTTATTTTTAAGTAGGGCACTAAAAACAGATTCAGCCATGGTATCGGGTCATCAGATTCGACTTAATCGAATTCTTAGAGAGGGAAAAATGTTGTGCATTCCAATGGATCATGGCATTTCTAATGGACCTATTGAAGGCCTCACAGATCCTGCTTCTATAATTTACAAATGTGAAGCACATGGACTTACAAGCATAATAATTAACAAAGGAATTCTCAAAACATTACCAAAACCAACTAAGATTGGAGTTTTAGTTCATTTTTCAAGTAGCACTTCATTATCGATGTCTCCTAATCGCAAGATGTTAACGGGTACAGTAAAAGAAGCAGTTAGAATGGGAGCAGACGGTGTTTCACTCCATATCAACATAGGAGGAAAAGAAGAACCAGAAATGCTAGAACAGCTTGGAATGATAGCAGATCAATGTAGCAAATGGGATATGCCACTTTTAGCAATGATGTACCCAAGAGGAGAGAACATAAAGGATCCGCATGATCCTGAAATTGTAGGACATGTTGCAAGAATAGGTGCAGAATGTGGAGCAGATATAGTAAAAACACTATACACTGGTGATGTGGATTCATTTGCAAAAATTGTAAAAAGTACTCCAGTACCAATAGTTATTGCAGGTGGACCAAAAGCGAAAACAGATTTAGATATTCTTCAAATGACGGAAGATGCTATGACAGCAGGAGCAAAAGGAGTAACATATGGCAGAAATATTTTTGCACATAAAAGACCAGAAAAAATGGTAGAAGCACTAGCATCAATAATTTTCAAAAAAGAATCCGCAAAGGAAGCAATGAAAAAAATTGAGCAAGACTAGAGAATTAATAATTTCACCCAAAGTGTCTCAAGCACAGTTAACAAAATTTCTTCCTCAATTACAAGAAGAGGGAATCAAAATGGTATATCTTGATCCAAAGAAACTAGGTTTTAAAAAAACAAAATTAGAAACAGTGTATCCATCATCTGCTGCAAAATATGTAGTAATTGAAAAAGAAGGATCTGCAAAACCAAAGGGGAAAAAAATAGGCAGAAAATTTAAAGTTTTATCTAATACAGATATTGAAGATATTCTAACAGTAGCAAAAAAAGGATTAGATTTTGTAATAGTGGAAGTAAAAGATTGGAAGATCATTCCACTTGAAAATATAATTGCAAAACTTCACAAGATCAATACTAAAATTTTTGCCATAGCAAATACACCTGAAGAAGTCAGAAAAATGTTCTCAATCCTAGAAGTAGGAGTGGACGGAGTAATTTTCAACACAGACTCAATTAACGAGGTCAGAGAAGCCATGGTATACTTGGGAACCAAAAGTTTTGATTTGAAGCCAGCAAAAATTATCGAGATTAAAGAAGTAGGAGATGGTGAGAGAGTATGTGTAGATACAGCATCTATGCTCCATAAAGGAGAAGGGATGCTAATTGGAAGTAGATCAAACTTTTTGTTTTTAGTACACAATGAATCAGTAGGGTCTTCATTTACATCACCAAGACCATTTAGAGTCAATGCCGGGGCAGTACATTGTTACACGCTTTCCCCAGATGGTACAACAAATTATCTTTCAGAAGTAGAGACAGGATCAGAAGTGTTGATAATAAATTCAAAAGGCAAGGCAAGAAGAGCTACTGTTGGAAGATCAAAAATAGAACGACGTCCAATGTTAATGATCAAAGCATCAGTTGGCGAAGAAATAGGAGGAATAATTGCACAAGATGCAGAGACAATTCGTTTTGTAAAACCAAATGGGCAATTAGTGTCAGTTACACACCTCAAGAAAGGAGACATGGTAATGGTACATGCAAAATCTGCTACAGGCAGACATTTCGGAATGGAAGTGTCAGATGAATATATTTTAGAAAAGTAAAGGAAATGAAATACAAAACGTGTGTATCAATTGCAGAAAATTCATCACATAAAATCAAACAGAATCTAAAAGATGCGCTAAAAAAATCAGATTACGCAGAGATACGATTTGATTTTTTAAAAACAGATGAGATACCTAAAACATTAGAAATTATCAAGAAGGATCTAAAAAAAGTAGTGTGTACATTAAGACCAAAATCTGAAGGCGGAAAATTTGAAGGTGGTGAAAAAGAAAGAATTGCAATTTTAAAATTGATTGCAGAGTACAACCCATTTTTATTAGATATTGAATTCAACACAATTAAAAAAAATAAAGAATTGGCAAAATATCTAAAATCAACAAAAACAAAACTACTCATTTCATGGCACGATTTTAAAAAAACTCCAAAATTTTCTGAATTAAAAAGCATGATGAGTCAGATGACCAAATTTTCACATAATGTGAAAATTGTCACTACAGCCAAATCAGTAGATGATTCAACTAGAACACTACAGCTGTACAGCAAAAATGGAAAAAATAATTTGATTGCATTTGCAATGGGGGATAATGGTAGAGTATCAAGAATTTTGTGCCTGTATTTGGGTAGTCCATACACTTACGTATCATTAGGAAAACCAGTAGCGCCAGGGCAATTCAGCATAGATGAAGTAAAGAAAATCATTAGCCTGAAAATAGGTTAAATACCAAATTACAAAATTGAGCAAGAGTTCCAATTACAAAATACAGATTCTAATACATGATTTTTGCAAAATATATTTTGACAGACATATTCAGTAATCTAGTTGAGAGTTTAAATCAATCATAATAATTTAGAAAATAAGATGTCAAAAACATTTGCGGTGATTGGGGACCCAATTGATCATTCATTATCTCCTAACATTCATAGTACAGCTTTTAGAGTATTAAATTTAGATTGTTCATATATTGCATATAGAATACCAAAAGGAGAATTAGAAGAAGGGGTAGAATCACTTAAAAAAATCAAAATAGATGGATTTAATGTTACAATTCCACATAAAGTTGAAATGATGAAATACCTAGATAGATTGGATGAATCATGCAGTATTATAGGAGCTGTCAATACGGTTACAAACGATAATGGGATTTTAAAAGGATACAATACAGACATGGATGGATTTTTAGATCCATTTAAAAAAAGAAATTTGAGTGTGAAGAATTTGAAAGTTCTGTTATTAGGAGCTGGTGGTGCTGCAAGAGCTATTGTTGCAGGATTTGCAAAAGAACATGCACAAAGTATCACTATCGCAAATAGGACTTTGGAAAATGCAAATGATATAGCAAAATTTTCAAATAAAATTGGATTAAATGCAAATGTAGTAAAGATAGATGAAGTTGGAGATACTGCAAAAAATTACGACGTAATTGTAAATGCAACGTCGGTTGGATTAAAAAATGAACCTAGCCCAATTTCATTAGACGGTGTTAACTCAAAAACAATTGTATATGATATTGTATACATGCCCATAAACACAGATTTTCTAAAAAAAGCAAAAGAAAAAGGAGCAATCATAATCTACGGATATGAAATGTTACTTGGTCAAGCAACCAGAGCATTTGAAATATGGCACGGGATGGAAGCACCTTATAATGCCATGAAAAAAGCATTGTTAGGAGGAGTATAATGGTAAAAGCAATGGCTACAGTGCACGGTGCAATATCACTGGTAAATGCAATTGCAACCCAAAAAGGCGCAACATTAGGTATTGAATTAAAGGTTGATGCAATAATTGAAACAAGTCCAGGAAAAGGGATTACCATTCAATCAGAAAACAAGAGTCTAAGTTCAAGATTAATTAACAAGACAATAGAAAAAATCCTTTCAAAAAAAGAACTAGAAGAAAACAAGATTGAAGTTACTCTAAATTCAGAAATACCAACGGGGTATGGACTAAAAAGCTCTAGTGCAATTTCATCTGCTGTCGCTCTTGCATGTTCTAAAATTTTTAAACCAAAATTAACAGATAAACAAATTTTACTTGCAGGAGTGGAGGCATCAATAGAATCCAAGGTGAGCATAACAGGTGCATATGATGATGCATGTTCATGTTATTATGGAGGATTCAATGTAACAGATAATTTTAAGAAAAATCGTATTAATTCAGAAAAAGCGCCTACAAATTTAATTGCCGTGATATTTATTCCGAAAAATAGAAAACGTGAAAATTTAAAAAATCTAAAAATTCTTTCGGCGGTATTTGAAAATGCGTGGGAATTAGCTAAAAAAGCAGATTACTGGAATGCAATGAATATTAACGGATTAGCAACAGCTGCAACATTAAATTCTGATCCAAAAATAATCATAAATTTACTGGAAAAAGGTGCATATGGGGCATCTATTTCAGGAAATGGTCCATCGATTGCAGCAATAACAAAAAAAGAAAATGAATCCAATATTAAAAAAGTGTTTTCAACATTAGAAGGAAATGTAATAGTTTCCAAAGTCAATAACAAAAAGGCAGAAGTGCATGAATTGTAAAGTAGAAAAATCAAAAGTGTCGGGGCACATTACGTGTCCAGCAAATAAGAGTTATTCTCACAGAGCAATTTTTCTTGCATCACTTGCAGGCAATAATAGTAAAATAGACAACGTATTGTTTTCTGCAGATACTATTGCAACAATTGAAGCATGCAGAAAT
The DNA here is from genome assembly GCA_964475825.1 of uncultured Nitrosopumilaceae archaeon. Taxonomy (GTDB): domain Archaea; phylum Thermoproteota; class Nitrososphaeria; order Nitrososphaerales; family Nitrosopumilaceae; genus Nitrosarchaeum. Next base: position 34,128 of record CAYYXT010000008.1, on the reverse strand, counting down.
TTTGGAGCCGAAATTGAAGAAGTAAACACATCAGTCATTGTCAAAAAACCCATAAAAACCGACAAAATTGTGCCTGAAATTGATGCAAAAAACTCAGGTACCACCATTAGAATTGCATCAGGAATAGCAAGTCTCTTCACAAAAGAAATTACATTAACAGGAGATTCAAGTCTTCAAAAAAGACCAATGCAGCCATTGTTAGATGCACTTGAAAGTATAGGAGCTAAATGTAGTTCAACAAATGGGATGCCTCCTATCAAAATAACTGGAAGAATTTTGGGTGGAGATGTTTCCATTCCAGGAAACTTTTCGAGTCAGTTTATTTCTGCATTGCTAATTTGTGCACCATTAACAGAAAAAGGAATCAATTTAATCATAGAGGGAAATTTAGTTTCAAAGCCATATCTTGATGCAACTATTGCAACAATGAGAAATTTTGGAGTTACAGTACAAACATTAATTCCGTACAAGAAATACAGTATTGCACCTCAAGCATACAAACCATCTGCATTTACAGTTCCGATGGATTTTTCAAGTCTAGCACTACTTCTTTCAGCATCAGTATTAAATGGAGAAAATGTTGTAATTCATGGCAAAATGGGAAACTTACCTCATGGAGATGAAGTCTTTATTGACATCCTAGAACAGATGGGGGTAAAAGTTTCAATAAAAAAAGATCAAATAACAATTCAATCACCAGAAAAACTTAATGGTGGACGATTTGATTTAAGTAATTCGCCAGACCTGCTGCCACCACTGGCAATTCTAGCATTAAAAACAACAAATCCTATTGAAATCATAAATGTGAAACATGCAAGATTAAAAGAGACAGATAGAATTTCAATTTTAGCTAGAGAACTAGTCAAAATTGGAATAAGAGTGCAAGAAAAAGAAGACGGGTTAATTTTAGAGTCGCCAAAGGAATTAAGAGGAGCGTCATTAAATTCTGAAAATGATCATAGGTTATTCATGGCATTTTGCATAGCTGGAATGTATGTAGGCAATTGCATTGTGACAGACCATGAATCAGTGGCAGTATCATATCCAGATTTTATCAATGAGATGAATAAATTGGGTGCAAAAATTTTAGTCCAATAAAAAATCAATTTTAAAAATTAATTAAAAGAGTAAGAGGCGCGACCCTGTATAGGGTGAAAAGCATTCTCCTCACCCGCAACGCCTTGCGTAGATAACATGTATTTTTCGTAGGGCCGCGCAAATTATTTGTTAGAATTTGCACGTTTTTGCATATATTCTATACGTTATCATGATATTTAAGAATTAAGTATAATTATTACAACTAATTAAATAAAAAGTATGATTTTTAAGCAAACATAAAAAGTGACCAAAACGAAGCATAATCCAGAAAATTTTTCAGTGTTTTACATAATGAGGAATTATAAGCATCAATTTACTTTCATAATATGTTGCCGGGAAGTTCAATTGGTCAGCGTCTTGTGTTAACTAGTTTTGGTGAAAGTCATGGTAAATCTATAGGGGCTGTTTTAGATGGTTGCCCAGCAGGATTAGAAATTGATGAAAAAGAAATTCAAAAAATGTTAGATCTTAGAAAACCAGGTCAATCACTGATTTCCACACAGCGTAAAGAGGGTGATATTGTAGAAATTATTTCGGGAGTGTTTAGAGGGTATACTACTGGAGCACCAATCACAATGATAGTTTGGAACAGTGATCAAAAATCAGCAGATTATGAAAACTTGAAAACAAAGCTCAGACCAGGACATTCAGATTATCCTGCCATGGTGAAATACAATCATTTCAACGATTACAGGGGAGGTGGTAGATTCTCCGGAAGATTAACTGCTACTCATGTGATGGGTGGTGCAATTGCAAGGAAATTATTAAAAGTGGCATTGGGTGTTGAAACAAATTCATTTACAACACAAATTGGAAAAATAAAAATGGAAAACAAATTCAATGAAAAAATGATTAATTCAATTTATAAAAATGAAGTAAGATGTCCTGAAGAAAATACAGCAAAAAAAATGAAGGAGTCAATATTAGATGCCAGAAAAAAAGGTGATTCACTTGGAGGAATAATTGAGTCAATTACTACAAATATGCCAGTTGGAATAGGAGATCCAATTTTTGGGTCATTAGAATCTGATTTGAGTAAAGCAATATTTTCAATCCCATCTGTAAAAGGAATAGAGTTCGGTTCTGGATTTGAAGGGTCTAAACTGTTCGGTTCAGAAAATAATGATCTGTACACCATAAAAAAAGGAAAGATAATCACAAAAACTAACAATTCAGGAGGGATTTTGGGTGGATTATCAAACGGCATGCCAATAACAATAAGAATTGCATTCAAACCTGCATCATCCATAGCACAGAAACAAAGTACGGTGGACATTAAAACAAAAAAAGTTACAATATTACAGGTAAAAGGAAGACACGATCCATGTGTAGTTCCAAGAGCACCACCAATAGTAGATTCGTTAGTGGCTCTAACTTTGGCAGACCATGCTCTTTTAGCTGGAGCAATTAAGCCTGTATTATAGTGATATGTCTGACATCAACCAACTTCGTAATAGAATGGATGAGATCACTATTGAAATGATCAAGATGCTTAAAATCAGAACAGACATTTCTAAAGAAATTGGAGAAATCAAAAAAAACATAGGAAAAGGCGTCACAGATGAAACCCGAGAAGATAATCTGCGTACAAAAGTGATCACATTGTGTAATGAGTTAAATTTTGACGAATCAATTGCAACAAAATTTTTAAATTTTTTACTTAATGAATCGATTAAAGTACAATCAGATAACAAACAAACACATCTATCAATTTTTCTTAAAGCGAAATCAATGGAACAAGAAGGTAAGAAAATCATTCACATGGAAGTTGGCGAGCCTGATTTTTTACCACCACAAATTGTAAGAAAAGCGCTTGAAGAGGTTTTTGATAAAGGATTTTTAAAATACGGTCAAGCAAAAGGCCTGCCGTCATTTAGAGACGCACTTGCAAAATATTCATCTAAAAAATTTGGCGTAAATGTTTCACAAGATAACATAATAGTTAGTCCGGGTGCACGATTTTCAATTTTTACTGCAATCACCACATTGTTAAATCCAGGAGATGAGTTAATCGTTATAGAACCAGCATGGCCTGCATACAAGGATTGTGCGTTAAATTCAGGAATTAAAGTCAGAACTATCACTACTACATTAGAAGGAAAATGGGAACCTACGATTGAACAAATTGAAAAAGTGATCAATGTAAATACAAAAATGATTGTATTGAACTATCCAAATAATCCAACAGGGAAAATTCTTCCGGAAAAATTACAAGATGAAATTGTAAATTTAGCAATAAAAAATAACATGTACATTCTTAGCGATGAGGTTTATTCTCAATATGCATTTAAGAAATGGAAAAGCATACTTTGCTATAATTATGATAAAAGTATTGTCACTCAATCATTTTCAAAATCCCATGCAATGACAGGGTTTAGAATTGGATATGCCATTGCAAGCCCCAAAATTATCGATGTATTGTCAAAATTAGAAGCACTTTGCCTCACAAATGTTTCTGAACCTATTCAGTATATTGCCATGAAAGCATTAGAAGCAGACATATCAAACAATACTAATACAGTACAAACCAGACTAAAGGTATTGACTGAAAAGGCAAAAGAGATGAATTTAGACTTTGTTGTACCTGATGGTGCAATGTACCTTTTTGCTCGTGTTAATCAAGAGGGGTTTAATGGAGTACAATTTGCAAACAATCTTTTAGAGAAAGGATTAGCAGTTGCGCCGGGAGAAGGTTTTGGAGAGTACAAGAACTTCATTAGAATATCTGCGTGTCAAAACGAAAAAACACTAATGGAAGGAATGAATATACTTGGTAATATGATGAGAGATAAGCAATGAAAAAGAAGATTACAATAATTGGGGCAGGAGGCCAAATGGGACAATGGTTTGCAAAATATTTTTTAGCGAATGATTTTGAGGTAACAGGTTATGATACTGAAAATAAAATTCAAGGAAAAGGAGTCATTCAAGCTAGTTCGTTAGTAGGAGGAATTTTAAAAGCAGATTATGTGGTGTTGTGTACACCTACAAGAAGAACTCCCGAAATAATCAGATTGATTGCAAAAGAAATGAAGAGAGGAACATATCTAATTGAAATATCATCTGAAAAATCTAAAGTAGTAGCATCATTATCAAAAATGCCAGCAAAAATTAATCCAATATGTATTCATCCCATGTTTGGACCTGGAGCAAAATCCATCAAAGGACAAAACATAATTTCAGTTCCAGTAAAAGATGCAAAAAAAGAATTAGCAGTTGTAAAAGAACTTTTTGATGGAGCAAATTTTGTAACAATCGATGCAATTGAACATGATAAAAAAATTGCAGTGATCTTAGGATTAACACATTTGATGAATCTTGTTTTTGCAAACATAATTTCAAAAGATGAAAAAATGTCATTAACAGAAAAAATGTCTGGAACAACTTTCAGAGTTCAAAAAATCCTAGCTGAAAGTATCATGACAGAATCACCAGAATTAATTGAAACGATTATTGCAAATCCAGAAATTAGAAGAAGTGCAGAAGAGCTTTGGAAGGACATAGGAAGACTACTCACAGCAGTACAAGAATCAAAAACAGAAGAAGTGATAAATTACATTAAGAATTGTCAAGAAAAACTCTCTGCAAATACAAATTTAGAGGAATCATATAAAAAATTGACAAAAATGGTAAACGCAATTGAAAAATAAAAGAAATGCGCTCAACCAAGATTGTGACATCTTTTATTCAGGATGATCAGAAATTACTCATTCTCAGAAGAAGCAACAAAGTAAAGACCATGAAAGGTCTTTGGGCAGGAATTAGTGGAATTATAGAAAAAAATGAAACCCCAATAACAAGAGCAAAAATCGAAATTTATGAGGAGACAGGCATTTCTGAAGACAAAATTAGATTTGTAAAAGCTGCAGAGAGATTAAGAGTAAATTCACCACAGTATGAAAATCATGAGTGGGAGATATTTCCATTCTTGTTTGAAGCAAAAAACCCAGATATCAAACTAAATTGGGAAAATTCAGAATACCTATGGATTACGATAGATGAATTGAAAAACTACAATACGGTTCCTAGTCTTGAAAAAGTATTACAAAATTTGTTGTAATTTTTCTTCTTTTTCATATTTTCTTTGTTGGGGCAACATCACATAGACACATGCACCACCACACATTGTACATGGGACGTTATTTCCAGGGCGTTGACCAGTTCGACTATGAATTCTAGCTGCTTCCTCAGGATCAATAGATAACGCAATTTGTTTTTCCCAATCTAATGTACGACGAGCTTCAGTCATTTCCATATCCCATTTTATTGCCTTGTCACGAATCTTCACCAAATCAGCTGCATGTGCGGCAATTCTATATGCAATCAGACCAGCCTTAACTTCTTCAGCATTTGGCAATGCGAGATGTTCAGAAGGAGTAAGATAACACAATAAATCTACACCTTCACTTGCAGACACAGCAGCACCAATAGCACTTGCTATATGATCATGTCCAGATGCAATGTCGGTTACCAAAGGACCTAAAACGTAGTAAGGAACATCACCGATTAATGATTTAGCCAATCTAACATTAGCAGCTACTTCGTTTAATGGAACATGTCCTGGACCTTCCACCATTACTTGAATATCTTGCTCATGAGCACGTTTGGTTAATTGTGCCACATTGATCATTTCTTGAACCTGAAGTTCATCATGAGAATCAAGGATAGAGCCAGGTCGTAATGCATCACCTAAACTAAATGTGACATCATATTTTTTAGCAATCTCAATAAGATAGTCATAATGTGTCAGATATGGATTTTCTTTATCATGTTTTAACATCCATGCAGCAGTAATTGTTCCACCTTTACTTACAACACCACCATATCTTTTGACTTTCAGAATTCTTTTTGCAATGTCTTTTGTAATTCCACAGTGAATGGTTGTATAATCAACACCGTCTTTTGCATTGTTTTCAAATGCATTTAAAAAATCATCTTCAGTTAAGTTTAAAGGATTTTTATGAACTTCCACACCATAATTGTATGCTTCATAGATAGGTACAGTTCCAAATGTTATGGGTGCAACTTCTAACAAAGTTTGTCGTATTTTTCTAACATCACCACCATCGCTTAAATCCATCATTGTATCTGCATGATATTTTACTGCCACCTTTGCTTTTTCAATCTCTTCCTCCAAGTTTACATTGAGTGTAGAAGTACCAATGTTAACATTCACTTTTGTTTTAAGACCTTTACCAATTCCAACATTGTGAATTTTTTGAGGCCTGACATTATTGCTAGGAATAATAATCGAACCACTTGCAATTTTAGGAATTAACCATTCTAATGTGACATCTTCATCTTTTGCCACTCTTTTCATTTCCTCAGTAGCAACACCTCTTCGTGCTGCACTCATTTGAGTACCCATGAAATAATCTATGTTTTTGCCTGATTTAAACAATCATGGGAAACATAGAAACATCATGATCGCTAAAAAATTCTTAGCACTATAATCATAAAATTGATCGATTTTATATGCTTGAATGAGCAAATGTCACCAATGAAGACGGTAAAAAAATGCATTCATTGGAGTAGAGAATTTCAAAGTTTGAAAGATAAATTTTGTTCTTTTGAATGTGTTAAACAGGTTTCATAACAAATTCGCGAACTGTTATCGGTCATAAAGATAGATTAAATTGTAAACGTTCAGATTTAATTTGTGAAATTCTTTCTAAAATAGGTGTGATTATACGTTCAGAATCATCAGAATTAAGAAAAATTTGTTTGATTTCAACTACTCTGAATTAATTCCATCTCAGATAAAACTAAAGATATGTATTTTCTGAGAGTCTGATTTTCTTTTCTAAGAGATTCTATGTCATCCATATGTTTTATTTAGCTGAGCTCCAAGTTTCCACAATACTGTAATTAATAGAAGAGTCAGAGACAAAATATTTTTTGCCACACTTGAAGCATTGCCAAAGAAAAACATTGTTGATTTTCTTTTGATACTGCATAGGTAACAAACATACAGTACACAGCAATTCATCAGGAGTATCATCTACTAGAGGAATTTTCTTTTTATTCAAATTAACAAATAAAAATTATTTTAGATCTATAAATGCTATATCATGATCATAAAATAAATCAAATCAAAAAAACATAGTTTTAGAGAGATGCAAAAACAGAAAAAAACAAAAATCAGAATGAAAAGGAAAAATAGATTAGGCTAACTAGTTTTAAAAATACAGCATGAACTTACTTTCGATAGGAGGTTCTGATCCATCATCAGGAGCAGGCATACAAAGTGATATCAAAACATTTGATTCGCTAAATGCCCATGGGTTAACAGTAATTACTGCAATAACAGGTCAAAATACTTCTAGTTTTGGGATGATTGAACCAGTATCACAAAAAATATTGAAAAACCAACTAGACCTAGTAATTTCAGATTTCAAAATCGACGGAATTAAAATTGGAATGGTATACAATTCAGAAATAATAAAAACAATTTACAAAGAATTAAAAAATAAAAAGATCCCAATAGTATTAGATCCAATAATAAAATCCACGACAGGGGGTTTACTTATTGAAAAAATAGCCATCAATGATTTTAAAAAATTTCTAATTCCATTGGCCACAGTTATCACACCAAATAAATTTGAAGCAGAGTTTTTATCAAAAATCAAAATTGACTCAAAAAAATCACTTCAAAAAGCTGCTCAAGAAATTCAAAATATGGGTGCAAAAAATATTGTAATTACAGGATTAGAGACAAAAAAGGATCAAATTTCAGATTTTATACTGGAGGAAAAAAACCATTACACAGTATCAGGTGAAAAAATTCCAAAAATTAATCATGGAAGTGGATGTAATTACTCATCATCATTGTTATTTTCGCTGGCAAGTGGAAAATCACTAAAAGAAGCGGTGAAATTTTCAAAACAATTTACATACAATTCAATTAAAAATGCCAAGAGCATAGGATACGGAATAAATATCATACAAATAAAAAGCAAAGATGTAATTCATACAGAACTGACTCATGCAATCAACAAATTCGTGGAAATCAAAAACATTTACAAACGTATTCCTGAATGTCAAACAAATTTTGTCTTTTCAAAAAAAAATCCAAAGTCAATTAAAGATATTCTAGGAGTTTCAGGTAGAATCATAAAAACTGGAAATAAAGTCATAGTTGCAGGAGATTTGTTATATGGAGGATCAAAACACGTTGCAACGGCGTTAATTACAATGAATAAAAAATATCCAGAGATATGTTCAGCAATTAATTTAAAATACAATAAAGAAACTATTTCAAAATTAAGGAAAGCCGGATTGTTTATTTCCAGTTACGATAGAAGTGCAGAACCCAAGAATGTTAAAAACAAAGAGGGGACTTCCATAGAATGGGGAATAAAATATGCAATAAAAAATTCAGAAGAACTACCAGATGTTATTTATCATAAAGGAGATTTTGGAAAAGAGCCAATGATAATAATTTTTGCCAAAACACCTACATTAATTATTGAAAAAATTTCAAAACTGTTTATTTAATTTTTAAGTATAATAGAAATCCATACTTGAACATAAATAGTCATATCTCAAATAGAAACTCGTGAAAGCAGTAATTCTTGCAGGCGGATTAGGCACGAGATTACAGCCATATACAACATTTCTTCCAAAGCCAATGCTGCCATTAGGAGAGAAACCGATTTTGGAACATCTAATTGATTGGACAAGGAAAAACGGCATAAAATCAGTTGTATTGTGTGTCAGTTATCTAAGGAAAACAATTGAAGATTATTTTGAAGATGGTAAGCGATTTGGAGTGAGTATCGAGTATGCAGTTTCTAACAGACCATTAGCTACAGCTGGTCAACTTAAAACAGCGGAGAAATTTATCGATGATACTTTTGTTTGTATGTATGGAGATTCCATATTCGATTTCAATTTACGAAGTATGATAAATCAACATAAGCAAAAAAAATCATTTGTTACAATGAGTTTGTATGAATACAAAACAAATCTACCATACGGAGTCATCGAAACTACCAAAACAGGTAAGGTAATTGCTTGGAATGAAAAACCAGAAATCAAGGCAAATGTCAATATGGGTTGCTACGTAATGGAACCAGGAGTAATGGATCTAATTCCAAAAAACATACCATATGGAATGGATGATGTAATTAAAAAAGCAATGGCTAAAAAGAAACTAATTAGCAGTATTGTTTCCAAAAAAGGATTTCTTGATATTGGGAACAAAGCATCATACAAAAAGGCAAATCAAGAGTATCTTCAAAAATTAGGAAATATATGATTTAAAAAAATGAGCAACATAACAATTAGAAAATTACAAAAAGAAGATCTTGGGAATGGATTTTTACTAACATTAGATTCGCTTCGTCAAGCAAGTATCATAGATAAGAAAACTGCAGAAAAGATATTTGATAAAATAAATTCAAATCCAGATCATATTGTTGCAGTGGCAATAATAGAAGGGAAGGTAGTGGGTTCAACCACACTTCTAATAGAAACCAAGTTTATTCATAATGGAGGTAAGGTTGGCCATATAGAAGATGTTGTCGTAGACAAAGAGCATCAAAGAAAAGGAATAGGAGAAAAAATTGTCATGTATCTCTTAAGATATGCAAAAGACCAAGGATGTTACAAAACTATTTTGGATTGTGCGGATGATGTAAAGCCATTTTATGAAAAATTAGGCTTCAAATATAATGCAAATGCATTAAGATTTGATCATATCTAGAAATATTCTTTTTTTGGACGTTTCCTGTTTGTTTTTATTAGAATAATTCCAACTATCATCACAGGAATAGAGATACCCATGAAAAGTGGAGGAGTTATAACTACAGCGTCTGTCACATAGGAATCAACGAGTTTATCTAAAAGAGTGTAACAATACGCCATTCCAATTAACAAAATTATTCCACCTCCAAGTATTATAGAACCAATTTGTTTAGACCCATAACGTTTTGACAGAATAAACGAAAGTCCAGCCAGAATAGATGCAGGAGCCACTCCAATAGAAATGAATTGAAGAATTTTTGGACTGGGGTCAAATGCAATACCAAATTCAAAATTGGCAGGAATGTCAGTCATAAAATGATAGACTGAGATTATTTCTCCAACAAACATTGCAAACAATCCAATACTTGCAATTGCAGCCCATTTTTCGAGTGACATGTATTAACAAAATCTAGTTGATAATTAAACTATTCAAACAATGCCAACTAGATTGGCCAATTCTTTTCTGCAAGACGCACCAAGTTTTTCTGCTGCTTGTTCTGGAGACAAGTCATTAAGGAAAATACCATAACCGCGCTCAAGACCTGACCAAGGTTTAGTTATTGGATAAATTTCAATATGCCAATGAATTTGTCTACTATTTTTCTTTTCAGGAGATAAATGAAATACCATATTATATGAAACGTCTTTAACTGTTTTTGACAAACCACCAAGTGTAGCTCGTAAAATAAGAGACAAATCATTGATTTCTTTCTGAGTGATTTTAGAAAAACTAGTTGTGTGTTTTTTTGGAGAAATACAAAACTCATATGGATATGATGGTGCCCAAGGACAAAATGCAATGAACCCTTCAGTTTGAAGAACTTGTCTAGGACCGCCCATTTCCTCGTTAACAATTTGACACATTGGACATACTCCTTTTTCATTAAGAATTTTGTAAGATGCTTCTGCCTCTTCTTCAATAATTGGAGGAATTGTTGAAAATGTTAAGACATTCAAATGAGGATGTGGATTTTGACTACCGGCAGACTCGCCCTGATCAGCATAAATTGAAACATATGTTACACCCTTTTGAGTATAGAGCCATCGTAATCTATCCTGAACAACTACAAGTATGTTTGACCATTGCTCAGCATCAATGGTAGCTAGAGTATCCTTTTCTTTAGGGGAAGCAACTACAATGTAATGATAACCGTAAGCTGGCTCACTATAATGAGGTCTATCACTGTATGAGTTTTCAGTCTCAATTGAAACTATAGGATTCTTACTTTCAAAAACTCTAATCGACCAACCTTTAACATATTCATCCTCACTATCTTGAAGACGTTGTAACATGCCATCTCTTGCAACTAGTGAAAGAACAGATGGATTTGTCATAGATTCGTTTCCAGGAGCAAATGGAGATTTTTTTGGATCAATGACTTTGTCATCTTTTTTAGAGACAATCATAAAACGCTCAGAAACATAATCTTTGCGCATGTCTCCCATAATTCATACTTGCAGTTTAAGTATGTTAAAACGTTTTCCAATACACTGAAAAATTAAAAAATAAAAAAATTAGAGGTGAAATAAATTTTTATTTTAATAAAATACAATATTCAATAAAAATACAGATATTCTTTAGTGAAAATAATCAGATGGTTTTCCGAGTTGTAAGTAATAATTTTATTTTGATCGCATATTTTGATGCAAGCTTTAAAGGAGAGCAGTAAAAAGTTGGGAAATATGGGCAGTATCAATAATTCTGATATTCATATGATTTACGTTCTTTTAGATGGAGTTGGTGATCTTCCACATCCTGATTTAGATGGTAAAACACCACTTGAGGCTGCCAATACACCGACTCTTGACAAATTAGCACGAAATGGGGTGATTGGAGAAGTGATTTCAGTAGGAAAAGGAATTGCTCCAGAATCAGACATTGCAGTTTTCAATATGTTAGGATATAGATTTCATCATATAGATTATGTAGGTCGAGGCGTCATAGAAGCAATCGGGATTGGGATTGACTTCAAAGATGGAGACTTGGCATTAAGAGGAAATTATGCTACATTAAATGATGAAGGGATAATTATTGACAGAAGAGCAGGAAGACACATAGAAAAAAATGATGCTGATGGAATTGCAAAAGAAATTGAAAATGAAATTAAATTTTCATATCCAAATACATCGGTAGTTGTATCACCCACAATAGGATATAGAGTCACAGTAAGAATTAGAACAGATGGTGAAAAACTTTCATCGCAAATAACCAATACAGATCCTGCATATGCCAGAATAGAAGGCATGGGAATAGCAAAAGCCGTGGGGGATTTTTTACGAATTGAAAAATGTTTTCCTCTGGATGAGACAGAAAATGCTAAGAAAACAGCAAAATTAGTTAATGAATTTACGGAGCAATCACTAAAAATTATGAAAGAAAGTTCAATCAACAAAAAAAGAAATGACGCTAAAAAGAAAAGTCTGAGTTGTATTTTACTAAGAGATGCAGGAAACAAATATCCAGATGTGAAACCTATCAATGAAATGTATTCTATGAACTTTTCATGTATTGTAGATATGCCCGTAGAACTTGGAATTTCAGAAGTACTAAAAATGAAAGCATTTGAAGCAGGAGGATTGACAGATTATGAGGAAAAAGCAAAAGTAGCTGCAAAAGCAATGGAAACTCAAAATGCAATTTATGTTCACCTAAAAGGCCCAGATGAATTTGGTCATGATGGCGATGCAATTGGAAAAATGAAAAATATTGAAGAGATTGACCAGCGATTTTTCAAAACATTACTTGAGAATATTGATTCTAGTAAAGTAGCCATAGTTATTTCTGCAGATCATTCAACTCCATGTATCAACAAAGGCCATAGTGCTGATCCTGTACCAATTTTAGTGTCAGGTGATTTTATCAAAAATGACGGAACCACTAGAATGACTGAAAAACAAGCTAAGAAAGGAAGCATAGGTCTCATCCAAGGAGCAGACGTAGTAACAACAGCTCTTAATTTAATTAAATCTCAAATATAGTCAAGTCTTTAGTTTTTTGCATTTCTTTTATTTTATTTCGAATCTTATCAACATCAATATTACCATACATGATAGGAGAGTCACCTAGTTTTTCTAATGCACGACCTAACATACCAACGCCTATACTGTTCTCACCTTTTTGTCTATGAGCAAAAGCCACAGCAAGAAGAATAATTCCTTGTACAAGTTCTTTTTCTTTACCATAACATTTTTTCCAAACACCTTCTAAAGATTCATGACTTTCCCAAAATCTTTCGTTATTAAAATAAAAAATACCATCTTTGATCCCCTCTTCTTTTTCAATTTTTTCTTCAACTACATGTCTTGTATTGTCTAATTCACCAATTGGGCTTAATTTTCTAATTAACATATCCAAATCATCTGGATTAACTGAGACATCCAATTCTACAAATTTACTTGCTACACGAGCAACTCTTATCGAGGCGTGCATGTCTGAACAGAGTTCTCTTGCTCTATGAACAAGATCAGGTGAATGTATTGGGCGGTATACATTATTTTTTAAATGAATCATATATCGTTCCATATGGTAATTTGACTGAAATTTCATAAATTTGTTCTCTAATTTCAATCAAGGTTTATATGAAATATCTTAAGGATTTTGGATACATGTCTATTATTCAGACGGTAAATGACGTAAATAACACCTTCTTATCAAGAAGAGAGTTAATCTGTAATTTTACAGGATTGGGAGGAAAACTCAAAAAACTTGAAGCAGTAGATATGATTACAAAAGAATTCAAACTATCCGGAAAAGTAGTAATTCCCATGAGATTAAAAACACATGTGGGAAAACCACTGATTACAGGAACTTTCTATGTTTATGAAGATGAAGTGCTTGCAAAAAAACACATCAATCCAGTAATATTTGAAAGATTGGAAAAATCAAAAGCCAAACAAGCTGAAGCAGAGAGTGCTGCAGCAGAATCAAAATCGGAGAAATCTGAATAATGGCAGCAAAAAAAGCGTCAGCTGGAAAAAAAGGTTCCAGTCCAAATGTCTACAAATATTTCAAAGTTGACGGAGATAAATTGACGAGAGGTAGAAAAAATTGTTCCAGATGTGGAAAAGGGGTTTTCATGTCTAAACATAAAGACAGAAACACATGTGGGAAATGTGGATTAACAGAATTTAATCAATAAAGTTTTTCTCAATACAACAAATTTTGTTTAATTCAAAGTATAAAATTAAAAATATGCGGTTAGCATGTGAAACTATGAAACATCAGAAAAAATTCCAAATAAAACATAATAATAAGATGATTTCGATTAAAAAATAATAGTGAAAAAATGGATTATGAAAAATTATGCGATAAAGTGTTAAAAATAGATTCGCACATTAGATTTACTGGAGTTTTGAATTCTAAAGGAGATTTAGTAATTGAAAAAAATCGTGATGATGCAAAATTGCTTAATCCAGATGAAATGAAAATGTCAATTCATTATACTTTTAAGAGAGGGACACGTCTTCAAAATTTATCTTACAAATTAGGTAAAGAAAAATCATCAATTACAGAATATGAGAAAATTACTTTGATTAGTTTGCATCTTAATGGAAATCTCTTTTTGTTAAGTATAGACCCAGGTGCAGATTATATGAGCATAATTTCCAAAACTAATTCCATGATTACAGATTTCCAAAATTAATTGTGCACAAAAACTAACCCAGTTAATCAAGGGTGTAATAAAAAATTCAGAAAATATTGTAATTTAATGAAATTTTATCAATAAAGTTTTTTCTTATGAATTTTAGCACTTTTTTGTTCTAATTGGTCTATTCTGTGTAAAAATATAGGATCTAGTTTTATTTTAGATAAGGACTCGGCAGATAATTTGACAGTATTGGCATCAAGGGAGATATTTATTTTTGGAAGATTTTTCTCTAACCAAAATTTTATTACTTTGTCTTCTAACTTATGATCTCTAAAACCTGCTGGGAATCGTTTTGTGATATGATTTAACAAAGATCTGTCTTTGAATACTACCTTGGGTTCAAATAATCTTGTTTCATCAGCATAGACACTTTCAAATAGATTTCCAGTAATTTCGTCGGAAAGTAAATCCATTTTAGAAATTTTTCGAATCAATTCAAGAAAATGTAAAAACTCATGTGCTAAAATTGCATGAATTGTACCTTTAAGACCATATGCAACTAGCGGTGCAGAAATCTGAATTACAACATGAAATTTATCGTCAAAAAATATCGGAATAGTACGAGCAAATAATATTCCAAATTCATAAGAATTTGGATTAGGAGATGAAATAACAATTGAGGGCTCTACGTAAGCTGTAGGATAACGTATTCCAGATGCTTTTTCAATCCTATTAATGCCATCCACAGTTATAGGAAAACGTTTTACAATTAGATCATAGACATCGTCTGGAATTAATCCCTTAAGATGTGCCTCTTTCATTCGTATTAACGGATCCAATGTATCCTCTCGAGAAAGTTGAATGTAAAAAGGTTGATTCTATCTGGATTTTGGCTTTCTGGATTTTGGCTTTCCTGATTTTGCTGTCTTTTTTCTACGTCGGTCAGCTCTTTGATCGGCATGTCTCTTATGTTTACCTGGTTTTCGTATTGGCATGATTTATGTAAAAAATCAGGTATTAGTTAATTGTTATCATTTTAGGTCAATTTCAAGAAAATCAAACGTTATACAAGTACATTTATCATTCATAATTTGACGAATTCCAGGAGTTACATCGTCACCATCTACAAATCGTTTTACAGGTAATCCGCCCTCTGCTTTAATAAATAAAGTAAAACAATTTTTTGAAGTTTTTTTATATTTTAAATCAGAAATAACCTTTTCAGATCGTTTTCCAGATTTTTCATAAACCACTACAGGTCCACTGAGAATACTCTTTAATTTCTTCATAGTTATAGATTGAATTTCATTTTCTGTAGAAATTTTCAATTCTATTGAGGAATTAAATTTGATTGGGGTTTTTGGAGGTTCAGAGATTATTTTGCAATTATGTATAACAACAGAATCAGATAATATTTTTCGTGGTATAAAGAGATTTCTTTTGAAGGGATTTTGAATTTTGACAAAAAACGGTCGCCCAGAACCTAGAACCAGACTAGATTTATCTTCACCGCCAACCCAAGTAAATTTTGCAGTTGTTCCTCCAAATTTGTCAAAAAGAAATTCCGAAATTCTACCTTCAACGCTGTCATATTCAGAGATACCATGGAAATTACAGCCTCTGCAACCTTTTCCAGAGCAATTAACACAAGATTTTTGTTTTTGAGGTAATCCTCTCTCTGATTTAGTATATCTTCCATGTAATAAAATGGGTTTTGAGCGTAGTTGGCACGATTCATCTTTAAAATTAATTGTAAAAGTAAGATCAGGGTTTAGAAAATCAATTGTTTTCTTTGTTTTTTTAGTAAATTGTTTTCCAAGTTCTTTGGTGATATTGGTTTTAACACTGTCAATTCCCCTCAGTTTGTATTTTGATCTTATGTAATCATCTCTGTCTATTATGGATGGTTTAATCAAAGCGCCAACAATCATGGATGAAAAATCATATTTGGAAGAAGCGTCCAGCATTAATTTCAAATATGGCATGAGATTATCTAGAAGATTTTTACAAATAAAACATTTTTTAGAGGAATGTCTTACAGACATCTTTAATTTTTTTCCAAGTAATTTATTTGATGAGAGATTCATTTGTTTAGAAAAAAGCCTACCTAAACAGCTGTCACATAAATCATAATCTTTTATGATTTGATTTGCGATAGGAATAATTTCTTTGATAGTAGTCATTTTAATTTCTAATTTTTAACAAATAGATGAGAATTCTAACCAAATCCCATACGACGAAGTGCACCTTGCATTTGTCTTCCTTTTGATGCCTTCATCATGTTTTTTGAATTTTTATAATTTTTGAGTAGTTCCTTAACTTCGTGTTCTGGCCAACCAGAACCTCTCGAAATTCTTTTAATTCGAGATGAATTCAATATATCAGGATCTGCTTTTTCTGTCTTGGTCATACTTTGAATAATGAATCTCCATTTTGACACTCTTCCTTCCATTTGATCTAATTGATCATCTTTTACCATACCTGAAAGGCCAGGCATGTTATCAAGAAATCCTTTCAATGAGCCTACTTTGGTCACTTCTTCTAATTGATAGAAAAAATCATCCATGTTCATTTTTCCACTGGAAATTCGTTTTAGTCTAACATCATCTCCTTCATTTTCCAATCTTTTTGCCAAATCTAAAACTGCTTGAATGTCACCCATTCCAAGCAACCTACCAACAAATCTAGTTGGCGAAAATTTTTCTAAATCATCAATTCGTTCTCCGGTTCCAACATACATGATTTGAGCACCAGTAGCTGCAGAAGCTGCAATTGCACCGCCACCTTTTGCAGAACTGTCTAATTTTGTAATAATAATTCCGCCAACAGGAATTGTTTTATGAAATGCCTCAGCTTGATTGAAGCATTGTTGGCCAATGGTTCCATCAATAACAAGTATTGCAAGATCAGGATCAGCAACTTTGTTAATTTGTTCCATTTCCGCCAATAGATCCTTTTCTTCTTTGTGTCGTCCAGCAGTATCGATTATTATTACATCTAAAGGTAATTCTTCAAAATGTTTTAAACCATTTTTCACTATGTCAGGAGAATCTTTGTTGTTTGGTTCACCATATACTTCAACGTTTGATTTTTCACACATAGTTCGTAATTGAACTAATGCTCCAGGTCGGTATGTATCAGCCCCTATTACACCAACTGTGTAACCTTGTTTAGTTAGGAATTTAGCAAGTTTGGCAGTTACAGTTGTTTTTCCACTTCCTTGAATTCCAAGCATGATTAACTTGTTTTGTTTACCAGGTTTGAAATCAAAATCGGTTTCTTTGCCCAACATCTTTGCAAGTTCATCATATAGAATCTTTACAATGTGATCTTTTCTTGACAACCCTGGGGGAGGTGTTTCATTTAATGATCGTGCTTCTAATTGCTTTGTAATTTCAAGAACCAATCTTACATTGACATCAGATTGCAATAATGCTCTCTGGACGTCTTTTGACAATTCTTTGATAAGTTCTTCATCTATGCCGGAAGATTTCACGATTTTCTTGATTGCGTCACGCAGACTATTCTTTAGGCTGTCAAGCATTGTAATTTAGCCTCGCATCCACTATTTCAAACCTTCCTCTATAGCCATCCCAAATTTTTTCCCCTTGATTGATTTTAATTGCATGTGAAAAAAGGGGGCAATCCACGACAAATGTTTCTGCTTCCCCACCTTCAAAATTTAAATTAAAACCAAATTTTTGAGAGAGAGCATAAAGATTAACAACATCGTTTTTTGTAATTATTTTGCCAAGCCATGAATCATCTAATCCACCTGATGAAACACTGGTAATAATGAATACAAAATTTGATGATATTAATTCATTCATGTACTCTAATGGTTTACGATTCCATAACGGTGCGATTGATTTGAGATTTAACTTATCACATAAATTTTCAAACTTTTCTTTTTGAAATTGACTTTGGATGCCACCGTGTACTAGTCCCTCTATTTGATATTCATCTATAGATTGGATCAAAATTTTTTCTAATGATTTTATTTCATTGTCAGTTTCATCGAATTCAGATTTAATTGTCAATTGAGGGATTTGCATCGATTGAGATTGCAGATGTGTCCATTGTAAATTAGGATAATGTAATAAGTGACTTTCATCAGATTTAGGAAAAACACTCAAGAGACATTTAATTTCATGATCTTGTTTTTTTGCCAAGAAAATAGAATATGTACTGTCCTTTCCCCCTGAAAAAAGAGCTGCTAATTTCATCTTAATAAAAAAAATAATTCAACAAATCTCCAAAGAAGAGATGTATGGATGCTTCATTACTCATAATCCTCATCAAACATCAGACGGCTTTTCCGCTCATCATCAGCATCCACACTAACTTTTAATACGTATTATTTTAGTTGTGAATGTTATTTGTATGTCCACTTTATAATGCAAATTCTCTGCAAACATGTCCTTGCAATCAGTAGATAGGGGTCAAATATATCCCATAATGAAACAATATCTACTAGTAACCATATGTGTTCTGATAAATTAGTAGATATCCATACATTGTTCATAAATAAAACCTAAATTTTTTAAAAATTATTGGGTTCAAATTGTAATGGGAGCACAATGTATTGGGGGATATAGTTAGGGTAGTAGATTTTGCACTAAAATACCTCTAAAACTATAGGTAGGATCAATGAATTTGTAAGAACACTTTATGAGCTTAGAATTCATCTAATCAAATAATGAAATATCTTGTTGTTTTAATGGCAATACTTACAGTGTTTTCTGTTATTTCAATAGAAAATGTATTTGCAGAAGAGGAGATATCCATACTTGTTGAAAATGATGTAAGAAAGGTCTACTATACTGGAGAAAACATAACATCTGCTTTTTCTGATTCTACATCAGCTTCAATAACATTTGAAACTGGCAATAACGCAAAATTGGATGTCAAAGTTCCACAGATTTACAAATATGGGGGTCAGTTATTTGTCCTAAGAAATGGAGAAGAGGCTCTTCCAGAAATTAAAACAGATAATTGTTTTTACTATGTATCATTTGAAACACAAGTACCTGAAAAAATTGAATTAATTTTTACACATTGGCCAGAAGCTACAGAACTGATAGACAACTGTGAAACATTTATGATTTTGTCACCATTAAAACAATTCAAGTCTGGAATTCAACCGGATGAAATAAAATGCAAAGAAAATTTGCAGTTAATAATTAAAAATAATGGGGATCCTGCATGTGTAAAAGAATCAAGTATTGTAAAATTAATGTCCAGAGGTTTGATTACAAATTCCCCATCTGACCCCGATACCAAACTCGTAATCAATCCGCCTGAAATTGAAGAGCCGGCAAAAAATATTGTTGATGTAAATAATCAATTCATGTTTGATTATTATTCCATCACGAACACTAAAGAAGACAATTCTTTTTTCTCACCATGGAGCCTCCTCAGTGCATTTTCTGTTCTTTATGAAGGGGCAAGGGGACAAACCGCAGATGAAATATCCAATGTATTTTATTTGCCAAAAGATGATTTAGAGAGGAGAGATTCATTTGTGTCGATACAAAATAATCTCAATGTAAATGGTTCAGGATACGAACTCAGAAATGCAAATGCATTGTGGATACAACAAGGATTTGACATAAAAGAAGAATTTGTCAACACTGCAAGGCAATACTATGACAGTAAAGTTTCCAAAGTATCATTCCCTGCTGACGAATCAATAATTGATTCTTGGGTTGAACAAAAAACAAACAACAAGATAAAGGATCTTGTAAAAGGCAAAACTACTGTGGATACAGTACTAGCAATTACAAATGCCATCTACTTTAAGGGAACATGGCAAACCCCGTTTGAACCAAATCAAACACAAGACAGTGATTTTAGAGTGAATGCGGACAAGTCAGTTTCAGTGCCAATGATGAACATGCAATCAAAGTTTCCTTATGCAGAAATTGGTGATTTACAGATTCTATCTCTGCCCTACAAAGGACAAAGAATGTCAATGTTAGTGTTACTTCCAAAAGACAATCTTGAATCCCTAGAAAAATCAATCACAATAGAAAAACTAGAAAACTGGAAAAAGATTCTCCAAGAACAAGAAATAATATTATTTATGCCAAAATTCAAACTTGAAACAACATACGAATTACCTAAAATAATGAAAGAGATGGGAATCAACTTGGCTTTTGGTGGTGGAGATTTTTCTGGAATATCAGATGACAACTTGTTTGTTTCATCTGCAATTCACAAGGCATTTGTTGATGTGAATGAAGAAGGAACAGAAGCTGCTGCTGCAACTGGTATTACAGTTGATCAGCAATCAGATAGGATATCGGAACTACCGATTTTCAGAGCAGATCATCCTTTCATATTTTTAATTCAAGATAATGAAACTGGATTAATCTTGTTTATGGGCAAGGTATCTGATCCTACTAAATAAAAAAAGAATTACCTCATTGGGATTAGTGCAAAATCTACCTACCTGACTGTATTCCCTGCGCATTATGTCCCTGATCAAATTTGAACCAAGTTTTGAGATATTTGACCTTGTGAAGTAGAATAATCTAATTGACTTCAAGCATGAGTAAGATATTATTGCGAATTAGATTTTAAACTCTTTTTCCTAAATCCTTAAGTTAGTACAAAATAGATTATGAATATTGGCTATTTCTGAAGAACATAGAAAGAAAATATCTGAATCTAAGAAAGGTCAGATTCCTTGGAACAAAGGCAAAACAGGAATATACTCAGAACAAACTAGAAAGAAAATATCTGAATCTTTGAAAGGTCAGATTCCTTGGAACAAAGGCAAAACAGGAATATACTCAGAACAAACT
>CAYYXT010000008.1:0-12784 GCA_964475825.1 uncultured Nitrosopumilaceae archaeon | reverse complement strand
AGAAAGAAAATATCTGAATCTAAGAGAGGCAAGAAACTATCTAAAGAATCTAGAAGGAAAGTATCTAAAGTGAACAAAGGTAAGAACCGTTCAGAACAAACTAGAAAGAAAGTATCTGAATCTAAGAGAGGCAAGAAACTATCTAAAGAATCTAGAAGGAAAGTATCTAAAGTGAACAAAAGTAAAAAAATGTAATTAAATTAGATTCTATACTTTTTTGATTCTAAATCCCAAAAACAAAAGATTCAGGCGTGTGAAGTCCATAAAATCGTGTCAACTTAAAGTAGGAAATCCAATTAGATGTTCTCTCCATATTGGATCAAACTTTTGTATTCCATATACAACAAAGATTACGCCAATGAATGCTCTAATCCCCCAACAAGACGATGTCGGCTTTATTGACATCCTAAGTAAAGTTCTTCAAGGAGGAATCATAGCTGTTTCAGCATACATCAGTATCCATTCGAAAAGAAAGCTAGTCTTTTAGCATATACTAGTTTCTTTTTTTAGGTTTATTTTAAAAATCAATTTTGCATATACAAATAATATCATAATTCAGTTTAGCGAGCCCTCAAGGCATTTAGAATCACAGTTATATCCAGAATTTCTTGAAATAATGCACCGTATCCGGGCGAAATATATCCAAGACTTGCAAAACCCATTAGAATAAAGCTTGCTCCAAGACCAAAAATGATTCCTTGTTTGACAATCTTGGTAGTGTGTTGACTAATCTCAACAGCAGTTACTACTTTTGTAATGTCATCTACAAGGAGCACAATATCTGATGTTTCTGCAGAAATTGCTGTTCCTCCATACCCCATTGCGATTCCTGTAGTGGCAGTTGCCAAAGATGGTGCATCGTTTATTCCATCACCGACCATGATTACATTACCGTATTGTTCCTTAGTTTTTTTGACAATGTCAACTTTTTGTTCGGGTAATAGATTTGCGTGAACTGTATGTATTCCAGCTTTTTCTGCAATGTTATTTGCATTTTCTAAACTATCCCCAGTTAACATTGCAGTTTGTTTTATGCCCAAATCGTTTAATCTGTGAATCATAGATTCAACACCGGGTCTTATTAAATCACTAAAGATAAGAATTCCAGAAAGATTTCCGTTTATTGTAACAAATGCTAACATTTTTCCGTGTGAATCAATTTGCGTTTTAGCATTTTGAATGTCCTCTTTTAATTTTGAATTCATTTTTACAAAAACATTTTCAGAGCCAACCACAATATGTTGTCCTTCAATGTCACCTTCAATTCCAGCTCCTGGCATTTCATAAAAATTTTTTGGGTTTGGAAGTTTACCGAATTTACCTTCAGCTAAAATCAAAACAGATTTTGCAGCAGGATGTGATGACATTTGTTCTATTCCTGCCAAATTGCGTAAAAGTGTGTCTGAATCAATGTTTCCAATAGGTTTTAGATATTCTAATTTTGGAGTTCCAAATGTGATGGTGCCAGTTTTATCAAAAAATATTGCTTTTGCCTTTCCAAGTTGTTCTATGGCAGTACCAGTTTTTACAACAATGCCATTTTTTGCTGCTTTGTTTATTCCACTAATAATGCCAGTTGGAGTTGCAAAAATTAGTGGGCATGGTGTGGCGACTACCAATACTGCAAGAATCGTTGTTATATTTTGTGTTATGAGCCATCCTAATAGACTGACAACAATTACAATAGGAGTAAACCATACAGCAAATTTGTCAGCTAGTCTTTGAATAGGTGCTTTTTCTTGTTGAGCTTTTCGAACAATCTGAACTATCTTTGCATATTGACTATCTCCACTGGTTTTTTGTGCTTCCATTTCAAATGTATCTCCAACATTTACTGTGCCGCTCAAAACAATCTCGTTGATTTTTTTAATTTTTGAAAGTGGTTCGCCTGTTACTGCAGACTCGTCAATTTCAATTTGATCGTTTTTGGTTATTCCATCTACTGGTATTAAATCCCCTGTGCGAACAACTAACAAGTCACCCGGTTTTACATCCTTTACATCTATTTCATTTTGAATACCATCATTTTTTCTAATTGCAAATCGGGGGGATCTTTTTAATAATTCCTCCAATGAACCCTGTGCATGATAAAATGCATAATCTTCAAGTGCTTTCCCGCCTGACTGCATTAGAACAATTATGACACCTGGAAATGGGTTGTTTGTAATGATTGAAACTAAAATTGCAAGCATTGCAATAATGTCTGCCGCGAATTTTTTATGAAGCATTCCTTTAATTGTGTCCCATACAATTGGTATGCCTCCCATAACTACAACAACTAACCAAACAAGATGGCCAAAATCAGGATCATTAATAATCCAAGTAAAGATGCTTCCAACAAAGAGCCCGCAAATAGCAAAAACTGGAATTGGATAACGTCGAATTAGAGATATAAAATTTTGAAAATTTATTTCAGGCACTTTTAACAAATTTTTCAACACATATAGAATATTTTAACATAAAACACAATACAAATGAGCCCAAATCAGGGAAATGTTAGACATGTATCTATCTCTTGGCAAGAAAAAATTGAGCAAACTGTTGCTTTTGAAGACATTGATGGACAAGTCCAACTAAAAGGAATTTCGGGAGTAGATGGAGAACCCAATCCTCATCTTGTAACTAGAATAAATTTTGCATATATCTTAACTGTCATAAATAACGGAGATAAGCAGCATAGATTATACATTGAAGGATTGAATGTAGAGACAAATCTTTTAGAACCTGGAAATATACTCTAACGATTTATCCTACAGAAGAGAGAATCATAGCCGCCATATTCTAGGTTTGATTAGTTTAAGTTTTTTCTCATTTAACAGATAATTCCAGTCAATTGCAGCAAAAATAATAATTGTCACAATTCCTAAAACGTCAGCTAACAAAATACCAACTAGTCTGTCCTCAAATATCCTTGTAAATGGAATAAGTATAGCAGGGCTTATTGTCAGCATTACATAAAGCGCTAAAAATTTTCCAAACCAGAATCCAACATACATGCCAATACTTTTTGCTTTTATCAAACCATATGTTACAAAAAGAATATTGTCCGGTAAAGGAGTTGCTCCAAAAACAAATGAAGAAATAATATAACCATACTTTTTCTTATTAAGATAATTTCCTATCACACTTAAATTTGACATATTATCATTAGAACGATTTTTGAATTTAGAAACAATTTGTTTTAAAACAAATCGTCCAGCTGTAGAACCAGTAGCCCCAACTAGAGTAAGAACAGCTATATTCATAGAATCATCTAATGCATAAAACGATGAAAGAATTAACCAATTTGGGGGCATTAGAATGGGCATGATGTTTATCAAAAATAAAACAACTAGTGGTCCAAGGTAGGAAAATTCACTAAATATCTCAAAAACATCTTCCATGATATATTACCTACAAAGAGATTCTCAATGTTTGTTATCAGTATTTTCTCATGTGTGACATTCTAATCGTAGGCTTTAGCCATTTTAGTTCCTGATGTACTCATAATCAAATGAAAAGCCCTATATCTCACACCCTTGACACTTCGACAGATTCAATGTCTGAAACCCCATCGTCTGGTCTTGTACGTAGTTTATCTCTCATGGATATTGTCATGGTTGGGATTGCAGCCATGATAGGTGGTGCCATCTTTGTATTGGTTGGTCCGGCAATGAATGAGGCAGGACCAGCACTTATGGTCGTGTTTTTAGTCAATGGAGTAATCACGTTATTTACAGCCATGACTTATGCAGAACTTGGTTCTGCACTTCCCGAAGCTGGAGGTGGCTACGGCTGGATTAGACAAGGATTGCCAAGACCAAATGCATTCATCAGCGGATGGATGGCATGGTTTGCACACATGATAGCAGGAAGTCTTTATGCAGTAGCCTTTGGTTCGTTTCTCAACCATTTACTTACCATAATGAACATAGTAGTCTTTGAAGGATTAGACAAAATAATTGCAGTATTAGCAGTTGTGCTTTTTACTTACATTAATGTCAGGGGAGTATCAAATACTGGCAAAGTTGGAAGTACAATTACATTTTTACAGTTAGCAATTATCGGCATTCTCATAATTGCAGGTTTGTATGCAGTTAGTTTTACCAATCATGACTGGCCTGAAAATTTTCAGGATTTTTTCCCTAATGGCAGTGTTGGCATTATCATTGCAATGGGTTTGACGTTTATTGCTTTTGAAGGATATGAGATAATTGTTCAAACAGGCGAAGAGGTAAAAAATCCGAAACGAAACATCCCACGCGCAATTTTTATTTCATTGGCAGTAGTTGTTGTACTGTATATTGTTTTTACATTTGCATTCATTGGAGGTTTGAACCCATCTCAAACTGGAGAAGATCCTTGGAAATTCATTGGAGGACATAAAGAGCTTGGAATAATTGAAGGTGCAAAGTTTCTTCTGCCATTTGGTGCTTTGATAGTACTTGTTGGAGGTATCGTATCCACCTTATCGGCACTAAATGCAACTACATTTTCGTCTAGTCGTGTTGCATTTGCAATGGGAAGACATTACACTTTACCTGTAGAATTTAGCACACTTCACAAAAAATACCATACGCCACACTATGCAACAATGGCATCTGGAGTAATAATGATAATAGTTGCATTACTGTTACCTCTTGAGCAAATCGCATTGGCTGCAAGTGTTATGTTTCTTTTTCTTTTCACTCAGGTAAACATAGCTGCCATAACAATTCGTCGATTATACGGACACAAATTAGACTATGGATTCAAGATGCCTTTTTTCCCTGTTTTGCCTTTAATTGGAATATTTACCAAAATTGGTCTTGCATTATATCTTTTGATTTATAATCCACTAAGCTGGCTGATTGCGATTATTTGGATATTGATAGGTTTTTCAATTTACAAAATGTACTCTGTTAAAAAAGAAATTGAGCATCATGCCCCTCTAGTTGCTAGTGAGGGTCCAAAAGAAAGAAAGGATTATCGAATAATGGTTGTTTTTGATCGACACTCTGCAAAATTAGCCAAAATAGCATCAGCTATTGCGCAACAAAAAGACGGCGAAGTTTCATTTTTGAACATAGTGACAATTCCTACACAATTACCACTTACAGAATCTCAGAAATTCACAAATCCTGCAATGAGATCATTTGATGATCTAAAAAAAGAATCATGGTCAGTCCCATGCAGATATCTTATAAGATTAACACATGATACCACTGAAGCTATTCTTGCAACCGTAGAACAACAAGGAGTTAATCTGCTCATCATGGATTTTCACAATCTAAAAAATAATAGAAAACTACTCTCACTTACCACATGTGATATTATGGGAGTCCATATGGGGAAAAATTTTCATAACGAGTTATCAAACATAGTTGTTTCATATGACAAGGGACGCCATTCCAATATGGGATTGGAAATCTCAGACATACTTGCCAAATCACTAAATAGCAAAATCAGAATAGTCCGTGGAGTAACAGGTTCCCCAGAGGAAGAGAGAGATATTTTGGCAAAACTTAACGAACGAATGTTTGATCTAGATATAAAAAAAATTCCAATACACAGAATACCTTCAAGAAAAGAAAATGTGATGCGTGATTTATTAGCGCATTTTAACAGCACAATACCTGAGATAATCATCGTAGGCGCTGGAAATCAATCTGATCAAGCATTTAGTCCAAAAACAATGGAAATTATTGAAAAAACAAAAACAACCGTCTTTGTGATTAGAGATTCTCGATTATCCTCAATCCAAACTAGGTATTTCTGGGATAAAATTGCCCCAAGAATAAGAGAGAATAAATTTGCTTATAGAATGTATTTGGATTTGTTAAGACTGGTATATTTTATCAGAACGAAAAGACATCCAATAGAATCTGATGATGATTATTTTATATCAAAAAGAAAATAAATAAAAATCACTTTTAGAAAGAATTAGTGCAAAATCTAAGTACTCTAGGAACGATGATCCATATCAAGATTGAAACCAACACATATCCTTTAATGTAATGATGAACAATAATCTGATAATATAATGGCATTAAACAACGCTGTCACAGCTGGATTGATTGTAGGAATTGTAGTGGCAATCATAATGTCATCTGCTGCCTTAGTTATGCTTGTTAGCCTAAATGACAAAGTAGACACAGTGATAGGCAATGAGCAGAATGAAAACTTGGAGATGGGGTACCTGGCATTAACAAAAATGAGTTTTACATTTTCACATAAGAATTAAACGCAGATGAGGAAAAAATTGGTGTACCAGTAGCAGTATTCTCGTTAACAGAAATTATAGTTCATAAAGGAGACGAAATCACAATTCACTTTATCAACCCAGCAGAGGAACCAGATGACAGACATACTTTCACCCTGGAATCTCCATACAAAATGAACTACGATCTAGCTGGTGGGGAAAGCACTACATTTAGCTTCACAGCTGACACAGTAGGGACATTCACCTATTATTGCACATATGATTTACCAAGTATGGTCGGACAACTAGTAGTATTACCATAACCTCAACTATGGAATAGAATTATTTTTACTCATGCAAGAAAGAGATTTTTAACTTTATGGCTGAATTTTATTTTTTCAGATACACCGAGGTTATTTGAAATCGCTTAGTTTTGATTTTTGTAATAGAGTTTGATAATTTCATCTACCACTACATCTGTGTCGACATCTTTTTCGGCGCTTACAAGAAGCAAATAGTCATCCCCCAGATAAAGGGAAAAGCGCTTAACCAATTCATATTCAGCCAAGGTGTATTTTGTTTTGCCAAGCCATTTTGACATTTCTTTACGTGCCTTCCAATCAATAATGGAAAGAGTAACCAATTCATTTTCCTTATGCTCTGAAAGCAAACTAGTCAAGCCCTTACGCAGGCCGCCTCCAACGCGAACAGCCCATTGATCATAAACGGTAGCAAATCTGATTTTAGGATTAGATTCTAAAATTTGTGAACAAAAATTTTCATAATCCAATGATTGTTCTATGCATTCCTAATTATTAGAGTTTTATTTGTCTCGAATCTTGTTAATGAAAAAATTATTCTACCATAAATGAAAACAATCCATTGTAACGTGTAGAATACAGATTAACTCTGATCAAGTTTTTATAAATTATTAATCATGTATTTTCTTGATGTTTGTCATAATTTCTTGTAGGTCTCCATAACGGCGGTGACTTGATATCGTAATCTTAATAGGATGAAACGCGTATTATAGGCATGGAAGATCAAATCCCGCAATGCCAATGTCCTCCAGGTTCTAAAACATACATTAATGAAGATGGGATGACTATCTGCAATTCTTGCGGTGGATGGGCACCATCACGTTAAATCTCAGAATCCACTTTATTTTTTGCGTCACCGTAGACTAATGTTTGTCGTAAACTAATAGAACAAAGTTTTTCATTTTTTCTTAAAAGATATTTCTTGTCCATTGCCAATAGGGACGGTAATTGATTGGACATGTCGAATTCCATTAATGTGATTTAGATATTTTTTTATGTATTTTTGGAATCGTCTTGGAAAAATTATGTTATCTGCGGCAATTATGCCATCTTTTTTTAACATTGGCAAACAAATATCAAAATAAAACGGATATTCTTCTTTATCTGCATCAATAAATATAAAATCAAAATGCTCTCGGGGATTGGATTTTCTAAGTTGAATTAGAACATCTCTTGCTATGCCTTGCTTGATTTCTATCATATTAGACACGCCAGCTTTACGAAAGTTCTTTCTTGCAAGCTCGATTTTTTTTGGGTTTTTTTCTATGGTGATTATCTTTGAATTCTTAGTCATAGCATCTGCAAACCATAATGTAGAGTAACCAGTAGATGTGCCAATCTCAAGTATCTTTTTTGACTTGTGTATTTTGAGAAGAATGTTGTAAAAAATTCCAGTATCTTTAGTTATTGCAAGCATCCTTTCATCATGATGAATCTTGCTGTGATTTTTTTGCTCATAATCAGATCTTCTTTCAAGAGAACGGAGAACATGAGAGATTTTTTTATTCAATTAAAGGTATTAGGCATGCCTTGAATTTAACCAGTAACGGGCATTTTATGTATTTTATACCCAAATAGGCCTTATGTTAGAACTATGACGTTTTGTACTTGTTAGATAGAATCAAACACACAAAGAATCCTCTTCCTGAAATAACATCAGCTCTATGTTTCACGCCTTTTGGAATGAATATAGTCACAGGCGAACTCACCTTATAGATTTCATCATCGAGCTGAATTTCATAGACCAGTTTATCGTTCTCTGAGAGAATTATGTTTACTTCATCTGCGTCATGTTTATGCAAGATGCTGTATTTTGATATTTTTTTATCAATAGCATCAACAAAGTGAACAGCAGCATGAATCTTTGATTCAGGGATGGTTTTTTTACTTAACATAGAAATACGTTTGATTGGTGATTTTTTATGAAATGGGACTTTGGATAGAGGTTCGTGTATTCCCTTTGTAATGTATTTTTTATATTTCTGCATATTCTAGAAAGATGATTTTTAGTATAAAACAAGTCTGATTACAAATTATCATATAAGCAACAATTGATAATAAAATACATGCAAGACAGGACTTCAGAATGGTTTGTCCCAAAGATTGGTCCAAGAAACTTTAGGATTGGCGTAGGGATGTTATTCTTACCTTATACTTTTATTGTGACATGTTTTGCTGCATGGGGCTCACTTGGAGGTACCTTTGTTCTAGATAGACTTGTTGCAATATGCATAATCTATTTTCTTGCAGTTGGTATCTCAGCTCATTGTCTTGATGCAGTAGGTGGAAAAACAAAACCGTGGGGAACATTACCAAAAAGAAAGATTTTAGCTATTGCGATGTTTTCACTAGGAATTGCTTTTACTATCGGCCTATATTACGCGTTTTTAGATTCCCCAATCTTGTTTCCAATAGGTATTGCTGAAGGGTTTTTCCTGTTTGCCTATAATCTGGAACTTTTTGGCGGGAGATTCCACAACAATATATCTACAGTAGTTTCATGGGGGATTTTACCAGTGTTTGCAGGCTCGGCAATCCAAACAAATTCAATTTCAATTGAGACAATACTTTTGAGCGCAGTTTCTGCTCTGGTGACTTATTTCCTGATTACAACATCAAGAAGATACAAAGAGCTCAAAAGAGATGGAATGGATTCAGCCAAGATCAAAAGCAAAGAAATTATCCTAAAACTAATCACTTTATCTGTAACAATAGGAACATTTTCGTTCTTCATCCTACGAGTTATCTAGTTTTTTCCCAACTAGAATAGCGCAGGAACTTGATGTGAAATACTGGAATT
This sequence comes from uncultured Nitrosopumilaceae archaeon, assembly GCA_964475825.1. Classification (GTDB taxonomy): domain Archaea; phylum Thermoproteota; class Nitrososphaeria; order Nitrososphaerales; family Nitrosopumilaceae; genus Nitrosarchaeum. The sequence continues at coordinate 3,504 of CAYYXT010000008.1, read as the reverse complement.
CTGTATCCAGGCCAGCTTCCTTCATAGCAGAAATGTAGTCTTTAAGCCAAGTACTTGAACGTATTAATTTTGGAAGTACAATAAATACATCCTTCCAAGTTGGAATAAGATATCCAATCAATCGCAATAAAACAAAATAAAGATTCCAGATTATACGAACAAAAATATTTCTTGGATATGTAAAGTCATGTAAAATTATTACTCCGTTTGGATTTAGATGTGTGACACATTTTTTGATTAGAGTTTTTGCATCACAGTATTTTGGGATGTAAGAAGAAGTTATAGAGTCAAATCTTTGATCAAGTTCAAGTTTTTCTGCATCCTGGTGTATAAACAAAATATTCCTAAATGACTCAGAGTTTAATCGGGCAACATCAAGGTATCTTGGAGATACATCAACTCCTATCACATTAGCGTGAGGAAATCTCTGTGCAATCTTTCTTGTCAAAATTCCTGTACCGCATGCTAAATCCAAAATAGTTTTTCCATGTATTTTATTTAGAATCTCTTTTTTCCAAATTCCATCTTTGCCAAACGTTGTCCAATGGACAACTTTATCATATGAGCCAGAGGTATTTGTAAAAAATTTTGACACAAGACTCTTTGGTGAGTTAATTGACATTACAACATACAAAATCAATACCCAGTATATTCATTGATTGGTGTTTTAGAAACTATCAAGATATGATTAATTTAACAAAGGAAGCCTGACAATTCTACATAATTTATCTAATGTACGGTCAAGCCTGCAAATCAATCATTTATGAACAGTCTGATCCTGAAAACAAGTTTAGAGTCTTTCTAAATTCTAAAATTCTATTTCTTATTGAAACTGTACTGGTGCCTGCTGCAGTTGCTATTTCATGTTGGGATTTGTTTTCGCCTGTTAGAATACATGCAGCATAAATTGCAGCAGCTGCCATAATTTCTGGGTTTTTACCAGCAACAATTCCGGCATCTTGGGCTAGATCTAAAATATGCACTGCTTTACGTACTGTTTTTTCCTTTATTCCTATTTTACTTGCAATCTTACTGATAGACTTTATCGGATCAGCTATTGAAACTACAAAACCTAATTCCCTAAACAGTGACCTGTATGACCTTGCAACATCTTTTCTCCCGATCTCAAGCTGTTCTGCAATCTCTGTCAAGGTTCTAGGATGCTCCAAATCCCTGCATGATGCATACAGACATGCGGCAGCAATTCCTTTTACAGTTCTTCCACGAACAAGATTCTTCTCCGAGGCTTTTCTGTAAAAAAGAGAGGCCCTTTCAATTACCGTATCAGAAAGTCCTAGCTTTGATTGTACTTTATCCAATTCCTGAAGTGCATTTCTTAGGCTTCTATCGGCTGAACTTTTTGTTTGTGACCTATTATCCCACTTTCGTAGTCTGCCAAATGTTTGTGCTGTATTTGCTGAAAGTGGCTTTCCAACCGAATCTTTGTTTTGCACTCCTATTATGGTGGAGAGTCCCATGTCATGCATTTTTAGTGACAATCCTGGACCGGTTCTTGAATTGTCTGAATTATCTGGAAAGTTTCTACGTTCTGCTCCCCTGTCTTCAGCATTTTCTAAAATGACACATCCGCAACTGGAACAAGCAATCTCGCCAATTACATCATCAGTTACAAGTCTTGATGTATTACAGTTATTGCAGATTAATTCTATTTCTTCAATTTGTTGTAAAATAGTCAAATTTCCACTATGCCCTGATGAGGAGTATCTTTTTGATCATGCAATCAGAGTGAATTTGTTTATCTGTAATGTTACTGCATCTGTGACAAAAAAACTCGTTTGGTTTTCCGCAAACTTGGCAATTTTGATTCACTTCCATATCAGAACCACATTTTCTGCAAGAGTCATTTCTCATTGAATAAGTTATGTCGTTGTTTGTATTAAAGCCGCGCTGACATGTGTGTTCATATCATGGACAAGTTTGTCAGTGTTATGGACTAGTTTATCAGCTAATTTTTGAAATCATTCTCTGGAATCAGAATGATTATTAAATTAATTTTTCATATTACATAATAAAACAGTCTTATAAATCGAGTAAGATTTTGTGTTATTTCGTAGTTAGGCTTTTCTGACATGACGAATTCTACTGCAGTCTTGCCAAGTAGAGAAAAATCCAAATACATTTTCTATAAAGCAAGGTTTGCTCTTTTCATAGAGATGATCTTCAATGCACACATAATCAACAGATAATCAAAGGGTTATGTCCATTCTGAGGTTGATTTTTTTGATATAAAGTTTCGGTTGATAATATCTTGCAGATATTGTGGATTATTACGTATAAGATCTTTGAACCGTTTAGGATCGGAATTATACGCAGATGAATTAGATTGTGACACCGAGTGATATAGAAATATCATCATTGCCAATCGGATGAGCTTGCACGGATTGAATCCCAGACTCGGTGTGAGTAAATAACAAAATCACATTTCTCATTACTCTCAGGCAGGTTAAATCTGTCAGAAAATCCAACCAGTGTTTTAAATACTCCAGAATCTTTACTGATTGAAATAATATCATAATGTATCAGATCAGAATTTGTTTTGAGATTTTTGATGTGTGTGAGATAACATATCTTTTACTATTTGTGGTGTTGTAATGGATGGCTTTAGCCCGATTCCAGAATCCACCATTTTGATATCACTTGTGTCAAAGGGCATAAACTCGAGTTTTATCACTCTCAAGTAATGTCGTGTGTCCATCATTTGATGATATCTCTATTGTTTTGTAATGTCCAGTGTTAATAGCAGTCATTGAATTAATTGTGTCATCGGTACTATGCATTTCCAACATTGCCACAAATATCTTGTCCATACCGTCATATGCAACACCAATAGGACTTGAACCAACAGGTATTGTTGCAACAACTGAGAGTGCATTTGCAGTCTGCAAAGAATAAACAAGAAAGAGAAAATATGGCAAAAATTTGAATAAAGATTATACTTCGTGAAACACTCATGTCTAATAATGTAGACAGGTTGCTGTCACAGTAACAGGCCAAGGAGTGCCTACAGTGTTTTGGAAAGAAACCGTCCAACCGGTCGTACCAGAAATTTTTGATTTAGTCACATCAAACTTGGCAAGAAGTCCTGCATCCCATCCACCAGCTATTGGAAAGTCACCGGCAGGACAAGAAGAAATAAGTGTGAGAGTGCCTGATATTCCGGCTGGAATAGTTCCAACCGCTAGAGTACCAAAAGTAATACTTGGAGCTGTACCTGCTGGACCTATTGGACCTATTGGACCTATTGGACCTATTGGACCTGGAACAGTAGAATCAGCTCCTGTAGCTCCATCAGCACCATCAGAACCATCAGCGCCTGGTGGACCTGTTGCACCATCAGTACCGTTAGTTCCTGCTGGACCGATTGGACCTGTTGCACCATCAGTACCATCTGTACCGGTAGCTCCTGTTGCGCCATCAGTACCATCTGTACCGGTAGCTCCTGTTGCGCCATCAGTACCATCTGTACCTGTTGCACCTGTTAAT
>CAYYXT010000007.1:0-79436 GCA_964475825.1 uncultured Nitrosopumilaceae archaeon | reverse complement strand
CATGGTGAAGCATTCAATGTTAATAGATTAATTGAATCCCAAACAATTATTGATTCTGGTAAGAAAGCAACTAGGGAAGAGATTTTAGAGTTATCAAAGAAATACACAAAGACATTCAATCCAAGATTAAAACAACTTGTATCTGATGGATTACTGGATTCCAAATTAAGTAAAGAAGGCGCAGAAATTGTTTGTAAGAAAGGACTGTCATTATACAACAAAGCCAAAGTTGAACCTGGTCAAGCAGTAGGAATCATCACAGCACAATCAATTGGTGAACCTGGTACTCAGATGACATTAAGAACATTTCACTTTGCAGGAATTGCAGAAAGAAACGTAACCTTGGGTCTTCCAAGATTAATTGAGCTTGTTGATGCAAGAAAAAAACCAGTTACTCCAACTATGGATATTTATCTTGATAACGAATCAAAAAAATCTAGAGAAAAAGCTATAGATGTTGCAAGAAATATTTTGCAAACCAAAGTAAGTGCATTGATTTCTGATAGTGAAACTGATTATACTTCTCAGATCAAATTAATTTTGAGTGCAAATAGACTCAAAGAAAGAGGATGTACTGTTGGTGAAGTAGAAGCAGCGTTACAATCAAACAAAAAATTCAAAATTGAAACAACAGGCGATTTAATTACTCTGAAATTAGTTGAAGAATCCGATGCTCCAACTGTAATTGCAATTAGAAACAAAGTACTCAATACTACCGTTAAGGGAGTTCCCGATATTGAACGGGTGACCTTAGTTCAAAAAGATGACGAATGGGTAATTCAAACAACTGGTTCAAACATAGCCAAAGTACTTGAAGTTTCAGGAATTGATAAGAAAAATGTTAGAACAAACAATGTCTTTGAAATTGCAGGCACCTTGGGAATTGAGGCATCCAGAAATGCCTTGATTAATGAGCTAAACAGTACTCTGGAAGATCAAGGTCTAGAAGTTGATAATAGGTATATTATGTTAGTATCTGATTTAATGTGCTCTAGGGGATACATGCAACAAATTGGTAGACATGGAATTGCTGGAACCAAAGACAGCGTTCTTGCAAGAGCAGCATTTGAAATTACTGTTCCAACTATTGCACATGCTGCATTGGCTGGCGAAGTTGAACAACTCAAAGGTATTACTGAAAACGTTATTGTTGGAAGCATTATTCCAATTGGAAGTGGAACGGTAGACCTTTACATGCAAGTAAGCAAGAAGAAATGAGGATAATCAATAAAACATTATAATGTGATACAGATGGGCGACGAAATTTCTACCTTAATGAACAATAATAAAAATAAAGTCATTTTGTTACGATTAAGAAACAACAAAACTGTTAGAGGGAATCTTCAAGATTTTGATATTCATATGAATCTGACATTAGATGATGCTGAAGATATTTCAGACAATAAGACTACAAAACTTGGAACAATTCTTTTACGTGGTGATAATATTTTGGCAGTTTCATTACCTGATGACGAATCCTAACTCAAATACTAATCATTCTCAAACATTAAATTCAAACTCTGATAATTTGTAATTGTGTTAGTACTTCCTTTAATTTTTTTAATGTTTTTCTCTCCTATATTTGCTGAACAAATTCCAGATTATGATAACCCGTACTCTCCAATTTTTACCGACAAACCAGTATATTCGTGGACAGACAAAGTTAGAATGACTATTCTTGCCCCGAGCTGGAACACCGATAGACATTTGATTGATTCAATAGGCGATGATGAAGATCATCCTATTAAAATTTCTACAAGAGAGCACTCACTTGCTCCCTATCGATTTACAGAAACTGATGTTAATTCTGGAATATTTACTGCTGAAATAATCCTTACAGGATTTTCTCATGATGTTGACGGTGATGGAGATATTGATACAACTCCTAGAACTACTGGAAATGGACCAACAAGTGGATTTTTAGAAGCAGATAGAGATTCTGCAATTACAATCTCGTTTGAATTTGCAGATGGAGTTGTATTGACTGAATCTGCTCCAATACAATGGAATATTGGAAAAATTCAATTCTCTGAAGAAAATTATCTTTCTGACAAAACTGCATTAATACGCGTAACTGATTCAGATCTTAATCTTAATCCAGAATCTTTGGATCATATGCCAATTCAAATTTCTTCCAATTCCGATGTAGCTGGTATTGAAGTTGATGCCATTGAAACATCTGAAAGCTCTGGTGTATTTGTTACAACTATTTCTTTTACACAAAATCTATCTTCAAGTGGAAATCGTCTATTTGCCATGCCTGGTGATACAATTTTTGCAAAATATGATGATCATACACTCCCAAAACCATACACTACATCTGATAATCTTGAAGTCAAAACATTTGCAACTATCGATTCTTCAATTCCTACATTGCAAAGACTGAAAAGTTTGCCAATTATTTTGTCCGATACTTCTGGTAATCTAATGACATCATTTTCAACTAATGATCAAATACAAATTGTTGGAACAATATCAAATGAACAGAATTTTAAACAGAAATTTGTTTATCTCTTCCAAGTCAAAGATGAGAACAATTTTGTTGTATCTGTTTCTTGGATACAAGGTGAGATATATGGAAATCAAAATCTAGATGTCTCCCAATCATGGATTCCTAAGAAAACTGGAACATATACTATTGAAACCTATACTTGGAATTCATTAATTAATACAGCTCCTCTGTCTCCATCTTTATCGACATCAATTTTTGTTAAATGAGCAAAAATATAATTTCTACACAACTAATAAATACAAAATTACGATTTTAGCCGTGTGTTTGGATACAAAATTGGACTCTTGTTAGTGTTAATTGGCTTACTTCCAATTATTATGTCCCAAAGCTTTGCAGATTCAATTTTGATAGAATTCGATAAACTAGAATATCATACAGGTGATTCTATGATAATTTCTGGACATCTTTTGGATTTTAGGATGCCCGTAATTGCATTGAGCCTTTATGATCCAGATGGAAAAATTTTATCTGCAAATAATGTGATCATTGATTCCAATGGGACTTTCTCAAAAATAATTTCATTAGATTCTCCATTTTATGATAAATCTGGAGAATATACAGTAAAACTAAATTATGGTAAAATAACTCAGAATGAATTTTTTACTATAGCAGGCAATAACTCTGAGCCCGAAATCATTATTTCAGAATCAATAGAACCTGAAATTATTTCATTAATCACTGATAAGAATCAATATTATGATAATGATTTCGTCGTAATTACTGGTATTGTTTCCAGCATTGATTCTCCCAATGTGTTAATCGGTGTTTATGATCCATTTGGCACTCCAACAGGATTTTATTTTGGACAAATTAATTCTAATCTGGAATTTTCTACACATTTTCTTGTAAAATCTGACATTAATTTTAAAATCGATGGAACTTATTCCATAAAAGCACATTATGGAGAAACTGAAAAAATAACTAACTTTGATTTTCACAAAGAGCCAGATACTGAAACAGAACTTGAAAACAAATCCATAATTAAAAACAATGATGAATCAAAAACCACAGCAGAAAAAAATAATTCTAATATTAAATCACCTGAAATTATAAATGAACAAAATACAAAACCTATAGATCATAAAACTCAAATTAAAAAATATGATAATCTTTCTGTTGAAGATATAGAACTAGATAAACTACTTAATCAGATCAATTTAGAATGTGATCATAGTGAACTTGTTGATATTATTTCTTACTATGATGGTATGGGTCCTGCACTATACCGACTTTGTAAATTTGATCAATCTTTGATTTTTTTTGATGACTCATTAATTAAAGATCCAAATAATGTTGAAATTATAACTAACAAAGGTTCGGCTCTTGGAAAACTAGGATACTTTTCAGAATCTATTTTCTATTATGATCAAGCCCTTGAAATTGACTCTGATTTTATTCCTGCAATTAACAACAAGGCAAATGTACTTGCAAATATGGGAAAATACGATGAATCTATTTCTCTTTATAATGAGGCTATTCAAAAAAATCCTAATTATAATACCGCAAGAAAAAATCTCAAATTGGTTTTATCTGAATTACCTCTAGAAAACAAAATGATATCTGTAGAACACGAGTCATTATTTGAAGGAATTCCATCTGAAAAAGTATTTCAAATTGAAAATAATTCAAAACCTCAAACAAAAAAACCTTCTAATTTTTTTGAAGAAATAGCTTTGGCCTTTTCATCATTAGGCTCTTTCTTTGGATTTCAAAATTAAGTGTGTTTTTGACTTTTTTTATAGGTAAAATTTCAATAAACCTATAAAGCCCTGTAAAGACGATCGTAAATAAGGATAACACATGAGTAAAATACTAGAAAAAATATTGAAAGATGCACTTAAAGAAGATAAAATTACGATGGGCACCAAACAAGTATTGAACTCTATGAAAAACTCCAAGCTAATTGTATTGTCTCAATCTGTACAAAAAGAAATGTTTGCAAGAATTGAATCAGATGCAAAAAAAGAAAAGATACCCTTAGTTAACTTTCAAGGAACCTCTGTTGCATTAGGAAGACTATGCGGCTTACAATTCAGAATTTCGACAATTTCATTTACATCTCTGAGTGATGCAAACATCAAATCAATTCTTAAGGATACAGAAACTGAGGAAAAAAATGGATAATTACATCGCATCAAATGAAAGTTTAAATGAGACAAATTTTGCTCGGAGATAAAAAGGAATTCTGATGACACAATCAATTAAACTTACAACTGATCAAATGCGTATGATGTCTCTCTTTCAAAATGTTACAGGTGCAACTGCCCGTGATTGTGTCGAAGATGAAAAACAAGATCGTGTAATTTTTGTAGTAAATACTGGTAAAATGGGATTAGCGATTGGAAAAGGTGGAATTCATATCAAATCATTACAAAACATTGTAAAGAAAAATGTTGAACTAGTTGAATTTGATGAAGACCCAGCCAAATTTTTGACAAATCTACTCAACTCTAAACTAGTTTCTGAAGTAAAAATAAATATACGAACAGATGGTTCTAAACAGGCAATAGTCATGGTAGATCCAAGAAAGAAAGGTATTGTTGTGGGAAGAGAAGGTAGAAATGCTGAGAAAGCAAGATTGCTTGCAAAGCGATATTTTGATATTACGAGTGTTCTAATTAATAGTCCTGAAAAAGCAACATTGGAGATGTAAGATATGACAAAATCACCCCTTGGATTATTTGCTGGTAGAGTTTTAGTTGCAAAAAGAAAAAGACAACGATGGGCAATCTCTACTTACAAGAGAAGAAAACTTGGTATTGATAAAAAGTCAGATCCTCTTGGAGGCGCACCTCAAGGAAGAGGAATCGTTTTAGAAAAAGTAGGTATTGCAGCAAAACAACCCAACTCCGCTGTTAGAAAATGTGTTAGAGTTCAATTAATTAAAAATGGTAAAACTGTTACAGCATTCTTGCCACGAGACGGTGCAATGAATTTCATTGATGAACACGATGAAGTGCATATTCAAGGTATGGGTGCAACACAAGGTGGTGCAATGGGAGACATTCCTGGAGTTAGATTCAAAGTTTTCAAAGTAAATGGTACATCACTTAACGAGCTAGTAACCGGAAAGAAAGAAAAACCAAGGAGATAAAATTGGCAGAAACAAAGAATCTATTACTATTTAGAAAATGGGATATGTCTGATATTGAAATCAAAGATCCTGGATTAAAAACAGCAATTTCCTTAAGAAAACAAATTTTGCCATATACATTTGGTCGTTCAGCACTAAAAAGATTCAACAAAGCCGATGTAAACATAGTTGAAAGACTATGCAACAAAGTTATGCATTTTGGTAAAAAATATGCAAAAAACACCGGAAAAATGACTGGTAAAAAAACCAAAGTAATCAATACTGTAAAAGTAGCATTTGATATTATTGCATTAAAGACTGGTAAAAATCCAGTTGAAATTCTAGTTAGAGCAATTGAATTTTCTGCACCAAATGAGGATACAACAAGAATCGTATATGGTGGTACTGTTTACCATGTATCTGTCGATGTTGCTCCAATCCGAAGAGTTGACATGGCATTGAAATTCATTGCAGATTCTATAAGAGATTCAACATTTTCTAATCCCAAACCAATTGAGGAGCATATGGCAGAACAGCTTATTTTGGCAGCTTCTAATGATCCAAATGCCCCATCTGTAAAGAAAAAACACGAATTAGAAAGAATAGCACAAGCATCTAGATAGTAATTTTTCCAGTAGCCCGAGGCAGATTCGAACTGCCGTCTCCGCCTATCCACTCTTGAGATCCAGAGGGCAGAATCCTTGATCTAAAATTTTTTTTATTTGACCGCTAGACTATCGGGCTACCAAAACAAATTCTGATGTTTTAGAATATAATCATTTGCTGAAATTACTTGATCCTAACTTCATGAATAGCTGCTGCATAATCACAATTCGCTTTTAATCTCATATATGGAATCAATCTAAAATGAATTGAGTAAATATGCTCTTCTTTTAACAAGATTCCTTTCTGCATTAAGGATACTAGCCCACGTGATGTGACTGTTATCTTCACATGCTTTTTTTCACATACTTGATCACGTTTTTTTTGATATTGTTTTAGTGAAAATGCTACATCATTAATTTCTAAAATCAAAGGCCATACAATTTCAGCCCAAACGAATCTTCGGTTTTCTGTAGCTGATGCATACTTGCCTTTTTCACTCAACATTAATAACATCTGCAAAAGATGTTATAACTTAATAGTTGTCTCAAAAAGAAATTGAAGAATCACTGAATCTATTGCAAAAAGATTGGGATATTGATCCAATTTTACGAGAATTTATGCTAGGAAAAGTAACTGATGTCTCTGATTATCCATTCAAAGTTAAAGATGTTATTTTTCATATTCCGTATCTTGTATCCAAAAAAAAATATATTTTATGGAAATGTTTTTGGCCCGATTGCCATAATTGCTGTGACAGACAAGGTAGATTGCCTCTAACTTCAGATGATCTAATCATTATTGGAAAAGGATTGAAGTATCAAAGACCATCTGATTTTATAAAAAATGAAACAGTCACAACTACTTGGCAAGACATTGCTCCATCTGGTCAAGTCACTACAATGACTACAATTAATCTTAAAAGAAAGACAGATGAAACTGAGCAAGAAGACGGGACTCATATTTCATGTCGATTCTTAGATGAAAAGGGTGGATGTAGTATGCATCCAGATCGTCCTGGTGTGTGCTATTTGTATCCGTTTTCTACTTGGCTCGAAAATGAAAAAGGTATGGCACGAGTACATGCAACATATCAGTTTACAGGTGATTGTCCTGGGTTTTATCTCTCTGATGATTTACAATTAATGAAACAAGAACTGAAAGATTATTCCAAAATAATTTATGATTATAACATGTCATCAAGTAGAACAATGAGAGAAAATTTTGGCTCTGTAAGTTTTGGTTAGGCCTTGGCTACTTTCATCAGATCTCTCATATGAATTTCCATTCCAAATCTGGCTTCATTCTTTTTCATGTATCTGAAAATTGATAATAATTCTGCAATCTGTTTTATCAAACTAAATTTATTTTTCATCTTGTTTCTAACAAAGTTGAATACTTTACCATAAATCTTGAAATGTTCTAAAACTTCTTTCTCATACGCGTTATTATCTCCTAAATTCTTTACAAAAATATCCACACATTCCATACTTGGAATAATTCCCTCTCCTAGCAGTGGATATACCGTTCCAATTGATTCACCTACCCCCACTACTTTTCCTTTGAAAAATGGTTTACACATATTAGGAGTTGCCAATCTGATTGGTCTTCCTACTGTTTTTACTATTGTCCCACCGTATTTTTCTAAGAATTCGTCTGTAGCTTTTACATGATTTTTCTTGTAATCTCCTGCACCAATATGTGCAAACTTTCCTCCTAGTGGAAAATACCAAAAGTAACCAGTCATTTTAGCAAAAGGCTTCACTAAAAAGTCATCATATGGAACCTTGTCTTTGTATTCTATTTTGTACTCATAAGTTGGTAAAAAGAAATCCTCTTCTAATTTTGGAAGATAGACTCTATGAAATCCAGTGCAATCAACTATCAAATCAAATTCTTTTTCTAATTCTTCTAGTTTGGGTGCTGTTCCATAGTTTATCTTGCATCCTTTTACAAAATCTCTAATCAGTTGTATTTTGTCGTATGTACATAATCCGTGTAATTTGATATCAAATTTTTCATTATTGTTCATCTCAATATGCATATTTTTCCCATCATGAATTACATAATTATTAAAATCAACCCCTGATTTTTTGCACAATTCTATCATCTTTGACTTGGTAGTTCCCCATGCACAAATAGAATCATGTTTCTCTTCTGGCATTCGCTCAAATCCCACCATTTCGTGGAAATCCTTTAGTCTAGATATTAGATAACTTCCAGCTACCCCAATCCCACAAACTGCAATCTTCATTTAGCTTGAATCGCATCTAACCTAATAAATACACTATCTGCAATTCTGACTAGTGTTAATTTATTTCTCAATAACTATCATTAATATCAAAAAAAGTGTCAGTTAAATATCAAAATTAATAGTTTGAAAATAGTTTCTAATGTTTGCTCCTATTTTAGATCTATGCCTATGTGTAATAATATTAAATTAACAGCCTTTATTATTAATTAAAATTTAGAAAACTTGTGAGCTCTGAAGAGGCAATCAAAAAACTTGAAACATCCAATCAAGGTCTAAAAGTGATTTTGGAACATCTTAATGAACAACTTGCTGATATACGACTTGATCCACGACTAGAAGGTCTGGTAGATGATTTAGAAAATTTGTTTTACGCATATCTTAAAACCTGGATAAAAAGTAATTCTGAAGTTATTGATATCTTAAAAAAAGATGCAAAATAAATAATTTCTAAAAAATTATTCAATTAATATTGCTGGTTTGAATGGCCTTGCATGCCTTGCTTTTTCTTTTGGATCATAGATATCTGAATCTGATTCAGAAAACACTTGTATTCCTACACCAAAATCTTTCTTTCCAATTTCTGCTAATTCATTTACAAGAAAACTTTTTTCATCAAAATTTTTTGATTCTAGTTTTGTTCTTCTAATTTCTGTTGGTTCTGATAGTATATCTTTGATTGTTTTTTGTACAAAGTCTGGAATTTTCTTGACCTCTTGTGTATCTGGACTTGAAATGAGTTCTTTCATAATGATCCCCATATTTGTTTGACCTGCCATTACTTTTTCCAAAATTGAATGATAAACTTTGGACTTGAATAAATTAGCAGTGTATATGGTAATTTTTTGTGGAGTTATTTTTGTAACTTTAAGAATTTTTGCAATGTCGTCAATTGTAGATTTTAAGTATTCTTCAGATTGAATAGCAGTTGCATCTACATTACTCTGAGAAAATTCTGGCCATCTTGATGTTGATACCATTCCTGAATGACCTAATTTTTCCCACATTTCTTCAGCAATATGTGGTGCAAATGGAGAAAGCATTGCAATTCGAGTTGAATTAATTTCATGTAAAATCCCTGAAATATTGTTCCTATTTTTCGCATTTGCTCGTTTCATGTACCAACTCAAATCAGATTCAAAGGCAAATAAAATATCATGCAATGCTTCACGTAATCTCATTTTTTCCACTGCTAGAGTTACCTGTGATATCATGTTCTGTGTTTTTGATTTAATCCACCTATCTTCTGCTTCAAGCATGTCTGGTTTCTTTGCTTTGAGCCTAGAGCATTCATCAAATAATGTTTCTATCTTATTTTGTATGCCTGAAACTGACTCCATGTTAAAATCTGCGTCCTGCAATAATTCTGCTGAAATTATTATTGCTAATCTAATTGGGTCTGCACCATAATCTGAAATTGCCTTTCTCAGTGGAATGATATTTCCCATACTCTTTGACATTTTAGATCCATTCATGAGAACAGATCCATTCACTACAATTTCACGTGGCCAATTACTTTGAGGAAATATGGCAACATGATTTAAAACAAAAAATGTCAAGTGGTTTGGTACCAAGTCTCGTCCAGAATGCCTTGAATCAACTGGGTAAAAATACTGGAATTCTTTTTTGATTTCATTAATTATGTCTACTGAAATCTTTGTAATGCTTGAAACTTTGTCTGAATCACCTTTATCTAGAAAAACATAATCAAAAAATTCCTTCGATAAATTATCAGCTACTAATGTTTTATTGTTAACAAATTTTGAAATTATATAATATGCCATGTAAATTACAGAATCTGATAAACTCTCCACAATCCAATCTTTGTCCCATGGAAGTTTTGTGCCTAATCCATGTTGTCTTGCACATGCTCTTTCTCGTAGCCATCCAATTACATAGTTAAACTCTGATCTGATCTCTTGTGGTAAAATATTCATTGAATCAAAACATTTTGTTGCTATTTCTTTCCACTTTTTGTCTCCATAATTTAGGAACCATTGATTGTTGAGAACTTTAACAACACATTCTGCTCCGCAACGACACTTTACTGGAGTATTTGTTAGCTCTAACAAAATGTCTGCATGTTTGTTTTTAATTAACCAGTCTTTTATGGTGTCTTTGGCATAAGCTACTTTGATTCCCGCAAATTGCTCTGTGTTTGATTTGAGCTTTCCTCCATAGAACTCTTTTCCATATACTTCCTTTGTTGCTTCTTCTAGTCTAGGATCATTTTGATCTACAACCCCAAATTTTTCCACCGCCTCTTTTGCAGGATTTTCACCATACCCTTCTGTATCAATAATGGAAATTGGTGTTATTGCATTGACTTTTGTGGATAATTCAGGCTCAATTTTTGATTTTTTGAGGTCAATTAATGCTTGATAATCAAATGGTGCATGTGCGGGAACCGACATTACTACTCCTGTGCCAGTTTCACTCTCAACAAAACTTGCTGGAAGCATTACTATTGATTCATTTTTGTGTGGAACTGTTACTGTCTTACCAATTAATTCGGAACCTTTGATCTCCCCATCGTATGTTATTTTCTTATCTAGAAATTCCATCTTGTATGCACATTCTTTACTTACAATCCATTTTTCATCATCTACTGTGATTTTTTTGTAAATGATCTCTGGATTGACCCAGAGATTTACAACTCCAAAAATTGTTTCGGGTCTTAATGTTGCAGTTGGAATAATATAATCTTCGAATTTGAATTTGATCAAAATATATTCTGTAAAATCTGGTTCCACATCACCAAGTGTGTCATGTTGTGATACTGGGTTTTGATCTTTTGGACACCATCCAACTGGATGAGACCCTTGAATGATTAGATTTTTCTCTCGCAATGTATTGATTTGCCATTCAATGAATTTACTATACGCAGGATCAATCGTAGTAAATTCCCTTCTCCAGTCAATTGAATATCCCATCTCTATCATTCCAGCTTTAATTTCCTGATGGAAATAATTTGCAATTTTCACTGGTTCGACAAATTCTTTGATTGTATCTTCTGGAACACCATACAAATTTTTCAAATTGCTGATTAGTTCTTTGTCATTTGCTTCTACTCTTTTTGCCATTCCTAATATCGGAGTTCCAGTATAATGAAATCCCATTGGAAATAAGACATTGAATCCTTGCATTCGATAAAATCTAGCATGAACATCAGCCAGTGTATATGTTCTACCATGTCCTATGTGTTGAGGTGAATTTGGATAAGGATATGCTACCGTGATGAATTTTTTTGGTTTGTCGTTTGGATCTGTTTCAAAATCTTTATTTTCATTCCACTTTTGCCTCCACTTTGCTTCAATTTCTTTCCAGTTTATTTTCATATGATAACTCTCATCCTAAAATCATTGATTTTGCTTTGTTAATTGCCTCATCTTTTTTAGATGTGTCTTTTCCTCCCCCTTGGGCAAATTTTGCATCTCCTCCACCAGCTCCTCCAAGAATTTCAGCCACTGATTTGGCTATATTTCCAGCGTTTTTACTCTTTGATGCATCCTCTCCCGAATATACTATAATTCTGATTGTAGGTCCTGTCTCAAAAATACCCACATATGTTGTCATTGGATTGTCTTTGACTAGTTTTTTTCCAAAATTGATATGGAAAAATTCATCATACTGATCACTGGAAGTAAAACAGAATTTTATAGAATTTATCATACGTATCTGAATTTCATCAATTGTAGTTGTGCCGTCATGATGTGTAGAAACCTGTTCAAGCAAAACTGGAATTTTCTCTCTTGCTTTTTGTTTTTGTTCCTCTCTTTGGTTTTGCATATGTTCTTTTTGTGCTGATTCTTCTAAACTTTTTACCTCATTCATCTCTTTTTGTTTAATGTAATCAAAAGCTGTTTGACCAGATACAAATTCAATTCGCACAACACCATCTTGGATTCTTTTTGTTTTTGTTATTTTTATGATGTCTATATCTCCCGTTTTTTTAACATGTGTCCCACCACAAGCCTCTACATCAAAATCTTTAATGGATACAATTCGAACTGATTTTACAGGTACAACTCCACCTTGATATATTTTAAATCCATATTTTTGCTCTGCAGTACCTCTATCAAAATTATCGATAGAGACTGGAATATTTTTTTTGACCACTGAATTTGCAACTTTTTCGATTTCTTTTATTTCATTTTCACTAAGAGGTGAATGATGAGTGATGTCTAATCTAGCATGATCTGCTTCTTTAAACGCAGAATGTTGCCAAATCCATGAACCCAAAACACTTCTTGAAGATGAATTTAAGATATGGGTACTGGTATGATTTTTTGTAATGTTTTCTCTACGTAAAGAATCCACTTTACACTTTACTGTGTCTCCTTCTTCTGGTATTCCTCCTTCTAATTCATGTACTATAATGCCTCCATGTTTGTTGACATCAACTACTTTGTAGTTAGCAATAGTTCCGTAATCTGGTTCCTGACCGCCGCCTCTTGCATAAAATGATGTTTTATCCAGCACTACTGATTTATCAAAGACTCTGAGAACTTTGGCCTCAAACTCCATCGGATCATCTTTGTAAAACAACATGTCCGTTTCTGGAAGATCTTCTAATGGCAATTTTTCTACTCTTTTTTTCTTCTCAGATTGATGCAAATCTGATAATTTTGCATAAAATGTAGATGGAATTTCTGATATTACGCCAAGCTCTTTTAGATAATCTGGGGTAATTCCATCTGATTCGTACATTGTGATCAATTCATCCACAGTAGGTGGTTTTCCTTTTCCTTTGAGTTTTGATGCAACTTTTTCCATTCTTGATTTTGATTCTTCATATCTTCCAGCTTCTATTTTGAGAATTGTTTTTACATCTTCTCTACTTGAATTTAGTTCCGGATATGTTTCTTTTAGATAATCAATATGTGCATCAATCAGTTCATCTAAATCTAATTTTAAATTCATTCTATTCATTGTTGCAATGACTCTGCGCAAAATCATTCTCAAGTTATATCCTCCACCTACATTACTTGGGAGTGCACCGTCAGAAATTGCAAATATTAAGGTTCTAAGATGATCTGCAATTAAATAAATTCCTTCTAGTGGAGTAATGATTCGATTTACTTGATCATCTGTTAATCCTACATTCTTTATTGCATGTTTTCTAACATCAATTAGATCCTCAAATTTTTCTAAACCCTTTGCAATTTCTGTAAAGTATCTTCTTAGTAACTCTGAATCAGAATTAATTCCTATTTTCTGAAATAATTTATTTGTGATTGGACCAAAACAGCAATCATATGCAGTTGGAGTTCCCATTGTAATCCATGCAAATCTTTCTAGACCTGCCCCCATATCGATAATTTTCTGATCAAGTGTTGTGTGTTTTCCCAACTCTCCTTGAAATTCAGTAAACACTGCATTACCCAGTTCTAATCCTTTAACAAAATATTCTAATGATGAACCAAAAGAGCCTCCACCTGCCCAAACATCTTCGACAAATACGACTTCTTCTTTTTTTATCCCAAATTGATTCGTTAATAGCCTAAAGTCCAAGTCTACGCATTTGTCTTTCCAATATCCCTGAGAATTTGGAATACTGTGTTGTCCAATCATACAAAAACTAGAAAAATGCCTTCCAGTTACTCCGACATTTTCTAAATCCTTGAATCTCAAACAAATTTGTGGAACAACTAATGGATTTGCAGGAAACTCAAAGACAACTTTTGAACCCATTATTCTTTGAAAATCCACAATTGATGCAATCGTAAAGTAAAGATCATCCCGCCATCTACAAACAACTGGATATCTTGAAACTGACGTGTGACCATTTTTCACAAAAAATGATTCTACTTCTTTCCAAGCTTGTGTATAATCAAATCTCTTTGTAGTTGGAGGATCTCCAATAAACGAATATGTATCATCTGCATCATCTGGACATAATTCTCTTCCAGAATCTAAAGTCCAGAAAAATCTTTTACATTTTAAGCATGATTTTCTGACAAATCCCTGCTCTTCGAATAATTTAACCTTGTAATATCTATCTGGATCAGATGAAAATTCCTTTAGAATTTCTTTTTTATCCAACGAAGAGCATCCATTAGTCCGATATTAAGAATTGTCGATTAATAATACATTAAATATTGTCATCCAATCGGACATAATGTACCTAAAACCATAGGACAAACCTGTCAAAATGTCTGAAGATCTTCATCTATCTGGATTTAGATTATTTATTTGGAATTTTTCATTGGGAAAATATTTCTTCAAAACTACTTTTAGGTATTCCTTGTCAGGTGGGAACAGAGGCTTTTCATTTTTAATATTATTTAAAATTCTTAAAAGAATATCAGCATCCCCATAGTTATTCTGAATCAGTATAATCAATGATTTCATGATATCGTCTGTCAATATCTAAGACAATGATTAGTTGTAAAAAAATATTTTCATATCTATTTTACTAGAAAATTAAATCCTATGACACAAAAAGGGCAACAAAATTACTTTATTTAGTATTCTATCCCATATTTTGATTTTATTTTTTGATGGAATGTTGCATTTGAGATGCTAAAACCTTTTCTTATCCACATTTAGATTCATTTCTCTTTCAAATATTAGATGATAAACTAGTCCATAATACTGACAAATTTGTATGTGAGGCAGACATAAATGTAAGCGTGGCTTAATAGCTATATCAACAATAAATTAACAATGTCAAAAAATACCAAATTAGATGAATCCCAGATTTCAATCTGCGACATTATGAAAGACAAGACAACTGAGATAATTAAAAAAATGGAATGTCAGCTTCCATTATCTGTACAACAATACTCTGATCTTCATACTGCATATCTTCACTCATTTGATGATATGTTTGGTACGTGTTATATCTCACAAAAAGAGTTTTTTGACAAGCTAAACGTTTCTCAAGAAGCTTTAAGAGAATTTGACAAGTATCTTGATTCGATAAGCAAATCATACCAAGATTGGATTGATCTGAGCTCTGGATATTGGCAGGCCTATGTACAGATGCGATTAACCATGATAAAGGCATCTGATCAATTTGTTCATACCGCAATGGATTCGTATGCAAAGACATTGGCAAAATTTAATGAAATGTGTGATTCAACACATAATGAATAAAAGAAATCATGAGTGTTGATATGAAAGAAAGCATCACAACATTGCTGCAAAATGTAAACCGTGTAGACTGTTTGATCAGTGTCAGTTTAGACTAAGTTGAAGTTTCTTTATCCTGTATTTTCCATATAATGAGGTTGTATCTTCTCTTGAGATGTATTTTACTGGATTTTTGATTTGTTTCATTTTGTTTTTCTTCAACTCATAAACAATTTTTCCTGATTCTAGTGCATGATTAATTTCAATTCCTATACCTGCAGTAATCTTTCCTAATAATCTAGTAAACACAACTTGTCACAACCAGAAAACTAGTTTCTTGCAGTATTACATGTCTCCGTTTCTCTTCTACGGATGGATGGATTGTTGGATAAAACTCCAAACCCTCATGATTGCAGCCCATGCTATTGTCAAGATGTGTTTTATTTGCGAACGGAAATTCTTCTCTTGCTCGTCTTGTGCACTCTTTGAGGCAAACAGCTTCTCTTGCTCTCTTTCTTTTATTTTGTGATAACTATCTTTCAAGTCTTTTTTAAGATCTACATTTTCTTTTTTAGTTTTTTCCAGTTCATTAGAAAAAGCAGTATTTATTCTATCTAGGATCTTCTTTTCCTGTCCTAGTTCATTGATTTTATGGTCTTTATCTGCCTCGGGTTTATCTGTTGTAACATCAAAGTTTTTTTCATTAAAAAGATCCTGTATTGTTTGTACTAGTTCTTTTGCGCTAGAGTTTATAATCTCCAGTCGTATTCTTTGCTCATCTGATATTGAACCATGCTTGGAATCCAAAAGCATGTCCGTATAGGTTAGGATTGGCACCAAAGGGGTCCTAAGTTCATGATTAATTTTTATTAAAAATTGGCTAGTGATTGTTTTTCTTGAGGAAACTCCTTCCAGAAAATTTCTCATGGTGTTATTAAGCTGATCAATGCCTTCAATAACTTGATTTACATCATGTCGAGGTTTGATTTTATCATTAAAAGATTCAATTATTTTCGCCATACTTTCTGCCAACAGTTTGATCTGTTGTGCTTCACGAATTAAGTGGATGTCTTTCATCTAGACTCATCAGATTGTTTTTTTATTTTTAAACTGTTGCATGTGAACCAACAGAACGGCTGGATAGATTGATTTTTTCAAACACGAATGAACTCCTTTGCTTTTCAGCGTTGATTCGTCCTCATAGCTTATTGAAGATACCGTCAATGTTACGATGTTTTGCTTTTTTTTACTTCACTTTGATGTGGTGTTACCATTGGATAGTTAATTGTTGTATCTGTAAGATCAACTCGAATTACATTAGAGCCAACATCACTATTGAATTGATCTCTTCCGATATTCTCAACATTCAAATTTTTCACAACAACTTAGCGTGTTCAATATACAAATTCTTTAAGATCAACAAACTAAGATCGTTTAATCAATCATAATTCAACAAATGAAAAACTATGTGATCTCTATCATTCCTAATTTTACTGGTTTTTAACCTAAAGTTAATGATCTATAAATTACTGCGTTCATAATTTTTTTTGGTTTTTTACAAATTTTTCGTGGTTATTGCATGATTAATTTCAATTCTTACACATACAGTAATTTTTCCAAACAATCTAGTAACACTAACTTGTCACAACCCGAAACTAGTTTTTCTTTACTGCATCATATTTTGACAGTTCAGAATTCCAGACTATCTTGACATATGAGTCAAACTCGTATGTGTCAGCAAATTTCTTTACATTTTCTTTGTGTGTATCATCAAGTATCTTTAGAGATACTATCTTTTCTTGCAGGATGTTATCCTGTGTTGAATCATATTCCTTCCGTATTTGCATGATTTTGGAGCTAATCTCTTCTTTTGACATGCCAGGGCGCTCACTATGATCCTTTATTGCACTTTTTTCATCTTTTTTTGATTTTGTCAATGCATCAGTGTATTTTTTGGCATAGATCTTTTTTAGTTCTACTTGTTTTATTACAAGTTCATCATCAAATTCTTGGAGTTTTTGGTTGATTCCTTGAATTGTAACCGATGTTTCCTTGTCCTGAATCTTGTCTAAAATGTATGATTGCGGATCATGATACTCTGCAATCCCCTGTGTTATCCACGAGTCTGCAGTTTCTTGCAGTACACATGAATACTTTCCAGACTCTAAAGCATAGACTACGGTAAATCCTTCATCGCATTTTGTTAGTAGAGTTATAGAATTGGCATCAGACTGGACTTCAGAGTTTCCAGTGATTTCTCCCATTCCGTGTCGTATCCACATCTCTGCAGTCGACATTGAAACACAGACATAGTCACTTGCATGAAAACGATACACAACAACATATCCTTCCCTGCACTCAGTATCAGGATTTGTTTTTTCTAGATCATCCCACGATATGGCATCATCAGGATTTGCTTGCAGGTATGCCGGATTTGTTCTGTAATCCTCATAGTATTTTTGTAATTGTTCTCCCGTTATCGGAGTTTCAACAAACTGTCCTTCCTTGTTAAACATAATCTGCTGATTGTAATATGCCAAGTTATGATTTACATTAAAGATGCTGTTTGCCTCAATTAGCTCTATTCGTTTGGTCTCTGCTGCCCTATGATATGCTTGACGTGCCTCACTTAGCGAACCGCCATTTGCTAAAACTATTTTGAGTGCCTCCCGCCCTGCATCAACTTTCATTTGGCGAAATTCAAACTGATCCCAGAAAACTTCTTTCACCTGAGGTTCTTGGACGGTATCAACAAACCGTGAAAAAGAGTTTCTTGGAGAATAATATTCCCAAAGTGATTCCCATTCATTGAGATCCTGATTTAGATTCTCAAGTGCCTGCGCTCTTTTTGCATCAAGTTCTTTTTTAGCTTCAAGTGTTTTGTAGTTTTTCTCTTCAAGTTCCTTAATCCACTTTTTTGTCTGCTCTATTTTTTTCAGGATATCCTGTGCAATAGGATTGTTTGCAAGATCACCTGACAGGGTAACCTGCTCACTTGAATC
Organism: uncultured Nitrosopumilaceae archaeon; assembly: GCA_964475825.1. GTDB lineage: Archaea > Thermoproteota > Nitrososphaeria > Nitrososphaerales > Nitrosopumilaceae > Nitrosarchaeum. Next base: position 60,918 of record CAYYXT010000007.1, on the reverse strand, counting down.
AGAAGACTGTGCAAAGGAATAATTTACTGAAATTACCATCAAAGCAAATCCCAAAAGACATGCATAGACTGCCCGACTCACAGAAAATTGATCTATCATTACTATTTAACATGTGCTGAGAAATTATACGTAAAAATAGATTTACCAAGAAATGATCAAATACGCAATACTGAGTATTCCAAATTTTCATTAAATGATTACAATTTTGATTATAATTTTAGTAGATAGTCAAATGAAAATCCCATCTATATCTCAGCATAATAACTGGTGTGTATAGACAAGAGTCTCACGTTTGACTATAAATGAAAATTATAATTCTCATTAAAACTAACATATCGCTATCCTTTGAAACTAAATGTGTAGAACACTGAGATTCTCATTATTCAGTTAATCAACTAATGAAATATCCTATTTTATTGCTAATTTTGTTTTAGTAATTTTGTAATGGATGTAACTAGAATTAGTTATGTCCGGTTTGATACCAATAAATACACTACATAATACATTCTAATCGTGTTTGGAAGAAAACCTGCATTAAGGGAAGGAGCTCATGTTTTCTCTACTAAAAAAAATGGAGAGTTCTATGATTTCATCTTTGGTGTAGTAACCGGGGTTGATGGAAGAAAAGTTGGCATTAACGGTGTAATTGTTAATCCTGTTGGCCTCAAAAACAAAATTTCTCAAGGTAAAACAAGTGTTAGATCTACTGAAATTCTTGAACATCCTACCCCTGATAATGTTGTATTAGCTCTAGTTTACAGAGTTGAACATGAAAACTATGCTGAAGTCATAGATTTGGATAAGGACAAATGTGATTTAATTCCACCAAAAGTTTACGCAATGTTGGATGGTTGGATTCGTGAATCTCTTCCAGAATTGATTAACAATGTGTTGTCATTACCGCCAGGTTCTGAAAGAGATGAGGCAAAACGCGTTTTAAAACACCGAATGGATACACTAGTGGACAAGAATCTAAAAAGAACACTTTATTCTGTTTGTAGAAGTCTGAAAATACTAAACTAGAATTTCTGTTTTTGCAGGCGTAATTTCAGATTCAATAATGTTTGATGGCTATCAGATTTATCATAATTATGTAAGACCTCACATGGGATTAGACGGCAAGACGCCTGCCGAAGCCTGTGGAATTACCATAAATGGTGAGAACAAATGGAAAACCCTAATTCAGAATGCAAGTAGACATTGATTATGAATGAAGAATATTTTATCAATGAACAAGAAACGAAAGAAGGATATGAAAAAATGCTCAAAGTAATAAAACGATTGATTAATGATTCAAAACTTTGTCTTGATAATAGTCGTTATTCTGCAAGTGTATCGCTTTCTATTTTGACATTAGAAGAAACTGCAAAAGCAGATTTTTTTAGATTAAAAATAAAAGAAAATAAAGGAATAACAAAAAAAGAATGGAAAGACTTGACAGCAGGTGGAGATTCCCATATAAAAAAATTGAATTGGTTTTTAGATAAAAAAGAAAAAGGATTAGAGAGATGGACAGAGGAAGATATTGCTAGTTTACATGAAGTAAATTCATTTTTGGGTTTTGGTATAAATAATAACAAAGAGGATATGAAAAAAGAAGTTGAATTATTTAGAATGGTTGTAGCTAAATTCAATATTATAAAACAGAGTTGCTTCTATACGAGTTGGAATATCAATTATCATGAATGGAAATATTTTGATAATATGTTTCCTGATAAAATTAAAATTATAATGGCTAATTATTTATTCATAGAATCTAAACGGAATTTTTTAAGTTTACAGTTTGTAAAAGTACTTCCAGATAAAAAATTTGTTGATTATACACAAGAAGATTGGAATAGAGCACGTAATTCCAACATAAGAAAAGAAATTGAAAAAACATACATAGAAGGTAATAAAAAACTTAGTAAAGATTTTGGATTATTAATTAATGCATTATATAGTTTGAATTAATATTTTGATTTTAGTATTTTTAGCAATACGGTACTACTTAAAACCTCATCCGACTATTTTGGACACCTAGAAGATCTGACGAAAAGTTGACAGAACCAATAATCACCAATCTTAAGTAGTTATGAATAAGCTCGAATATATGGCGAAATGGGCAAAATGGGTAAAATACATTCTAATCGGCACTGCTTGTACTGCTATTGCCCTAGTTGGAATACAATTTGGTGGCAAAGAATATTCACAATATGGATGGTTATTTGTTATTCCAGCATCAATATTTTTTGTGACTGGAATGGCTATTGTCATCAAATTCATAATGATGCCAAATAAAAGAAAATACTAATCTTTTTGGGATTTTCTTAACCAATATCCACTAAAGAATATTCCAGCAGAAATAATCATCAAGATAATTTCATGTGTAGTTATTTCAAACAAAAATTTCACCTTCCATCATTCTGAAAAAACAAATGATTGAAAAACAACCGATGGGTAACACCCCGAGAAAAAACCGAAGAGGTAACAGAACCTAATTTCAGGTACTGTCAAGTTTTCGGATCTTCTCCGAAATTAAAAACGCTGTAAAGTCTCGGCTCTTTTTAGATTCTGTCAAATCTATGGGGTTTTTCTAAATGGATTTTTCATTTCCTCCACATTTTGGATTACTCATATTTCTTTTTGTAATTCTTGGTAGTAGTATTTTTCTCATGTTCATATTTAATAGGAAAAAACCAAAAATAGGCACTTTATCTTTAATTATATTTCCAATATCTATCAGTTTTCTAATCTATATTGTTATAGTGGAAGTTATGAAATAATGGATAGTGGAAATTCAATCCCTGATACAGTTAACCTCATCAGATTTGATTCAAGCCAACGCTACAATTATTGCAGGAGTATTAGTGCTTCTTACAATTTCAATAATATCTCAAAAAAAGGTAACATCAAATTTTTGGGGAGATCCTTTAGCATATATTGCATTTTTACCAATACCTTCTGTAATATCAATAGTATTTTTAGTAGAAGCTTCATATCCCGACAAAGAGATCGATTTCTTTTTCTATTGGGGAAAGCAATTTTTCTCCTTTGGAGTAGTATGTGTAATGATTTTCATTCCAATAATTGCATGGATAATGGTAAAAAGCAAAAACGAAAGTTAATTTTTCTCAGCCTTAACTTCTACTTTCTTTCCTTTAAGAATGAACTTGATAAAATCAGGATCACCAAGTTCCTCCATTATTGGAGTAGGAATGTAGCATTGATAGCCTCGAGTTTTGTGCCAAGAAACACTTACAGGAAATTCCGTTTCATCTTTTTTCCATCTGGTCAATATTCTATTATTGAGAAACTTGTATTTATTCTTTCCACGTGGTTAAACACAATGTTTATTAATCCACGTGTATATTATAACCACGTGGATAAAACAAATAGAGAAGAAAGAGGAAACGAAATAGCAAACAAAGAAGGTCAAATTAAAAGACTAGATGAATTTACTTATTCAGTAAGATCACAATCAAAACACCAAAACTATAACGTAATTCATACCGAATCTGGCTGGTCTTGTGAGTGTCCTGACCACATATTCAGACACGTATGCTGTAAGCATATTCACGCAGTAGAGATTTCACTCAAACTACGAGAGCAAGTAAGAAAACAAAACTATACAACTATTGAAGAAATTATATCTTCAAACTGTCCTCATTGCAAGTCTGAAAACTATATCAAAAAAGGAGTCAGACACAATACGGCAGGAGACATTCAAAGATACTTTTGCAATGACTGTTCAAAATGGTTTATCCTAAATCTTGGCTTTGAGAGAATGAAAGGTACACCAAAAGCAATCAGTTCTGCAATGCAGTTGTATTTCACAGGTGAATCATTACGCAACGTTCAGAAGTTTTTGAGATTACAAGGTGTTGAAGTCTCACACCAAACCATCTACAACTGGATTCAAAAATATACAAATCTGATGAAAAAATACCTTGATACCATTACTCCACAGGTAGGCGACAAGTGGAGAGCAGACGAGGTATTTGTTAAAGTTAAAGGTGATCTCAAATATCTATTTGCATTAATTGATGATGAAACAAGATTCTGGATTGCAAAAGAAGTGGCAAACAAAAAGCAAGGACATGACGCAAGTAGTTTGTTTAGACAGGCAAAAGAGATAGCACAAACAAACCCACGAGTAATAATCACTGACGGACTTCCATCTTATGACGAGGCTTACAAACAAGAGTTCTGGACGAGAGATTCAGACATCAGACCAAAACACATCAGACACATTCGATTGTCTGGTGACATGAACAATAACAAAATGGAGAGATTCAACGGAGAGTTTAGAGATAGGGAGAAAGTCACACGAGGAATCAAAAAGACTGATTCAGTTATGTTTGACGGTTATCAAATTTATCACAACTACATCAGACCTCACATGAGTTTAGATGGTAAAACTCCAGCTGACAAGGCAGGAATTATAATCAAAGGTAATGATAAGTGGAGAACGCTAATAGAGAACGCAAGTATAGGTAAGAAGATACACATTGCTAAATAATTATATTAAAATTTTCTTATTCTTATCATCATATTTCCCATTATTCATAATTATTATGGTAAGACATTACCAACAAACGGAGGTATTCTACATCTTAATACCTATTATCATAATATCTTCGATTGTATTATGGAGAATTTTTTCATCACTTGAAAAGATTGGTGGTAAATTTGAGAAAAAAGATGGTAGAATTGAAAACACAGGAAAAGCTATACTACAGTATTTTTTAACATATGTTATTCCATTTTTAACAGTTGAAATTTTAGATTGGCAAGATTTGACAACTTATGGGATTATATTTTTTATAATCGGAATTTTATATGTCAAATCCGATCTAATTTACTTAAACCCAACTTTACTATTATTGAGATATAAAATATACAAAGTAGTGATTAATGAAAGAGAAATCATTGTAATTTCAAAAAATGATAATAATAAGGTATTAACAAATCCAATAGTAGAGATAGGATCAGGAGTGTATTTTGAAAGAACAAGAAAGAACAATAAACCCAATTCCAACGACTCGCAAGATCATACATTTTCTAGCTAAACCTGAGATTACCTGCCAAGTTATTTTTGTAACTAAAGAGAAAGTAGATGGTGAAACAAATGCAGAATTATATTATATGGATCTGGATTTAGATTCAATATCTGCAATTGTAGATAATAGTAAAAAATTTATTGTTACTAGAGAACATTGGGAATTTGAAGATTATGGAAAAAACAGAGATGAAACACTAATTAAAAAATTCAATGTTGAACCGATGAAACAAATTCCAAACAAAAATAGATATTTGAAGGGTACTAACATTCAAGCTAGAAACTTAGATGATGAATTTGTGAAAAAATTGAACTCTATTCAATTTAGATTTCAAACACAAGGTCAAACCATGGTATTTTTTAGAAAATTTACTCAGCAGAAAATTTTGTCACATGGAAAAGGTACTTGGAAAGCAATGTCTGGGATTCTTCGAATCAATAAGGATAACATAATTGAAATTCCTGATGATTATGATTGTTGTAAATTTAAAGAAGAAATGTTAATATTTCATCCAGATAATTTTGAAGACCTTTTTGATTATCATGAAATTCATATCGAGTATCATCGAGAAATTTTTCAACATCTTGAAAAAAAGATAGATTATACAATAGAAAATTTAGATAAAATAAAAGAACAAATGTTCAACCATACTCAAAAACTACGAAAATTACCTGCGATAAAAGAAAAAGGAATGTATCTTTGGACATTTAAACAAATAGAGGATTTTCTAAAAATTAGACCAACGTCAACTGTAACTATTGACCCTAAAAAGAAGAAAGTTATATTCAAAGATGTGTATGCTATGATTCATTTCTATAATGATGCTCATTTAGATAGTAAAGCGACAAACCAGAAATATTTCGTTCAGAATAAATCCATAGAAAAATAGAACCTTAAAAAGAGCCGACACTTGACAAGGAAAATAATTTTGAATAAGATCCGAAGATTTGACAGTTCCTAATTTCACCATAGTTTTATATTATGCCCTAAGAAAATCTCGATACAATGGAATATGTTTATGCTGCTTTACTTCTTCACAAGCTACAAAAAGAAGTTAATGAAGCCAACATCAGCTCAGTTGTTAAAGCATCTGGCGTTGCAGTGAATGATGCTCAAGTAAAAGCACTAGTCGCAGCTTTAGCTGATGTTAACATCGAAGAAGCAATCAAAGCTGCACCTGTAGCAGTAGCAACAGCCGCTCCGGCAGCCGCAGCAGGTGAAGCAAAAAAAGAAGCACCAGTTGATACAAGTAAAAGCGAAGAAGCCGCCATGGAAGGTCTATCTTCTCTATTTGGCTAGACAACTTTTCTTTTTTCAATTTAATTTTGATTTTTATTTATATCAATGTTAATTAACAATTATTCATTTTTCATTTTAATTGGTTGATTTTTCAATTCCTGCTCAAGTTTTCATTTACATTCTAGATTTGTTTGGTACGATGGCTTTTGCAGTAACTGGTGCGTTCAAAGCCATTGAACATAAATCCGATATTGTTGGAATTCTACTGCTGGCAACAATTACTGGCGTTGCTGGTGGTACAATTAGGGATATTGTAATGGGACAATTTCCAAACTCTCTCTCTGATCCTGCGTATGTGATAATTACAGTACTTTCAGGCATCTCAATTTTTTTCTTGTATTCACATCTCAAGAAACATTGGAATTTGTTTTTGAAATTTGATGCTATTGGATTAGGAGTTTTTGCAATAATTGGGGCTACCTTTGCTTATAATTTAGTTGGATTAAATTTTCTAGCCATAATGTTGGGAGGAATGCTTACTGCAGTAGGTGGTGGAATACTTCGAGATGTTTTTGTTACTCAAGTTCCAATAGTTTTTGTCAAGGAATTTTATGTTTCTGCAAGTTTTATTGGAATTACTGTGTTTTACTTGACATTATATTCTGGAGGGGAACTATACTCTGCAACAATTTTGGGAATAATCCTAACTACTACCTTAAGATTAATTGCAATGAAATTCAATTGGAATCTTCCCAAAGCTAAAGGAAGTTTGGACTAAGACGCAGCGTAATCTTTTGCTTTAGTTGAAAGAGATTTGGCTTGACCATGAGCTTTCTGTAATATCTGTTCCTTAGTTTCATCTGTCATAAATCCTGATTCGACAGATACTGAACGTGCAGATTGAGATGCTTTACTAAGGATTTGGTTAATATTGTCTGCAGTAACATATGCTGCTTCAATAGATAGTGAAATTGCCTCTTGGTGGAATCGAGTAAATTCATTTCTTATTTTTGCAACATCTACAATCATCTCTTCCGCTGCATACTTTAAGCCATCTTCTAATGCAGTATAAAGTGAAATTCCTGCCTCTACTGGTTTGATATCTAGCTTGCCAAGAAGTACCGCTAATTTTTCATTGATTGCTTCTCCTTTCTTTACTGGAGTAGTATCTTTCTGAATCCAAATTGTACCCTGATCAATCTTTGTTGGGATTCCTGCCTCTTTGAATTCTGTAAGCATTGGTCCTGGTGCAATTCCTGTGTTTTTTGCTGGTACAACAATGTCTACACTTGCAATATCTCCACCTCTTGCTGCCATCATAATTTTGTTTTTTGCCAATAATACATTTAGCTTAAATGGTGACATGTTGGTAAATATGAAAAGACATTGACCTGTAAGTTCTTCTGAAATTCCTTTAATCCCTGGAATGTCTAATTTTTCTAATGCTTTTTGTGCAACTCTGTCTTTTACACATACAAACTCAACTTCACCTTTGAGTGCTTTTCTTAGTGGAAGAATTTGTGATGCTCTAACTTTGTTTATTTTAACTAGAGCTATGACTTTGTATTTCTTTGGAATTTCTAGTAATTGCTGGTACATCTGAGTTTTTCTTTTCGGATATATTGTTCTATTTTCATGCATGTTTCTTCTTGACCTCTTCTATTTGTTTAATTGGTTTACCCATTGTGGTTTTTATGATTATTCTTTTGAGATTCTTTTCACCATTTGGTAATTTTTTTTCTACTGCATTTAATACTGCATATGCGTTAATTGCCAAGTCTGTATTTTCCATTGACTCGTCTCCTATTTTGCATGACATAGCTAATGTTGATCTTGCTCTAACTTTGATTGATGATCTAAATCTTTGTAAAAATGACTCAATTGAAGCATTAAATGGAACTGGGGTTGGCATTTTTCCTCTTGGACCTAAAAGTTGACCTAATACTTTACCTACTGCTGGCATGATTTGAGTATCTGCTAAAAAGAAATCATATTTGTTAATGAATTTTCTAGATGCTCTTTTGTTAGCTGCAAATTTATCTAATTCATCTGACCCTAGAACTGCATCTGCTTTTGCTTCCTTTGCTTTTTGACCCATATCTCCAGTAGCCATAATGCATACTGTAGCCGGTGAACTGGTTTTTGGAAGTTGGACTATTTCATTAAGTGCAAAGCCTTTTTTTACATCAATATCTTTGAAGACAATTATCATTTCTACTGATTGTTTGAATTTCCTTTGTTTACTTCCTGACTTGGCTTCCTTAATCATTTCTGTCAGCTTAGCCTCTGTAATCATTATGAAGATTTCCGAGAAAGCCTACTTAAAATCGTTTAGAGGCTACGAATTATGATTCTTCTATTATTTTAAAAATTTACACTTTTTTAACGCAATATTTGTAATTCCAAAGTAAAATTCACTCTAAACTTACATTTATTAAATCATCGCGTCAATTTTTGAGCACATTGCAGAGATTTGATGAACTTGATATGAAATTGCTTTTTGAACTAACCAAAGATGGCTCTATCTCCGTACCTGCACTGTCAAAAAAACTTGGAATTAATGCATCTGTTCTTTATAGCAGAATAAAACGATTAATGAAAAAAAAATTAATCAAAAAATTTACAGTAGTTATAGATGATTCTCTTTTGGGAATAGGTGTTAAGGCATCTGTTGGAATTAACAGGGATCCAAAACTTAAAGATAATATTCATAAAAAGTTGATGGAAACCCCTGAAGTTATATCTATTTCTGAAGTAACTGGTAGGTTTGATATTATTGTCAAGGTTCATGCAAAAAATTTAGAGGCACTACATTCCATAGTTATAGAGAAAATAGGAAAAATTGATGGTATTATAAACACCGAAACCTTTGTTGAGTTACAAAAAACCGATAAAGATCCAGTTTATTCTATCCTGTAATTTATTTTAGTTTTGTATCCCACTTACCTTCGTTAATTTCGGCAGTGATTTCTTTTGGTGTTTTTCCCTCAACCTTGATTCCAAGTGATAAGCATGTTCCAATTACTGTTTTTGCAACAGATTTTAATGAAGATGCGTAGGATTTCTCTAGTTTTGTATTTGCAACTTTGATAACAGAATCTATGGTTATATCACCTACCCATGCTGTTCCAGCAGTTCCTGTTCCTTTTTGAATTCCTGCTTCTTTTAGCAATAGTGCCGCTGCAGAAGGAATTCCTATCTCTATCTCCCATTTTTTTGTATCAGGATAAACAGAAACTGTTACTGGAACTTTCATTCCTTCAAAGTCTTTTGTCTTTTCATTAATTGCCTTGATTATCTCCATAATGTTGACTCCTAATGGACCTAAAGCTGGGCCTAGTGGTGGACCTGCTGAAGCAGCTCCGCCGGTTACAAGTGATGATACTTTTTGTGGTTCTACCATGTTTATCAGCTTTATATGAAAAATTTAATCCTTCCTAAGACTCACTTGACAGTTTTAGATAGTTGGCGTCGACAGTTACTGGTAGTTGATAAGATGCATCTAATAGAACGACAGTTGCTTCTTCTTTGTCTACATCTATTCTGGTGATTGTGGCTTTCATTCCTTTGAATGGACCGCCTGTGATCTCAACTATGTTATCTACTGCTAATTGTGAAACTGTGGATTTCTTTATCAAATATCCTTCAATGTCTTTAAATTCTAATTCACCTCTGAGTTGACCGCGAATATGTCTAACTCCTTCCACTGCCATGTATGCATCACTGGGATTTATTGCCTCGATTACAACATATCCTTTTAGATTATCTACTAGTAATACTGACTGAATGTTGATTTTATTGGCATTTGCCTTTGCTTCCAATAGTCTCATAACTACTTTCTCTTGACCTCCAGTGGTTCTTATTGCAAAAAGATGAGATTTAATTTCCTCGGACAATTTTATCTACCAAACGTCATTACAGAAAAGACAAACTGAATTGTAAAGCCAATAGCACCAACTCCTGCAATTCCTAATAATACCAATCTTAGATGCTGTTGATACTCTTCACGATCTGGCTTTTTAGCCATTTTCATAGTATTAGCCATATTTTTCAAAGTCTGCTTAGGGTTCATTGCTGGAAATTAATAAGGTGTCCTTATATCTCTTATCTCATGGAACTACTTGTAGCATACCGTGATGACCCTGCGGGATACAATATGGCAAAATTTCTTTCTCGAGAAATGACACAAGATGGTGAGATCTATCGAGGTAAGTACTATGACTTGCTAATAATCCAGACTCCTGCAATTTCCGCTGACTGGCTAGAAGAAAAATATGATTATGATGGATTTATTTTTCTCTCAAAACATGCAGCCGAGTCTGGTGTTTTAGCTCTTACTTGCCATAGTACTGGTAATTTTTCAGAAGCCAAATTTGGAGGAAATGACAGACAGATAGCAATTCCTCATCCATATGTCCAAAAAGAATATCTCCAAACACTCTGGAAAAATAAATCACAGTTCTCAGATTTTCAAATTACAATCGAAGCTACACATCATGGACCTACTGCATTGACTAAACCTGCTATCTTCATTGAAATCGGCACAACAGAAAAACAATGGACTGATGTTTCTTTGTGTAATTCCGTTGCTGTTTTAGTACACAGTGTAATGACTAAAGATATTAAACTATCTCCTGTGGCGATTTGTTTTGGAGGTACACATTATCCTGAAAAATTTACCCAGGCATTACTGGAAGGAACATTTGCACTTGGAACTGTTGTACCAAAACACGCACTTGATAATATTGATGAAGATTTATTTTTGCATATTTTGGAGCAAAATAAAATGGCAAAAGCCGCTCTTTTGGATTGGGGAGGACTGGGTTCAAACAAACAAAAGTTAATTGATTTTCTAAATGACACAGATCTTGAGGTAATCAAACTTTGAATCTTGATAAAAAAATTTACAAAAAATTACTTGAAGTGCCTAAAGGAAAAATAACCACATATGGTGAATTGGCAAAAGCTGTTGGTTTGAAAAATGGACAAAGAGCAGTTGGTAAAATTATGAACAAGAATCCTTACCCCGTAATAATTCCCTGTCACAGAGTTGTAAAATCTGATGGTAAAATTGGTGGATATGCATATGGTGAAGAGATTAAATCTGATATGTTGACTAGAGAAGGAATTGTGATCAAGAATGGTAAAATTTTGGATTTAGAAAATAAGATTTATCGATTCTAACTTTTTCTCTTGGAAATAATTTCTTCCATTAGTGTTCTTAGGTGGGCTTTGTTTCTTACAGTATTTCCACCTACTTTTTTGTAAAGTATCCAAAATTCTGGATTTGTTAGATCTTTTCTATCTTTAGCAATTTTTAACAATCTTCTTAATGCACGAACTTTGGCAACGTAAACCTCTTTCTTTCCTACTCTTGCACCTTTTGTGCCTTGTTTTGACCCCTGGGTTGTTCCTCTTTTATTTTTTTGAGCTTTTTTAGTATGTGCCCTTCCTCTGGAAGTTCCAACAATTGATTTTATTTTGATTTTTTTTGCTGTAATTAAACTACGAATATTTTCTCTGGTAATTGCATCAGCTACATCATCTAGATGATCTGAATCAAATTTTACTCTATGAATTCCAACACCGGTAACTCGTGCTACAAGTCTTTTTTTAGCTTTAAGATTTACTACCACTTGCACTCACTCTCGCATTAAAAACTTTGAATTTACTTTCCATTGCTTTTACAATGATTTCTTTTCTTTTTCTAGTACCAACACCATGTCCAAATCTCACTCCGTCTGTTTTTGGATTTAGTTTTTCCAAGTCACTTATTGTATGAACTAGATTATCTGTATATCCTGAAGGGTGTAATCCTTTTGCCTCTTTTGGTCCTCCGTAACCTACTTTGACAAGTCCTGGACGACCTCTGCTTTTTTGTTTTCTTTGATGATGATCAATTCCTTTTGGTTTTCTCCAATTTGTCTGAAGTCTAACATAACGCCAGCTTTCTGGTCTGATAAAGTCTGGATTGTGTTCTTTAACTTCTTGTCTTTTAGCCAGCTTCTCTTTATTGATCGGCATCAGATTGACTCTTGAAATTTTAAATAAATACGTTCCTAGATGAAAACAAATCATCTGATAGGAAAGAGATAATAAGGAAAATTAAGGCGGATCGAAATATCTCATGATTAAGCCTGGGATTATTATGATAATTGTTGATGGGGGTTACTTCCTCTGACCGAAATAGTAGGTCCTATTACAACTGATAAATTTTTATCTCAAATACAAGATTTTGGAATAAATCCATCAAAAGTACATCGTAATTTGAGCGTAGATGACCTAGTCAAAACTGCAGTTGCTCGAAATGAAGGAGTGATAAACTCCACTGGTTCTCTTTCTGTAAATACTGGAAAATATACTGGAAGATCTCCTGATGACCGATTCATTGTATATGATGATAAAACCTGCAACACAATTGATTGGGGAAAAATTAACCATCAATTTCAAAGTGACAAATTTGAAAAAATTCTTGAAAAAATAAAACATTTTGTAGATGGAAAAGATCTTTTCGTGTTTGATGGATTTGTAGGTGCAGACAAAGAAAATCGATTATCTATTAGAGTAATCAATGATCATGCTTGGCAAAGTCTCTTTGCAAGACAACTATTCATAAGGCCATCAAAAGAAGAATTGGAGAATCATGAACCAGAATTCACTGTAATGTGTATTAATGATTTTGAAGCAATACCTAAAGTTGATGGTACCGCATCAAATGTTTTCATATTGATTGATTTGACTAGAAAAATTGTTTTGATTGGCGGAACTCAATATGCAGGTGAGATGAAAAAATCCATGTTCGGAGTAATGAATTTTCTCTTACCTGAACGTGGTATATTTCCAATGCACTGTTCTGCAAATATTGGAAAAAGCGGTGACACTGCTTTGTTTTTTGGATTATCTGGTACTGGAAAAACTACTCTTTCAGCTGACCCTAATAGAAGATTAATTGGAGACGATGAACATGGTTGGTCTGATAATGGAACATTCAATTTTGAAGGAGGATGTTATGCAAAATGCATCAATCTTCGCCAAGACGCAGAGCCTGAAATCTGGAATGCAATAAAACCTGGGGCTGTGCTAGAAAATGTTGTACTCGATGACAATATTCCTGATTATGATGATAACCGATTAACTGAAAATACCCGTGTTGCATATCCACTGGATTACATTCCAGGTGCAGTAATTCCCAGCGTAGGTGGTCATCCAAAAGTAATCGTATTTCTAACTGCAGATGCATTGGGTGTTTTGCCACCTGTATCTAGACTAACAAAAGAAGGTGCAATGTATAATTTCATGTCTGGTTACACTAGCAAATTAGCTGGAACTGAACGAGGAATCAAAGAACCAAAATCTGTATTTTCTGAATGTTTTGGAGCACCATTTATGCCTAGACCTGCATCTGTATATGCAAAGCTCCTTGGAGAAAAAATCAATAAACACAATACAGTTGTTTATCTTGTTAATACAGGGTGGTCTGGTGGACCATATGGTATTGGTACAAGAATCAAGATAAAGTATAGTCGAGCAATGGTCACTGCTGCTCTTACTGGTGCTCTTGACATTGTAAAGTATCGGCATGATGATTTATTCAATCTGGATATTCCAACTGAGGTTCCAGACGTTCCATCTGAAATCCTCGATCCAAAAAATATTTGGTCAGATAAAGACTCTTACGAACTTTCTGCAAAAAAATTAGCTCAAATGTTTGTTGAGAATTTTAAGAAATTTCAGAATGTTGCACCTGAAATACTAAATGCAGGTCCTAAACTTCATCCGTAACTGTTTTTCTCATTGCTATTACTCCAACAATTCCTACAATTATGACAATTCCTAAAACTATTGCTATTTGTTTTTCTGGAATATTCAATAATTCGAATTCATTCTGAATATTTTCATTTATTGAATTCACCTCAATAATATTATATGCCTCAAAAGTTTTTCCATTAACTTTGATTTTTGCATCTATCCAATACTCTGCATTTTCATTGACTCTTATTGATGCATCTCTTTCTGGAGTTGCTGTGATTATTTCTGTTTTTCCATCTTTACTATTTATCACTGAAATTTTTGCAAAACTCCATTGTTCTGGATGATAAATTGTAAAGTTAAGTTTCCCATCTTTTTGATTTACAGAAATTGAACTTTCAGTGTAATGTATTAAAAAAGGAATTACATATTTTACCTCATCGTGATTTATAATTATTCTTCCCTCATGTTCTCCATAATTTTGTCCAAGAATTTTTATTTTAATTAGTAAGTTATTTCCTTCTAAAATATGTACAAATTGTATGAATTCTGGTTCTTCAAATCTCACTTCTAAATTTTCCAGTGTTCCTTTTAGAAGTTTTAATTCTAATTGTTTTTGAGCGGTTGGATTATCAGAAGATAGGTTAATCACAAAGTTTGGTGGTGTGATGATTAATTTTGCCTGAAAAGCCTTTGCAATATTTAGCCTACCCGAACCTGAATCACTCAATGAAAATTCTTGACCATAGGCATCAGAAACAGGCTCAGCCGTAGTCATTAACAATGACTTGATTTCATGATGATGTATACTTGGATATTTTTCAAGCAATAATGCTACTGCTCCACTCACATGTGGTGTTGCAAAACTTGTACCGCTAGTGACATTATATCCTCCGTTGATTTGTGTTGTATTGATATATACGCCTGGAGCTAAAATGTCTGGTTTTATGTAAAACGGTGAAACTGGTCCTCTTGAACTAAAATGTGCAACAAAATCTGGGTTATAAAAAAGATGTAAGATTGCTTTATTTTTTTCTTGAATTGATTCTTTGATTTCTAATCCTTCTTTTCTATCGATTGACACTACTGGAATTTGTGGTTTATAGTCCGATTCCACAAATTCATGTATTAATTCCCCTAGAAAAATTCCTGGTTCATTATTATAAACTATCAAAGCTTTTGCTCCTGCATTTGCTGCATTTTTTTCCTTTGTAGAAAAATAAAGAAGGTCTCCTTTGACATCACTTCCTCTTTCTACAAGAAGAATTGAGTCTGTTGCGTTAATATCTTTAAGATCTTTTTCTTTTCCATATCCTCCAAAGATTATTTTGCCAACAATTGGCTCATTTAATTTAGAAGATCCTACCATGGGAATTATTGTATATGGTTTTTCATTAACTTCTAATGTTGCAATCAAACTTGATGTCAAATTATTATATGTTGCACCAACTGTAACCGAACCGTAATTTTTTCCTGGGCTGCCGATTGTTTGAGGCATCGGACCATCATTTCCAGCAGCAGTTACAACAAAGATTCCTTTTTCAAGTGCTCTATTTACAGCATGTTCAATACTGGCATTTGTTTTGTTTACTCCTAGACTAATATTGATTATATCTGCACCATCTTCAATTGATCTGTCTATTGCTTTTATGATCAAATCTGATGATACTGCTTCACCATTCTCTGAAACTTTATATGCTAAAATTTTTGCTTTTGGTGCTATCCCTATTAATTGCCCATCAGCAGCAATTACTCCAGCAACTTGCGTTCCATGTCCATTTGTGTCAAGTGGGATCTCACCTTCTTGAATGAAATTGTATCCTCCAATCACCTTTCCATCTGGTCCCCATCCAAAAAGATCTGGATGGTTAAAATCTACCCCTGTATCAATTACTGCGATTTTGATTCCATTGCCCTCAATTCCCTCAAGTCTTGGAATATCTGCTCCAACAAAGGGGACACTTCTATCAAGATAAGTGTGAAAAATATCATCTGATTCAAAAAACTGCAAAATAATCAAAGATACTGAAATAGTTGCAATACATGCAAAAACTATCAATAGTTTCATATTTTTACGATATTTTTAGCAAGTAAAAACCAATTGGCTAGTAAAGCAATAAATGGAATAAATGTTGAACCATCTACATGGGAAAATACACACTTCCGAAAATACCATATGCTTATGATGCATTAGAACCTCACATTGACGCAAGAACAATGGAGATTCATCATACAAAACATCACCAAACATACACAGACAAACTTAATGCAGCACTAGAAAATTGTCCAACAGAAATACAGAATAAAGATATCTTGGACATTTTGTCTAATCTTAATCAAGTACCAGAAGGACAAAGAGGTGCCATTAATTTCAATGGTGGTGGATATGATAATCATAAGCTATTTTGGAACAACATGAAACCAAATGGGGGCGGAGAACCTGGAGGATCAATTGCAGATGCAATCAATAATTCCTTTGGAAGCTTTTCTGACTTCAAGGAAAAATTCTCATCCACCTCTGCAGTAATTCAAGGTAGTGGTTGGGGATGGTTGGTATACAATCTTTCCTCTGGGAAGGTTGAGTACAAGTCTATGCCAAACCAAACTAGTCCAAGAACTGAAGGATTAGTACCGTTATTGGGCTGTGATGTTTGGGAACATGCATACTATCTGAAATATCAAAACAGAAGACCTGATTATATCACATCTTGGTGGAATGTAGTTAATTGGGATGAAGTAGAAAACAGATTCTCCAAAGCAAAATAAAGTTATAATCCTTATTTTTTTATTAATCTACCTTATTTTTTCTTATAAAATTAATTTGACTTTTAGTTCATCTGACAAATATTCGAAATCATAGTGAAGTTTTGAATATGTCTCTATATTTTTACCACTTTGTTTTCTTATTGTTATTATTCCATGAATGAATTTATAACCATCTCAAGGTGGTTTGTTGTAAATGAGTGAAGAACAGGCACAACAATTAATGCAACAAATGCAAATGCTTGAAACCTACTTTACTGATTTGTCGCAACGAGAGGGAACCCTTCTTAGTGTCCTAAGAGAAGCTATATCTGCAATTGAATCGATAAAATCACTTCGTCAGAAACCCAATTCTGATACTTTAGTACCGATTGGAATGGGAACTTATGTACAGACAAAAATTTCATCTAATGACAAAATTATTTTGAATATAGGTGCAGGAATTGCTGTGGAAAAAACCTATGATTCTGCTATAAACTATCTTGAGGCAAGAATTAAAGAAATTGAAGTTGCATTACAAGATACTTCTGCCAAAAAACAAGAAGCGCTAGCAAGATTGGAACAAGGTAAAGACCAAATGAATCAACTCATGCAAGAAACATCTCAAAATATTTCAGGATAAAATAATGTTTGATAAACTTCGTAATGCATTTTCAAATGCAGCAAAAAGTCTTGGTGAAAAAGAACTAAATGAAAAAGACATAGAAGAAATTCTTTTTGAGTTGGAACTTTCTCTTCTTGAATCTGATGTAGCTAGCGAAGTGATCGATTCCATAAAATCCGACTTGAAAAATCATCTAATCGGTTCTAAAGTAGCTAAAAATGAAATTGAAAAATTTGTTAAGGATAGCTTAATTTCTAGTATTTCATCATTGTTTGATGCTGCAGGCAAAGTTGATCTTTTTGAAAAAATTAATGAAAAAAAGAAAACAGGTCAACCTTTTCTCATACTCTTTGTAGGAATTAACGGAACAGGAAAAACTACTTCTCTTGCTAAAGTAGCTCATATGTTACAACAAGCAAAATACTCTGTAGTGGTAGCCGCAGCTGACACATTTAGAGCAGGAGCTATCGAACAACTACGTGAACACACAAATCGTTTGAATCTGAAATTGGTTGCTCAAAACTATAATTCTGATCCTGCTGCAGTAGCTAGAGATGCAGTTCTTTATGCAAAATCTCACAAAATGGATTGTGTACTAATTGATACCGCAGGTAGAATGCAAACTAGTAAAAATCTGATGGAACAAATTGCTAAAATTACTAAAGTAGTAAATCCTGATTTCAAAATTTTTGTTGGTGATTCTTTAGCTGGAAATGATACTGTAAACCAAGCACGAGAATTTTTTGAATATGTGAAATTCGATGGTTCAATTCTAACAAAAAGTGATGCGGATGCACGTGGTGGAGCTGCATTATCTATTGTGAAAATTACATCTACTCCTATACTTTATGTTGGTGTTGGACAAGAATATCAAGATCTAAAACCTTTTGATAAAGAAACTTTTCTAGAAACTGTATTTGGTTCATTATCTGGAGTAGACATTAAAGAAATTTCTTCTGAACCTAAACCAACACCAGAACCTAAACCAACACCAGAACCTAAACCAACACCAGAACCTAAACCAACACCAGAACCTAAAACTGACTCTTTTGCCAGTGATCCTTTTGCAGGAATTACAGATGCTGATATTTTCAATTATTCAGAATTACATGATATCACTCCACCCGAAAACGATGATGAAGCAATTAAACTCGGTACAAAAATTCGTGATTGGATTAAACAGGGACGACCAAAATCTGGAGAATCCAAAACAGATAAGAAAACAAAATATGGTGAATTTGAAGAACATTTGTCTGAAAAAGAAGAAATTAAGGATGAAAAACACAAACAAGATAAAGAAGAAGAAAAATCTAAAAAGAAACGAGGTGTATTTGGATTCTTTAAGAAATGAAACTCAAAACAAAAGATCTACTCACTTTAGCGGAATTGACACCGAAAGAATTTGTTCAATTAATTGATTATTCTATTACACTAAAAAAAGAACTAAAAAATGGCAACAAACCTTTATTGAAAAACAAAACACTCACTATGATTTTTCAAAAACCATCCACTCGAACAAGAGTAAGCTTTGAAACTGGTATGTATCAACTAGGTGGACATGCAATAAATCTTTCATCACATGACATGCAACTATCACGAGGTGAGTCAATAGAAGACACCGCAAAAACTTTATCAAGATATACTGATTGTATTATGGCCAGAGTTTATGATCATAGTCTATTAGAAAAATTATCCGAATCTTCTAGCATACCTGTTATTAATGGATTATCTGATTCTTTTCATCCATGCCAAATCTTAGCAGATTTTATGACAATTAAAGAAAAAAAAGGAAAATTCAAAGGACTAAAAATCGCTTGGATAGGTGACGGAAACAATGTATGTAATTCAATGATCTATGGATGTGCTTTATCTAATGTTAAATTATCCATTGCAACTCCAAAAGGATTTGAACCTGATAAAACAGTTGTTAAAGAATCTGAAAAGTTTATTGATATTGATTTAACAACAGATCCTCTAAAGGCAATTAAAAATGCCGACGTCGTAGTGACTGACACATATGCCTCAATTCATAATAATGATCCAAAACGAATCAAAAAATTCCTACCAAAATATCAGGTCAACCAAACTTTAATGAACAATGCCAAAAATGATGCAATCTTCATGCATTGTCTTCCAGCAAAAAGAGAACATGAAGTTACGTCTTCTGTAATTGATGGTCCTCAATCTGTTGTTTGGGATGAAGCAGAAAATAGACTTCATACTCAAAAAGCTTTACTTGCTTCCATAATTCGCGCTTAACGTATATAAGAGCAGTTTCAAACTCGTGTTCTATAGATGGCCTATTCAAACATCCTGAGAAGATTAAGAGAGGAAAAGACCAATTACAAAAAACGTGGAACCCTATTGATAGGTAAACGTGATTTCATTACAGTCAATATTACTAATGAAAATACTCAAGTACAAGTTTTAAAGCCTGGTATGACTGGTGATAAGGTCATTGCATCTGCACATTCCAGTTATTTACTTAAAAAAGGTTGGAAAGGTTCTAGAAAAAGTATACCTGCAGCATATTTGACTGGTTATCTTGCTGGAAAGAAAGCTATTGGCAATGGTGCCAAAGATGCCGTTTTGTATACTGGCACTAGAAGATACACACAACGAATGGCAGCTGCACTAAAAGGCGTTGTTGATGCCGGTGTAAAAGTTCCAGCAGATTCAGAAACATTTCCATCAGATGATAGAATTAATGGAAATCATCTTACAGTAAAAAATGATACTTCAAAAATTAAATCTGTTATTGATAGTGAGGTCAAATAGAAATGAGTCAAACAACACAAAGTAAACCCTCTGGTCAAAGTGGACCTGGCGGCAGAGGTGGACCTGGCGGCAGAGGTGGACCTGGCGGCAGAGGTGGACCTGGCGGTAGAGGTGGACCTGGCGGTAGAGGTGGACCTGGCGGTCAAAAAACCTATGGTGGAGGTAAACCTGGTGGACAAGCTAGACGACCAAGAAGAGAACCTGAAGAAGAAGCTTGGATTCCAAAAACAATTTTAGGAAAAAAAGTAGCTTCTGGAGAAATTACTTCTATTGAAGAAATTATTCAAGATGGTTTAAGAATTCAAGAAGCTGGTATCATTAAAAAATTACTCCCTGATTTGAAAAGTGAAGTTATCGATGTAGGTATTATTCAAAAAATGACTTCTAATGGACAATCTACTAGATTCAAAGCAATTGTTGCAACCGGTAATGAAAATGGTTACCTGGGAGTAGGTCAAGGAAAATCTAAACAAATGAGAATTGCAATTGAAAAGGCAACAAATCAAGCTCTTCTAAATGTAAGTCCCATCAAACTAGGATGTGGCAGTTGGGAATGTAGATGTGATCAAAAACATTCTGTTCCATTTAAAATTAGAGGAAAAGGTGGAAGTGTTACAATTGAAATAATTCCAGCTCCACGTGGATTGGGTTTGGTAGCTGGCGGTAAAATTAAACGATTATTGCAATTAGCAGGTCTTAAAGATGCATGGACAACTGCAAAAGGCTCTACACCAACAATGAATTCCACTTCTAAAGCTATATTGGACTGTCTAAAACAGACATTTAGTCAGGGTTGATATAAAATGGTAAATGCATATCTTGTAGTTAGAATAAAAGGTCAAGCTGATTGTCCTTATTGGGCAACTACTACTATGACTCTGCTAAAATTAGATAAAAAATACCGTGCTACAATTTTACCTGCTAAAGAAAATACATTGGGAATGTTAAACAAAGTAAAACACTATGTATCTTGGATTGAACTAGATGCTAGTTTAGCAAAAGAACTCATTGATAAAAAAGCAAGAAAAGAAGGTTATCAAAAAATTACTGCTACTGATCTTAAAGAACTCGGATTTGCTAGTACTGAAGCACTTGGCTCAGCACTAGCTGAAGGAAAAGCAACTCTTTCTAAACTAAAACCTCTAAAACCTTGGTTTGCTTTAGCTCCCCCAAGACATGGATTCAAGCGAAGTACCAAAAAACTATATGGACAAAAAGGCATACTTGGACAAAATAAAGACCTTGGAACATTGGTAAGGAATATGATGTAAAATGGCAACAAGATTAAGAAAAACAAGAAGACTAAGAGGTGGACGACATATGGGATGGGGACAAGTAGGTCAACATCGTGCAAGTGGTCACAAAGGTGGTCTTGGAATTGCCGGATTGCATAAATATCATTTTAGTACTTTGCTAAAAGAAAACCCCGATCATTTTGGACATGATTCTACTCATCCACCTCACCCAATTATCACAAGAAAATGGGCTAGTGTCCGTGATCTCGATGATCTATTCTCAAAATTTGGTAAAGAAGAAGGAGGAAAGAAAATCATAGACCTCATAACTGCTGGATATGATAAACTCCTTGGTGGCGGTAAGGTATCTAATTCATACACCGTCAAAGTACCAAGATTTACTGCAACAGCAGAAGAGAAAATAAAATCAGTAGGGGGAGAGGTGCTATCTGATAATGGCTGAAGGTAGCATAACTACTTTTATTAGAAAAATTGTTTTCAAAGCAGAACCTTATATCCCTCAAGTACCAAAACCAAAAAAAAAGATATCTCTACAAACTAGATTGATTTGGTCTGGGGGAGTATTGTTAATCTACATGGTTATGGGACAGACTCCGTTATTTGGAGCAACAGCACCCGAGTTTGATTTTCTACAATTTGCTAGAGTTATTTTTGCATCCCAACAGGGAACCCTAGTTGAACTAGGAATTGGACCTATTGTTACCGCAGGTCTCTTGATGCAATTGTTGAAAGGTTCAGATATTGTAAAGTTTGACTTTAAAAAACCAGAAGAAAGGGGGATATTTCAAACTGCTACTAAACTAGTAACCTACATTGTAATTATAGCTGAATCCATCGTATATGCAGCTGCTGTTTACGGTCCAGGTGTACCAGAACCTTATGTCTTGTATGTTATGATTGGTCAATTGATGGCTGCATCAATTATCATTATGTTCTTAGATGAATTAATCCAAAAAGGTTGGGGACTAGGTAGTGGAATCAGTTTATTCATTATGGCTGGTGTTGCGCAACAAATTTTATGGAGTTTATTTAGCCCATTGCCAGCTGGTGATGGCGGTACTATTGGTATTATACCCTATATTGGTCAATCCATGATGAATGGAGATTTATCCAATATACTATTCCGTGCAAACCAACTGCCAAGTATTTTTGGATTATGCCTTACTATTGGAATTCTATTGATTCTAGTATTTACACAAGGCATGAAAATTGAGATTCCTATTGTTTCTACAAAATATCGTGGATTCTCAGCAGTATATCCAATTAAACTAATGTATGTATCTAACATTCCTGTAATACTTGCATCAGCTCTTACAGCAAATGCTGTGTTTATAGGACAAATGTTATGGGCAAACTTTAACCCTCGAAACAATAATGCATTCATGAATATTCTAGTCCAATTTGATCCTACTAGTCCTTCTACTCCAATAGGAGGAATAATCTATTACATTACCCCACCAAGAGGAATAGAGGCAGCGGCTTTGGATCCTGGAAGAGCTGTAGGCTACATTTTGTTTATGGTTGGTATTGTAGTTTTATTTGGCAGATTGTGGGTTGAGCTGGGAGGTTTATCGCCAAAGAGTGCAGCTCAAAACTTACTTGATGCAGATGTGCAAATCCCTGGATTTAGAAGATCAAATGCACCTGTAGAAGCATTACTAAACAAATACATTCCATCTGTTACAATTATTGGCTCTATGATTTTGGGCTTATTAGCTGGTGTGTCTGATGTTTTAGGTGTTTTTGGTTCTGGGATTGGAATTTTACTTATGGTGGATATTCTCATCAACTATTATACTCAACTAGTAAGAGAACAAGTAGAAGTTGTAATGCCACGTCTTGGTGCTTTACTTGGCAGAAAGTAGAAAAGTTGTAGTGGTAGGGATACCTGGTGTTGGAAAAACTTCTTTATTACAAAGAATAGTTGAAATTTTAAAAGATCATAACAAAAGTGTCAGTCTTAATAGTTTTGGAAGTATAATGTTTGAAGTTGCAAAAGAAAATGGCATTAAAGATAGAGATGAACTAAGGAAATTACCTCTGTCTGAACAAAAAACTCTTCAAAAAATCGCTGCTGAAAAACTTGCAATGCTAAATGACGATGTGGTAATTATTGATACACACGCTTTTATTAATTCTCCTGAGGGATACTATCCTGGATTACCAGAGCATGTTTTGAAAATTCTCAAACCTTCAAACTTTGTATCTGTTTCAGCAAAACCTGAGGAAATCTACAACAGAAGAATGAAAGATAATACTCGAAATAGAGATCAAATCTCAATTGACAATATTAAAAAAGAATTAGACGTACAATCTGGCATGATTTCTGCATGTGCCGTACTTTCAGGCTCTCCTGTAAAACACGTGCTTAACAGAGAAGGAAAGATTGATGAAGTGGCTGATAAAATAATTAGAGCAATAGGACTGTAAAATGGATTTTAATTTTATCTTGTTATTTTTGGGTTCTATATTTCTTGAAGGTGACGATATCTTTGGATTTCTTGGCGGTGGTAGCCAAGCTGCATTAGGAAGTGATGATCCAATTGTCAAAGGTCTAATTCTAACTGCATTTGCAGTAACTGGTTTTGGAATTCTGCTGAATCTCTTTAATGCTGCAGTTAGAAAGAAAATGGTTGATCAAACAAAACTAAAACGAATAATGAAAGAGACACGTTCTTGGCAAAAGGAAAGAATGACTGCAATGAGATCAAAAGATCAAGAAAAGATCAATGAACTAAATAAAAAATCATCTTACATGAACAAAATGTCCATGGAAATGATGCAGATGAATATGAGACCGATGTTAATTACATTTGTTCCTTTAATTTTGATATTTTATCTTGTTTTGCCTGTACTATTTTCACATATTGTAGCATTATCTCCAATTTCTCTTAACATAATTCCTGGCGACTTTTTTCAACTGACTTGTTCTGCAGCGCAAGCAGCAGAGCCAGATAATGTATGTACTCAAAAAGAAAATGCTCTATTTCTTTGGGCTTGGTATTTTCTATCATCCATTGCGTTTAGTGGCATTATTATGAAACTAACAAAAACATCCATGGACCTCAGTTGATCAAGTCAATTGTAATTTCTGGTCCTCCGGCTGTGGGAAAAACAACTGTAGCTAAAGGATTAGCCGATGAATTTAATCTAACATATCTTAGCGGTGGTGATATTCTAAAAGAAATGGCAAAAGAACAAGGATTTGATGCAGTTGGTGATGATTGGTGGGATACTGAAAATGGTATGAAATTTCTCAGTCAAAGAGAAAACAATTCTGAATTTGATAAGAAAGTCGATGATAAATTAATCCAACTTTTCAACAAAGGTGGAATGGTCATAACAAGTTATACTCTCCCATGGTTAGTTGGTAACGGTATCAAAATCTGGCTAGCTGGTTCTCATGATAGCAGTTCAAAAAGAATGCAAACTCGAGATAATATGACTTCGCAAGAAGCATACGAAATAACAAAAATAAGATATGATAAAAATCGAGCATTATACATGAAATTATATCATTTTGATTTTGGAAATGACATATCTGTATTTGATAAAATCATTGATACTGATAATCTTAATGCAACTCAAGTAATTAATATTGCAAAAGAAACTGTGAAGAAATTATTATGACTCTAAAACAACTTCAGAATTTGATCGTGATTGATCAGGATATCACTGATGATGCATATGGAACATATTATGACAAAAGAACTCTTGAGCAATTACTCAATTACGGTCTGATAATTTTAGATAAACCTCCAGGCCCTACTAGTCACGAAACTGTTGCTTGGACAAAAAGAATCTTAAAGATTCCAAAGATTGGTCACAGTGGAACTCTTGATCCTCAAGTTTCAGGTGTATTACCTTTAGGTCTTGGAGAAGCAACCAAGGCACTTGGTGTATTACTTTATGGTCCGAAAGAATATCATGCCCTTGGAAGATTTCATTCTCTCCCATCAAAAGAAAAACTCGATGAGGTACTTGATATGTTCAGGGGAGAAATTTTCCAAAAGCCTCCACAACGTTCTTCTGTTCTTAGACAAACTAGAACAAGAACTATTTATGAATTAGAAGTACTTGAGCAAAAAGAAAGATTACTCTTAACTCGTATACTATGCGAAGCTGGAACATACATTAGAAAACTATACTATGACATTGGAGAGATTCTTGGCCCTGGTGCCACTATGATAGAGCTAAGAAGAACAAGAGTTGATCAATTCCACGAGTCTGATGGTCTAGTAACGTTACATGAGCTTGCAAATGCTTTTGCACTTTGGGGAGAAACAAAAGATGATACTAGACTTATGAAAATGATTAAGCCTATCGAGTATGCACTAAGTGAACTGAAATCTGTGGTGATTCGTGATTCTGCCGTAGACGCATTGTGTCATGGCGCCCAACTTGCAATTCCCGGTGTATTACAAATTTCCCCAAATCTAAAAAAAGGTGACATCGTGGGAATTTATACACAAAAAGGAGAAGCTGTAGCTTTGGCTGAATCCATGATGTCTGAGGAAGAAATACGTGATGCAACCAAAGGTTATGCTTTTGAGACAAAACGAATTATTATGGCTCCTAACACATATCCAAAGAAATGGAGAACAAAATCTATCCCAAAGGATTAAAAAATCAAACAAAAAACTCTTGAATAATTGTTAGCAAAAAGTCTTGTAATTTTTATCGGTATTGGTGTTTTGGCAGGTTTTACATTTGGTTTTTATCTACTTGATATAAAAAATACCAATCAACTTGTATTTGTGGATGACTCTTCAATTTCTATAGTGACAGAAAAATCTGATTTTAAGAAAGGCGAGGAAATTAAAATAACTGTTGTAAATTCTGGAACAACATCACTGACTTTTTCAGACACATCTTATGGCTTAAAGATAAGTGGGTTGTTTGGCATTATGATGTATTCTCCTTCTACATCTCAAGTAATTACAACCTTAAAACCAAGAGAAGAAATTGTATTCGTTTGGGATCAAATGAAAAATGATAATGTACCTGTTTTAGAAGGTCTTTACAAAATCAGTTCAGATGGAATTGATTCTATGGGAAACAAAGTAGAAAAATCTATCACTATTAACATTTGGAAGTAAATTTTTGTAATTTCAAGTAACACAATATATAATCAAATTTTCCAGAATTACTTTGTCGAAAGACAAGTGCCGGGGTCGCCTAGCCTGGTAGGGCGCGCGCCTGGAAATAATTTACCATAAAGCGCGTTCTCGCAAGGGAACGGGAGTTCAAATCTCCCTCCCGGCGCCATTTTCTACAATGCCAATTTTTCAATAATCTTACTAAATTTCCAAGGCCCACATTGTGCATCCGAACTTTCACTTTCAAACATTCCTTGTTTGTTTAGATGATTTACAATATATGCAGAAAATGGTAAAGCACCTGTACCCCCGGGAGAATTATAATTCAAAATGTGAAAAGACATTGAATCGCCTTCTAAAATTACATCGGGAACAAATTGCCCGTTCTTATTTATTACAGATGATCTAATTCCTGCAGTTCCCTTCTCTGTAATTTTTTCTGCATCAATTTTTGGTAAGAATCGCTTAACTCTGTTAATCATTGCTGATTTTGACATTGAGGATTGAATTTCATTTATTGCAAGTTCTTGGAATTGTTTATCAAATATTGCCTTTCTTGCACCAGACCTAAGCATCTCCAACATTTTTGGAATGAATTCTTTGATGTTCTCTGTTTTATTATATCCATATGGACTAAACACTGGTACTGCATTTGGTCCAATTTCGCAACTTCCATCAACTCTGATAATCCAATGTGGATCTAAAAATGGATAATCTGGATATTCTGGTACCGAATACACACTTGTTTTTGTCAAATTATTGTATTCTTTTGGTGTTTTCCAATACTCCCCTCTGAAATGCACATCAGTAAATGTTTCTGCAACCCCGATTTTATGTGCAATATCTATCGCTTCACCTCCTGCGGCATTAATAACAAAATTTGCAAAAATCTCATGTTCATTATTTAATATGATTTTCCATTTACCGTCAACTTTTTTGATATTGGTTACTTTAGTGTCTAGAAGAAAATTTATTCCATTATCTCTGCTGTCTTTCATCACCGCATCAGTAATTTTAGAATAATCTGTAGAACCATCTTTGTACACATAAAGTGCCGATTCACATTTTATTTCTGGCTCTATTTTTTTTAATTCATTTTTATCCATCAATTTGATATCGTTATCTTGTAATCCATTTTGTTTTCCCCATTTGAAATATTTCTCAAGTACTTTGGTTCCTTTTTCATCTAAAGACACTTCTATCACTCCATCTTTTTTAAATGGTAAACTTTTCAGTTTGGAATATTCTTCCAACATTTCATATCCATGAAAAGCTGCTTTTGCAAACATCTTTTTCTTCTCAGGATTGTATAGATATGGGGCATGAACTTTTCCTGTGTTTCTGCCGCTTGTGTGAAATGCAACACTATGTGCCTGTTCTATCACTGCAATCTGTTTTGCTTTATTTAGAAAACCAAGAAAATATGAGATCGAAGTACCTAGTATTCCTCCACCAATAATTACTAGATCAAAATTACGTGCCAATGCATTTCCATTTTACATTCATCAATATTAAATTGAATATGTTACAATCAAGATTAATATCGTATAAAATCTGAGTTCTAGTTGTGTTACCTGACAGATGCTCCATTATGGAAAAGGGAAAACAATGTGTCAATACCCCAGAATTTGTGGTGTCTGTTGTGGTAGAAAAAGATGAATACATGGTTGGAGTCACATGCGATAAACATAAACAAATAGTCTCAGGAAAAATTCAATTTCTTCAGAACGAAGATAAAATACCTCATGGAAAAATCAGTTTTTCACCATTAAAAGCAGTCGGGACTAACTGTATACGTGGTGATCTGGATGATTTTGTTCGTTTAGATACATAATAATCCTAAAAATTGAAATAACTTCTTTTTAATCACATTGTATTGCTTTTGGATATTTTATCTGATTTATTAAAAATTGACGACGTTTTATTGATTATAAAAAACAACGTTGCCGTTTCTGAGATTCGAAGTAATTCTCTACACATTAAACAGAAAGAAAAATGGATTACAATTGGTGATAATGATGGACCAGCTCACATGCACATTAACTCTGAATTGATACGAATTGCTGAGTTTATTGAGGAAGAAAGAACTGATCGTACAAGCTTTAGCGTCCAATTTTTTGATCAAAATGGAGAACGTATTTTGAGTGCATTTTTTACAAAAATGTATGATCAAAGTAATAATCTTAACTTTGAGAGAAAAAAAATTTATGAAAAATTATGTCAAAAATACGATTCAAAAATTCAGTTTAAAAAATACCTTGTCTGAAAATGACAAGGAGAAAAATTTTATTCTTCTAATTGTTTTTTCTTCTTTTCTTTTTCAGATTGTTGTTTAGCTAATTCTAATTCTTCATTTGTATGTTTGAATTTTTTCAATCTATTGGTAATTCACATTCTATATATAAAAACTGCACAGTTTTTCTCAATGTAATCTAAGCGTAAATTCCAACTTGTTGCTAATACCCAACAGAGTAAATAGGGGATTTTCCATTAATTCCTAGATTCAAATTCTTTACAGTAATTTCTGCCATTTTTACCCTTGCCTCTTTGGTTGAACTTCCAATGTGTGGCGCTAAAACAACATTTTGTATCTTTGTTAATGGATGTTTTTCACTAATGGGTTCTGATTCATATACGTCAAGAGCAGCACCTGCAATGATTTTTTTATTTAGTGCTATTATGAGATCTTTTTCATTGACAATTTTACCTCGTGCAGTATTAATTAAAAATGCAGATTTTTTCATTTTTTTAAAAATTTTCATATCAAATAACTGATTGGTTTCTTTTGTATGAGGAACATGGATTGAAATTACATCACTCTGAGTTATCAGTTTGTCTAATGTGACATATTTCACTCCTAATAATTTTTCTTTATTTTTGGAAATAGGTTTTCTATTATGATATGCTATTTTCATATCAAATGACTTGGCCCTCTTTGCAAGAGTACTTCCAATTCTTCCTAATCCAAAAATTCCCAATGTCTTGCCTTGAAGATCAGTTCCTACATAATCATATGCTCCGTAAATCTGTCTCCATTTTCCATTTCTGATTATTCTGTCTCCTTCGGAAACTCTACGCAAAACATCAAGCATCAAAGAAAATGCCAAATCCGCTGTTGCATCTGTGAGAACTTCTGGAGTATACCCCACACGAATTTTCTTTTTCTTTGCATATTGTGTATCTATATGATCAAAACCAACACTATAGGTACTGATAACTTTGAGATTTTTTGCAATATCTATCAAATCACTATCAATTTTATCATATGGAAAACAAATCAATCCTTCAACATTTTCAATTTTTGATCGTAATTTTGTTTTTGAAATTGGAATTTTACCTGAATGAATTTCAATCTGATATCTTTTTTTTAATTCTTTTAATGCAAAGTCATGAAGTGTTCTAGTGAGAAAAACTCGCTTTTTTTCCATCATTCATGAGATTTATCTCAAACCATTTATACGATTTCTTTCTAGATAATCAAGATGTCAAAGACCGAAGAAGAGGAATTTGCAATTTGTATAGACTGTGGGAATTCTATTGAAAAATGTGCTTGCGTCTGTCCCTATTGTGGTGAACGAGATAAATGTGAATGTGCGTTATTTGATTCAGCTACAGGTGGTTAGTTCAATTTATCCATCATATTATTAATATCCAAAAAAAATGAGAAGATTGTATATGAGTTCTATTGATTTTACTTGGTTAATTGGAGGTCCGCAAGGAAGTGGGGTGGATTCTGGAGCTAATATTTTTTCTAAAGTTTGTGCCGAGATGGGATATAGGATTTTTGGTAAGAGAGAATTTTATTCTAATATTAAGGGAGAACATAGTTATTTTGCAGTTAGAGTTTCTGATGAAGAAATTCATTCAAATGTAAATGACGTTACTTTAATGGCTTCTTTTGATGCTGAAACAATTTTCAGACATTTTAATGAAGTTCCTAAAGGTGGTGGAATAATATATGATTCTGATTTAGATAAAACAACCACTGATGAAGTACATACTCTTGATAATTATTTTAAAGAAAGATTACACAAAGAATTAGAATCTAAAAACAAACCTTTTACAATTACAGGAGTTCTTGAGATTGCAAAAGAGAAAGGTGTTAATCTTTACCCCGTATCTTTTCGAGAAATATTGTCAAATCTTGCTGAAGAGACAGAAAATCCAAAACTAAAAGGATTAGTTAGATTGTTTAATGTACTTGCTGTTTCTTTATCGCTAGGGTTAGTTAAAATGCCACTTGATCCTTTACTTAAAGCCGTTGATTCTATATTTTCAAAAAAACCTCAGATAGCAGAAATTAATAAACATGCAGCAAATTTTGCATATGATTATGCTAAATCAAAATTTGGTAATTTTCAATATACTTTAACTGGTACTACTAAACAACCTGATACCATTCTTGTCCAGGGTCATTTTGGAACTTCGATAGGAAAAATGGTTAGCGGTTGTAGATTTCAATCATACTATCCTATCACTCCTGCTTCTGATGAAAGTGTCTATCTGGAATCCAATGAACTTTTAGAAATTCAAAATGATAGACCTGGCTCAACTATTGTGATTCAAACTGAGGATGAAATATCGGCAATGGGTATGGTGATTGGCGCTGCATTAACTGGTACACGTTCTTCCACATCTACTTCTGGACCTGGATTTGCATTAATGACTGAAGCACTTGGTTGGGCTGGAATTAACGAAGTTCCAATTGTAATTACTTTGTATCAAAGAAGTGGACCTTCAACAGGTCTTCCTACCCGACATGGACAAGATGACTTACTCTTTGCAGTACATGCTGGACATGGTGATTTTCCAAAAATTGTTTATGCCTCTGGTGATATTGAGGAAAGTTTCTATGACACTGGAAGATGTTTTAATTATGCCGATATCTATCAAATTCCTGTTATCCATATGATGGACAAATTTCTTTCAAGTTCTGTTGTTACCTGCAAAAAATTTGATCCTCAAAAGATTTCTATTAATAGAGGTCTATTGTTAGATAAAGTAGATGGGGAATACAAGCGATTTGCTTTTACTGATGATGGAATTTCCCCCCGTTCTAGGTTAGGATTAGATAATGGTATTTTTTGGAATACTGGAGATGAATCAGATGAATTTGGTCATATTACAGAAGATCCTCAGGTTCGTATCAAAATGATGGATAAAAGAATGTCTCGATTAGACTTGGTGATAAAAAGAATTCCAGATGATGAACAGGTTGTTTCATTTGGTGTCCATGATTACACTATAATTTCTTGGGGTTCTACTAAAGGCCCAATTTTGGATGCTATTTCCATGCTTAAAAAAGATGGGATTAATGTTGGATTTATTCAAATTAAATTAATTCATCCCTTCCCATCTGATTATGTCAAGTCTCTTCTAAAAGATACAAAAACCATCATTGACATTGAGGCAAATCATTCAGGACAACTAGGCAAGATCTTCAAGCAAAACATATCCCGGGAAATTGATTATTTTATACTAAAATATACTGGAAGAGGAATGACTAGTACTGAAATTTATGATTCACTAAAAAAGATAGTTGAAAATAAAGCAAATAAAAGAGAGGTTCTAAGTCATGGCGCTTAAACTAGCTGATTACAAAACTGAAGTACACAATGATTGGTGTCCTGGTTGTGGGGATTTTGGAATAGTTAATGCATTACAAATGGCATTAGCCGAAATGGGAATAGAACGCGATAAAGCAACAATTTTTTCTGGCATTGGTTGTTCTGGAAAGACATCTCATTTTATCAACACATATGGTATTCATACACTACATGGAAGAGTTTTGACTTTTGCCCAAGGTGGAAAACTTGCAAATCCTGAGATGACTGTTGTAGCAGTAGGTGGCGATGGTGACGGATTGGGAATAGGGGCTGGTCATTTTGTTGCAGCTGGAAGACGTAATATTGACATGACTTACATAATATTTGATAACGGAGTATATGGTTTAACTAAAGGACAAGCTTCCCCAACCTTAAGGCTCGGTGAGAAAACAAAATCACTTCCTTCTCCAAACACAAACTATAACGTAAATCCTATTGGATTGGCAGTCGTCAGTGGTTTTACATTTATAGCACGTGGTTATTCTTATGATGTTCGACATCTGAAAGATCTGATAATCAAAGCCGTTCGTCACAAAGGTCTTTCTTTTCTTGATGTGTTACAACCATGTCCAACTTACAATGATATCAATACCAGAGATTGGTATGCTGGAGTTGATTTAGCACAAGAATCTATGGAAAGACACTCTAGAATCTATAAACTTGAAGATACACATTTTGACCCTATTGTACATTATGACGATGAGACAGAAGTTAATGAAAAACTATCTCAAGCCTTGATTAAATCTCTGGAATGGGGAAATAAAATCCCAATAGGCGTATTTTATCAAAACGAAATAATTTCTCAATATTCGACTAGACTAACTGATAAAATCCCAAATTATCTTGAAAACCCTCCGGCAAAACAAAGGATTTCAGAAAATGGATTGCCTATTACTGATGTTTCAGAAATACTTGATTCCCTCAGAGTTTAGAATGTCTATAACCTAATGAGTTATAGACTAGTTTATTTGTAGATCACCTTACTGTTGAACATAAACGAGGCAAATAAAATATTTAGAAAATCTATTATCAAAGGTTTCTTTGAGCCCCAACTCGTTAATCTTGATTTTAAAAAATCAGGAGTCAAACATCCTTCTATAAATGACGATGGCTTGATGCAATCTGATTTACTCCATGTGTTTTTTGATGTGGATACTGGTTCTGATTATCCAGATGGAGATGAATGGTTTATTGTTGAACTCCTTTTCCCATATGATATTAAACTTCCAGACACTTTGAAAGGAACTGATTACTTCACAACTATTTCAGTCGAGAATGGAAAAACATTTTGGCACCATCGTGAACTAATACGCTATAAATATGGTAAATCAAAAAAACTCGATAATGCATTGGAATTTTTAGAATCAAAATACAAAGAACTACACGGTTTACTTGAACCACTTCAAAAAGATCTCAAGTAATTGTATTCCAACTGTCTCCTCTGAAAACATATTTTTTATTTTCTGATGTTGCAGTATTAAGACGCCATCTTATTGATTCAGGATCAAACTTATAAATTATTTCTAAAACGTCTGATGGTAGTTTTTCTGGATCTAGATGATATGGGAGCAATTCTAAAACAAAATCTATCTTTTCAATTGCATTATCATACCACTGTTTATCTTCAGTATCTAACACAAAAACTATTTTTGGTTTTCCTAAAAAATTAATATTTATCTTTAAAGCATTTCCAGTACCTCTACGTCTTTTCATCTCTTTGAAAATAGCTTTCATTTTTTCCCAGCGTCTAAAATCAAACCATTTGAAAAATTCTTCGTTAAAAGCAAGTGGTATATCTAAATTCAAAAAACTGACAAAATTATCATCGTTTGCTTCAATCTCTTCTTGAATAATTGAAAATCTAGAATTCAAATACCCGTAAATTACTTCAATCTCCCACGGTGATATTCCATAATATTGTAGGAATATTTTCAGATTCTCGTCAGTCAATAATTGGTAATCATGAAAATTGTAATTAAAGCTTCAAATCTAGCCTAGGTAGGCTTAGATCCTCCTCAAAATTAAAATTATGGAGCAAGAAATGTCAACTAATGAAAAAGGAATTTGTAGTAAGAAGCATTGATGCTGCACCTGACGGTGCACCATATGTTGTCGTCTCTCTATCTTCCGTTAAAGACCTTAAAGAAGGAACAACATCTACCCCTTCTCCTTTTGGTGGTTCAAAAGTGATGGGATTCACTAACATGAATGATATGATGAAGGATCTCAACAAAATGTTCTCTGGAATGGGTGGTGTGGGTATGCAAAGCGGTGTAACACAACTAAAACTTGAGATGCATGAATACAAAGAAATGGGTTTATCTGTAGGCGATAAAGTCTATCTTGAATTAACCAAAGAAGAAACCTTGGGCATATAATCTGTCCATTTTTTATTTTCTTTTTTGATTATTTTAGATGGTGTTGATAAACTTCCATAGGTAAAATATGCAAATTGTTCCAATTACAAATAACATTGGCTTCCATGCAAAAACTGGAATGCTGGGTGTTGCAAGCTTTACTTTATAATTATCAAAAATCATATGAACATTTTTTTTGATTTTATCATGCCAGATTTTATAATCTACCTGGTATTTTTTCAATATCTCTTCCACTTCATATACCACAGGTGTTCTTTGTGATACTAAGTGTTGAAGGTAATCTCTTGAAACTTCAACTTCTGCATGTATCCCGATTAATCCTTTTTTAAGATCTACCATTCTTACATGCATTTCCCAAGGCTTCTTTAGTTTAAGATTCAAACCGTTTCCAATTTGGTTAGGCTGTTTATGTTCTAATTTGACTTTAGTAAATCCTTCATCTGTGAAAATTTTCATTAATTCATCAAAGCTCTTCTTAACTACAATGTGAAGCTGTTCCACTCCTTTACTATCTATGTCAATACTGTGTTTTAATCCATCCAGAAATGAAATTGTTTTGGGATATCTTGTTAGGTATTCCATAATTTTGTCCTCAAAAAACCTCTATTTAAAGCAGAACCAATTCAAATTCTAGTGATTCATTGGATTTGTTAGACCTCTAACGTATACGCACTGATCTGGAGATATCGCCATCTCTGTTGGGCTGATTTTTCTATCTGTAAGTTTTGCTCCTGAATCTCTAACAATTGCAAATGGTTTCGATTCTGCAGCCTCACCCATTTTATGATTCGCAATTGTTGCAAGATTATCTACAACTGCTTGGAAAGTTACCTTCAATGGGTTTCCATCAAGATCTTTTTCAGATCTCATATCTAATACTGGCTCAATCCCTGCACATGATACTGCTACACCTGATGTTCCAATACGAGATGGCATCAATCTACTATCTACTAAAATAATTCCTACATGGATTAAGAATTTTAAAAAAACTTTCCTTCTAATTTGTTCTGCTATGAGATACGGATTTTTTGGATATAAAATTACTTTTCCCTTTTTAGCATTCGATTTATCAATTCCTGCATTTGGAGCCATTATGTTATCTGCTGAAGTAATAACAAAACCTGAAATCCCACCAAAAATTTTATCCGATTCTCTTAAAATTATCTCTGCAATTTCAGCTTTTATTTGAAATTTCTTAGAAACTTCAGTTCCTTCTTTTGATGTCTTGACGTTGTTTAAATCAATCAATCTTCCTTGAGAATTAGAGATGTATTTTGTTGATACTACTATAACGTCTCCTTCTTGTAGTCTTTCATCATTTTTGTCTAATGTCTCTAATAATGCCTCAAACACATCAAATTCGCCTTCTTTTCTTTCTGAAAATAATGGTGACACGGTCAGAGACACAATATATTGTGATATTTCTTTTCTTTTTTATTGTTCTGAAATAAGACTTCTACCTCTTTTGTTCCTAATCCCTGACAAAAACTGTCAGACAATACTGTCAAAAGGTTATCAAATAGATCATTTTTATCTTCCAAAGGAACGGTAATTGTTTTGATTTTTTCATATTCTGCAATGATCATTTCAATTATTTCTATGCAGTTTGTTTCTTGTCTTCCATGCAGTAATTGTATGAGTGATTCTTTTTGGTGTTCAGGAATTAAATCTCTCTTTGTATTTATCTGGATGCTTGTCCCAAAAATGTCTTTTTAGCATAACTTTTTTTAACGAATCTGGAAATGGGTTATCTAATGGGTCTGTATCTGGAATGTAGTGTTGACAAATATCACATTCAGTCATATAATTAATCTCTATTACTACTGCGAATAAGAATATTACTGATAATAAACGGTATTGCATTAAATGATACAAAAGTGATCAACTGTTCACTAGTAATTTTCATCATGATTATTAGGTAACAGTAAAGATTCTCATTTCCCTTTATGTACATACCTTCTGAATATCTTCTTTTGCTCTGTGTCTTTATCATAATTATTTTTAATTAAATCTCTAATTGCAATACAATTAGTAGAGATGTGAAAATTTAGTCAAACTTTTAGTGTGTTTATCTTTGCTGCAACAATAAAATCATTTTCACTTAATCCTTTCATCGAGTGCGTCCAAAGTTCCAACATAACTTTGTTCCAATGAATATGAATATCTGGATGGTGACCCTCCTCCTCAGCAATTTGTGCTATATTGTTTACAAATTTTATTGCCTCTTTAAAGTTCTGAAAAACAAATTCTCTTTCTATTTTATTTCCATTTAGTTTCCAGCCAATGACCTTTTCAAGTTTCTTTTTTGCCTCAATATCTGTTAACGGTGTTCCTCCGCTTTCACATGGTATGCATTTTTTTTCGTGTAATTCCATATTGGTAGTTGATAGTATCAAATATAATATTATAGAATCTCTAGGAGGTATTAATCATCATATAATCATTAAGCTAATCATAGATTGGTTTATCATTAATGTCATAACTACGCACAATATTCTTATTAAGATTAGAATGTCAAACACACAAATCCATCATAACAAGGGTTGAAACCTACGACTCCAATCTTGATTCTAGTTGTTGACATGGTTTTACTCTGATATGCTTGATGTTCTTTTATGTTTTCTAGTACATATTTCATCATAAAGCCGCGATCTCTTTTGGTGCAAGGTTACACATTTTGCTTGAGTGATTCTTTTTCATGTGATCTTTTTATAGGTACTGGTAACAAATCATCACCCTTTGGAAATGGATCTGCGCAATCACCACACTTGGGACAAATAATTTCTGCATCATATATTATCTCGCCAACCCATTTTCCACATTTGTAACAATTGATTTGTTTTTTATCGTATATGTTCAGTTTGTAATCCCCTTTCTAATATTTTTTAGATGATATGCTAGGCCTATAATCAATAATACTTCAATAGTTTTGGTCATTATGCCAATAGAATCTATGCCTTCAGTTACTATTAATGATTTGACATTAACATCAAATCTTGTTATAAAGTATAAGAAAATGCTTGCAGTGATAATTACAATTGTCATCTTTGATAGTTGTCTTGAACCTTTTATGAATAATAATCCAAATGCTAACTGGTATGTTCCAAGCCCTAAAAAGAATACGCTTTGTTCAAATCCCACTCGGGAATAGTGTTCAGGTGCCAACAAAACATGAACAATTCCAACACCCATGGCTAATGTTGGAATTAAAAAACGATGTACATCTTTTGTAAATCCAATAATATATAGAGCTAAAATCAAAACTATTAATGCTACCCAAAGTGCAATCTTGGAAATCAGGGAATCATGAATGTGAAACTCCTGTTCTGATACAAATGCATTAAAAAGTAAAAAACCCACAATAACCAATGCAGCAATACAAATAACGACTATTTTTACAATCATTAGTTAATCATCATTACTACTGCGAATACTTTCAAATATCTAGAGTCCATAATCAGAACTGCTCTGAATAATGAACAGATAGTTATAAAATCTATCTATAATATAGTAGAGATTACTCAAAAAGAAAAGGACTATTCTTTCTCCACATGAGTTTATCGACAATCAGTAAAAAGTCCCCCCCACTTTACTCACAAAAATCTGCAACACGTCTTTCATAAAGCTTAAAGCTTAGTTCTGGTAAACCATGGTGACCAAAGGTAAACCAATATGCCAACAATTTCAGCTAAGATTTCAAAGAAAGAACTGGATGCAATAACAGAATATACTAATGCTTGCGGTGAAACAGTATTAAATCTAATCAGAAAAGTAATGGTTGGAGATGCAATTATGATAAATTGTTTTCATGATATGAAGGAATATGAAGTAGAAATTTCTGTTCCTGACAATGCTCAGGCGAGGAAGAAGATAGAATCGTTCAAGGATCTGTTACTGTCAGTGGATATGGTCTTGGGCCAGTGTCATGAAGTAGAGAATAGATTTCATTAATAATTTGCTCTCCAGTTGACTTTCTCTTTTTTCGTCTGATACGTGGTATGATCAACTAAATTCCTCCAAAAAGAAGGTCATACTGAAATTTTTTTTCGGGCTTTTTTTGTATAGAAACGTCAGATACGAGATTTTCATATCTGACACTAGGACATCTTCTGAAAAGCTTTTAATCTGTAGAACTGGCTTTTTCGATTATGAATATAACTGAGAAGATACTTGCACATGCTTCAGGGAGACAACGAGTTACTCCTGGCGATGTAATTTTTGCAAATGTGGACAAAGTAATGCTCCATGATGTATCTGGTCCAGGTGTGATCAAAGTATTTGATAAATTAAAGAAACAAGGCATTAATGTTGATAAATTATGGGATCCAACAAAAGTTTGGGTTGCAGAAGATCATTTTGTTCCTTCTCCAGATATGGTCTCAGCTGAAAATATTGTGAAATTGTCTAATTTTACAAAAAAGTATGGCATTGAAAAACACTTCAAGTATGGAATGGGACAATATGGAATTTGTCACACACTATCACACGAAGAAGCATTGGTGTTACCTGGCGATGTATATGTTGGAGGCGATTCTCATACTAATACCACTGGTGCGTTGGGATCATTTGCTTGTGGGTTAGGTCATACTGATGTGGCATATGTTTTATTGAATGGAAAAATTTGGTTTAAGGTTCCTGAAACATTATACTTTAAGCTAAATGGAAAACTTCCAGAACATGTAATGGCTAAAGACTTTATTCTAAAGATCATTGGTGATATCAGCACTGAGGGGGGAGCATACAAAACCATGCAATTTGGTGGAAGCGGAATTGATGAAATGTCCGTTGAGAGTCGATTGACTCTATGTAATATGACTACAGAAGCTGGCGCTAAAAATGGAATAGTGGAACCTGATCAAAAAGTAATTGATTATCTTACAAGTAGAGGGGCTACAAATATTTCATTAGTTAATGGAGATGATGATGCTGAATATGAAAAGATATACGAATACGAAGGTTCAGAAATGGAACCAATTGTGGCAAAACCCTTTTCTCCAGAAAATATTTCCATAGTTAGAGAAGCACCCTCTGTAGAATTGGACAAATCATACATTGGTTCTTGTACTGGTGCAAAATACGAAGATTTGGAAGCAGTCGCTAAAATTCTCAAAGGAAGAAAAGTTAAGATTAGAACCGAAATTTTACCGGCTTCGATTTCTATTTACAAACGTGCAATGGAAAACGGACTACTCAAAATATTTTTAGATGCAGGTGCGGTTGTTGGCCCACCAACATGCGGAGCATGCTGTGGTGCGCATATGGGAGTTTTGGCAAAAGATGAAATTTGCATTAGTACCACAAATAGAAACTTCCCAGGAAGAATGGGGCATGTTGATTCACAAACATATCTTTCCTCACCACTTGTAGCGGCGGCATCTGCAGTTACTGGTAAAATAACTGATCCGAGGGACTTGAATTGAAAGGAAACGTCATAAAATACGAAAGAGACAATATTGATACGGACGTCATTATACCTGGACAGTATCTCAAAGTCCATGACTATGCTGAGCTTGCATTACATGCTATGGAAGGACTTGATCCTGATTTTCACTCAAAGGTAAAAGAAGGTGATTTTATCTTATCTGGAAGAAATTTTGGTTGCGGCTCATCCCGTGAGCATGCACCAATTGCACTTTCTCATTCTGGAATAAAGGCAGTACTTGCTCTCTCATTTGCAAGAATATTTTATAGAAATGCAGTTGATGGTGCATTTTTGTTACCAATAGAAATTGAAGAGGATGCATACTCAAATATTTCTGAAGGCGATGAAATCGATATTGACATTCGCAGCAATGAAATTAAAAATCTCACAAAAAATAAAACATACAAAATGAAACCTTTCTCAGAAATTATTGGAAAAATAATAGAAGCTGGCGGTCTATTCAAATACAAACCAGACTAGGATTAAAATGGGAAAAACACTTTTTGAAAAAATTTGGGATGCTCACATTGTTGTAGAAAAAGAAAACAGTCCATCTCTAATCTATATTGATAGGCATCTTGTTCATGAAGTAACTTCTCCTCAAGCATTTGATGGACTTCGCATGAATAATAGATCAGTAAGGAGACCTGATCTTACAATTGCAACAATGGATCATAACGTTCCAACGAATAATAGGACCCTTCCTATTTTAGACCAAACCTCTGCAGTTCAAATACAAACTCTGGAAAAAAATTGTAAGGACTTTGGAATTCAATTATTTGATATTAACAGCCCTAATCAAGGAATTGTTCATGTCATTGGGCCTCAATTAGGAATTACATTACCTGGAAGTACTATTGTTTGTGGTGACAGTCATACTTCCACACATGGAGCTTTTGGGGCATTAGCCTTTGGAATAGGAACAAGTGAAGTAGAGCATGTTTTAGCATCACAAACTCTTTGGTTAGAAAAACCGAAACCTTTTGAAATCAGTGTAGAAGGTAAACGAAAGAATCCTCATGCTGTTACTGCAAAAGACATCATATTGTCAATAATCAAAAATATTGGCACTTCTGGTGGTAATGGCACCGTTATTGAATACAGAGGCGAAGGTATCAGCGACCTTTCTATGGAACAACGAATGACAATTTGTAACATGTCTATTGAAGCAGGTGCACGTGCAGGACTAATTGCACCTGATGAGAAAACCTTTGAATATCTTCGAGGTAGGAAATACACTCCAAAAAATTATGAATCTCTAGTTGATTATTGGAGAGATAATCTAAAAACAGACAGCGACGCAAAATTTGAAAAAAACTATACTTTGCATATTGATAACATTGCACCTCAAGTAAGCTGGGGTACTAATCCTGGTATGACTTGTGATATCACTGAATCCATTCCATTTCCAGAAGATTTTTCCAAAGGTGATCAAAATCAAAAGAAAGGTGCTGAAAAAGCACTTGAATACATGGCTCTTAAACCTGGAACTCCAATCACTGAAATCAAAATAGATAGAGTGTTTATTGGTTCATGCACAAATGCTAGGTTAGATGATCTAATTGAAGCATCCAAAGTTGTTAAAGGGAAAAAATTATCCCCCCATGTTAGAGCTATGGTAGTTCCTGGCTCTCAGATGGTAAAAAAACAAGCAGAAGAATTAGGTCTTGATAAAATCTTTACAGATGCAAATTTTGAATGGAGAGAAGCAGGCTGTAGTATGTGTCTAGGGATGAATCCTGATATTTTATCTCCCGGTGAAAGATGTGCAAGTACTTCTAATAGAAATTTTGAAGGTAGACAAGGAACTGGAGGAAGAACTCATTTGGTAAGTCCAGTGATGGCGGCTGCCGCTGCTATAGAAGGTCATTTTGTAGATGTTAGAGAAATGGATTTGAATTAGAATGCAGTCTTTCAAAAAAGTCAAAACTATAATCACTCCATTAGATAAGGTAAATGTCGATACAGATCAAATTGTACCGAAACAATTTCTAAAACTAATTCAGAAATCAGGATTTGGAAAATTTCTTTTCTATAATTGGAGATACGATGATCAAGAACACCTAAAATCTGATTTTATATTAAATGATCCTAAATACAAAAATTCTAAAATTCTTGTTGTAGGGGATAATTTTGGATGCGGTTCTAGTCGAGAACATGCAGTTTGGGCATTACAGGATTATGGTTTCTCAGTCATTATTGCTCCTTCGTTTGCTGATATTTTTTACAGCAATTGTTTCAAAAACGGAATTTTACCGATTATGTTGGATGATAAAACAGTAGAAAAACTACAACAAGAAACAGGAGAAATAGAAGTAGATTTGGAAAATCAAATAATTAAAACAAGTTCTGAGGAAATTTCTTTTGATATTGATTTACACAAGAAAAAAATTCTTTTAGAAGGATTAGATGATATAGCCCAAACTTTGCTATATGAGAAAAAAATCTCCGAATTTGAAAAACATTCTAAAATCCCATCTGTTTTATGATCTTTTTCACTATTCTTTCATTTCTTTCTAAAACCATTGGTGATTCAGCATCTATCCATTCTTTATCCTCAATGTCGTAGGCACTAATTCTTCCTTCTTTTGATAATTGCTGTAAAATGTCAAATGAAAGATTAATCTCTTTTTGTTTTGTTTTTGCTTTAATTCTTTTAATTACTTCTTTTCCTAAAATGTAAATTCCTAGACATTCTGATAATTGTAATTTCATAGTTGGTTTTTCTTTGAATTTCTTTATTATTCCATTTTCTACTACTGCAAATCCTGTTTCTTCTTTTCTTTTTGTTCTGGTTGCAATGCATGCAGTACTATTTTTTTCTTTGAAGACCTTTCTCATTTTTACTAGATCTATGGCACATAGATTATCTACAAACCATAACACAAATTCTGAATCTCCTTCAAGTTTATCTTCAATATGTAAAAGATCTCCACCGGTTCCACTTTGTGTGTCTTGTACAAACGTAATCTTTTTTCCATTTTTTGAATTGCTGTAATAATTTTTAATTTGACCTCCTAATCCCTCATAATCTGAAATTATGATGATCTCTTTGATGAAATCAAATGAATTCAAATATCTTACAATATAATCAATTAACGGCTTATCCTTTATTGGCGTCATTGCTTTTGGGAAATACTCTGTATATGGCTTGCCTCTAGTTCCTTTGCCACCAGCTAAAATTACAGCTTTCACAGTCTAACGATATGATTTTTGTTTTCTTCTTCTTGCACCCGGTCCGCCGAATTTCTTTGGTTCTTTTCTTCTGGCATCACCGCTAATTAGATACTTGTCAAAATCTGCAATTCTTTGTCTTAGGTCTTCTCTAGTTGATTTTGGGAATGGATGATCTTTAGGGTCTTTTTTAGATTTGGTCCAACCTATAAGTGCCCTTGAGATGCCAATCGCTGTTGCACTAGCTTGTCCCATAAATCCACCGCCTCTTACTCTGACAGAAATATCTATCTTATCTCTTAAATCCCCTGTAATTTCTAATGGTGCTAACATGACCTCACGAGCAGTTTCTTGTGGGATCATCTCAATAGGTATGTTGTTTATTCTAACTTTTCCTTGTCCTTTTGTAATGTAAACATGTGCACTGGATGTTTTTCTAGTTGCAAAATAAATTTCTGTTTTTGGCGTTGTCATTCTGTCCACCCTATTATTTTTGCAATGTCTCCAACTGTTGTATAGTTTGCTGAAGATTTTCTAATTTTTGCTTCTTTGAATTGAATTTTTTCAAATGAACTTAGTTCTTTAGGTGAACCAATGTATGTTCTTAGTCTTTTATGAGCTGATAAACCTGAGGGTTTCTTTCTTGGTAACATTCCACGGATCATTTTCTTCATGATTGTGTCTGGTCTTCTTGGATGTATTGGACCATGTCTTGGATGAATGACACTGCTAACTTCTAAAAATCCTCTATATTCACTAATTATGTTTGTTCTTGTTCCACTGATCATGATTTTTTCACAATTTACAACTGAAACTCTGTTTCCTTTTAACAATAATTTAGCAACATTTGATGATAGTCTTCCTGCTATGTGGTCTGTAGCATCTACTACAATTGGTTTGTCTATTGATACAACATTTTCTTGACTAGCCAAGTAATACAACTCCTTTTCCAGTTGGGTGTTTTTCTATTAAATCTGAAAAACTAACCAACTTTCCTCCTTTTTCTAAAATCTTTGTAGCTGCTGAATTTGAAATTGAAAATGAACAAAGCGTAATTTTATGATGAATATCGCCAGTTCCTAATACCTTTCCTGGAAAAACTACGGTATCAGTATCCTTTGTTAGTTGACCTATTCTGTTCAAATTGATGTGTCGTCTTGCAATAGATGGTTTTAATGCATATTCTGCTAATCTTGCCCAAATTGGGGCATCATTTTTGGTAGATGCCTTTTTTAGCTCTTTTGCCATGCGTATGACGACTTGATTAGTCATGTGAATAAACCGGTTTAAAACCCAAATATAATGTGTATGCTTAATTTATTCTTTTAATTGACCGATTATTTCTTTAAACTCGGACAATCTATTGCTTAGTTCATCTACTCCTGCAAGGATTATTTGTTCTGGTTTTAATGCTCCTGTTGATTCTACTGTGAGTACTCTCTCATCTTCTTTATTGGTTTCAGTTAAAACTGAAATGTTTGCTGAATTCCACTTTGCATGTTCTGTTCCGCGACCAAGTCTTGCATAACATTCCACTTTGATTCTTTGTCCTGGTGCCAGCTGAATAATTGGAATTTTATCTGAAGTTGGTTTTACTGAATCATCCTCAGATGTTAGTTCATTTGATAAGATCGTTCTAGTGACGTCTGAATCTCCAGAATCTAGAACCATCATAACTTTACAATTAGAACAACCTGTCTCACTTTGACAATCACATTTTGATGGCTCATTGAATCTTGATAAATCCGTCTTAA
Organism: uncultured Nitrosopumilaceae archaeon; assembly: GCA_964475825.1. Lineage (GTDB taxonomy): Archaea > Thermoproteota > Nitrososphaeria > Nitrososphaerales > Nitrosopumilaceae > Nitrosarchaeum. Next base: position 16,054 of record CAYYXT010000007.1, on the reverse strand, counting down.
TTGGTATTAATCCCAGTCTGTGTGCCAAACCTTCATCTGGCAATACGGACGAGTTTTCTATGATATCTACTGTATCTATAGCAAATACAGGAATGCCGTTTAGACATATGCGTCTAAGTGCATTTGCATACTGTAATGGAACACCTTTCAGCTTGACTGACATTTTTTGATTATTCTTGTTAATTACCTCTAAAGAAGACAAATCTTAGAAGAAAATTTTCAAAATCCACATAAAAATCTAGCTGGTTTTACGTATAGATATTAAAGTTTTATCATGATTTAATCAAGCCTATTTTAGGCATAATCTTGTAATTCTCAACAGCGTCCAGAACTTTTTTTTGACTAAACATCACTTTTTGAGTTAATATATCACAACTGCCGAGCTACAAAATACCTTCTAATTCTAATCTCTTTTTGTTTTCCTAAATCTTTAAGTTCATACAAAATTTAGAAAACCTTAAGTTTTTGTTAGTTATTATTATGTGATGGGAATTTTTGATATCTTATCGACAAAAACACAAAGACCTTTAGCAAATAATAATAATTTAGAAAAAGATCTATCAAAAATTCTGGTTAAAGATGTAATGTCAAAAAAGTTGATAACTGCTTCGTCTTCCACAACCGTATATCAGATATCTAAAATAATGGAGCAAGGAATAGGTGCCGTTTTGGTGAAAGAAGGTTCTATCACTATAGGAATTATAACTGATAGGGACTTTGCAATTAAAATTGTGGCAAACCAATATCCACTGGATACACCAGTGGGGAAAATAGCATCAATTCCTTTGCAAACAATTGGCTCAAATCAATCAATTTTAGATGCAGCCAAACAGATGTCATCTAAAAAAATTCGCAAGCTTGCAGTAGTTGAAGATACCAAAGTCATTGGAATAATCACCTCCAGTGATTTGGTTAACCAACTATCTGCGATTAAAAAAGAGATTAGAATTTAATTTACAAATATTCTTTCTTTTGATCATTGTTAGAGCCTACGATTTTGCACTAAATCCGGCTTTAATTATGCCAGTAAGAACGAATCTTTCTACTTTAGAAGAGGTAACAGATTAGTAATTTTCTAACACTTTTTTTCCACTCTTCCATCTCTTTATCAAAATTCTTCAAACTTTCTAATACTTGATTTGTAGGTAGCGATAGTTGAATAACTCTTTGAAAGTCTAAACTTGTGAGATAGAAATCTCTCTATAATGTCAGTTGATTCTTGTCTCTGCATTGAAATTTCGATCTTTTCTGAATACTTAAAGACGTGAGGTAAAGTCATTGATTAGTTATTTTGAGTATAGATAAATACCAAATTATCATACAATATTTCAGAAATGGCAGATGTAACCGTGGTTAGATATTCATACGAAGGCGAAAAATTTGAGATTTTGGTAAAGCCTGACCCCGCACTAGATTTCAAACTGGGAAAGAAAAAAGACATTTCTGCAATCTTGATTTCTGATGAGATCTATACTGACTCTAGTAAAGGCACTAAACCCTCAACAGAAAAACTACTAAAGGCTTTCAAAACTGAAGATGTCAATGAGATTGCTGAGATAATGCTTAGAAAAGGTGATCTGAATCTTACTACTGAACAAAGACGTAAAATGCTCGATGAGAAGAGAAAACAAATTGTTTCATTTATTGCCAAGACTTACGTTGATCCTAGAACACATTTACCACATCCTCCACTGAGAATTGAACAAGCATTAAAGGATGGAAGAATTACAATAGAACCACAAAAAAGTGTAGATGAGCAAGTAAAAGATATTGTAGAAAAATTGCGTTCGATAATACCTTTGAAATCTGAAAATCTAGATCTTGAAATAACGATACCTGCACAATATGCATCTCAATCTTATGCTGTTTTGAAATCTGTAGGGTTTCTAAAAAAGGAAGAATGGCAAAATAATGGTTCCTTAAAAGCAATACTTGAAATACCCGCTGGAGCAAGGCCAAACGTGATTGATAGATTAGGTTCTATAACAAAAGGTTCTGCTACAGTTGAGGTTATGAAGTAATGGAGAACAAAAGAAAATATGTTATACCTGGCGATGTAATTACAACAGGTCCTTACAGACCTGAACAAAATGTAATCCTTGATGGCAACAAAATCATTTCTACTGCCATAGGAATTTCAGAAATTTACGATGATTCCATTAAAGTAATACCGCTAACTGGAAAATACATCCCAAAAATCGATGACCTTGTAATTGGTAAAATCATATCTCATACATCGTTATCTTGGGAATTGGATATTAATTCATGTTATGTGGGATTTTTACCTGCACAAGATGTTTTTGGGAGAGATTTTTCTGCACATGCCGATGAACTTTCATCAAAGTTGAAATCAGGTGATCTTGTTGCAGCTAGAATTGCTAATTTTGATAGAACTAGAGATCCACTTGTTACAATAGCTGATAGAGATCTCGGTAAGATTGATTCTGGACACTTGGTCAAGATTTCCCCTAGCAAAGTCCCACGTCTGATTGGAAAAAGAGGAACTATGATTCAAACAATTGAAATGGCTACGGGTGCTGCTATTACCATTGGTCAAAATGGTTGGGTAGTGGTTTCATGTGAAACTCCCGAGGGATTATTAAAGGCTAAAAAAGCAATACAAATGGTAGATGAAAAGGCACATGTCGCTAATTTAACTGACCAAGTAAAAGAAATGTTAGAATCAAAAGGTGAATCATAATGGGCGGAAGAGATACAGCACTAGTGTTACTAGATGAAAATGGAATTCGTTGTGATGGTAGAAAAGTCGATGAACCAAGACGAATTATGATTAAAGCTGGAGGATTAAAAAACGCTGATGGTTCAGCATACATTGAATTTGGTGATAACAAAATTTTGGTTGGAGTATTTGGTCCACGAGATGTCCATCCGAAACACATGTCCAACACAGATACCGGTATTTTACGAGTTAGATATCATATGGAGCCATTTTCTGTAACTGAGAGAAAAAATCCTGCACCATCTAGAAGAGAAATTGAAATTTCCAAAGTTATCAAAGAAGCATTAGAGCCTGCAGTAATGTTAGACAAATTTCCAAGAACAGCAGTTGATGTTTATATCGAAGTTCTTCAAGCCGATGGCGGTACTCGATGTGCTGCCCTTTCTGCTGCATCTGTAGCTTTGGCTGATGCTGGAATTCCTATGAGGGATATGGTGGCAGCATGTGCTGCAGGTAAAGCGGCAGATACAATTATTCTTGATGTTAATAATGAAGAAGATCAAGCAGGACAAGCAGATATGCCTATTGGCTACATGCCAAGTCTCGAAAAAATTACACTACTCCAATTAGATGGCGTACTAACTCCTGCAGAATATAAGAAATGTGTCGAGACAGGAATTCATGGTTGTAAAATTGTTTATGAATTACAAAAGAAAGCACTAACTGAAAAATATTTTGGAAACGGAGAAAAATAAATGACATCTACTTCTGTAATTGATGAACTAAAAAAATCTCAAATCCTTGAATTATTAGAACAGGGAAAAAGAGTTGATGGAAGAGCACTAGACGAACCACGAAAATTAATAATTGAAATAAACGCAATTCCAAAAGCAAATGGTTCTGCACGAGTTAGATTAGGTGACAGTGAAGTAATTTGCGGTGTTAAAATTCAACCAGATAGACCTTTTCCAGATATGGGTGACAAAGGTATCTTCATTTGTACTGCCGAGCTTTTACCACTTTCTCATCCAAGTGTTGAAACTGGACCTCCTGGACCTGATGTTATTGAATTGGCAAGAGTAGTTGATAGAGGTATCAGAGAAAGTCACATGATTGATTTGTCTCAATTAGTAATTCAAAAAAATAAATCGGTTGTTGGAGTTTTTGCTGATAATGTCGTAGTTGATTATGATGGAAATTTGTTTGATGCATGTGCTTATGCCACAACAGCTGCAATTCTCTCTTCCAAAACACCAAAATGGGAAATGAAAGATGATATCCCAACTTTAGTTGAAGGTGGAGAATCATATGTCCCAACCACTACTATTCCAGTTTCTGTCACTATGGGCAAAATTGGAAATTACATAATTGTTGATCCAAATGGTGATGAATGGGATAGTATGGATGCAAGAATTACAATCACTACTGATTCTAATGGAAACATTTGTGCTTTGCAAAAAGGAGGAAACGGTGGATTTACCTTTGATGAGGTAATCAAATGCGGTGAAATATCTGTTAAAGTAGGCTCAAAAATAAGAGAAAAGTTAAAACAAGCAAAGGAAGGAGGCCAATAAATTGGCAAAGAACAAATCCCTAAAAGGATTAGGTGCAAGATATGGTATCAAAATTAGAAAACAGTATACCAAAATTCACTTCCAACTAAAAGAAAAGAGAACTTGCCCTGAATGTGGTTCTCAACAGTTCAATCGAGATGCAGTTGGTATTTGGTCTTGTAAGAAATGTAGTTTCAAAGTAGCTGGAACAGCATATGATATCAAGCTTTAATGCAAAAATCACTATTGACGCAAAAGAGAAAACAAAAGCGATATTTGATTCTATAAACACTGATAATGAATTTTATCCAGAAAATCCTACAAAAACCCACATGTCATTAAATGACAAAATCACCATTTCAATAGAATCTGATTATATTCCACACTTACGAGCAAATCTTAATTCAACTTTGAGATTAATTCAGGCAAGTTATGATTCAATTGAATCGGTAAAGATATAATGAAATCAACGATATTGTATTAACATGTCAGCAGGACAAATGCCTCCTTGGCTTCAAGAACAGCTCATGAAAATGCAGCAATCTCAACAAAACCTTCAATCAATAATGACACAAAAACAACATCTTGAGATGGAAAAAATTGAAACTGAGAAGGCACTTGAGGAATTAAAAAAAGCTGCAGATGATGATAATGTATACAAACATGCTGGTTCAATTTTGATAAAATCTACTAAACAAGAACTAATTGATGAATTAGAAGAACAAAAAGAGATGGCAAAAACACGTTCAACTGTTCTTGAAAAACAAGAATCTAGAATTAAAGAATCTCTCAAAGAACAAGAAGCCAAAATCACCGAAATGATGCGAGGTCCAGCATCGGGAAGCGCTCAAATATCAAAGCCTCCACCATCCGATGATAATCCTAGGAAATAGTCTGATAATTGAGATTTCAAAAAGATATTAACAAATTAACAAAATTACATTTGGTGAAATTAGAAAATTTACGAATCATTGTAGATGAACGAGAACGTAAGAGTGGAATTCCTGATCTGCTAAAATCTATAGGTCTTAATCTTGAAATGAAAACATTGCCTGTCGGTGATTACATTGTTGCACCTGAAACTGTTGTAGAGCGCAAAAGTATCCGCGATTTGATGTCTTCTGTTTTTGATGGTAGGCTTTTTGATCAATGCTCTAGATTAAAAGAACATTTTCAATTCCCAATAGTGGTTGTGGAAGGAAATGTAGACGAAATTGAAGAAATAGTTGATAATCCAATGATTTTCTATGGTGCATTATCTACAGTGGTAATTGATTTTAAAATTCCAATAATTCCTACTCCTAGTGCAATTCATACTGCAAAATTACTTGTTTCATTGTGTTCTAGAAATGAATCCACAAAAGGTCCCTATCTGAAAAAAATAAAAAAATCAAATGATTTGGAAAAACAACAATTATCATCTCTTTGTAGTTTGCCTGGCATTGGAGAGAAATTTGCTGTTAGAATGCTTGAGAAATTTGGAACTCCTTTGAAAGTTTTCACTGCTACAACTACTGAACTTGCAAAAGTTGAAGGTCTTGGGGATGCCAGAGCTAAAAAAATAAAAAAAGTGCTTGAATCCCAAAGTAAATACCTCAAAGAATCAAATCAAAAAACTTTGCATGATACATGATACTATTAAATAAATTGACAAATCTATGTCATTGATGTTAGTTTCAATAGATTGGCTAAAAGATCATCGCTCTGATCCAAATATTGTCATTTTAGATACCCGTCCTAAAACAATATTTTTGTATGGTCATATCTCAAAATCTCAATCACTAACAATAGAACAAGTTATCCAATTTGATCAATACGGTGCAAATCTAGTCGTTGATGAAAAAAAAATTACTGATCTTTTTAGTTCGCTTGGAATTAATAATTCTAAAACTGTTGTCCTTATTGGCGATTCTATGGATCCATCAGCTGCTAGGATTGCATGGACATTTCTCTACTTTGGACATGAAAAAACATGTCTACTTGATGCAAATATTATGGACTTGCAAAGAAACGGATTTGAATTAACAAAAAGATTATTCATTCCTGAATCAACAACATTTACTCCAAAAACCCACTCTAAAATTCGAATAGAGTCTGATTATCTTAAAGAAAATCTGAATAATTTTGTAATCTTAGATGCGAGAACACCTCAAGAGTTTATAGGAGGACATTTGCCTAATTCAAAACTAATTCCATTTACTGAAGGAATAGCCTACGATGGTAAATTATTTCAAAATAAAGATTTTTTACAAAATCTATTTTCTCAAAATCAAATATCTAAAGATAGTGAAATTGTTTGTTACTGTATGCATGGTCATAGAGCATCTAGTCTATTTTTACAATTGATGATTGCAGGTTATCAAAATATAAAATTGTATGATGGATCATTCGTTGATTGGTATGGACGGAGATTGCCCCTTGAGTAATTTTCTCTTAAGTGGGGTACCACACATTTGACACTCTTTTCCAGTCGTATGGCTTGTACGACAACCTGGACAATAATGAACCCATTTACCAACATCTTGAAAACTATTTGTCATTATAGGTGATATCTTCAATCCTATATTTTTTGCAACATTTGTAATTGCAAAATCATCCGAAATAATCTCGCCTTTAAGGCTGATACATAGCGCAATTATTGAAATATCTTGCTTTGATAATTGTAGAAAATCACCCGTTTCTTTAGCAGATACTATGGCCGCATTTGTTGATTCTTTGTCTGGATCCATTATTTTTAATCGATTAGTTTCTAGCAGTGTTCCTAATGCATCATGATTTTTTTTGATGTGTTTTATTTCCTCATAAACAAGAGATGTTGTATAGCAATCATTGGCTGATCCAAATGGAACTCCTGCATAAAATGCACTTGCATCTAATATTCTAAAATCCAAGTTTACTCATCTGTCTCAGTCCTCGTTTCTTCAATCTAACAAAGACTGCTGGTTTTCTATACCTCTTTATAATTATCGGTTCACCATAACCTGCCGACTTTACTACCTGTGCATCCATAACTATACTGCAGTCATGTGATGATATTATTTCTATTTTTTCATCTGGCACCACAATTGATTCTAATCTGTAAACTGGAGCAACTGGTGTTATAATCAAAACATCTAGGCTTTCATGAAGAATCGGACCACCTAAAGAAAATGAGTGTCCTGTTGAGCCGCTTGGAGTGGCAATTATGACCCCGTCCATTTTTTGTTTGACTGTGTCATTTTGAAATTTTATCTCAATTTCTGCAGTTTTTGTAAGATTTGTTCTACAAATGTAAATCTCATTTAATGCTGGTGGAAATTCTTTACCTCCACATGAAGCAACAATTCTGATTCGTTTATCTAAAAAGAATTTATCTTTTAGAATTTTATCAATTGCCTCATCTATTTCATCAATCGTTATCTCAGATAATATGCCCCTATTTCCGCCTACGTTAATTGTTAGAATTGGAGTATCGTTTTCAAGATACCTGAAAACTCTTAGAGTTGTTCCATCTCCCCCTAATGTAACTACCAAATCCAGCTTTTCTTTTTTCAGCTCATCTAGTGTCTCTACTTTTTTTGCACCTTCTACTTCTATGGGAGAAATTGTAAATACCGTGGATTTTTTTGCTAGAAACTTTTTTACAACATTTTTTGCTGCCTCTTCTGACTCTTTTGAACCTACTTTACTAATCACTGCCACTTTTTGAAGTTTCAAGTAGTTCTCCTAAATTTCATTTAGTTAAAAAGATATTTTTTATTTAATTTACTGTAAAAACAAATAAGTATGAATACAAATTTATAAAATAACATGAACTACGCACATCCTGAAGTTTTAGTAGACACAGATTGGGTGTCAAAAAATCATCCAAATGAAAATAGGAAATTAGTTGAAGTTGATTATGATCCCGTAAACGGATATCAAAAAGGCCACATTAAAGGAGCTAGCTTAATTTGGTGGAAACGAGACATTAATGATCCTATAACTAGAGACATCATTAATAAAAAACAATTTGAGGCATTAATGTCTAAAAATGGTATACGTGAAGATACCGAAGTAATTCTTTATGGTGATTTTACTAATTGGTTTGCAGCATTTGTTTTCTGGGTTTTCAAATACTATGGTCATGAAAATCTAAAAATTATGGATGGTGGGAGAAAAAAATGGGAATTAGAAAATAAAGAATACACTACAGAAGAACCACGACTTACTTTAACCACATACAAAGCACAACCACCTGATGAAGGGCTCCGCGCTTACCTTTTTGATGTTAGTAGAGCATTAAGACGAGAAGACACTGTGATGGTTGATGTAAGATCTCCAAAAGAATTCTCTGGCGAAATTACAGCACCTCCTGAATATCCAATGGAACATGCACAAAGAGGCGGACATATTCCTAAAGCAAATAATATTCCATGGGCAACTGCTGTAAATGATGCCGATGGTACATTCAAGTCTGTAGAAGATCTTAAACAAAATTATGAATCAAAAGGTGTTACACCAGACAAAGATGTTATCTGTTATTGTAGAATTGGAGAAAGATCATCTCATAGTTGGTTTGTCCTAAAATATCTGCTTGGTTATTCCAAGGTTCGAAACTATGATGGTTCTTGGACCGAATGGGGTAACATGATAGGAAATCCTGTGGAAAAATAAATTGTCATTAGAATTTCCTGTACTAAAGAAAGGCTCATTTTATTACATTAAAGACGGTGACACTGATTTTATCCTGGAAGATAAAACAAAAAGAGGTCTTACAGTAAAAGACACATCCATCGATGAAAAACTAAATGTCAAAGCCGATAAAGGCATGATTCATGATATGGATGGAATTGGACATTGGGTTCCAATTCGCTGGTATTTTTCAAAAGATCTATTTGATCTCAAAAAAATCTCAGAATATGCAGAAGCAATGGAAAAAAAGTATATCGAACTTCGGGAGCTTACATGTCCAGACGATAGTGACTGATAACCTTTTTAAATAAATTCAATCTACTGAAACCGAATGTCATTACTTCTAAAAGATCGAGTTTGGACAATGGAAGCACCAACTGCAAAACGTGGCGTATATCCTCTTCATGGTTTCAAACTTGGACTTTATAGATTGCCAATAAAACTTGAAGATCCTCTAGAAATTAAATCTGTACAAAATGGCCTAAAAAAGGCGTTTGAAATGGATGCTTATGCCGATAGAATCTTCGCAACATATCGTTGGAAAGAACAGAATATGAAAGATCCTGACGCAAAAGGGTATGAAGAAGTAGATCTATCTGTCACTGTTGAGATTGTCAGTGGAGAAGTGGTTGATATTATTTATCAAATTTTTCCAATTGAAAAATTCGGTGACCCCAACTGGGTTAAAGATTATAGAAAAAAGGCAGATCATTTTGCAAAAATGGTTATTGATACTATCTTACGTAATACAATCTTAGCTGATAAGATGATTTCTTATCTTGCAAAAGCAGAGAAGCTTAATCATTCTGAAGCAATACAGAGACTCGAAGAGCTTACTCCTCTTGCAAAAATTGTTCTTAATGCTAAACCAAAACCAACTGAAGCTGCAGATGAAATTGCTGAAGATGATGGAGGTGAAATCGAAATTCCAGATGGAGCAAAACCAGGACCAATTGATGTTGCTTACAAATCTAAAATGAAACTGTCTACTCCATTTGATGTAAATGGATACACAATCAAGACTTGGGGTAGAAAAGGTACCAACAATGGAATTCTTGGTGTTTGGGGCGAATTTGTATCTGTTGATTATGATATCTGTATTGCAGATGGCGGATGTATTGAAGCATGTCCCGTGGATGTTTATGAATGGTTTGACACCCCAGGAAATCCTGGTTCGGCAAGAAAACCACTTATGGCAAGAGAACCAGATTGTATATTTTGTCTTGCATGCGAAGGCGTTTGTCCACCGCAAGCAATTAAGATCTTTGAGCAAAAATAAGTAATTTACTTTGCACGTATAAATAGTGACCAGACATTTTAGGAAACTAGACAATGGCACTTAATTCGTTTACCCAATTTGTTTTTGATCTGTTTATTTTATCTGCAATTATTATTACTGCTTACACCTGCAATTTCTATTATCTAACATATCTCTCAATAAAGAGAAAAGAAATACTTTCTACTGCTGATGTGGGAACTCCGTCAGTCACTATTCAATTACCAATCTACAATGAAAAGTATGTTGCAAAGAGACTAGTTGATGCAGTATGTTCGATTGATTATCCAAAAGAAAAGATGAAGATAATGGTTTTGGATGATTCTGACGATGAAACAGTGGATCTTTTATCTAATGTTGTTGCTAAATACAAAAAACAGGGATTTCAAATTGAACATGTACGACGTGGCACCAGAAAGGGGTACAAAGCAGGCGCTTTGAAACATGCAATGCAAACTACCGATACAGAATTCGTAGCAATTTTTGATGCTGATTTTATTCCACCAAATTGGTTTCTAAAAAGAGCAATTCCTCACTTTTCTAAATCTAATATTGGACTAGTTCAATGTCGTTGGGGACATGTAAATGAGAACTATTCTACAATTACTCAAGCACAAGCACTTAGTCTTGACTTTCATTTTTTAATTGAACAAAAGGCTAAAAGCAATTCTAATTTATTTATGAATTTTAATGGCACTGCCGGAATATGGAAATGTGCTTGTATAGAAGATGCCGGTGGATGGCATACTGCTACACTTGTTGAAGATCTTGATCTAAGCTATAGGGCCCAAATGAAAGGATGGAAATGTGTTTTTTTACCTGATATTGTAGTTGATGCTGAACTTCCAGTTCAAATGAATGCAGCTAAAAGACAACAATTTCGTTGGGCAAAAGGCTCTATCCAATGCGCAATTAAATTATTGGCAGACATTGCAATCAAACGTAAAGTTGCAGTAGAAGCAAAAATTCAAGCATTTGTCCAACTAACACGTCATATTGTTTACCCCTTGATGCTGATACAATTTCTTGCATTGCCTGTTCTTTTAGCTTCACACATGAATCTCTATCTAGTTAATTTTATTCCTGCATTGACAATTGCTGCATATCTTGCTATGGGCCCTGGGGCATACATTGTGATCATTCAAAGCATGTATCATAAATCTTGGAAATCAAAAGCAAAGATTTTGCCTGCATTGCTTGTTTACAATGCAGGAATGTCTGTAAATAACAGTGTAGCTGTATTTGATGCTGTTTTTGGAAAGAAAAATGAATTTCTAAGAACTCCAAAATATGGAATTGTTAACAAAGAAGATAATTGGAGAGATAAAGCATACAATTTACCTTTTACAAAAACCATATTGCTTGAGATCTTTTTTGGTATTTATGGGCTGATGGGAATTTTGATTTCGATATTTTCCAATAATCCTGTTTTTGCACCTATTATTGGACTACAAACCGTTGGTTTTTTTTATATCTCCTACATGAGCATCTCTCATACAAGATTTAAAAGAATTAAATCACACAATGTTCCTGTTTTAACCAAGATAGAAAAAATGGCAAAAAGAACATATCGACTCTCAATGATTGGGGTAGTTGCAATTATTATTTTTGGGGGATTTATGGCAATCAATGGATATCATACTGATGTTTACCCTCTTGATAGAATACGTGGAAATTTGGATGGCATAATTGGTTCAGCTGATCCGATTGCGATTAACACTCACTTGACTGCAATTAAACAAGATCTGGCAATTATTATGGAAAAATTACCTGAAAGTAAAAACCCTGTTTGGGTATTTCCTACAGAATCTACAAGCTTTCTTCGAATAGAACGTGATGTTGATAATATGATTGCAAATATTGAAACGATTTCAGGAGTCTCAGAAGACAGTGCTGCATTTCAGACCGGTATGACTAACATTGGCGAACGCTCTTTAGCACTTCGTCAAAATATTATGGATGCCACTCCGTACATGTTTGTCAGCGTATCTAATATTGTATTTAGTACGATGTGGATAGCTGCAATTTTAGGAATCTTTGCAGCTCTAAAACGAAAGAAAGATCAACTAACTACATTTGATGAAGCAACCGGTGTTTAGGAAATATTCAATTCGTTCCGTATTTCATCCACAGCTCTGATACCGTAAATGTCTCTAATTTGTTGAATTCTGATTGATTCTTTTAGTAAATCTTTACCAATTGCATTTATCAAAATTGCAAAGATATCGCTAAATCTAATCTCCCACTTGTCTGCACAGTCCAAAATTTTGCTGATTGCCCATTGTCTGACTTCATGTGGCAGTGGAATTTTCTCTCCTGCTTCTATTGATAATCTATCAAATAAATTCACAATCTCTGCTGTTTGTGATGCCATATTCTCAAGATCTTTTATATCTCCATACTTTGATTCTGAATGCATTCTGATGTTTGATTGATATTCTGATAGCTTTAACAATGCCATCATTTCTTTTGACGATTCTTTGGATGTTTTACTTGTAGCATTTTTGACTGATTGCATTTCTTCAAATATTTTATCTGATTTTTTGTGAAATTCTGCTGTAGATGCATCTTGTCGTTTTAAAATATCTGACACAGAAGAAATTTTTTGTTCTATGTTGTCTGTCTTCTCAAAAACATTCTTTTTGAAATTTGAAAAATCTTCTCGGACTGATTTTAATCCCTCTCCTACAAATGCCGTAGAATCTGCTCTATGTGCTAATGAGTTTATTTCAGTTTCAATTTTATCAATTTTTCCGGAAATCCCTTTGATCGAATTCATGCTCAAATTTGACACAGAATCTGCATTTACGGCAATTGTGGCAAACTGCTGCTTTAGTCCCTCGATAACTCCTCCTAAAGAATCAATTTTTGACGCTTTTCCAGCAACTGCGTCAATTGCAATTTTAATCGCATCTAATTCTAAGCTCAGTTTTGATGCTGAATTTACGTTATCTTTGATTTTTCCAAGTTCTTGATTTAAGCTAGAAATCACCTGAGAGCTCACTTCCACGCTGTCTGTTTTTTTGATTATTTCTTCAACACTATTTTTTAGATTATCAATCTCTTTACCTATGTCTAAAAATGAATCTGTCTTTCCAGATACTTTTCTAAGATCATCTCTTACTTCGTCAATTCTTTGTGCTATTTTTATTATCATTTGTGAATTGTTTCTCATGGAATTCATGCTGTCTTCTACTTGCTGTGATAACTCCCGAGTCTTTGGGGATGATTTTTGTAATTCGTTTATTTTGTTTACTTCTTCTTGTAGTCTTACAGTTTGTTCATTAATTTTTGCAACTAAATTTGATTGGGTTCTTACATGATTTAATCCTGCATAAAGTTTCTGTGTATCATCTTCTAGGATGTTTATTTGCTTTGATTGCTTTTGTATATTCTCTAATGTCAAAGTCAAAGTGTCAATCATTCCTTTCATAGAAACAAGGACTTTTTGATTGTCGCCAAAAATCTTTGACATTGCTTTGATTTCTTTTTGTAATGCCTTGCTGGAATCTGTTACTGATGCTACCTTTTTTAGTATTGCTGCGGGTGTAGGTTCACGTTTTATGACCTTTTTTGGTTTATCTGAAACTTTGCCTGTTTTCTTCGTTTCTTTGGTAGCCATATCTATTAACAATAAAATATGATGATAAAAAAGTTAGGTGTAAAATAAAAAATGTAAAGTGTTACTTGTTGACAACTTCTGGTTCATGAAGTAACTCATGAAAGGTCTTTTCAGCTAGTCCGTTTGCTGTGTCAATAAATCCTCTTGGACAATATTCACATTGAATCATATGGTACGGTATGGTACCGTACTATTAATATTTAGGTAATTATGACGTTACCAATTATGCAGTCAGATACCCCAGGTCATTTCTCTACACTATTTTCAGCTGACCTACTCATCATTCTGCAATTAGATTAATGATAACTAGGCATAAAGAGGTTCAAAACATAATAAATTCTCATAAAAGTTAAGTTAAATTAAAAAATCCATTTTTGTTTGTTAGACTCGTGCGCAACTGTTTTTAAACAAATTTGTTGAATGATACCGTGGATAACTCTGTACTTCAGATTGATTCATCTGGAATTCATACTATTTTGAATCAAATTGTGACTAGTTTTATTGATCAGATTACTCACATCATTCCTCATACTTCATTTGTTACTGATTTAGCTTTTATCATGATTATTGGCGCAATTGTAACTCTTGCCTTCTTTAAAATAAAACAACCTTTGATCATCGGATATCTTTTTGCAGGTATGCTGTTAGGACCTTTGTCCCCTCTTTGGTCTTGGATTTTTCCTCCAGGAGGTAGTCCTTCTGATATGTTGGAAGGCGTAGGAATTTTAACTGATATGTCTGCATTGAATCTGTTTTCTGAAATAGGAGTTATCTTGCTTCTTTTTGTAATTGGGATTGAATTTCCTTACGCAAAAATCAAAAGTATTGGAAGAATGGCAATTGGTGTAGGTACCATTGGTTTGTTTACGACATTAGGTGCAATTTTTTATACTGCCAGTTCACTTGGACTGAACTCTATGGATTCTTTATTTATTGCTGCAGCACTTTCAATTTCCAGTACTGCTGTTATTGCAAAAATTTTAGAAGAGATGGGACGAATAAAAAGAGAATCAACAATTCTTGTATTGGGAATATTGATTGTAGAAGATGTAATTGCTGTCATTTTAATTTCCTCTTTACAATCAATTGCTTTAGTTGGAACCGTATCTCTAGAATCTATTCTGATTGTTGTCATTGTTGCAACAGGCTTGATTGTTGGTACATTCACCATTGGAACAAGAATTATCACACCCTTAATTGATAGAGTTGCTGCAACTGAACATCATGAAATTTTATTGTTGAGTGTTCTTGGAGTGTGTTTTGGCTATGCCCTATTGGCAAATGTCGTTGGGCTGTCCGTTGCTATAGGTGCATTTCTTGCAGGTGTCCTAGTTGCTGAATCCAAATCATCTGAAGTTTCTAAACTATTGGCAAGTCCAATTAAAGATATGTTTGTAGCTATCTTCTTTATCTCAGTTGGTGCTCTGATGGATGTATCGCAACTTCAAAATTATATCTTTATAGCTATTGCACTAATTGCGGTTTCAATTGGCATGAAGTTTGGTGGTAATCTACTTGGCAGCTTTTTATTCCGTCAAAAACGTGACAAAGCCATTCGTTCTGCATTCACATTAGCTGCTCCCAGAGGCGAATTTTCAATTGTTATAATAAAAACTGGAGTTGATATTGGTGCGGTAAGTACATTTTTGTTCCCACTAGTAGGTGTAATTTCTATCATCACTGCATTTCTTTCACCATTTATGATAAAAGCAAGTGATAAAGTGGCTCCAATGTTAGAAAAGAAAAATGTCTGATGAACTAAAAAAATTATCTGAACAAGTTCATGATGGTGTGACCACATTTGATTTTGACGGTAAGGATATTCCATGTATAATTTTAGATGAAAGAAAATATGATGAAATAATATCTAAAGTTGCTGGAAAATCTCTTGCAATTAATACTGATCTTAACATATTGCAAGATGGATTGGGGCATGTTTTTGTGGAAATTGTTTTAACATTTTCTCAAGGAGGAATTGTTGAAAAACTGCTAATCAACGCGAACAAGGATCTGTCCTTTTTTCAATCTCTTGCAAAAAATTCAATGCTTGCACTTTCATCGCCAAAATCACATTATGGAAAAGATAATGTCTTTATGATTCAGCTACCTAGACCTGAAAAAGCTGAAAACGCATTAGAGATTATAGAACATGGATTAGAACAAAATAATCAAAGATAAATGGTGCAGTTACCGGGATTTGAACCCGGGTCACGAACTTGGCAAGCTCGAATATTAACCAAACTGTACTATAACTGCAACAATCCTAAGGG
>CAYYXT010000006.1:0-86580 GCA_964475825.1 uncultured Nitrosopumilaceae archaeon | reverse complement strand
GAACATCTATAGAATTGAGTTGTAGGTTCATCTGCACTTCTGGTTTGTAACATCCACCAAACTGCTTCATCATTACCACATTTTTCACATTCAATTTTGATTGTAGGTAATGCCTCCACTGTTTCATTTTGAGATAATACATTGAATTGTAATTCATGTTCTTGAACTGTCTTCTTTGTTTGTTTGGTTTCTTTTACCTCAACATAATCACATTTTGGGCATTGGAGACCAGAATCACCTTTTTTTAATTTGACCTCACAACTGGGGCAAAATTTCATCTAATTTACCTTAATTTTAGAATTAAATAATTGTTTAAAGTCATTAGCCATTTTTATTGCTGAATCTGTTGCTTTTTTGATTTCTTGCATTGGTTTAGTGTTTGAATTGATTCTCATCCAGCACTCATTAGTAAGAGGATGTTTTACAATAACGCCTGCAAAATCGATATTTGATTCCTTTAGAAGCTCATGTTGAATTATGTATAAAATTCCTATATCAGTTTCCGTTATAGAAAGGCTAATTTCCTTAGGTTCGGAACTGATAATTTGAGCATTCATGTATTCGGAAAAAGCACTTATTGTGGATATAAATCATTATGAGCGGTTAGAATGGTAGAAAGTAAGATTTCAGATATTGGAATAGTAAAAACCAAGGACGAATACGCATTAAATGACACTATAGAAGTTAATGTCAGTTTTAAAGTGGAGGGAGGACTAAGAGATGCATTCAATGAGGCAAATTGGACTAAGGCGTATAACAATAATGACGTATCATTCAAAATGAAATATGGTATAAAATTGATTTCTGGTGGATTTAGGAAAAAAGAGATTGGTAAAACTATTGATACTTATAGAAAGGCAGCAATTTTTTGGACAAGAAATCCCAAATTGGTTAACCCCCATAAGGATAGAAGGATTTGGGTTCAAGTAGCCAAAAACTTTGAGCCATTTATTCGATTATCTGAAGAAGACGTAAGACAGGAATTATTTGATTTTAATGAAAAAATTGTCTTCAAAGCATCAGATTTAGGAAAAGGTAAACATAAGATTGGAGCTGAGGTCTTTACTTCTTGGCAAAAACATGACTATACAGAACCAGGAAATGTTAAAACCAACTCTAAAGAAATTGAGATCACAATCAATTAGGGATATAAGGAACTTTTTGAGTTAATCAATATGGCAAAATACGATGGTCTGTTAGGACAACCAATACTCGAAGTTGAAGAACCAGATAAGGAAGGAGGAATTACCTTTATCTTTAAAGATAACAGATTTTTGTTCATTAAAGCAGTTGATGGAAAGATAGATGCCATATCAATTCCAGAATAAGTGAAAATGTATGGACAAATTTGAACAAATTAAAATGATAGAACTGGTAAAGGTTGAAGATCCTGATTCCGATGGTGGAATAACTTTAGTATTTCAAGAAAATAAAATATTAAAGATTAAGATTGTGGATGAAAAACTAGTATCACAATTTATGTAAGTTATTGACTTCCTACATGTTTTTCATAGAAAGTAATAGCTAATTCTTGTACTTCAGATTGAATTGAACCTGGTCTTTCTTTTCTAATTTTTTTAATTGCATCTTTTGCAGAGTACTTTTCATATTTCACTAAGTAGCAAGCTAGTATAGTTCCTGCCCTTCCCATTCCAGCTGCGCAGTGAACCATTACCGCTTGATCATTAGAAATTTTTTTATAAATAAAGTCAACTGCAATATCTATTCTATCCATATCTGGAGCAGTAAGATCTGGTGTGGGCATATGTAAGTAACTAATATCACTCACCCATTCTTCGGGTAATGCATTTTCGGTCATGGTTACAATTGATGTAACACCTTGTTTTAGAATCCAATCTAGTTCATCAAAACTTGTGGGTATTCCTGAACCTGCAAGTTTATTCTCAATTAGCCACGAGAAATTAGTTGGTTTTTTAGCAATTTTACCATGAACTTTTCTCCAAATGTTTCCAGGCTTGCTCATGGTGACTATTGTATTTTCCATACTTTTAGGATTGCGAAAAATAGATGCACCTTATATGGGAAAGTCACGTATAATTATCTGAAATGAATAAAGAGGCAATTCTTTATGAAAAATTACCTAACAAAAAAGTTCGTTGTACTGCTTGTGCAAGATATTGTGAGATGGCTGATGGGCAAATTGGATTATGTGGAATACGGGGTAATGAAAATGGAAAGTTAGACCTATTTGTATATGGTAAAGTAATAGCAGGTCATGTTGATCCGATAGAAAAAAAACCAGTCATTCATTACAATCCTGGATCTAAGGTATTTTCTATTGCCACAACTGGATGTAATTGGCTTTGTAAATATTGTCAGAATTACGATATCAGTCAAAGAAGAAAGGTTGAGGGTACAGATATGACTCCTGAACAAGTAGTACAAACGGCATTAGATAATGGTGCAGATGGAATTGCATACACATACAATGAACCATCTATATTCATTGAATTTGCAAGAGATTGTGGAGTAATAGCACATCAAAAAAATCTTTACAACGTATTTGTCTCAAATGGGTATGATACTCCAGAATCAGTAAAAATGATGGGAGAATTTTTAGATTCTATAACAGTTGACTTCAAAGGTAATGCAGAACCTAATTTCACAAGAAAATTCATCGGAGTTCCTGATCCCCAACCTATTTTTGATACATTGTTAGAAA
Organism: uncultured Nitrosopumilaceae archaeon; assembly: GCA_964475825.1. Classification (GTDB taxonomy): domain Archaea; phylum Thermoproteota; class Nitrososphaeria; order Nitrososphaerales; family Nitrosopumilaceae; genus Nitrosarchaeum. The sequence goes on along the minus strand of CAYYXT010000006.1, from coordinate 83,897 downwards.
TCCGTGATAAAACAAAAATTCATGTAGAGATAACAGATCTTATTATTCCACAAGTTGGAGACAGTTTAGAATATGCAGAAAAATTATGTAAATTTATTTATGATCAATTTGGTCCAGAGATGCCTATTCATTTTTTGCGTTTTCATCCAGATTATAAAATGATGGAATTTGATTCTACACCTGTTAAAACTCTGGAAAAGCATCATGAAATTGCAAAAAAAATTGGATTAAAGTATGCATATATTGGAAATGTGCCAGGTCATCCTCTAGAGCATACTTATTGTCCTGAATGTAACAACATTGTAATCAAGAGATATTGTTTTGATATTGAAGGTTGGAATCTTGATGAGGAAAACAAATGCAAGTTTTGTGGAAATCAGATTCCAATTATTGGTAAGTTATCAAAAAATTATAAAAAAAATAGATTTCATTTTGTTCGTTGAATAGCTATTGCTCTCACTGGAGAACCAGTTGCATCTTTAAGTTTTAATGGTAAAATTACAAAATCAAATTGTTTTGAAGATATTTTATTCAAATTTGACAGATTTTCAACAATTAAGATATTATTTTTTGCAAGTATTTTATGAACACTGAAGGTTCTATCTTTTCCCAAATCTATGCTAGGTGAATCAATTCCAACTAAATTGATCTCTTTTGATACAAGATATGTAGCAGCTGATTCAGATAGACCGGGATTATTAATAAAATAAGAATCACTATTCAGATTTTTTTGCCATTCAGTATGAAATATTATTGATGAATGTTTTGGGATATTACCATTTTTTCTTTCAAATGAAACCAAGTCATTCTTGGTAATTGCTTGATTTTTCCCCCTTTTTATTTTTATCAATATACCATTTCCTAGTAACCTATCAAGAGGTATTTGGTGTATTTTTGCTCCATTTTTTACAAAATGATATGGTGCATCAAGATGAGTTCCAGTATGAGAACTAAGAAATAATAATTCAAGATTGTATCCATCTTCTTTTAGTGTTGACCAAAGAATGAATTGTGGTTTTGGGGAACCAGGAAAAGTAGGAATAGATTGCGATATTGTCAATGTAAGATCTATTGGTTTCACACCAATGAATTCTGATGGGGATTAATCAGTTTTTGAGATCTATGAAAGGTTAAATAGTGTTTGATTAAAATCTGCAATGTGCCTACAGCATATGTTTTATTGAATTCTGACCTAGGATCTGATGAATCAATAATAGCTGATATCAAACGTATTCTTTCAAACGAGGAAGTGGATTATGAGGTTCAAGGAGTTTATGGAGTATATGACATAGTCTTAAAATTATCATCTAAAGATGCTGAAAAATTACGGACAATTATCACAAACAAAGTTAGAAAAATTGGTAAAATACAATCAACCCTAACAATGATGGTAATAGAAGAACAAGAAAATTTATAGATTTTTTATTGCATCAATAACTCGAAGTATTTCAGATTCAGTATTAAAAAAATGAGGGGATGCTCGTACAATCTTTTTTTCTAGAATTTCTCTAACAGCTAATACAATATTTTGTTTTTCTAATTTTTCCACGATTGCTTGTGGATCATGACCATCAATATTGAAAGAAACTATACTAGTTCTTTCTTGAGGAATCTCTGATCCATAGAGAATAATGTTTTTTATTTTAGATAATTCTTCTCTTAAAAGATTTGAAAGATAGAGATTTTTTTTACGTATGTTTTCCATACCAAATTTAAGAAGATAGTTTGCTGATGATTCTAAACCGACCATTCCAACATAATTACGAAATCCTGTTTGAAATTTATCAGGAATATCTTTGAATGCTAGATTTGTATTATTATAGATCATTGCTGATTCTCCTCCAATTGTCATAGGTTCTAGTAATTCATGTGATTCTTTGTTGCAATAAAATAATCCTGTTCCCATAGGTCCGCATAACCACTTAGAACCGTTAAAAGACATAAAATTACATTTGATCTTTGCCACATCAAAATTACCTATACACCCAACAGTCTGTGCACTATCAATGAAAAAAGAAGTGTTATTTTCAAGCATGTTTCCAATTTTTTCGACTGGCAATATTGAACCAGTATTGTATAATGCATGACTAATGGCTACTAGTTTTGTGTTATTATCAAGAAGCGCTTTAAGTTCATCAAAATTAAAAAATCCATTTTTATCTATAGATAAATTTTTAATTTTGGTTTTATTTTGTAATCGAAGCCAAGGATAGAAATTTGCATGATGTTCATGTGATAATCCGCGAATTATAAGATTAGAATTTTGTTCAAATGAGAGGCCATTTGCCACTATGTTTATTCCATCTGTAGTACTTTGAGTCAAGATAACTTCTTCTGGTTGACAATTGATAATTTTCGCAATAATTTTTCTGGTATTTCGTAATTTTTCAGTAACAAATGGTTCGGAATCTATTGAATCAGGTCCTATCGAATTATAGGAAATTAGAAAATCTTTCATTGCTTCAATGCTTTGTGAAGGCATTAAAGAAACAGAAGCGTTATTTAGATAAATTTTACCAGAATTAGGAAAATCTTCTGAGATATCTTTTGAAGCCAAATTCATTATTATGTCTGTTAGATACTAAAGTGGTGTTGGATAAAAATCCTGAACAGATTTTAGATAGTGATTTAATATATGTGAGAAATGAATTTTCAAACAAAAATCCAAGCATAATTTTATGTTCTGAACCTTTTCTTAAAGCTGAATTTCTAAATGAGTTAATTGGTTCTATTAACTATCCAGTAATTTTTTTAGATTTTGATTTACTTTATAGTGGCTATATCGTTTCAGAAATGATTAAAAAAAATGATAAAGTAGAAATTTATCGTCCAAGTAAGGCAGATTGTAAAAAAATCATATCTAAAATAGCAAAAAGAATATCAAATGAAAAATTCTTGGTTGTAATTGATTCGTTTAATGGCTTTTACAACATATTTGATGAGAAAGAATCTGGGAGATTCATTAATGTGTCATTAATGTTACTTTCATCTATTGGAAGAGAGAGTGGCTCTCCAGTAATAATTACTGCTATGGCACGAAAAAACGATAATGATGAGTGGATTCTTTCTCCAGGAGGTAGGCATATTATTGATTCAAAAAAATCTGGAATATATCATCTTAAAAGAATTGGTAATAGTCTGATGCTTAGTTCATTAAATCAAGTTGGAACTACTGAAAAAATATTTAAAATTGATCATTCTAATTTTTGAGATATTTTGAAAAAGCGATCAAAATTTTAAACGGTGTTATAAAATTTGAAACGCCGTTATAATTCCCATTTTTTGGGTAAATTATATTAAGATCAAAAGATAAGAAAATTTCGTTATGCCAGTAGGAATTATTCCAGACATCAGCGAACAAATGTGTATTGGATGCGCACTATGTGTAGAAATCTGTACAACATTGGGACCAGATGTACTTAGAGTAAAACCAGTCGAAGGATGGAAGAGAGGTAAGGCATTTGTCTTCTACCCAGAAAGATGTATCTCTGATGGAGCATGCATCGGTGTTTGCCCAACAAAGGCAATCTTTTGGATGAGACCAATGGACTTTACAGTTGGACAACCAGTTCCACTCTACAAGAACTCAGTCTTCGTCAAAGGTTGGACCGAATTAATCGATTAGATTAGGTCATCATTTTTAATTTCTTTTTATTATTTTAACTATGCCAAATTTACTATCGTTTAATGTTAGAACTATCAACATTCATACTTTCAGAAAAGTCAACTGAATTGATTTTATTTTCATTCTGCATTTAATTTTTAATATTATCATGTATATTCTTTCTGGAAACAAGATATCCTGAATAACCAGACTCTGGAGATGTAACATCACTATCTATTTTTTTAAATATATAATCATCAAAAATTTTGGCGCTATTATAGAATTCTTCGCCAATAATCAATCTATTTGCAGGGGCAATTCTATTTATCTTGGCACAGCGATTTACAGTATTTCCGAAAATATCATTAATAGAGGATGTTGATGTTTTTGCTATTCTAACAATTCCATAAGTAGAACTAATCCTGTAATCAAAAATAGGTAGTTTTTGTTTTTCTAATTTTTTTACTATATCATCATGTAATTCACCTAAAGTCATGCAACAATCAAGGCATTTCCTTAATGTAGATTCTTCTTCTGAGTGTATAACTGGAAAATAGAATAATAATGCATCTCCAATATTTTTTACTACTATACCACCAAAATTTCTTACAGTTTCTGCAATAGAATTAAGAAAAATTTTATAAAATTCACTGGTTTCCGATTCAGATAATTTGGAAGTGATTTTTGTTGAATTCATAATATCTACCATACATACACAGTATTTTTCGCTATAATCAGAAAATTGTAATAAAATATCTTCTTGTTGTTTTATAACATCTTCTTTTTCTTTAATTTCAATTAATGATTTCTGAAGTTTTTCAGTCATAGAATCAAACGCATAAGATAGCTCACCAATTTCATCTCTTGTTGTAATATTAGTTCGAACATGAAAATCTCCACTTGCAACTTGGTTTGCAGCATTTTTTAATTTTATTAGAGGTCGTGACATAGATTTTGAAATTATAAATGCGACAATTATCATTACAGTAGTAATTATTAGACCTGTTTGAAAAATTCTATTTTGAAGTACTAAAATTGGTTTAATTGTTTCTGCTTCCTCAATTTCCGCAAGCAAAACAAATCCCAAATCATTAGCACAATATGAAGAGCCATAGATACTGATTTTTCTATAATCAGGATAAAATCCTGTAAATTCTTCTCCTTCTCTAAAACATTTTTGAACAGGAATAGTATCAATTTTTTGTTTGAAGATAGTATTGTTTATAAATCGAGATTCGGATAACATCAAAAATCCATCATTTACGATATAAACTTCTCCAGTTTCCCCTAAACCACTTCTATCAACTAAGATACTATCTAATGATTCAGTTCTCATTCTTGAGATAACTACTCCTATTGGGTCATCATCTTTTTTACTATCTTGAGCAAAAATTGGAGAAACTACAATCATTTTTTTGCCAGTAGTAGTTGGCTCAAAATCGATAATTGATTTTTTCAATCCTTTTTGAAATAATGGATCATGGAGAAAATTATTATCAGTTAGTTTGCCAAGTGAAAAGAAAACTTTTCCATTTGTTCCGATAATTTTTACATCTTCAAAACCAATTGAAAATCCAACTAGTGTTTGAAATGCTTGAATTTGAGTAAGAAAGTCTCTACGTTCACTTTCTCTTACTTTATCAAATTCGTTTTCAGGTATTTGACTTAATTTAGTAACAAGAATTTTTATCATTGGATCATTTGCTAAAATTTGATTTTGTTCAATTCGTGATTCAAAAAGAAATCTAAGAGTATTACCACGTGATGTCGATTCACCAAGTAGGAGATCATTAGCTCTTTCTATTAGAATTTGCTCAGCATAGTTAAAACTCAAATAGGCTGTAATTAGAAGCGTAACTGTAGATACTATAATTACTAAAAGTATCAATTTTTTATCTATGCTAAATGAAATTTGCAATTCAGTTCTTTGTTAATTTTATATGAATATCAATTCTTCTAGTATTTCACGACTATAATAATATCTATTTTCCATGAATGAAGAGTATATAGATAATTAGATTCCATTAAGGAAATTATTGATGATTCATTTTTAAGAAATAGATTTATGTTTAATAACTAAATTAGAAGTTTTAGATTAAATTTTTCAATTTAGTTTCTAGAGAATCTAAATTTAGAAGCCCATCCAACATTTTGGTTTTTTGTGGGTTTTGATAAATTATCTAACATTTTATATGTAATTGTAAATCCATTACCTACCATTGTAGCATCTTTATCATATTCATTCTTGTTAGGCACGAATTCATCTGCAAGATCCTTAATTTTTTTGGTTTTTATATCAAATAATCTAATTTCTTTACCATTCTCAAGTTTGATAATTGCATCATTACTAAGACTTTGAATTGAGAAATTTTCAAAAAATCTTATCATGCCATCGTTTTTTAATTTAATTATAACATCATAGGTAATTTTGCTTCCATACAATAAAATTTCTCGTGCATTAATTTGAACATCATCTTCCAGATTAAGAACCATAATAGAATCAGCATCGAGAGAAACTGTATTGATAATATTTTCAGCGATGATTTTTCCTTTTGGTGCTGATATATGAGTTCGTTGTTCTCGAGTTTCATAAATTCCAACTCTTCCGTCTGGGTCTTCAATTTTGTATTTTCTACCAAAAATATTTCCAACTACAACATTACCATTATCCACAATTATTCTAGCTCCATTCTCAATTTTGTATTTATTTTCAAGTGGATTAATAAATTTGAAATCACCTTTTGTGAGGTGAATATTTGTTCTAAATTCTTCAGTCCAAGAGGGACTTGTAATATTTCCCTGCATGATAATAGAGCCATCATAAGTTAAACTACCTGCCATAAAATTTCCTTTAATTGAAAGTGTACCATTAGCTTTTCTTTCAAGTTCAATTTCTCCAAGAGTTTTTGAACCAAATAGTCTAGTAGTTGAATTTGTTCTAATCAAATCTGCTGCCCATTCTTCAGCTATTTTCATTTCTTTGGATAATTCTTGGCCTAAAATTCGATTTTTTCTCCGGATATTCTCTTCTGAATCACCTGAATAAACTCTAGAATTTCTAATTTTTTCTAAATCTGTTTCAGGATATTTTTTACCGATTTTGAGATCTTCGTATGCTTGTTTAATTTTAATGAATTGAACATTTTTTCCTCCCCTATCAGAATGGTATCGAAGTGCCAATCGTCTAAATGCATTACGAATTTCTTTCTCAGTTGAGCCTTCAATGATTCCTAATATGTCATAGTTACTTTCCACCATATTTCTCTCAGTTTTTGGTTATTCTTTTCATATTTCCTATACTTTTAGTTTATCATAATACAAAATATCAAGGATGCTCATTAGTTGAGTCTATATCAGATCTTTTAAAAATCCAGTGAAACCATCAGATGGTATTACCTGAACAGATTTTAATTGACCTAGTTGCGTAAGAGTTTGTCTTTTATCATAATAGTTGTAGATTCCTTCTTTATCAGGATAAATTGTAACAGTATCTTTTTGTCCAGGTTCTAAAAGATCAGTCTGTACATCAAAGCCATCAATGTATAATCTATGATGTTGATTACCATGATTTTCAACAGTAAGAACATAAACAAAACTAGTTCTCATAATTAATGTAGGATTATTATCTTCGGCAGTACCAGAAATGCCTATTATTTTTACTTCACCATCAATATCTATAAAGGCAACTGTTTGTTCAACTTTTTCTGGCCAAAAAATTTGTACTTGTCTTACATTTTCTTGCCCCACTATGACAATAATTAATGCTAATGCAACAACCGCTACAACTAGTCCAATAATTACAAATATCTTATCATCCAAAATACAATATCAGTTATTTCTCATGTATTTCTAGTAAATATACGATTATCTAAAATGTAAATTAGATTTTGAGAAAAATAAATGGGAAAATCTCAGATTAATTATTTTACCACTAAAACAGGAATCTTTGCTTTATGCATTACATAATTTGATGTACTTCCTAGGAATGCTTCTTTAGCACCACCCATGCCTCTAGCACCAATAACAATCATGTCATACTTTCCTTTCTGTGCAAACTTGACAATTTCAGAGCCAGTATGACCGCCTCCAGTTTTATACTTGAATGATGCTCCTGCTTTTTGAGCCCGTTTCATTGCTGGTCCAATTGCTTTGATAGCTTTTGTTTGTGCATTATCTTTCATTTTTTGTGTATATTTTATTCCTGCAGCTAGCGGCAAATGAAATACATAAAATCCTGTAATTTCAGCACCACTACCTTTTGCAATTTCAATTGCTCGATCTAATCCTCTAATGGAGTTATTAGATCCGTCTAGTGGAACAAGGATTTTGTCGAATTTTGCCATATCTTTCAATTTAATTCTTCAAATATAAAAAATAGTATGATTTCCACAGATGAGATTCCTGTTAAAAAAATGATAAATTGATCATTTTACATTCATTAATGAAAATTATATCATTAGTTTTTATAGAAATCATGTTTGTAATGTATGATGTTTGTTATTGATATTTGTAAAAAGCCAATTTCTATTCTAAAGAATTCAACAATATCAGATATAATTAAAAAATTATTAGAAAATAATCTCAGTAGATTAATTGTTGTAGAAAACGGAAAACCTGTAGGAATTGTAACTGAAAAAGATGTTGGATTATTTCTTTTTTCTGAGACTACTAAACAAGGATTAGATGATATAATGATTAATAAGATAATGAAACCGATTATATTTATTGAAGAGACTTCAACGCCCGAAAATTCAGCAAAAATGATGCTTGAAAAAGGAGTTAGTTCTTTAGCAATAGGAACAAAAGATAATCTTAGAGGAATTTTTACAAAGACTGATCTTATAAAATATTATTTAGAAAATTATTCAGGAAATAATAAAGTGGTTAATTTTATGACACATGAGTATGTCTTTACTCATACAGCAGCACCACTATTTAAAGTTGTAAGAAAAATGTTAGAAAATAAAATATCTAGAATTATTGTAAAGGATCAAAATGAAAAACCAGTAGGCATAATTTCATTTAGAGATTTATTTAGAATTTCTATTGAATTAGGTAGTGAAGAAGATGATTCTGGTTTTACCATTTCAGAACAAATAAGGAAAGGATTTCTTTCTGAGGAAGGATTTGGAGATATTTCACTAGCACGAGATGTAATGAGTAAAGAAATTATCTCAATAAAATTCAATGAAGATTTGAAAAATGCCTGTAAACTAATCTTAGAAAATAACATTAGTGGTTTGGCAGTACTTGATGGAAATAATTCTCTTACAGGAATAATCAGTAAAACAGATATTACAAAAGCTATTACAGTTTGAGCAAATTTCAAGAATATATTAAAACAATGAATTACTCTAAATTGTAAACATGAAACTACATTTTGATGATTTTATTGATGATACAGTTACAACTTTTACAATTGTTGCAGAAGTTGTTGATACTTCATTTAAAGTGATTTTATATAATCTCGTATAGTTTGAGCTGATATTTTTAATAATTTACTCTCAGATTCGTTTAATTGTATTTCTATAATTTCTTTAACTCCATTTTTGTTTATTTTTACAGGAATTCCCATCGAAACATCTTTTTCACCATATTCGCCGTTTAATACAATTGATGCAGGTATGACTAGTTCATCATTTTTGATGATAGAACTAATAACATCAAAAGTATTCTTAGCAATACCAAATTGTGATCTACTTTTAAAAATTCTTAGAGATTTCCAGTAATTCTGAATTTCTGTTGAAATTATCTTTTTTTCTGCATCATTAATTATTTCAAGTGCATTTTTTTCATTAATTTTTACTCTGGAGAATATTGGTACCATAGAATCTCCATGTTCACCCATTACTAGTGCATCGGTAATTTGAGATTGTTTAATTTTAAATTTTTCTGAAAGCAAATATCTAAATCTACTTGAATCTAAACTCGATGCAATTCCTATTACTTTATTTCTTGATAATTGAGTTTCTTTCTGAAAAACAAATGTAAGAACATCTAAAGGATTAGAAATTATTAACACGATTGTAAAAGGACAGTATTTTTTTATTTGATTTGCAATTTCTTTAATCATCTTAACTTGAGCATCCATCATTTCAGTTCTATTTTTTAGATAGATTCCTGTACTAGCTGTAATTACAATAATATCAGAACCATTTATTTTAGAAAAATCATCAGTGCCACGAATTGAAACATTTGAGTTTTCAGGTATGGCGTTGGATATATCTAGAGCCTCACCAATTGCTTTACTCTTTGTACGATTTACTAATAGAACATCATCTAATGAATTAGATATGCAAAGAAAAGCAATTGATGCGCCAACTCTACCACTTCCTATTATAGAGATCACTTTAGTCTCATCACTTCTATTTTGTAATCAAGATAAGACAAATCGTTTGAAATAATAAAAATGTCTAATTTAAATCTCGTATGATATTTCTAGAGTTAAATTTGTGCCTATAATGAGTGCAGTGCATTGCAGTGTGGTCTTGCTTGTTATATCAAAAGTTGACGCACGTGTTTTATGCAAGTATTAATTTCAGGAAGAAAAATAGAAGATGACTCAAGAAAAGAAGCTATTCTTGAAGTTATATCCGATAAATATTGTCGAGCTATTTTAGAAAACTCGATGGAAAAACCAAAATCTGCAATGGAGATAAGTGCTGAAACCAAAATTCCAATAAGTACGGTTTACAGAAGACTGCAAACTTTACATGATAACAAACTACTAGGAATTTCTGGTACCATTAGTGATGACGGTAAGAAATACTTTCTATACAAGAGTAGAATTAAGGCTATAACTACATCATTCAATGGAAGCAACATAGAAGTTGAAGTTGTTCCTAATACTTGCTAAGTATTAGCTTCTTTTTATTTTGTTGAAATCATGTCTGATAATCAAAGTTCTGTTTTAAATCAAAAAATAAGAGATATACAACATGGAAAAAAGATATTCGTCCCCTGTTATTACCATTCAACCAGAATCATCAATTTTTGATGCATTGTTACAAATGCAAACAAATTTTGTTAAACACATAGTAATTGCTGTTAAAAACATACCTGTTGGAATTGTTACTGAAAGAGATATCAATAGATTTCTTGGAGAAGATAAAACTGCACATGCAATAGATGAGATTCCAATTAAACATGTAATGCAAAAAAATGTAATTACAATAACTAATGGTATGGAAGATCATTTTGATCAATGTGCTACAAGAATGGAAACTTTCAAAATTGGTTTAGTGGTTCTTGTTAATGACAATGGAGAATTGATAGGTATTGTTTCAAGAACAGATTTAACAAAATCGTATGCTATTATATTTGGTGGAAAATACTTAGTGAAAAATTTTATGAGTAAGAAAGTAGTTACTTGTAGAAAATCTGATTCTCTTAAATTTGCATTAAGTTTAATGAATAAAAATCAAGTTTCAAGGTTGGTTGCAACTGATGAAAATGGTTATCCTGTTGGTCTTATTAGCACGAATACATTGTTAACACATAGTGATTATTTTACTAAAGGCAATACACGATCTAGAGATTATTTACTTCCAATAGATGGAGAAAAACTCACAGTGGATGATTTACTAACTGATGAACTTTTAACAATAAACGAAGAAGAAGATCTGGCAGTAGCAGCAAGTAAAATGATAAAAAATAAGGTTGGTGGAATTCCAGTAGTGGATTCAAATCATAATTTGATTGGAATTGTGAGTAAAACTGATGTTGTAAGGGCTTTTTCTATTGTAGGACCTCATGAAGAATTAAGGTCAAAGTACAAAGAATTGTATTGAATTAAAACTAACTTTATACTTAAAGATTGAATAAATTAATCTTGTTTTACAAATCGAGCATTGTTTTAAAAAGGTTCTACTGATTATCCTCATAGAATTTATTATTTAGATTCCAATTATCACCAACGAATTTGATGGATCAGAATTTTCATTAAATCATAAACTGACAGTTTGCATGAGTAGCATATTCTGTAATATTTTGAATTAATCTATACTTGAGTTGATAGTGTTAGAAGTTGCAATTGTTTACTCATAAAGTCTGGTGATTATTTTCGTAAGAATGGTAGTATGGGCTACAAAAATCCTGTTATCTATATCCCCCTCAAAATTTAAGAACCCCTTCTTTGTCGTTGAACTATTGACAAAATTTACTGTTATATCTGGAAGTTCATCTGAAGATCTCGCAAAAAAGTTAGCAAAAAGATTAGGAGCAAATTTATTAAAATCTCAATTAAGGGTTTTCCCAGATGGTGAAAGTAAAATTACACTTAAAGGAAAACCTCAAAAAAATAAAATTATTGTCATTCAATCAACATATCCACCTGTAGATGAAAATCTTATTCAGACATTATCAATAATTTCAAAAGCAAAAGAATATGGAACTGAAGTAATTGCAGTAATACCATACATGGGTTATGCCCGTCAAGATAGAGAGTTCTTGTCAGGAGAAGTAATAACAATGAAAGTCATTGCCAATTTATTCAAAAGTGTAGGAACGTCTAGAATTATTGTTGTGGATATTCATAGTATGATCGGTTTAAAGTATTTTAATATAAAATCAAAGAATGTAACTGCAGTTCCAGATCTAGCAAAATATTTTTCAAAACTAAAATTGAAAAATCCTCTGGTTGTTTCTCCGGATAAGGGTGGAAAAGAGAGAGCAAAAGAATTTGCCAAATTTTTAAAGACAGAATATATATCTCTTGAAAAACAACGTGATCGTAAAACTGGAAAAGTAGAAATCAAATCTACAAACTTTGATGAGATAATAGGCAGAGATTTGATTTTAGTTGATGATATGATCAGTACGGGTGGAAGTATCATCAAAGCTACAGAATTTCTTAAAAAACAGAAATGTAAACGAGTATTTGTTGCTTGTACACATGCCTTACTTAGAAATGATGCTGAAAAGAAAATTAAAAAAGCAGGAGTTACAAAAATAATTAGTACAAATACAATTCCTGGAAAAACATCTTTAGTTGATGTTTCAGGTACAATTGCAAAGGCAATAATATAATGCCAGAAAGTTTTTTTGTTTTATCTAAAGATAATCTAGAAATTGCAATTGATGAAGTAATTTCAATCGCAAAAACATATGATAGATTTGCAAAAGTAAAATTATTATCAAATTTAGTAATAATACAATCAAAAACTAGCTGGGAGCAAATTACAAAACGTGCAACTTTTGTGAAGATTTCTGGTCAAATCCTACGTAAAATGTCAGGATTATTTTTAGATGATGAAAATTTTGAAGTTTTAAAAAATGCCAAAACTTTTGTTTGTAGAATAATTAATTTATCAGCAAATCAATTCAATGTACCTGAATTAGAAAGAGCAATGGGGGATATGATAACCAAATTTTCTAAAGCTCAAGTATCTCTTGAAAATCCAGATATTACAATATATTTAATTTTTACCGAGAAGGAAAATTTTTTTGGATTCTCAAAAAGATTTGAAAGTGAAAATAGACCAAAGAAAATTAAAAAATATCCACATGAATTGGATTGGAAGCTTACAAGAGCAATGATAAATTTAATCGGATTAAAAGAGGGAGAAACTGTTTGTGATCCATTTTGTGGTACTGGAACTACGTTGTTAGAAGCTGAATCAATGGGAATTCATGCAATTGGATTAGATTTTGATGAAAAAATGTATAATATTTCGAAAGAAAATTTAGATGCAAATGGATACAAATCAAAAATCATCAAGGCAGATTTTAGTCAATTAACAAAGATGGTAGATGAATTTGATGGAATTGTTACAGATCTACCTTACGGAACTGCATCTAAATCATCAGAAAATCCTGAAGAATTGATGAAAAAATTTGTATCAATCTTACCCAAACGTAAGAAAATAGCTATTATGTGTAAAAAAGGATTTGAAAAAAAATTGAAGATTAATCCAATAAAGAAATATGAAATCTATAGGCATAAAAGCTTGACAAGGACAATTTTGATAAAATGAAACTAATATTTTTAGGAACATCGGCTGCTCAACCTACTGAAAACAGAGGACTATCATGTATTTGTCTAGAAAGAGATGGTGAAATTCTCATGTTTGATGCAGGAGAAGCGGCACAGATTTCTTATCTGAAATCAGGTTTAGGTTGGAATAAAAAAATGAAGATTTTTGTTACACATCTTCATGGTGATCATTGTATTGGATTACTAGGGCTACTTCAGACAATGACAATGCAACATAGAACTGAGCCTTTAGAAATTTACGGGCCTAGTGGAATAGAAGAATTTATAGCTGCAAATATCAAAGTACTAAACTTTGGATTATCATTTCCAGTTATGATTACAACAGTCAAAGAAGGAAGAATATTCGATTCAAAAATTTATTCAATATATGCTTGTAAAGCTAATCATTCAGTTATTACATACTCATATCTTTTTGAAGAAAAAGATAAGCCTGGTAGATTCAATCTAGAAAAAGCTAAGGCTTTAGAAATTCCTGAAGGTAAATTATGGAATCAATTACAAAATGGAATGGAAATTAAAATTGGGGAAAGAACTATTGTTCCAGAACAAGTATTGGGAGAGAAAAGACCTGGTAAAAAAATTGGAATTTCGGGGGATACAATGCCAACCAAAGAATTAGAAAAATTCTTTGAAGGTTGTGATTATCTTGTGTTTGATTCAACATTTTTAGATGAAACCAAGGAGAAAGCAGAAGAAACATGCCATTCAACAGCAAAGCAAGCAGCTATATTGAGTAAAAATGCAAAAGTAAAAAATCTAATTCTTACACATTTCTCAGCTAGATATAAAGATGAAACTAGACATTTAGAAGAAGCAAAACAAATTCATGATTCAGTTATCACAGCAAAAGATTTTTTAGAAATTGAGATAAAATAGACAAAAAATGTCTGAATCAGTCACAAAAAAGCTAAGAGGTGCTAAAAAAATTGTATTTGTTACAGGAGCAGGAATTTCCCAAGAAAGTGGGATCCCCACTTTCAGAGGAAAAGATGGATTATGGAGAAACTATGATGCAATGAAGTTGGCTACAATTAATGCATTTTATGATAATCCAAAATTAGTTTGGGAATGGTATAATGAAAGAAGGAAGAATATTTTTTCTGCAGAACCTAATTTAGGACATAAGGCAATAGCTGAATTAGAAAAATTTGTAAAAGTTGTTGTACTAACTCAAAATATTGATGGACTTCATCAAAGAGCAGGAAGTACAAAAGTATTAGAGTTGCATGGGAGCATTGTAAAAATAAAATGTACTGTTTGTGATTTTAAAAGTGAGATTTTAACTGAATTTATACACATACCACCTTTATGTAAGTGTGGAAATATTCTAAGACCTGACGTAGTATGGTTTGGGGAATCTCTTCCTCAAGAGGTTTGGAAACAAGCTATGATTCATGCGAGTAACTGTGATGTGATGATAGTTGTAGGTACATCTTTAGCAGTATCACCTGCAAATACTTTACCAATTTATGCCAAACAAAACAAGGCAACTTTAATAGAAATAAATCCAGAAGAAACAACAATGTCATTAGATATGGATTTGTCAATAAGAAGTACTAGTGTTATGATACTGCCAGAATTTGTTTCAATTTTTAAATAAAATCTAAATTGTAATTAAGAAAATTTCATTAATTACATAGAAAATATGTGCCTCTCATTCATAATTATGCCTAATTTGATAGATATCTATTATTAATATAAAAATAATTTTTGGATTATAACTAAAAAATAGCTGATGATAGTTGAATTTTGTTATCTAATTTAACTAATTTCCAAGAATTAACCAATCTATGATTCTATCAATATTAGAAGAAGTTAAGATCACTTTGATTGGCCCTAATGGTGATTCTTCTGCTTCTTCGCAGAGAGCTACAGTTCCAACAAATGCGACTTGTTTGTTAAGATAAAACCAAGTAGAATCTTTTTCCAAATTTTTTTCAAGTTGTCGTTGATAGATTTTTTGTAATTGATTAGAATGAATAACATCGTAGATTTTTTCTAACAAATGTAAATCTTTAGAGTTTGATATAATAAAAAAATTATCAGTTTTGATTTTGGCATTTGGAAATATATTTAAAATTGCTGTTTCAATTTTTTTTGGATCTTCAGATGAATTAATTGAAGAAAGTATTTCTATTTTACAATTGATATTAGGAGATCTCATTCTATCCAACTTTCAATGATTTTGAAGGAGTATTCAATCAATTCATCTTTTGTTAAGTTATTGTTAGAAATTGTTTCATCAGATAAAGCAATTGAATTACTAATGCCAACACCTATTTCTCGGTTGTCTCTTTCTTCAAAATTTTCTTTTGTTTGTGGATCATCAGATCTTCCTCTTTGTTTTAAAAATCCAAATCTTGTATTAGTAGATGCATGTATGGCAAGAAGTTTGACTGTTCCATATTTACGTAAAACTTCTATTTCAGCATTGGATCTTATTCCATCAATTATTATTACATTTGATTTTGAATTTTCAATTTGTGGTACTACTAACTCTGCTACTGCACCTTGACCATTTTTCTCCCGCAATTCAAGCATCAACTTACCAAGATTGGGTCCAGTCGGTTCAAGATTTCTATTCTTAGCTTCTGCTCTTACTGCATTTCCCATGTTAATGATATCGTAACCTTTGGATTCCAGTCCATCAGCTATTGTTGATTTACCTGCTCCAGGCATGCCAGTTAAACATACAATTAGTTTTGTCAATATCAAAACAAAAATGTGGCCTGGTCTATGAAGTTACCGGAAATTATTATAAAACATAATTAAAAGAAAATCATATGCGAGTTTTTGTAGCAATTGAAATTTCTTCTAATGAAATAATTAACTTAATTTCTAAATTTCAATCTGAAATTCACATAAATGCTAGACCTATGGAGCCACACAATCTTCATTTTACATTGCAATTTTTAGGTGAGATATCACAAGATACTGCAGAGAAAGTAATAATGTCATTAAATTCTGTTAAATTTTCAAGTTTCATGGTAAATTTCAAAGATGTTGGTGTCTTTCCCATATTAAAATTTCCAAGGGTTGTCTGGATTGGGACTGATGAAAATGGTGGGAATTCATTGATAGAATTAGCAAAAAAAGTAGAAAATGCATTAACTCCATTAGGTTTTTTTGTCGATAAACCATTTAAACCTCATATCACAGTGTTTAGAATTAAAAACAAGATTGGAGATATTAGTAAAGAGTTGGATAAATTCAAATCGGTTGATTTTGGAACACAAGAAATTACAGGGTTCAAACTTAAACAAAGTGTTCTTAGTTCAAAAGGTCCCATGTATTCTGATTTAATGGAGATAAAGGCTGAATTATGAAACAAATAATTTCTAAAATTGAAAAATCTGTAATACCATCTAAAAATATAGAAAAATCAAAAAAACAAGTTGCTGATGAAGCTTTTGCTTTAGTTAAAAATCAAATTAGAAATTATCCTGAAATAGTGGGATTGGAATTTGGTGGATCCTATGCTAAAGATACTTGGTTATCAAAAGAAGCGGATGTTGATATTTTTATTAAATTTAAAAAATCAATTACTGATGAAAAATTTGCAGAGATTTCAAAAAAAGTTGGTTTTGAGTCAATGAAAAAATATAATCCCTATATTAGATATTCTGAGCATCCTTATGTTGAGGCTAGAATTAAGAAAACTAAAATCAATGTAGTTCCTTGTTATGATGTAAATTTAGGAGAATGGAAAAGTTCTGCAGATAGATCACCATTTCATACAAAGCATATGCAAAATGCGCTTACTCCTAAAATGAGAAATGAAGTAAGAATACTCAAAACATTCCTAAAGTTAACTAAAATTTATGGAGCAGAAATTGCAAAACAAGGTTTTAGTGGATATGTATCAGAAGTTTTAATTTTAAATTTTGGTAGTTTTGAGAATGTAATAAAATCAATTACAAAAATTCAACAAAATCAAATAATTGGAAAGACATCAAAAGTATTTGAAACATCGATTATAATTGTAGATCCTATTGATAGTAATAGAAACTTAGCAGCTGCGATTTCTGATGAGAACATAGGAAAATTTATTCTTGCTTGCAGAGCATTTCAGAATAACCCTACACTGCAATTCTTCAAACCTAAAAAATTAAAATCATCAAAAAATAATTGGGAAAATGTTCTTGTAGTGAAATTCAATTTCAAGATGAGAAGTCCAGATATTATTTGGGGACAAATTAAGAGAGCAACTACTTCACTTGTAACTCAATTAGAATTGGGAGGTTTCAATGTTTTACGCAGTAAATCGTATTCAGACGAACAAAATGAGGCCTATCTTTTTTTCCTTTTAGAATCAACTAAAATTCCAAAAAATTATTCTAAAAGTGGTCCTGAATTTTTTAGAGAGAGTGATTGCAATAGTTTTATTTTAAAAAACATTTCAAAAACTGAATTAATGTGGATTAGTGATGATAAAAAAATCATCTCACTTGAAAAGAGAAAGCATAGTGAGGTAGTAAAATTTATGACAGGAATACTAAAAAATAATCTTCAAACAGGCATCCCAAAAGGATTACAAAATGATTTTAAGAAAGGATTCAGAGTTTCTGTTGGAAACAAAAATTTAAGCAAATCAATTAAAGAGGCAATTTCGGATCTAATTTCAACTGATGGCACAATCTTTCATTTCAATTAAAAAATTCATAAAAGAACCATATTCAAAAATTCTTGGTTATCCAAAAGCCAGTTCACGTCAACTTCAATCAAGAATTTTTGAATTAGAAAAATTGAAAATAAAATCAATATCATTTGTTGGACAAACTACAATTGGCAGTTTACAAATTTTAGGAAAGGGGTATGTTGGAGTAGTAGTCTTAGCAAAAAAAGGAAATGATGTAATTGCCTTGAAGATTAGAAGATTAGATTCTCAAAGAAGTGAAATGCGAAGTGAGGCAAAATTACTTAGGTTAGTAAATACAGTAAATGTTGGACCCAAACTATATGATGTAAGTAAGAATTTCTTAGTAATGGAATATCTTGAGGGGGATAAAATTGGAGACTGGATACAATCTCTACAAGGTACCGGAAGTTCTAAGAAACTAAAATCTGTAGTTAGAACCATTTTAGAAGACTGTTACAGATTAGATCAGATGAGATTTGATCATGGTGAATTAAGCAGTATTTCAAAACATGTTATTGTTGGAAAATCAAGATCAACTTTAATTGATTTTGAAAGTTCAAGTGTTAATAGAAGAGTATCAAATGTGACATCAGTCACTCAAGCTATTTTTATCGGTTCAGGTATTGCCAAAAAAGTTCAAAGAATTTACAAAATTCCACCAAAACAAAAAATTATCAATGTTTTAAGAACATACAAGCAAGAACATACACGAAGAAGTTTTGATGATATTCTAAAGATATTAAAATTGTAGTGGGGCCGGCAGGAATTGAACCTGCGACCACTAGTCCCCCAGACTAGTATCATACCAAGCTAGACTACGACCCCTCATGTGAGAGGCACAAAATGAAATTATTAAATCGTCGGGTTAGTATCTATGATTAATGAAAATTTGCAATATTTGTCACAGGATTTCTGCAACTGATCAGGACCATCTTGATTGTATTCAAAAAATAAGAATAGAAGATGAAGATTTTAAATGGAGTATTCCTGAAAAATTAGAATTAGCAAAAGATTCTCAAAATTTGGGTGTTGAGGTAAGAGCTATTTTAGAACATCTTACAAAAGAAAATAAAAAAGATGATTCATCATAACCATTTTGAGAGTCGTTCTTTCTCAAATTGTATCTTTTCATCAAGATGTTCAGCTGTAGATTCAGTTAGTTTTGTTGATGGTTTAGGTTCTGAAAACATATCTACTTCAATTAGTGATGCAGTATCTCTTCCTGATTCAATAAAACATCCACCTTTTCCATCAAATAAAGAAGATTCTTTTTTAGATT
Source organism: uncultured Nitrosopumilaceae archaeon (assembly GCA_964475825.1). GTDB lineage: Archaea > Thermoproteota > Nitrososphaeria > Nitrososphaerales > Nitrosopumilaceae > Nitrosarchaeum. Next base: position 64,381 of record CAYYXT010000006.1, on the reverse strand, counting down.
GGATTTTTGATATGATATTTTGTGCGACTGTTATTGCTTCTCCTTCAGCAAATACTCCTGCTTTTGGAACAGTCATTGTATCAGTAACTGTCAAAGTAGTTACATCACCTACTGCATATACATTTTCAAATGGTGTTTTACAATCTCTGTTAATTGGAATAAATCCACCTTCTTTTGCTAATCCTGAATCATAAACTACCTTAGGTGCAACATGTGGAGGTATAGCAAGAAGTAAATCAAAAATAGCTTCTCCATTTTGAAAAATTAGTTTATTTTTTTCTACTGATTTTATTTTGCATGAATCATGAAAAACAATGTTCTCAGAGTTTATCAAATTAAGAATTTGTTGGCTGATTTCTGGACCAGCTGCAGGTAATGTTATTGGCGCTGGACTATAGAAATGAATTTGTACGGAGTCTCTAACTCCTTCTTCTCTTAGCATAGAATCAATCAACAAACTAGCCTCAAATGGGGCAGGGGGACATTTGTAAGGCATTCCCATAATTGATATGGCAATATTACCAGATTTTATTTTTTTTAGTTTATTATGAATTTCAATGAGCTGATTATGATCATAAAGATTCATTCCATTTTCTGATAGTCCTAGAATTTTTTCAGGGGCTAACACTGCACCCATTGCAATGATTAGAAAGTCGTATGGTAAAATCTTAGTTGTAGTTTTGATGTTTTTATTTTGAAGATCAATTTGTAGAACCTCCTCCTTTAGAAAATTAATTTCTTTTTTTGTAAGTTCATTTAGTAAACCTATTGAATTTTCAAATGTTCGTGTTCCTTTAATAATCCAAAGTTTAACAAAGCCTACCATGAACCAATCTTTTTTGTCAACAACTGTAATCTTAATTTGTGATGATGAAAGATTATTTCTAATCTCATTTGCGGCAGATAATCCTCCAAAACCCCCACCAAGAATTAACACATGAGGAATGTTAGACAATTTAACGATCTTGAGTAGTAGGTCTAATCAGAATTTCATTGACATTGACATGATTTGGTGATTCTACAGCATAAACAATAGCATTTGCAATGTCTTCAGCTTGTAAAGATTCCATTTTTTTAGCATTTTCAACAAATCCTTGTAATGATTCATCGGTAATCGTGTTTGTTAGTTCTGTTGCAACTACTCCTGGTTCAATACATGTAACACGAATATTTTTTCTTACACTGAGTTCTTGTCTTAGTCCCTCACTAAAGGCAGTAATTGCGTGTTTTGTTGCACAATAAACACTACCTGCAGGAAAAACTATTCTTCCAGCAACTGATGAGATATTGATTATATGACCTGACTTGTTTTCAAGCATATGTGTAACTACTGCTCCAGTACAATATAGTACTCCTTTAATGTTGACATCTATCATTTGATCCCATTCATCAATCTTTAAATTTTTGAAAAAACTTAGAGGCATTAATCCAGCGTTATTTACTAGAATGTCCACTGTACCCCATTTTTTCAAAACATTATCAACAAAAGAACTACATTCGTTTTTCTTAGTAACATCTAATTTTTGGGAATAAACTTCTCCACCATTTTCTTTAATCTTTTTTTCTAATTCAGAAAGCATATCAGTTCGTCGTGCACCTATTGCAACTTTTGCTCCTGCTTTTGAAAGTGCTAATGCTGTAGCAAAACCTATTCCGCTACTTGCTCCAGTTATGATTGCTACCTTGTTTTTAATCATTAAAATTCACTTAATTATTTTTAAGTTCAACATCGTAAAAACGTTTACTTAAATTTTTTGAAAAATTAAATTTTAAATCAAATGATAACAAGTTTATTAGAAGAAAAACTATAGAATGATTATGAAACCTGAAAAGTGTGCTTATTGTGGAGATATGGCAGATATGCCTTTCCAGTGTAATTATTGTAAGGATCCATTTTGTGCTGAACATAGACTTCCAGAAGAACATAGGTGTGTGAAGTTAACTCAGATCAGAGCTCGTAGATTTGGGGAGAAAAAAGTAATTAGAGATGGAGGACCAAATAAACAAAATGTGTTCAAACGGATATTTCGAAGATTCAAAGATTAGATAAGAATCTAATAGGGACTTTTATCAGGAGATATTTTTGCACGTCTTCCTTGATAAATTAGTGCTAAAGCAAGTGCAAACATCACCATTGCCGTTAACGGAAAATTCTGAGGTGCAGGTAATACAAACCAATAATAAATTCCAAATCCTATTGATACTGCAGCTTGTATCCAGAGTTTAATCCATTTTGGAGCTTTAGTGACTCTACTAATTGCTTCTACTGTAAAGATACCAATTACTGGATAAATTGTATAAAAGAGAAAATCAACAACATCAACTCCTGTATGTGTCATAAATGAAAATAATTAGAGGTGTAATTTCTATCTAATCTTCCCAGCGAACTTTAGTTGCGATATTTTTAGCAATTAATGCCTGAGCATTTTCATATGGTATTGTTGCGATATCTTCTGTTTTGAAAGGTCCATATTTTTCTAAATCAGCGCCTATAATTTCATCTACTTCTTGAAGAAATCTAATAACAACAGTCTTGGTTTTATGATTTTGAGAAATGGATTCAAGGAATTTTGATTTTCCATTAATTGTTGCAGAGAGAATCATTTCAGTTCGTTCTCTTTGTTCCTCTTCTGCATCAAGGATAAATTTTTCTTCGTCTAAAAGATTTTTAAAATCTATATTATCTGATTTGGAAATTTTGCCAAGTCTAATGTTGATTAAAAGTGATGTTAGTTCTGTAGCTGTATCAATTATGGCTTCTTTGAATTTACTTTCTACTCCATCAAATTCTTGTTTTTTCAAGTCACCAATAAAGTCTGAAAGATTTCTATAAAAATCAGGATTGATTTCTTGAATTGAATCACTTTCAGTTTCTCGTAGGACTACATGATGTAATTTGTTGAGATCGATTTCATTTGTTTCTGACATTTCTTACCTAATCCTTAAATCTCGGATGTATTTGTGTTTGATTGAAGCATAAAATTGCCCTATAAAGTTAGTCAAGGAAAAGCAATCCAAGTAACATATTCGCCAGATGAAGTTTTTGCCAGAATTCAACATGAGGGAATTCAGTTTATAGATCTACAATTTACTGGTCTCACTGGTCGTTTTCATCATACTACAATCTCAGCAATCACCTTTACACCTGAACAAATGAGAGATGGGCTGCCAAAATTAGATGGTTCATCCATAATTGGTTTTACTAATGTTAATGATTCAGATCTTATTTTAAAACCAGATCCTAATACTTTTGCCATTATTCCATGGATGACTGAAAATAAGACTGCGAGATTACTATGTGATATCTATTGGGGTGGAGATAGGGGGAGACTATCTAGAGATCCAAGAGGAATATCACAAAAAGCAGAAGAATATGTAAAATCTCAAGGATTTGATTACAGTGCTTGGGGTCCGGAAGTAGAATTTTTTGTTTTTGATAGAGTACATTGGGATGTTTTAACTCCATACAAAGGTCAGTCCTATTCAATTGAATCAAAAGAAGCTCCATGGAATAACGAAGGAACAGGATATCCTATGGGTCTTCAAGAGGGATACTATCCAAGTACTCCTTCAGATACTCTGACTCCATTTAGAAATGAATGTGTAAACATATTGAATAATGATTTTGGCATATTATGTGATAATCATCATCATGAAGTTGCTACTGCAGGACAATGTGAAATTGATATTAAATATGATTATATGACAAATGCCGCAGACGCTGCCCAATCTTACAAATATGTAATAAAAAATGTAGCACAAAAATACGGAAAGGTTGCAACTATGATGCCAAAACCTATTGCAATGGATGCAGGGTCTGGTATGCATGTCAATGTAAGTTTATGGAAAGGAAAGGAAAATGTGTTCTATGATCTTGATGATGCAGATGAGTTGAGTCAAACTGCAAAATATTTTTGTGGTGGAATTATCAATCATGCAAAAGCATTATCTGCAATTTGTAATCCTACTACTAACTCATATCATAGACTTGTTCCCGGTTATGAAGCACCAGCTTATATTGCATGGAGTGCAGGTAACAGATCTGCAATAGTAAGAGTGCCACAACATATGAAAGGAAAAAATTATGCCAGTCTTAAAAGACTTGAATTTAGAGCTCCTGATCCTTCATCAAATCCATATCTTGTATTTGCTGCCGTTACTGCAGCTGGGATGGACGGAGTAAAGAAAAAGATAGATCCGGGTGATCAAGTTCGTGATGATATTTTCAAAATGACAAAATCAGATAGGGCCAAACGAGGAATAGGAGTTCTACCAAAGAGTCTTGGTGAAGCACTAGATGAATTAGAAAGTGACAGAAAATTCCTCAGCCCAATTTATACAAATGATGTAATTGATAAAATGATAGAGTTAGGTAAAAGGGATCAGCGTGAAATTTCAATTAGACCTCATCCACATGAATTTTATCTATATTTTGATATCTAAACTCTTCCAGTAATCTGAAAGATATAGAATAATGAGATAGATATTAGAGCAAAACCTCCACCAAGAAATATTACACGTCTTTTCTCAGAAAAGGCAGATTTGTAAAGCAAAACACCACCTGCAAGGCCCACGAATAATACTATAACTCCGATTACTACACTATCAAAACTTGTGTTAGTGATTAGTGGATGAAAAAATCCTGAAAGTAATGCAAAAAATGCTATTAGATAGACATACTTAAATCCTGTAAGCATTTTGGATGTGGTTTTATTCAATGTGGTTCGTAAATGAGATTATCAAATAAACTTTTGAAAAATAATTTGTTATCAAAATGATTTACATCATTCCGCCCATATCAGGCATACCACCCATTCCGCCCATTCCAGGCATACCACCCATTCCGCCCATTCCAGGCATACCACCTTCTGCTCCAGGTGGTGGTCCTGCAGATTTTTGTGTGGCAATAACATCATCAATTCTAAGAATCATACAAGCTGCCTCTGCAGCTGCAGAAACAATTTGAAGTTTAACTGCTAATGGTTCAATGATATCACTTGACTTCATATTTGCAATTTTACCTTTCATAACATCAATTCCTGTCCATTTTTCTCCTTTCATTTGTCTAGAACGAAGAACGGTAAGTGTATCAATTGGATCCATTCCAGCATTTTCTGAAAGTGTTAAAGGAATTGATTCTAGAGAGTCTGCAAATTTTTCAGCAGCCAGTTGTTCTCTACCTTCTAGTGATTTTGCCCAACTTCTTATTTTAGTTGCAGCATAAGTTTCAGGTGCCCCGCCTCCTGCAACAATTTCTGGTTTTTCAATTACGTCTTTTACTACCATAAGTGAATCATGGACTGAGCGTTCAACTTCATCAACTACTCTTTGAGAGCCGCCACGAAGAAGTAAGGTAACAGATTTTGGATGTTTACAACCTTCAATGAATACCCATTTGTCTTCTTCAATTTTTCTTTCTTCTACTAATTGGGCATCACCTAGATCTTTTTCAAATATATCATCTAGATTATTTACAATTCTAGCACCAGTTGCTTTTGCGAGTTTTGTAAGATCACTTTCTTTAATTCTTCTGACTGCAATGATTCCTGCTTTTGCAAGATAATGTTGAGCCATATCATCAATTCCTTTTTGACATAACACTACATTAGCTCCAGAACCAATTACTTTATCTACCATATTCTTCAGCATTCTATTTTCCTCATCAAGGAATGATTTCAATTGTTGTGGGTTTGAGATGTTGATTTTAGCATCAGTTTCAGTTTTACTAATTTCAAGAGCTTTGTTAATTAAGGCTATTTTTGCATCAGTAATTTTTCTTGGCATTCCACCATGAACAATTTCTTTGTCAAGTACAATACCTTGAATAATAACGGAATCTTTAATGGAACCACCGGCTTTTTTTTCTACTTTAATATCATCAATGTCAACATTATATTTTTCACCTTCTTTTTCAGCAACTGCAAGAACTGCTTTCACAATAATATCTGCTAATTGATCAGAGTCTTTTCTTACTAGTTTTGTTTGCATAGATGTTTTTGCAATTTTATTAAGAATTGTTTTATCATTTGCAGTTACGGTCTCAGCAATTTCTTGAAGGAATTGTTTTGCCTTTTTAGCTGCCTTTCTATATCCATCAACTATAATTGTTGGGTGAACATTTTGATCTAAAAGTGATTCAGCGTTCTCCAGAAGAGCGCCAGCTAGAATGACAGCCGATGTGGTACCATCCCCTACTTCATTATCAGTAGTCTTTGATATTTCAACCAGCATTTTTGCTGCTGGGTGTTGTACATCAATTTCTTTGAGAATGGTTGCACCATCATTGGTAATAGTAACATCTCCTAAGGAGTCAACTAGCATTTTATCCATACCTCTTGGACCAAGGCTAGTATGAACAATTTCAGCAATTATTTTAGCTGCTGCAATGTTATTTTTTTGTGCGTCTCGTCCTTTGGTTTCAGAGCCGCCTTCCTTTAACAATACAACTGGCATAGTACCTTTAGAAGTTGCTTGCATGCCCATAGATGGAAAAATCTCCGACTCCCCTTTTATACGTTGCAGATCAAAAAATCATGAATAAAATAGTCTAAAATCGGTGTTTTTAAATTGGGAAAATCAATTCGCAAAACATGGTCAAGTCATCAAATAAAGAGTCTTATAATAAAATTTTCTCAAAGTTAAAAGAACATCATAAATGGTTTGAAAATTCTATTCCGTTAATTGCAAGTGAAAACATACCAAGTCCAGCAGTCAGAGAGGCAATAGTATCAGATTTTGGTAATAGATATGCTGAGGGTTGGCCTGGTGAGAGAGTCTATGCAGGATGTGTGTACATTGATGATGTTGAGTTTGAATGTATGAAGCTTGCAAAGAAGTTGTATAAGGCCAAATTTGCAGATGTAAGACCTATTTCTGGTGTAGTTGCCAATCTTGCAGTATATTCTGCTTTTACAAATCCAGGTGATGTGATGTTAGCACCTTCAATTCCTGCGGGAGGTCATATTTCTCATGGCAAGAAGGAGCATTCAGGAACTGCGGGATTAGTTCATGGATTGGAAATTGAGTTTTACCCATTTGATGCTGAAGAGATGACAATTGATGTTGATAAGACCAAACAAAAAGTAGAAGAGCTAAAGAAAATAGGTCGTCTACCAAAGATGGCAATGTTTGGTGGATCGTTGTTTTTGTTTCCACATCCTGTCAAAGAGTTGGCAGATTTTCTAAAGAGTTTTGGTATGCATATCAATTATGATGCAGCACATGTAGCAGGGTTGATTGCTGGTGGAAAATTTCAGGATCCATTACGTGAAGGTGCAGATACTATGACGATGAGTACTCATAAAACTCTGTTTGGACCTCAAGGTGGACTTGTTTTGGGTTCTGAAAAACATGAAGATGTAATAAAGAAAGCAATATTTCCGGGATTAACTAGTAGTCATCATATTCATCATATGGCAGGAAAAGCAGTAGCTTTTGCAGAAGCATTAGAATTTGGAAAGGATTATGCTAGTCAAATTATAAAAAATGCAAAAGTGTTTGCTGAATCTCTTAATGATGCGGGTTTCAAAGTATTGGGGGAGAGGAGGGGATTTACAGAGTCACATCAAATCGCTGTAAATGTTCTAGATTATTCTGATGGTGGAAAAGTTGAGGCAGATTTAGAAAAAGCTAACATCATTGTCAATAGGCAACTTATTCCAGGTGATATTAAAGCAGGTCGTAATTATTTTCATCCAGGAGGAATAAGATTGGGAGTTTCTGAAATTACAAGGCTGGGTATGAAACAAAATGAGATGAAAGAGATTGCATTGTATATCAAAGAGGTCGTAATTAAGAAAAGGGATCCTAAGAAAATTCTTGCAAAAGTAAAAGATTTCAGAAAGAATTATCAAAAAGTTCATTATTGTTTTGATAATAAACTTGGGGCATATGAATACGTCAAGTTAAGATAAGATTCTAAGTATAATCTGTTAATAGTGATTGATCGTCTTTATTCTTTCCAAAAACTAAATCGATTTCATCAGACAGTGTATAGATTCGTCCTCTTTGGTATGCACCAACATCATATTTTTCAACTAATCTCTTTGCAAGTTTAAGATATTTTTCGACAGAGCCTCTAGTTATAGTTGGAATTAAGTTATGACCACAGATACAAGTTTGGATCAACGGCATCCTGCGATATGATTTTCCACAACCAGTACATCGGAAGTTTTGTCTAGCATAAGCACGGAGATTTCCCATAATATCAGGAATTAGGTGGGTGGAGATCACATTGGAAACAATTTCTGATGTATTTACTGCATCAATTAGTTCGGCATTTCTAATTTGCATATCAAATTTATCAAGCATGGAACCAAGTGTAGAATATGCACTACGTGATTTTGATGTAGTAAGAGAAGTTGTAGAGTGTGTAAAGTAATATCCAAAAAATTGTCTTTCTGTTTCAAGGCGTGATTTGATAATATCTACACACGTAACGTCTGAGGCTTTGTTTTGTTGAATTGTTGATTTAAAGAATTCAAGTGGCAAAAATTTAACGACTTCTAGATTGTGTGCTTGTGGTTGTGATTCATGTGGTAATACAAGTGGTTGAATCAATAATGGTGCATCCATTAATCCACCAATTCTGTCAGAAAGAAATTGTCTTGAAAAATTTAGAAGACTGTCCATCAAGAGCATAATGGAATCAGCATCTCCATCGGCATCTCTTCTTTTAGCAGAATGCCAATTCGGAGTAGCAAAACAAACATGTGTTTCAGTATAGCCAATTATTCTTCCAACAATACCTACAGATGTGTGAGGTGCTAATCCAATTATTAGATGACCAACTAATTCGTCTGTATTTTTAACATTATAGAAAATTGATTTTTCATAAAATTTCTCTAAGATAGTATCAATGTATTTGCAGGTAGATACAAGATATCTTCCACTCTCGTTCGGAATAATAACATCTTGCATTCGAAGTTCAACTATCTGATCTGGGTTTGTTAGTGGTTTTCCATCAATATCATGAGTATACCCAAGACTGTTTAGTTTTTCAATAGACGTTCCAATCCATGATGGTTTGAATTGAGTAAGAGGAGAGTTTGTTGCGTCAAAACGTACAGTTCCATCTTTAAATACCGTAAGACCAAAATTTTGACGAACTAAGCCTTTTTCCAGTGGTTCTGCAATTCTATCTTGATTAATTAATTCCTTGACTCCTTTGAATGGTTCTTGTGCGCGTAAACCCATTTTTTCTTGTGCTATCAACAATTTTGCTTTTAATGGAAACGCTTGATGAGAATGTAATGATGCTTTTCGTTTACACTTTTCACAGTATGGATTATCAAGTTTATCCCGACAATTACTACAGCGATAAATTATTGATGTCTTAGTGCCACATTTTGAGCATTTTATTCCAATTGATGGTTCATCACATTCATTGCAATGTCTATTGAAAATGTTAGTGAAAAAATTATCTTGTCTTGAGGCTTTTAAGAGATCTCTAGTTGGACCTCCTTTATCATTAATTGGAAATAGGACATGTGTTGGTGGTTTCATTTGCCTAGGAGCTGCTTTTTCAGGTCTTCCTATTCTAACTCCAATTGAAGTTGAGAATTTATTTTTAATTTGAATTCCAGATGATTTTGAGAGAATTTTTGGTATAGATGAATCATTAATTTGTGGTTCTTGTCTAAATAGCAGATTATAGAAAATTCTTGTTTCTTCTTCTTCAAGAATTATGTGGTTGTTATTAATCTTGTGTGGTACACCGAGTTTTTCAAGAATGTTTTTTATTTTTATAGAATATTCTATGGAGTTTTCATTGATTTTGTTTGGATGTAGGATTTTTGAGAGTTCTTCAGGTGATATTTGATCCCAATAATACAGGTATTGTGGATGTAATGGTATTTGAAAATCTAACGATAGTTTCAATGCTTCATCTAAAGTAGGAATTTTGGTTAGAAATTGGATTAGAAATTCATCGTCTGGAGCATATTTTGTTAATTTTTCTTTTAATTCTTCAATCCAAAATTCTTCGACATACCCAGTAGGTACAAGTTGAGCATTATTTTCTAAGAAATCCCCAAATGAGATTAGGATGTCACCTAAATGAAGAATTTTTTCAATTTCACCTTTAATTTCAATTCCATGTTTTACATCTTTTATTTTTACAACATTACCATTTTTTAGTCTAACAATTGGCGTATCAATAGAATCGACAAAAGCTACAGTTGCACCTTTACCCGGAATATCAATTTTGACTTGAGTGCCAACAGCAATGGTATGATCCAAGATCTCAGCAATTATAGGATTAATTCCTACAGCTGCAAATCCTGTATTACAAGCTCTACCATATCTTAAACGAAAGCCACCAAGTTTGTTAGGCATGGATAGGACGGATCTTCCTGTAATGACTTCACGCATTCTCTTGGCTGCTGCGTCTTCTTGATTATCTCCTGTTTGAACTGCTCCTTTTAGATCACCAAGCCACTCCCAACCATCTAATTTGTACAGTTCGATTCTTTTGAGTAGTTTTTTAGATCTTCCAATTAATCCATCATTTAGAACTCTTAATGCACCCCCTCTAACTCTGTTTGTTTTAATACGAGTCATTCCTTTGTGATTTACAACTTCAAAAGGATCTGTATCTACACCGTCTAACTCCACAGGTAGATTTGATATAACATGTTCAATATCTTCATCTAAAATATGAAATTGGAAACTACTTGCTTCTCTCTCATAGATTCGAAGCTCTTCAACAAATCGACCAGTTTCATCATCAAAACAATTTGCCTGATATTTTGACAAGCCGACTGCTTTTCTCACATGATCAGCAATTAGTATTGTTACTGCTGATTCGGTTCCTCCCGCTGAACGCATTGGTCCAGCAATAGATACAGAAAGATATTCACTACCATCTTTGTTTTTCTTTATCTTAACTTCACTAATTCCTTGTAATGGAGCAATTGTTACTCCCTCTGTAACTATAGCTAGACCTACTCTAACTGCCAAATCTAGTTTTTGTTCTAGAGTGGCATCAGTAAGTGAATACTTTCCTAATGCAATTTCTTTTGATAGAATTAATGCAGATAGTTCTTTTCCGTTGATTTTTAATAATTCTCGTAAAGGTTCAGCAATATCAATATCATGCATTTTAGCAACTCGATCTGCTAAATCAAATGCAATTTTAGGCTCAACTATTCCTGAAGAATCTACTAGGCTGGATTTTGCCAAAGCTGCATGCTCAAAAATAGTATAGGTATCTTTTGAAAGATTAGAATAATAATTAAGGTAATAATCTGGCATCTTAATACCACTAATACGAGAAATAGCGTCATTTTTAGACATAATAGAATCCTATTACTTGCTTCTTTGAATTGCTTTTGCTATTTCTGCTAGTTTCTTAACACTTCCACCTTTCTCTAGAAAGGTTCCAATAACTAGGGCGTCGGCTCCTGCTTTGACTAGTTCTGTTGCAGTTTTAATATCTCTAATTCCGCCACCCACTATCAAGAATCCATTAAAGACTTTTCTTACTGTTTTAACCATCTCTGGTGTAACACTAAATTTTGCTCCTGAACCTGCTTCCAAGTAGACGAATCTCATTCCAAGGAATTGTGCTGCAAGTGCATATGCTGCAGCGATTTTTGGTTTTTCAAATGGAATTCCTCTTGCAGAACCTACAAACCATGCGGAAGTTCCATCTCCAATAACCAAATATGCTGTTGGTAGTGGTTCTAACCCAAATTTGAGAACACTTGGTGCTCCTAATGCTTGTGCCTGAGTGATAAAATATGGATTTTCTGAATTCATTAATGAACTAAAAAGAATTGCATCTGCATCAGGCACTACTCCAGTGACGTTTCCAGGAAAGAGGATAATGGGTATTTTAATACCTTTTTTAATACCTTTGACTACCTCAGCCATTTCAATTTGATCCGTTGCGGATGAACCACCTATTAGTATTGCAGATACGCCTATCTTTTCAACATCTTGAGCAAGTTTTCGTGAAGATTCTAACTTTGAGATTTCAGAATCAATTAGTACAAACAATAATGCATTTTTCTTTTTTAGTTCAGATTTTAGAAATGATTCAACTTTATTTCCAGTCATAACAGGGGTTTGTAGATGACTCTTTAAAGTTTAATTGTAGTGAGGTATACATATTTGTATAGCTATGATAGAGTTTGAACAATCTAATTTTAATAATATTATTCGTCAAATTATCAAAAAATCATTATTTACTGAACGACAAATTGAAATTATTTTAAATCAGAAAGATCTTCTAAACTCCAAATTTACTATTACTAAAGGTGCGTACTACAGACAAGTTGGCCAGTCTAGAGACAAATTAATAGCGTTATTCTATTCAATCATACTTTTACGTGGTTTAGGCATACTTTTACCTGATGATATTAATGTGATATCAAAGCTTTCTGAACAGATACGTGTGATAAATGAGAGTGATATATTACCTGAAAGAGAAGATAAGGTCATTGATGTGATTGATAGATTGATACGTCAGACATGTAATGTGTGATATTATCGTTTAGAGTTGCATAATATGATTGATTTTTTTGTGATGTGAAGTGTGTCTTTGTTAATCTAAAGTGTGAAATAATATTGTTCAATCATGATAAATCACAACATAGGAATAATTTTTGTGATGTTAATAGAAATTCCTGAACCAGAAGTAATTCTAGGTGTAATAGTTTCGTTTGTTATAGGTTTGGTAGGCTTGTATAGCTACTACAAAATACGTCCATTCATCAAAACTAAGAGTGAGATGATAGATTCATCACAGTTAGAACGTTTAGAATACTATGAAAGACAGTTAATTGATATGAAAATACGCCTAGATGCAATGGAGATGCAAGGTTTTGAACAAAAAACTGAAGATTCTGATCTAGAATTAAAGCAGTTCTTAGAGAAATTAGCTAAAAATCCACAAGTTATAGAAAAACCTGTTGAGCCTCTAATAAAGACAGAAATTATAAATAAAGAGGAGCCTGTTTCTATTGGTCGCATGCCTAATTTGGATCACAATAATGCAGTAGATTATGTATTGCATTTAATCACAGATAAAGTTATGACGTCACGTGACATACAAATCACATTAAAACGAAGTAGAGAGCACACTTCAAGGTTAATGAAGAAATTATTTGAAGATGGATATGTCCAAAGAAATACTAATACAAAACCATATACCTATTCAATTACAAAAAAAGGAAAAGAAAAGATAGAAATAATACAATCTAATTCTATAACTGCATAATAAATTTTTGTTAGTTTCACAAGATTAATTTTGTTTATTTTACTAAAAACAGGTCAGAAAAGGTAATTTTTATTATATTTTATAAAAACATAAAAATATTAAATTATATATATTATTAAATTATAATAGTATTATGTCAGTACAAGAAAATGAGGTTTTAGTAAAAATCACATCTGCAGGAACAATTTCTATTCCAAAACAGTTTCGAAAATACATGGATATTCAGAAGGGAGAATATGTAAAAGTAATCTTAGGTAAGGATCGTCTTATAGTACGAAAAATTACAATTATTTGATTTGTTGTTTTTGACCAAGTTTTAGAGTTTGATACGTCCATTCACGACCAGTTCTAATCCTATCAATTTTACTTTTAGTAGAGAATCTGGATAAATATGTAGAGATTATACTTAGTTTAACAGGCTCATTATATTCATCTTCATATTTTTCAAGTATGTTTGTAGATGTGAACTTTCCTATTGGAAAGAATTTGTCTACAATATGCCATATTTTTGAGCCTATCGAATCCATATTAATGGTCTCTTGTTCTTCTATATTCATTAAATCCATCATTTCAAATATTTTTAGAACCTTTTCTCGAGTAACATTACCCTCTAATTTAATGTCATATCGTGCTCCATCAGCGTCCTCCATACCAATTCGAATACGTTTTTTAGCCATCTTTAAGATCTATGAGGATCAAATGTTAACAATTCAATTGATCCCAGAATCTTTGTTAACTAAGAGGTTTGTTAACATTGACTGCCTAGGCCATGCCTAGAGTGTTTTTTGTTATTAACAATATCAATAATTTTAATTTGTTATTACCCCCAAGTTATGCCTGGAGTAGAAACAAGGGGGTTTGTTTTAGGATATTCACATTGTTAACATTAATCTTAACGCCTGGACAGGAAATAAGAGGGTCAAAATAACCTTTTCTGGGGTTTTCTTAATGGGAAATTAACAATTTGTTAACAATAGGTTTGGTTTAAACTCAACCCACACACCTACTTTTCCACTCTATCTTTTTCTTTAATTTTTTTATTAAAAATATAGAATCTAACTAAAAATAATTAATTATAAACTAAACTAGAATAACTATTCTCTTCTTTACTCTCTAAATTCAAATATCATTATGTTACTATTGAGTAGAAACACAGGTGTGTGAGTATGTCTGACCCAATTGATAGATTACTTGATGCAGCTGAATCTGGTAAGTCAATAATTAAAAACAGAGATATTCTTCATTTTACATACATTCCAGATATTATTCAACATAGAACTTCTGAACAGGAACAAGTAACACAATCACTACTACCTATCCTTAAACATTCAAGACCATCAAATTTACTAGTATATGGTAAACCAGGAACTGGAAAAACACTTGTAGTTAAAAAAGTAATTAATAAAATTCAAGATAGGGTGGAAAAATCAAACTTCCCAATTAAACTAGTTTATTCAAACTCTAAAGAAGAAACAACCCTCTATGGATTATTGGTAAGTTTTGGAAGACAATTAGGTTTAACTGATAAAGAATTACCTGGTACAGGCCTAGCAATCAGTGAAGTCTTCAAACGAATCTTGACCAGTATAGATGAATCTAAAATAAATGCAATTTTTGTTATTGATGAAATTGACTATCTTGCACAATTAATATCAAAAACAGGCAAAGACATCTTATACCAACTAACTAGAGCAAATGAGCGTCTAAAACAAGGTTCATTGACTTTGGTAGGGATTTCAAATGATCTTACATTTAAAGAAAAACTTGATCCCAGAGTAATTAGTAGCCTAGGCGAAGAAGAAGTAGTTTTTACAAATTATAATGTAGAACAAATAAAAAAAATACTAGAGGAACGAATCAAAGAGGCATTTATTCCCAATTCAGTGGAAGAGTCTGCTTTGAATCTATGTGCAGCCTTGGCTGCTGCTGAACATGGTGATGCTAGGAGGGCAATTGATCTAATTCGTGTTGCAGGAGAAATTGCCGAAAGACAACAATCAGACAAGGTTACACAAGATCATGTAAAAGAAGCATCTCTAAAAATTGAAGAAAATAAAGAAGAAGCATCTCTAAAATCATATCCTCTCCATGAAAAACTCGTTATTCTTGCAATAATGAAGGCAGGAGGCTCATCTACAGGAGAGATTTATTCGTCTTACAAAGGATTGTGCAAAGCAGTAGGACGAGATGAATTGACACAAAGACGAATTACTCAAATGCTTAGTGAAATCGAATTATCTGGAATGATTACTGGAAGACTAATTCATCAAGGAATACATGGAAGGACAAAAAAATACAAACTTGAAATCTCACCTGAAATGATAAAAAAAACCTTCAAAGACGATCTAACTTTTAAGGATATTATTTAATTTATTAGAATTATAATTTTCATGATAAACTTTGAAAGTCTTCAAATTTACCATAAGTGCTATCCCTGGATTAGGAGTCATTCCAACACTGGCTTGAAATGGGGTCTGTTTTTGCCAAGAACCAGAATTTAACAAAAGAATTCCTTTGTACATGTCTAATTCTGCTCTGTGGACATGACCAACATGGAAAATGTCTGGAATCTCATCAATTACCATCAAATCTTCCATTTCAGGCGCAATTGGAGTTTGGCTACCATAAATTGGACTAAGGTGTCTTGCTCTAAGAAGATGCTTCATTACATTTGTAGGTTTATCATAACTTAGACCTGGCGTAGTTTTTACAATATCATCAATACTTTGACCATGAAACATCATTACCTTTACCCCATTCAAAGAAACAATAGCTGGATTTCCAATCATAAACACATTCTCTTTTTCCCATAATTTAGAATTGTATTTTTTTGGAATGGCAGGCTGTGGTAATGCCCTGCGTCCAGGATCATGATTTCCTGGTATAATGAATATTTTGATGTAATTAGGAATTTTACTGAGAAAGCCTTCAACCTTTTTTAACTGCTCTTCGATGGTTTGACATACTAATTCTTTGTCTTGATTTGGATAGATTCCAACACCATCTACTAAATCCCCACAAATTAACACAAAACGAATTTTCCTTGCTATTGGATCTGGACTAGATAGCCATGATACAAATTCGGTAAATTCCTCTTCCATGAAGTACTTACTACCAATATGCAGATCTGAAAGAAAAACTGCATATGTTTCAGTTTCAGACCTATTTGAGGCTTGATCAGGAATATCAGGCAAAATCAAATCTTTTATAATAAAACCTGCATTTTTTCCAAAACCTATTCGTGCCATGATGAATTGATCACTAAGTAACGAGCCTGCTATTTTTTGTAATTCAGCATCAAAAACAATTCCTTCAAATGAACCTGAAGGATCTTCTAAGACTAATTTTGTTATATTTCTCTCGGTACTTCTAGTGGTGACGAGACCACAAACATACATGTCATTATCAGATTTTATAGTCTTGACAGAAGCAATTGACTTTAACATTTTTGATTCGGGTCTATCGGAGATTATTCGTTTTAGTTTGTTAAAACGACTTGAAAAAAGAGCATTATACCCTTTTACTCCCTCACCAGTAGTAATTTTCAAAGTCGGATCAAAGATTATCTTGTGATCATTTTGTAAAGTTTGGTCCTCTTTAATTCCTAAATAAACTTCCAAGTCATCTTGATTAATTTGAAACAATTTTTGTTTTGTTTTCTCACGAACAATTTCTTTAATTATTTTTTCTAGTTTTTTTACATCCACATTCTCTAAAAACTTGAATGCATCAGGATGAATTTGAAACCCTTTATTCAAAGCATAATTCAAAGCAATAGTTAGCTCCTTTTTCATCATCAAAGAATACTTTTTGGTTTAATTAAATCTGCGCCTATACCCAACCCTCAAATATTGTTTCTAGTAAAAGATAACATGTCTAAGATTAGGATAATTACATTTTTCGTATTTATGGGATTATTTTCAGCAACTTATCAAATCGGGTCAATGTCTCAAGTTAGTGAAGAAGAAGCACATACATTCATGTCTGAATTTGAAAAATTAGTTAAAGATATTGATGCAGTAGGAATTTTCCTTCATAACTCATCCATATCATTGCCAATGTTTATTCCAGGATTTGGAGTTGCATGGGGATTATTTTCAGCTTGGTCGACTGGATTTGCTTTTTCAGCAATAGTTTCAATTACACCAGAATTAGCAAAAGTTCCTCCACTTGCAATTCTCTTTCTTTCACCATTTGGAATTATGGAACTTACTGCATACTCTATAGCAACATCTAGAAGTTTCATGTTGATCAGAGCAATATCTAAAAAAACTAACCTAATTCCATTTCTCAAACCGACGGCTATAGAAATTGGAATAGTAATAGGACTCCTTTTGGTAGGAGGATATTTGGAAGATTACACGATAAAACTAGTTCAAGAAGAGGGTATTGACCTACCTAGTTTTTAATTCCAAGAAAAACCTACGGATTTGCCTAATCAATCTAAAATAATTTAGTAGTAAATTATAAACCAAATTAGATGTAAAATCTAATATGAATACCATTATTGCAGTACTCTTTTAGTGTTAGTTGTTCTTTCAGGATTTGCTTTTAGTGATTCTTTTGCAATAATTTCTTCAAACAGGCTTTTACTTTGGAAGGATCTGGATATGCGGTAACAGAAGATACGATAAAAATTTCAGAAATTGATCTAGCATTATCTACACAAAACAAACTGGAAGCAGTGTTAAATCTTCAATTGGGGATGGATTCATTACTTTAGATGATGAAAATTTTTTAGTCATTAAGTTAGAGGCAACAACACTACGTGAAGGCAAATACATCAGAATTAATGGAATTGTTGAGAGTGACACTGGCGATGAAGCATCTATTAGATTTTTTGGAAGACTATTGAAGAAAGTAAAAATGCCTCAGTTTATGGATTTACAGGAAGAATAACAATTGATGATAATGATTACAAAATAATCTACACAGTAAAACTCTCCGAACTCTCAAAAATTAAGGTCACATCAACAGAATCTAAAACAGATGAAAAACTTACAATCCATATTGGTAAAGGTTCATCAACTCAAAGTATAGGTACATACATTGATCTTGCAGCATCTAGACAACAAGCAATAGAAACTCAAAGTTCTACCGATTCATTAAGATTCAGATATTTTTCACAAGATAGAATTTCAATTGAATCAGGAACAACAATCACTATTGTAAATGATGATGTAGTGTTACATAACATTCTCAGTGGAAAAGAAAACTATGGTGATCGTTATAATCAATTTACTGCTGATGGCAGAATCTCAACTAGTGAAATATTACCAGGTCAATCAAGACGTACATTAGATGAGGCAGGATTTTACAGATTGTATGATCCAGATTATCAATGGATGAAAATTGTGGCCTATGTATTTCCGAACATCACAGGTAATGTGAATCTTGGACAAGGACAAAACTTGGGTAACTAGTTTTTCCATTGCCATTTGTAATTCATATATGAATCCAAAATAGATTGATTGAAAACCATTACAGACAAATCAGAAAATTCCTTCCCTTCCAAATCTTTTACAGTTCCAACAAAACTAGTCTCGTTTTCAGTGGTTAATGCTTCAAAAACATGAACCTTCATACCTGCTGTATCAAAACCATTGTTTTTTAGATATATTGCAATCTCTGATGGCATAAAATGCTTGTCAGGTTGTTTAGGCCACGGTCTTGGAACTAAAATTACACTATATCCATCAATCAATGCTTTTTGTAATTCTAATTTCTTTTCTTCAATTGAAGTTGTTACATGCATTGTAATTACTTTAGATTTATCAAGTGGCACTCTTGCTTTTGATGCAGCAACTTGAATTGAACTTATTCCTGAAATTATTTCTACCTCACCAAAAATCTCAATTAATCTGTCTACAACTTCAGATTCTGAAAAATTAACATCACCGGTAAATGGAATAACTAAAGAACGATTACCCAATTTTAGAAGAACTTTTTGATATGATTCCTCTTGATTGTTCATAGTAATCTCATAAATTTCCTTACCTACAAGCAAATCTTCAATTGTTTTTAATGTGTATTTGTAACCAATTACTATATCACAATTCTGTATCACTTCTCTTACAATTTCAGTAATATATTTTGGCGAACCTGGTCCTACACCTACAGCATAAATTTTTCCCAATTTTACTTTGTAAATTTTTGCCTGTCTTTAATATATTGCACAAAAGGTTCCCAATCCACTTTCATATACTTTGTAGGCTCTTTAACTGGATATTTTACCCAATCTTGGGCAATTGAATATTGATATTTTTGTCGTTTACTATCTTTTTCATATTCTAATAGTAAGATACTACCCCACTCCTTTTCCTCATGTGTAATATTCAAAATATCATCAAATGATAATTGTATATTTTTTTCATTTTCTATATCTTCCATTAGATTACTTTCTTCATAACCATCATGACGAATCATGGTATTTTTTGATTTTAAGAAACTAATAACTTGTCTTTGCCTAATAGCTTGCCACCACCTCATTTTAGCCTCTGTCTTATGGACAAACATCAAATGTTTATCAGTTAAAATCAACATACCTTCTTTTCCACCTATTGAAAAGAATTTTTTTGGCTCTCTCCATACTGAAACCAAATGTGCTTGAATTTTTTCATTAGACTGCATAATAATTTATTATTCTAACTTGTTAAAAACTAATACAATTAGCTTTTAAGTAGGATATTGTGGAAAAATTTATTGAAAAAAATTCTCATCATAATATCTTTATCATTACTTTTAATTAATTTAGGAAATCAATTATTTGCACAATCCGATGAAAAATTAGTGATTTTACATACTAATCTTGGAAAAATTGTGATAGAGTTTTTCCCTAATGATGCTCCAAATCATGTTGCCAATTTCATTAAATTATCTGAAAATGGATTCTATGATGGTACTATATTTCATAGAATAATCCCTGGATTTATGATTCAAGGTGGAGATCCAAATACAAAAGATGGAGATAAGAGCACTTGGGGAACTGGAGGACCAGATAATTCTGTAAATGCTGAATTTAATACAATAAAGCATAATCGTGGAATTGTCTCAATGGCAAGATCAGCTGATCCAAATAGTGCTGGCTCTCAATTTTTTATAGTTCATAAAGATTCAAACTTTCTTGATGAACAATATACTGTCTTTGGCAGGATTGTAACAGAAGAAAGTTTTGAAACACTTGACAAGATTGCTTCAGTGGAAACAGGAGACAAAGACATTCCAGTAAATACTGAACAAGTAAAAATTACAAAAGTTGAAGTTGTAAATCACTTTGAGGTATCTAATTTACTTGAACTATCAGATCCTGAAAGAATTACTACACCAATTGTAAGTTCTTCAGGCAGTCAGCTTTATGAAAATGAAGCACTAGATATTGTATTTAATGTACCCGAAGGCTGGTTATTACAGCAACCAGAAAAAACTAATGAAAATTCCCCCGACGTAGTTGCTATAGGACCTAAAGTTGGACCCATTAATCCAGTAATTTCTTTGACCATTTCTAATGTCAAGGGAAAAAGTCTAGATGATTTGATCAAAGAAAAAGATGAATTTCTAAAAACTGTACTAGCATCAGGTAACTTAGAAATTATTTCTCAAGAAAAATCAACAATTAATGAAAAACAAGCATATGTTACTAATGCTAGAGGTCTTTTCCAAAGTAATGGAACATCATATAATGTACAATTCAGAGAGGTGATCATTTCAACTACTGAAAAATTTTATACTTTTGCATATAGTAACGGAGTAGACAATTTTAATGATCAAATTTCTAGATTTGAAGAATCTGTTAATTCTTTTAAAATAACATCTGAACCAATTAAAGAAACAAAATCTATAGACTTTTCAGGTAAAACTGGAGAAAAAGGCGGTGGCTGTCTAATTGCTACTGCCACATTTGGCTCTGAACTTGCTCCACAAGTACAACAATTACGAGAGTTAAGAGATAATACTATTCTTACAACACAGTCTGGAACTGTATTTATGACTGGATTTAACCAACTATACTATTCATTCTCACCAACAATAGCGGACTTTGAAAGAGAACAACCAATTTTCAAAGAAGCGATTAAAGTAACATTAACACCAATGTTAACAACACTATCAATACTAAACTATGTCGATATTGACTCAGAACAAGAAATGCTAGGATATGGTATAGGAATTATTTTGATGAATATTGGAATGTATTTTGTTGGACCAGCTATGATAATTCAAAGACTAAGAAAATAATTACCAAACATCGTCAACTTCATCAAGAACTTTGTATTCTTTTTCTGTCTCACGTTTTACGAGTTTCAGTCTTGAAATATCTCTGTCAAATAACAAATCAATTGTCCAATCTAAGAAAACTCTGACTTTTTTATCAGGCAATGCAATTTTTGAAAGGTAGACGTTTCTCCAAATAAGCCAAGCTAAGAATCCAGAGATATTTATTCCAAAAAACGTTGCAATACCAGTTCTTTTTCCAATTATTGCCATTTGCCCCTTAGAATGATATTCAAATTTTTTCTGCTCCAAATTTTTAATTAAGGCATTCAGATTATAAGCTGCAATTTTAGCTTGTGCTTCTGCAATTTGTGCAGTTGGTGCAAATGGTCGATTTGTTTGAGGATCCATAAACAATGCACAATCCCCAATTGCAAAAACCCCAGAAAATTCTGGAACTTCCAGAAAATCATTTACAAGAACTTTACCTTTATCAGTTTTGAACATTGATCTTTTAATTGTATTAACAGGTGTAACACCTGCAGTCCAAATCAACGTTTTAGTTCTAATTACGTCCATCTTTGATTCATCCATAGGATCTTTTAGATTTTCATCTAATGATTTTACAATAACTTCTGTTCCATTAAAACTTGTAACTGTTGTTCTGAGTCTGATATCGATACCTCGTTTTATCATCTTTTCTTTTGCAAATTCGGCTAACTTTTCATTAAAGCCAGGAAGAATCATCGGAAGAGCTTCTAAAACTATTACATGAATATCGCCTTTGTGAATTGTAGGATAATATTTTCTTGCATCAAGTAGAAAATCCATCAACTCTCCTGCAGTTTCAATTCCTGCAAATCCCCCTCCCACTACAACAAATGTCAAAAAACTATTTCGAAGAATAGGATCTGTTTCATTCTCAGATTGTTCAAGCATATCTATTACTCTGTTTCTTAGCATTACTGCATCATTGAGAGTCTTCATTGTGTAAGCATTTTTTTCAACATCTGCCATTCCAAAAAAGTTGGTTTCACTACCTAATGCAACTACCAAATAATCATAATGAATTGAAATCCCTCTTTTTTCACCCGTACCCCACAACGTTACAAGTTTTCCAAAAGGATCCACATTCTTTATTCTCCCTTCATAAAATTTTGTCTTTTTACAAATTGCTCTAATAGGCATTACAATGTGCCTTGTTTCAATCATACCTGATGCTACCTGAGGTAACATTGGAGTGAATAATAGAAAATTATCCTCACTTATCATTACCAACTCAATTTCTGAATTATTTCCAAAATACGACTCTAATTGTCTGGCACATTCTACTCCCGCAAACCCTCCTCCCAAAATGACTATTTTCTTCTTATTTCTGGCCAATTACATCATACCCATAAAATTACTGAATATATCCTATGAGAACAAATATTCAGAATTCATTCCAAAAAGAAACCACTAGCAAACGATGTCAGTATAACAAAAATTGTTGAATTAACAAACGGATTTAGTGGTGCTAAGATGGCTGCCATAACAGAGCCGTAATTCTTTCTTTGAAAAGACATGTTAGTGCAAAATCAGAAAATGTCAAAGACATCAAAATAACACAGCAAGATCTACTTGACTCCATTGATAAGGTAAAGCCTAGGAAAAAAGAGACACCTATGACTCAATCCATAATAGTCTAAATACTAAGAAAGATGACCACAAATTATGAAACTCTATCTTGATTTTGAGCCATGCAAAGAATGTAACACCATGATGAATGAACTAAGTAGTCCTGAAATGTTATTTGCAGACGCAAAGAAAAGGGCTAATGAATCTGCAAAGTTCCTACGACATCTCACATATAATCACAATGAAGTAGTACAGGCTGTAATGGAAGATCTACCTAAACAAAAAAGAGAACAAGAGTTTGATTTCTTTAAATAACTTTATTTCTCAATTATCACTCTTAGAAACCAATAATTATATTCATATACAAAAAATTAATTTAATATGGTAATGTTATATTATAAAATGAAAAAAAATATTATTTTTAGTTTGACATCTTCATCTCTATCACTACTTTATGCTCAACCTATTTTGGCTCAAGAAATTGAACAAGAACCTCTAGAATACCTGAACCATCACCTGCACCAGAACCAATAAGATCACCCAAATCAGAACCAATTCCTGCACCATTCCCCGAAGAAACTGAATCTGAAAAAATACAGAGACTTACTGAGGAAAATAACAAACTAAAAGAACAAAATTCTAATTTAGAAACAAAAATTGTTGAATTAAACGATTTAATAGAAAATCTTCACAAAATAATTATGGAACAAATTAAAGTAATTATGAATTTAGTATCTAAACTTAAAATGGTTACATTTAATAAATCACTTTCTTCAATAAATAACTTCTAGATGTTGTTCTATTAGCCTGATCGAATATGAAAATTAAAACAACATTGACATTCTTTTTTAATACATTCTAAATCAGTACCATGATTACATATCCCACATTCACAATGAATTAATTTTACACTCATTTTATTATTCTGCAATTTTGAGTGTTTTTTTAATTAATACAACTCTATTTCTTATGGTGACATCACTTACTCCAGATTCCTTTGAAAACTTCTTTTGACTGACTTTTTCTCCATTAATTATACATGCAATATACAAAGAAGCAGCTGCTTGTGCTACAGGATGTTTTCCTGCAGTTATTTCCTCAGATTCACAACGTTTTAGGATATCAAATGCATCTCGCTTTGTCTTTTCTTTCAAATTCATATTATTTGAAATCTTGGAAATAAATGATGAAATATCATATTGATTTAGCTTTAATCCGAGTTTTTTGATAATTGTTCTCAAATCCCTAGATAGAATTCTTCTTTCAATGTTTCCCGCATTGGCAATATCATCCAACGTTCTAGGTATGTTGTTCTCTCTACATGCAGCATACAAAGATGCAGAAACTAAAGAAGCCATGGTTCTACCTCTTGTGAGTTTTGCACTAACTGTTTTTCTGTAAATATAGGCTGCATTTTCAACTACATTATCAGGTATTCCTAATTTTGTTTTCATTCCATTCAATAAAGTAAAAGCTTTGCTTAACGTTGCAGTTGATCTTGACTTACTTCTCTGATCCCATGTACGAAGTCTATTAAATTCATATTTTGTTTTACTTGATAAAGCATTACCTGAAAAATCTTTGTCTGCACCAATTACAGTGGATAATCCTTTATCATGCATTGTTAACGACGTTGCAGGACCTGTTCTTGCTAACTTCATGAAATCTTCTTGACTGTAACCGTTACTTTCATGCGAAGTATCAGATATGTTTTGCACTAGAACAAGACCACATCCCCCACAAAACATTTCTCCTCTCTCAGAATCTGTTATTATGGGATAGGTTTTACAAGTATCTAGTTGACACTTTATATCATAATCATTTGAATAATTTTCTATCACTATTAACAGACAGTAATATCATTAATAGAATAAAAATAGATTGAAGCAGGTAATTTTATAACTAAAACCGAACTTTAATTACAAAAAATTCCTCTAATTTTGTTAAGAGTAATTTCTATTTGATATAGAAACTACATTATAATAAGTGTTAAAAATAAAATTTGTTAAACAAAATTAAAAAATACAAGAAAGCAAACTATTCTTTGCGAATAGACTCTAAAGAGTGACCACGATTAACAATCATCTGAGTGATTGCCTCAGTTGTATACTCAATACCATGCTCTTCTGCAAAATGTACTCTTAGTTTTTCGAGTAGTGCGATATTCTTTGCCCCATCTAAAACAAAGTCACACTCGAACCCATAATCTTGACATCGTAGTTTAAGCGTCATTCATTCTGCAAAAATTATTGAACCTATAAAAATCCTAAGTTTGATGTTCAGAATAGCTAGACATAGCCTTGATATGAATAAAAAATCACGTTAAATGACACTAATAATATCTAATAATGCAAAAAATTAGAGGTAAACAATGAAAGGTTTAGAATTTGTATTTTTAGCAGTAGGATCTGTACTTGGAGCTTTTCTAAGATATAAAATCACAGAATCTCCATTATTGTTCAATACTTTACCTCTTAATGTTTTGATTGTTAATATTCTTGGAGCATTTATCCTAGGAATGTTTGTCATTTTATCAGAACAATGGAATCTTGATGGAAGATATTCACTCTTAACTGCAATTGGTTTTTGTGGTTCACTTACTACCATGTCGTCATTTGCGCTTGACTCTAGCAATCTCTTGGATAATCATCATTATGGTACTTTAGTTGTTAATTTCGTAGCAAACATAGGGCTATCTATTGGTGCATTAATTGGTTGAAAATCACTAATGGCTGCTATAATAAATGGTTAATCAACTGTAGGGACTGTATTGTTTGTATACTTTAATTACTGATTCATGATACATTTTTCTAATATCTTCATCTGTTGATATAGCAAGCTGATTTACAAGATCAGTAGCAGTAATAATTCCTATCACTTGATCATCTTCTATAACTGGTAATTTTCGAATGCCTCTAGTATACATTAGATCAGCAACCATCCATACTGATTCATCTGGACTAATTGCAATTAGAGGAGTTGACATAATCTGTTTTACTGGAGTTGTAATCTGATAAGCATGAGCTACAATCTTTACTGCAAAATCCCTGTCAGTGATTATTCCCACGGGCATATTGTTTTCCATCACTATAACTGCACCAACCTTTACATCTTCCATCATTTTTGCTGCTTCATTTACAGTAATTGACGAATCTACCGCAATTACTGATTTTGTCATAACGTCTCTAACTGTAATTTCAGTTGCGTCTTTTGTCATTTTCAAATAATTATTAAATTTTCTGTATATTTGTGGCTTTGCATAATCTCATGGTTGAAAATCAAATTCGAGAATGTTGTAGTATATCTTAAATTCAGTTCTTTTATGAGTTAATCATGCAAAACATAAAGAAAATCCTCGTTCCCATTGATGGTTCTAAGAATTCTATGAGAGGGTTAGATGAAGCAATTTATCTTGCAAGACAATGTCATGCAATAATTACGGGTTTGTATGTAATTCCATTAGCCAAACCCGTGACATATTCACAAATTTCCTACCTTGAAAAATATCTACTCAACAATGCCTCCAAATTCATGTCAAAAGCAAAAACACGTGCTGCACAAAATGGTATTCTTTTTGATGATGACATAGCTTATGGTGATGAAGGACCAAAAATCATAAACTATGCAAATAACAAATCATATGATATTATTGTAATAGGCTCAAGAGGAATGGGTTCTATTAAAGAGACTTTTCTTGGAAGTACTTCAAATTATGTTTTACATAAATCCAAAATTCCTGTTTTAATAGTAAAATAACTAATTTTTTCACATTAGATAATTTCTTTGTATGAAAATAAGGATCTTATTTATTAGAAGAAAATCTTAGATAATGATATGACACATACATTCGTAAAAGATGTAATGATTAGTGATTTGGCCACATTAGATGTATCTACTTCAATTAGGGATGCTGCTAAATTGATGGACGAAAAGGATATTGGTTGTATCATTGTAACTAAAAATCAATTGCCAATAGGCATCTTGACAGAAAGAGATTTTGTTAAACGAATAGCTGCTAAAGAAAAACCATTGACTGCTTCATTAGAAGAAGTAATGTCTTCACCATTAATTGAAATAGATCCAAACGAAACAGTTTGGGAAGCCGCACAAATTATGAAAACAAATAACATTCACAAACTACCTGTCAAAAAAGACAATCAAATTATTGGAATAGTGACAACCACAGATTTAGTAAAAATTTGTAGTATTGGTTCTGATTCTGAAATGAGAAGAATTTGTGATCAAATAATTACTAGAATGCAAAGAGAGTAGTGAATTTCAAACATGGTTTTTTCTTATCACGTCATTAAATTTGAAACCATCTCATTTTTACAAGGTACACATTGGTCTCAATCAGTAGGAGATAAAGGAATTCTATACAAATCTCTTAAGGATCCTTATTCCAAGTTAATAATTCAATCATTAGATAATTCAGAAAAACTATTTCATATTCCTAAAGATAGAACAGTAATTGTTGTAAACAAAGTTGTTCACTTTCTAGGTGAATTAGTCTAAAACCTATCTAACTAATAATACAGGACATTTAGCTTGTTCGGAAACCCTTCTACTTACACTTCCCAATGTCTTTAGTTTTCTAATTCCATGTAAACCATGACTACCAATTACTATTAATGAAATTCTTTTCCTTTTTGCAAAGATCAAAATTTCATTTGCAACATTACCTTGTGTAATGTTACACGATGCAGAAATTCCTTTTTCATCACATCTTTTAACAGCTAATTTTAACATTTTTTCTGCATCTACTCTAACTGACTCTGTCCATTTTTTTATAGCCTCTTTTTCAGATTTTGTCCTGGTTAATCCTAGCATTCCAGGTGGTGAAATATAATTTATATAAACAACAGAAAATAAAAAAATCTCTGAATCAAGATTATGTGAAAGTTCCATAGCTCTAGTTAATGCCTTTACTGAATATTTGGAGCCATCATATGGAACAAGAATTCTCGTTAGCATTTTTGTAAACATCCTAATCACTACTTTATGATTAACACTGGAATTTTTGATTTATGAACTATAGCTTTTGCAACACTACCCAAGAAAACTTCTTTCAGTCCACTTTGACCTCTGGATCCAATAACAATAATATCAAATTCTTTATTTCTAGCCATTTCATCAATTTCTATAGTTGGGCTTCCAAAAACTATTTTGGATTTAAATACAATTCCTTTTTGAGCACATATTGTCTTTGCAGATTCCATAAATTTTTTAGCTGATTTAGTAAGATGAATCTGATACGGCATTATAGCATCAGTAAAATTTCTTGGATATATAGGAATTACATACAAACCCGTAATTATTGCATGACATTGTCTTGCAAGATAAATTGCTTCATCTAACCCTCTCATAGAATTCTTAGAACCATCAATGGGAACGAGGATTTTCTTTATGTTTTTTCTAATCATTTGCAATCAATCCACACTTTTATGATTTAACACCAAATTAAGATTATCAATCATAATAATCAAACTACAACAATCAGTATAATAATAAATACTAAATTAATTTTGAAAAACCTTTTTGTGTAATTTTATGCCTGTACTATGACAGATTTTACTTCCACGTTGGGATTTAGTAATATTTCAAAATGAATTTCAGGAGTCCAGTTAAATATCAATAAACAATGAAATTTTTTATGAAAAATTACTTTACATGAAAATCCTTGTTCCTATTGATGGATCTGAATATTCAGAAAAAGCTCTCTTCCACGCATGTGATATAGCTAAGAACTATTGAGCAAATTTAGTATTGCTTTATGTTGTTGAAAAATCTCTTCCAATTAATCTATTGGATAGAAAAGAATATCTTGAAATTTTACGAAAATTTGGAAATAATATTTTAATTAAAGGAAAGAAAATAACTAGTGAGAGAGGTATTGATTCAAAAATAATAATAAAAGAAGGAAATATTGCAAATGAAATAATTAAACTTGCAAAAAATGAAAAATGTAATCTGATTATTGTTGACAGTAAAGGTCTTGGATCAACCACACGATTTTTCCTTGGTAGCGTTTCAAATAAATTGGCAAATAATTCTCCTTGTTCTATTCTAATTATAAAATAATTTAGGCTTCTGCAATAGCATTTACAATATCTGTCTTAGTGATAATTCCTACTAGTTTTGATTTTTTAACAACTGGTAATCCACTAATCCCATTTCTTATCATTAGTAATACTGCTACTCCAACATCCTTATCAAATTCAACTGTAATTGGATTTGGTGACATTATGTCAACAGCTTTGAAATGAAGAAGATGATTCATTGGATTATCATGAAATTCATTAAGATTACTTTTCATTCTATAATTTTCAACTTCTTTTGGATCAGCTGATTGAGCTAACCAATAAGGTAATTTTGCTGGAACAAAATCACTATAAGTAATAATTCCTACGGGTATCCTATTACGTTGAATGACAATTCTTGCAATTTTATTGTGAATTAACAAACTTTCTACATACAATAATGAATCTCCAGGCATAGCCGTGATTATATTTCTAGTCATGATCTTTGAAATCTTTAGAGGAGATATCGCATGTGTTAAAAAAATAGATGCAAGATCAGTCTTTGTAATTAAACCCTCCAGAATACCATTGTTACCTAATACAATTATAGAACTGATGTAATTTTTTTTCATTAATTTAGCACAATTATAAATTGAATCCATTTTCTTTATTGTGATTAATTTTTTGGACATAAAACCAGAAACTATGACAGATTTGATTGGTTTGTCTCCAAGTACATAGATTGTTTTTGCAATGTCTTTTTCTGTAATTATTCCAACTGGACGTTTTTTTGAATCTATTACTATAAGTCGTTTTAAATTATGCCTAAGTAAAACTTCCCTAGCATCCAATAAGCTAGCATTTGGACTAATGGTGATAGTTCTTTTAATTATGATTTTATTAAGATCTGCATTTTTTAACAACATTAATACCAAATTGATTTTTACTGGTTAAATACATAACTTAACTATCATTTATGAAAATCTAGGGTTTTCTTTTAATTTAAAATAGGGAGATTTTACAATAGATATAACAAAATGATTAGTGATACAATTCATTCTCATATGAGGGATATTCAATCTACCAAAATAAAATCTCTAATTTCAAAAGCAACCACTATAGAACCAACAGATACACTTTCACATGTAATCAGTAAAATTACTAAAAATAATTCTTATGATGTTTTTTATCTTAAAGATAAAAATGTACTTTCTACAAACATTAGAGCACTACTAAATGCCAAAAATATCAATAACATGAAAGTTGAGTCATTTCTTTACCCAATTCCACATGTGACCCAAAATGATTCTGTTCAGAAAGTAGCAAACATAATCACTCATTATAGAATAAGAGAAGTACCTGTAGTAGACAAAAACCAAATAATTGGTGTGGTAACAGCCAAACAAATAATCAAACTACTTTCATCAAAGGATAACAAATGGATTAAAGCTAATCTGATTTATACTCAAAATCCAATCACAGTACCTGCTGATGAATCTATTAGTAATGCAAGACGAATTATGACTACTAAACGAATTGACCATCTACCAGTATTGAATCAAGGTAAAATTAAACAGGTTCTTACATCATATCATATACTACAATCAATTATGCCATCAGAAAAACAAGGACGAAAATCTATGGTTACAAGAACTGAACATGCATTAGAACTTAAAATTGGTAACACAGGAAGTACTAGAATTCCTCAATGCTTGGCTAATGATGATTTAAATAAAGTTATCAATTCAATGCTTAAAGCAGACACTACATGTTGTTTAGTTAATCTGCAGGATAATCTTCAAGGTATTATCACTTTTAGAGATATACTCGGTTTACTTGCATCCAAATTAGAAACTCCAATTCCATTATACATTGTTGGTATGCCAGAAGATCAACAAAATGTAAATTTGATTAGTTCAAAATTTGGAAAAACTCTCAAAAGATTACAACAAGTATATTCAGAAATACATGAAGCTAGAGTTTCAATAAAACAACAAAGAACTGGAAATAAAAAAGAAGGAAAATATGAAGTATCTATAATGATTATTACTCCTCACCACACTCCTCTAATTTACAGTTCAATTGGATTTGATTTAAGTGAAGTTTTAGAAGATCTAAGTGAAAAATTATTAAGAACCTTATCTAAACGGGCAAAAAATAGATCAAAAGATAGTATCCGAAAAATTGGATTGCCTATATTCTAATTATGAAAGTTAGTAAAATAACATCTCAAGAAATATCTTACTAGTTGGTTTTCCAAGTAAAATTGATAACAAAAAAACTTCTACCAAGTTTGAAAAAGGCAGATTAAAAATAACAATTCCAAAGACAATTTTTAGTCATAAAATAATTATTTGAAGAACTTATCTATCTGATCTCTATATTTGAAAGATAATTTTCCAAACTCTACAAAATCTTCAGCTGTTGGATATTTCATCCTCATTGCATATTGATTTACAAAAACAGATAATGCACTACCTATAATTAGATTGTAAACTCCATCTGCTAAATTTTTTGAATAAGGAAATACTATTTTGATAAAAGGAATATATGTCTCAGTTTGAGAAATCATTAATTTGATATTTTTTTCAACATATTCCTGAACATCATCTGGAATTGGCATACTATTACTAGTATTGATTTCTTATAATGTTTTATTATTGTGCATAAATTAACCGTTTTTTGCCTTAATTTTAGATAATTATTATTGTTATCTAAATATCTGTTCTAAATACTTCTCTTTACCTTTTCGACTTTGTGGTAAACATCTTAGTTATCTATTACAACAAAGACATGTTATTACCTCATAATCTACAAATACCTCACAATGTTTACATCGTTTCTGTCCTCCTGCATATCTTCCAATTTGTGATGGCTTTGATACCTTGTATTTTCTACATTCTCCAATACAATATGTCATGTTAATCCTCCAAATTTTCTATTTTTATTTTCTAATTTGTTTATAATATGATATATACTCAATACTGAAGTTAAATGCAGTGAAATCTACTCCAACTAATAGACAATCACATCCTCCAAAAAAAGAAACAACACGCAGTATTACTTATCGACTACCATCTAAAATTGTAGAAGAATTAGAAACAGAGGCAATGCACAAAAATATATCACAAAATGTTTTGGTAAAACAAATTCTTGAGAAATATGTAACTTGGGATCGTTTTGGTGATAAAATAGGTATGATTCCGATTCCTAAAGGAATCTTGGATTCTCTTGGTGCCGAAATGGATGGAGAAGATATCAATGAAATTATTAAAACAGTTTTACCCATAATCAAAGATACAGTTCTTTTTATGAAAGGAAAATATGATTTGAAACGATGTATTGAAACATTAGAAGATTATATGCGAGTATCTGGAATGAAATCAGATCATAGAACTGAAGGAGAATTACACCATTTTATTATCCAACATGAATTAGGTATGAACTGGTCATTTTTTACTGAACAACTATTAAAAGAAATTTTTAATCAATTTATGCCAAACAAAAATATCAAATTCCAAACAACCAAAAACACAGTAATTGCAACAATAGCATTGGGTTCAGACTTTAGTGAACATGATTACTAATATTTGTGAATATTATGGGAGCACGCATGACACAGTTTTTTATCGCTTTCTGAATCAAAATAACAGTTTTTACACTTACTACACTGACAAATTTTTAAAGAATCTATTTTTATTTGAATCAACACATGTTATTTTCTTTTAAATTCTAATTAAATTACAGTACTAATATCAAATTTGAGAAAGTAATTGCAATGTATACACACTTCTTATCTCTTTATTTACAAAATATCATTGAATGTATAAAATTACTAAAAAAAATATTATATTATACAAATACCAAATTGAATTTATAACACCAAATGGAGTTTTAACTATTGACTAAACTAAACAAAAAAGTATTTGGGAAAATCACTACAAAAGAAATCATAGGAGCAGTTCCACCTGCAATTCCTGATACAAAGAAATTACTAGAAAATGAATTTCAAAACTTGATTAATGAACTTGAATCACAAACCAAAGATGATTTGAAAAAATTGTTAAAAGAACAACAAATAGCGAATAAACACATCAATAGTAGACCAGGTGCTATGGCTCTGGCTCAAGACAAAATTCGATTATTTACCGAATATAATCAAAAATATATCCAAACTATTAATGAAAAACTAAAATCTTAATTCTCATCTTTTCTATTTTCTTTTTATTGTAAATTAATATGATAACATGATATCATCTAAGATTCTTCCACGAACTCTATTTGATTAGGGTTAGTCTTGGCAGACCTGAAGAATGGTGCTAGTATGGCAAAGCCACACTTTGAAATAATACAAGATAATCTACGAATAGTGATTTTGTAAACTAGATACACATTAAATCATCATAAACAATTTGATATCATTGAGTGCAACTGACTCATTACGGGAAGACCACAAGCAGATCAAACGTCTAGAAAAAATAATCATAAAGTGTTACAAGGACCTTTATGACGGAAAGGACATACCATTTAATGACATTGAAAAAATAAATCTAGTAATTGCAGAATTTCTAGACTCTATCCATTATTCAAGAGAGGAAGACTCGTACTTTCCTTGTGTGGCAAGCTATGATCATCTAAAAAAAGAGATAAGAAATCTGATGATAGAGCACGAGTTTTCGCGAAGGATTGCAAAAAATATATCAACACATCTGACACGTTGGAAGAAAGGGGAAGATGCAAGAGAGCCTGTAGCAAGATTCCTTATGACATATTCGATTTACCTTATCGACCATATGTCAAAAGAGGAACAGTTCTTTGATAGGGCAGAAAGTGAAGTGTTATCAAAAGAAGAAGAGGTGGAGATGTTTGAGCAGTTTCGCTCCGTTATGGCAATTACAACAAAGATGCAAAATATGATTAAAGAAATTGAGTATCTTGAGCAACGCCCTTGGTTTCTAACGTAAGCTCTTTAAGACCTATTTGAAAAATTCCAAATCATGAAGCCTTTTGTTTTATGGATGACTGGTCTGCCATGTTCAGGCAAGACTACAATTGTTAGAGAACTCCAAAAAGACATTCCAAATCTAGCAATGCTTGATGGGGATGAGCTAAGAGAGTGGTTTTCACCAAAAGACTTTTCCAAGGCAGGAAGAGATGAGCACAACAAAAGAGTAGCTCATCTGGCAAAATTGTTACTAAAACATGGAGTCCCATCTGCAGTATCTCTTGTTTCTCCATACAAGGAAAACAGAGACAATGCAAGAGAGATCATTAATTCAGGCGACCAGTTTGTTGAATGTTACGTTAAATGCTCAGTTGAAAAATGTGAGCAGAGAGATATCAAGGGAATGTATGCCAAGGCAAGAAAAGGCGAGATCAAAGGATTTACAGGAATTGACGACCCATATGAGGCTCCACAAAATCCAGACTTGCTAATTGACACAGAGCACGAGCCACTAACAGTTAGTGTAAAAAAGGCAAAGGAATTTCTTAAAAAAAGAAACCTACTTTAATTTTTTAAATTCTTTAACTATTTTATCATGAATTAATCCATTAGTTACTAAAATTCCATTTTGATGGTTTACTATTTTGTTATTGTATGTAATGTCATTACCAGACATATCAGTCATTTTTCCACCTGCTTCAGAAATTAAACAATATGATGCAGCTGAATCCCATTCTTTCATCTTATTTGTTGTAGTAATGTATGCTTCAGCTTCTCCTGAACTAATCTTCCCTACTTTTAGTGAACTCCCTATACTAATAAAATCTTTGATCCCTAATTTTTTGATAAACATTTTTTCTTTTTCTGAAAGATGATGTCTTGAACCAACTGCTTTACATTTTGAAAGTTCTGAAACTTTTGTAACTGATATTTCCTCCCATTTGCCTTTTGAAAATCTAAATGCACCACATCCTTTTTGTGCTGCAAAAATAGTTTTTTCTGTAGGCCAACCAATAACACCTATGATTGGTTTTTTATTTTTTATCAGTGCAATCATCACAGTAAATTCTCCAGTTTTGTCTATAAAATCAGAAGTACCATCAAGAGGATCAACTATCCAAATAATCTCTTCTGATAATCTCTTCTGATCATCTTTATCTTCTTCAGATAAAATTTTATGATTCGTTTTTGATAAAATAGCCTTAATGATTTCATTACTTTTTAAATCAGCTTCTGTAATTGGTGAATCATCACTTTTAGTGAATGTTTCATATTTGCCTTCGTATATCTCTAAAATTGAATTTCCTGCTTCATAGGCAGCTTCAATAGCCACATCTAATTCTGGCATTTTATCTAAAATTGGAATGTTCTTCAATGGTAATTACCTAGGTAGTTAACTCTGGTTTTAATGTCCAGACAACTCCTAGGACAATAAATGGAATTGACATTATTCCGATAATTGCAAGTATTATGTTAAATTGAGATTCTGATACTTGTGGATTATTGACTATCCAAGGTAATGGCAATGTAATGACTACCCAAATTATTCCTAATAGAATAATTAATTTGGCCTTTTTCTTCCTATCTGTCATCATTCTCAGTATTTTTTGAGCAGTATTAAATCCATGTGAATTTACTTAATTGATTCTCCACCATCAACTGCAAGTATTGCCCTGTTGTCCAGGCAGCATCATCGGAAACAAAATACAAAATTGCTTTAGCTACTTCTGGTTGACCAATTCTACCTATGGGATGCTCATTATTCATAAATTCTCTATCTTTTTCAGTTTTCAAAAACGGTTTTATCATATCTGTATCAAAAACACCATGACAAATACAATTAACTCGAATTTTGTCTTTTACATATTCTAATGCCCAACATTTTGTAAGAATAATCAATCCAGCTTTTGCTGCAGAATATGCATCTGCATTAAATCCTTGATATGCTTTTAATCCTGTATCTGATGAAATATTGACTATTGATCCTGATGTTTTTTGTAAATGAGGTATTACTGCTTTTGTAAATCTAAATTGTCCTGTAAGATTTACATCTAAAACATCATTCCATTCAGACTCGTCAATTTCATGTAATTGTTTTATCTTTGGAAAAATTTCTGCATTATTTACTAGAATATCCAATTTGCCAAATTTCTCAATAATTTGTTCTACGACTTTTTTTAACATCATTTTCATTTCTAATATCAGCTGTTATTCCTATTGTATTTGAAAGCTGACTAACTGCATTTTCTAATCTCTATGTTTTTCTGTTATGACTACATTTGCACCATTTTCTGCAAATTTTTTTGCAGTTACAAATCCAATATCTCTACTTCCACCAGTTACAATTGCAACTTTTCCAGATAACTTCAACATTTTTTTCAATAAATTTCGTAATTTATAGCTCTTTAAACTAACAATATGGGAATTTATGAACATTTTTCATATTATATGATGGATTCTTGTAATTTGAAAATAATTTTATCATTTCATATTTTACAAATCATTATTCAAAACCTAATTTGTTTTCCAGAATAAATTCATCATGTTTATTGTTTATATCAAAATCAAATACTAAATCAAAATATCATACGACATTATTATCTTTCATATTATCTATATTGAATTTTTTAATTTTCTAATTATTTTGATGATTTTTTACCCAACCTCTTTGAGTTAACTAGTAGCGTAAAATTTTTCATAAAACTCTATAAAATATTATAATTTTTCATACTAAATCTTAAATAGTTGAAGTAACTATAATAAATAATGCCGAAGGATATAATTCCTATCGACTAAAACAGCGTTACCTCGCAGAACGAAAAAGGTAATCAGGCGTTTTAACGACCTGACCACGAGAGGAAATCTCTCAAAGTTCTGTAGTATAGGGGTAAACGCCTTTTTAATTTTTAATAATATCAACAGATACTGGACCTAATTCATTTCCATTTGGATTAATTTCAATGGCTATCACCTGTTGAACTAGAATTGAAATTGCTTTTTGTCCATCATAATCCCAAGTATAGTATTCTGACATTCCTGTTTGATGTAGTCCCTTTCAACTTGAAATTTTCAGAAAAATCATAGTCTTCTCCTTTTAATAAAATAGTTAGAGATTGAGGACTATCACCATTGGGGACAAATTTGAAAAGATAATCTCCTTTATTCACAGTAAATGTATTAGAATAAATTCCATTTTTGTATAAATCAAGATCTGCCAAAGTAACATGAAAAACTACATTGCTATTTTTCTTATCAACCTGATTAAACGATAATCCTATTACAACTATTATCAACACCACAGGAATGATAATGATTTTTTTATTCATTTAAGTTAAATTATTAATTCTATTATAAAAATAAATTTCTAATTATAACTCCAAAGCTTCTTTCAGACCACTGTATCTATTTATGATAGTTACTTCTGTAACTCCTGCAGCAACTGCGATATCTTTTTGAGTTTTATTTTCTCCATTTATTACACAAGACAGGTATAATGCCGCAACAGCTAATCCCATTGGGTCTTTTCCTGCAGAAAGTTCAATTTTAATAGCCTGATCTAAAATCTCTACTGCCTTTCTTTTTGTTTTCTCTGATAATCCCACAATACTGGATATTCTTGATATGCATTTAATAAGATTGACAACTGGCATTTTCAGATCTAATTCTCTTCATAATAATCTGTAACATCTTACAATATTTTTTCTCTTGATGTTAATTCTATTTGCAACATCTGTTAACGTTATAGGAGTTTCAGTATTTCTACATGCAGCATAAAGAGATGCTGCTATAAAACCTGGAATTGAACGCCCTCTGACGACCCTGTCTAAGGCTTTTCTGTAAATGTAGGCTGTCTTTTTAATAACAGCATCAGATAATGCAAGTTTTGTTTTTAGCCTATCTAATTCGTTAAACGCATGTCTAAAGTTTCTACAACAGGCTTGTGAACCTGACTTCTATTATTCCATGTCCTTAGTCTTTCAATTGTGCTCTTCATTGATGCAGTGAACGGTTTTCCAGTATCCTTATTTTGAGGATTAATTATTGTGGCTAGTCCCATATCGTGTATGGCCAAAGAAGTTGGCGTACCTGTCCTAGTTCTGCTATCTCCCTCTTCTTTAGAAAACGATCTTCATTCTGACCCTTCGTGTTCTACTCTATCTATAGCAACAAAACCACATTTGGAGCAAAACATCTCCCCAGTATTAGAATGTTAAAATTGCTCCTTTGTTACAACACTGATATCTGTCACTAGAACTAACACTTTGAGCCATAAATTCATCTTCATTCTATGCTTAAAGATTTGATTAATACAAAATCAGGTAGATTTTCTGAATTTAGGCCTAAAAAAAATATTTAAATACAATTTTTTTATCCACACAAATATAGAATGATAAAATGTCCCCTATGCGGAGAGTCGCTAAATAACAATTCTGTGATTCCAAATCACATCCAAAAAATCCATCCACAAAGAATATCGATCCTAAATCTCTAGGAAAGGCATTCTTGTTAGTAATATTTTATTTACTGTTAAGCAATGTTTACACCCGAAATTAAGTACAAATCACAAGATCAAATTCATTGTCAGATTTACAAAATAAATGGAATAAACAACAAAAACTAGGGATTACAGATAAAATCAATGACACATTTAATCCGAACGGAGCATTAAAACCTAAAATCCAAAATGGAATCAAACAATTACAAACACAAATTGCTAAACTTGATTCAATGATTGTAAAATTAAATGAAAGAGACAGTAAACTTTTCAAAAGAATAGTTGAAGCAACTCAATCACACGATGTGAATACAAGCAGAATTTTATCCAAAGAATTAGTCGAGGTAAGAAAAACTGCAAAAATTTTAGGTAATGCAAGAATAGCATTAGAACAAATTGAATTAAGATTAACAACTTATCATGATCTTGGGGATACTGTAGTTACTATCATGCCTACAATAGGTTTGATGAAGAATCTCAAATCATCTCTTATAAAATTTATGCCAAGTGCTGATCAAGAAATTAATCAGATGGCACAAATGTTAGGTGGATTTATGACTGATGGTTTCTCAAGTGATGCTACATTTGGAATGGATGAAACAACCAATTCTGAATCCGAGAAAATTCTACAAGAAGCAGCAGTTGTAGCTGAAAGTTCTGTTGGAGATAGATTTCCATCAATGCCTACAAACACTAGAACTTCAACTAAAAGTAAATTTTTCTAACATCTAAAATTCTAAATCTTAACTTTCTAGAGATTCTCTAGATTCTTTAATTTTCTTGACTTTGTTGCCTTCATTATCAATTATTCTATCAATTCCAGATAATCTATCTCTTAAACTATTGATAAGTGAGCCTACTTCGTCTGCCTCATTTTCAACTTGTTGTCTCTTATGAGCCAGTTCTTTAATTCCTCTATTTTCCTCTTCAATGTACTGACTTACTTTCTCTAATTTTTCTTTTAGATTTTTAATATCTACAGATTCTTCTTCGATATCTTTTTCTAAAACCGTTCTTTTATCTTTTAGATTTTTTATCATTAAACCTACATAATCAATTGCTTCTTCCAATTTAGCGCGTTTATCCATTAATTCTACAATTCCAATTTCTTCTACTATTTCATTAGATGAAATTCCTCTAGATTTCATATTAACATATTCATCTGCAGTTTCTTCTGTCATTTCTCCTTCTTCCTTTTTAAATTTATCAAACATTTTATGATCTCTTTTCAAAATGGGAATAAAAAGTTATTATGAATCTCAAAGCTGACCTAGTGACTGATTTTTTGATCATTGAAAAGAAAAATGGTGGCTATTCCACCAAAAAATTGAACTTCTAAACCTGATTAGAATTATAAAAAATTTTCCAAGTTTACTGTTAGTTGTCCAATCTGAAACAGTCTAATGCTATCATCTGCATCAAGACTTTTTAGACTAGGATTAATCAAATAACAGATACCTATCCTACATTTCTGTTATATTTCTAGAAAATATGATTCTGTAACTAATTTCTTCATCTTCAACTGTTCCTTGTATTACATATGAGAATTATTGGTACCACTTGAACCGAGTTTATTACTGTCGATCTTCAATACCGTTCTCAATTTTTTATAATTTTCTAAAAATTTTCTCTTGCGGATTATCTTCAAAAAGTACTATTTTGATATGGATATGAGTTAGATGTACTCAGATAATGTTTCACCATTTGTTCTTTATATACCATAATTAGACAAAATCAATCAAAAATCATCAAAATCTACTCAAAAAATAATTTTTCTCGAACTTTTGGAAAAAATTTGATTTTTACGTGAAAATTTTAGGCATATAAAAATTTGAGATTTTCTCTTACCGCAGTAATTTTTGTTAAAATTATTAATTTTAAGAGATGAAATACCCGTTCCGCTATGCGTTCCGCTTTAAAGTTTCAAAATGTCCCTCATTAACCAATTAGTCCTATACTAACACATGTCAAAACAACAATACAGGTCCGAAATGGGCATAATGGGTGACATCTTAGACGTAACTGCCGATGGCGGTCGTACTGGAGTCATTGTATCTGCAATCTCTCGTAAAGCCAACCTATCTCACTATGCAGTACTAGACAAATGTGAAAAACTGGTAGAAGCAGGCTTGGTCGAGTCAGTCAAAAACGACAGGAATAGAGTCTTCTTGATTACTGAAAAGGGACTTCAATTTTTCCAGGAATTCAAGAGATTCCAGGAACTTGTCGAAAGTATGAATTTGAGGTACTAACCAATGAACCCCGAAATCGTGCCAATTCATAGGGGAGAGTCTATTCGAGAAGATGGAATGCTTTTTGTAAGGACTGATGGTATTCTCAAAACAATGATTAAGGCACCTTTGATACTTGCTGGCTTAATTATTGTAACAGTAGTGATGCCTCTTCAGACTTCATTCAGCTCTACTCGAACTCTTGAACTTATCATTTATTCTGATGGATCCACGCATGTATCTACACAGATAGACGTGGATCCATTAGAACCTGATTTTGAGCTTGATTTGTTTGGTAAGTCAATAGATAATTTTGTTGCAGTAGGAGACGCTGGATTTTTGTTATCTGAAGAAATAGTTGAAGACAAAGCAACAATTGACACATTTGGTTCATCAAGTATTATAATTGATTATGATATTCATGATTTAATTTCAAAAGAAGGACGAGTTTGGACATTCTCATTTGATTCTCCATCTGATTACACATTACTAATGCCAAAAAATTTAGTCATAGTTGGAATGAGTGGTTTACCAAACAATATGGAACTAGTAGATGAGCAAACAAAACTTGATCTTACTGCTGGATTATCTGAGATAAACTACATCTTTACACCAATAAATCCAACTACTCACAAACCAACAATTTCAAGTGAATCATCATTTAATTATGTTAATGCTGCAGTTATTGGTGGCCCAATTATAGCTGCAGTAATAGGTGTAGTATTAATGCTAAAAAGAAAACAACCAAAATCTTCACCATCAATTATACAAACAGAATCTATTTCTGAAAAACAAATTGAAACAAAATCTATTGACACAGAAGCTATATTCAGTTTTAGACCTGAAATGCGTGAAGATGATAAAGAGATTGTAAAATTTATTTTCAATAAGGGAGGTCAAGTACTTGAAAGTGAATTAAGAAAGAAATTCCTTCAACCAAGGACTACTATGTGGAGAGCTGTAAAAAGATTAGAAAGATTAGGAGTTATTGAAATTGATAAAAAAGACTTACAAAATTTAGTAAAACTGAAAAAAGATCTGGAGGAAGAGAAATGAAAAAAATAACCTCATTTGTATTGTTGATTTTAGTATCTAGTATGGTTCTAGGCGGTATGACTAATACTGCTCAAGCCCAAACTGATCCATCAATTCTTCTAAAAATTGCAAA
The DNA here is from genome assembly GCA_964475825.1 of uncultured Nitrosopumilaceae archaeon. Taxonomy (GTDB): domain Archaea; phylum Thermoproteota; class Nitrososphaeria; order Nitrososphaerales; family Nitrosopumilaceae; genus Nitrosarchaeum. The sequence continues at coordinate 22,475 of CAYYXT010000006.1, read as the reverse complement.
ACATGCCCAGAAACAACTCGAAAGTCAGATAAATCAAGACTCGTCAGATAAAACAAAACAACTTTTCAAAGAGGGCACACAACAAATTAATGCTTTAGAAGAATCTCTCAGAAACAATGACACTGATTTAGCAAAAAAATATTTTCTTTCTGCAATGAGAATATTCAAAGAGATATCTCAACAATTAACAAACAGTCAATCTTCACAAGCAGAAATGGCTACTCTTAAAGCTATAGTAGAAGATCCTTCTGCTGATCTTCTTAGAATGCAAGACTATGTTGATAATCTCAAGACAATTGCTAAAAAATACAGTACATCAATTAACTTTTCTGAACTAGACGATCTCTTTGTAACAGCAAAAAAACAGATTATAGATAAACAATTTGATGATGCACTACAAACAATTAGTAAAATTAAACAAATTACTGTAGATTTCAATAACGAAATTCGTGGACATGCATCTCAACAAGAACAATCTCGTGCTAAAGAATATGCCCAAAAATACTTAGAACAACTTGATAGATTAATTGAAAACGCAAAGAATCAAGGACTATCTGAAAATATTATCCAAAAACTTGAAACTGCTAGAGAAAATCTTTCCTCAGCAACAGATCCACATGAGATAATCAAACAAATAAGGAAAATCATATCAATTAAAGAACAATTTGAATTAACAAAAAATGATCGACTAGAATCTAGAGTTATGCAAGTTGAAAAAATATTACTTAAATTATCTAACTCTGATAAATTAAGTCAAGTTGATCTAGAAGATGCTAAAAAAACACTTCAAACCATTAAACGCCACTTAACTCAAGGCGAATTTGAAACGGCAAATGAATTATTACGATCATTAGCAACACTACTAGAACAATTTCAAGATTAATCATCTTATCATAAACTTCATATACATTTTCTAAACAGAATTGAGCATGGCTTCTAAGGCAATTACTGTTGGTGTAGGAATTCCAATGATCGTAGTTGGTGCTTTGATGGCATGGTTATGGGCTCCATTACAAGGTGAAATGCAAAACACAGTAGAATTTGTGGGAAGCTTAATTGGAATTTTAGGAGTAGTCTTCTTTATTTCTGGTTTATTCTATACAAAAGAACCTGTAATGCACTGAGCAAAACTCATTGAATAAATAATGAAAAAAAAATACCACAATTACTTGAAAGTTAGATTATTTGAGATATTTACATCAGTTGAAGGAGAAGGAATTCTTTATGGTACAAAAACACTTTTTGTTCGATTAGCTGGTTGTCCATTTACTTGTTTTTATTGTGATACCAAAGAATCACTCCCACTTGATTCTGGAAAAGAATACACAATTGAGGAAGCGTGTAAATTAATAGATTCTAATCTTAAAAATCAAACATATAAAGTAAATTTCACAGGTGGTGATCCATTAATTCAACATGATGCAGTAGCTGAACTTGCAAAATATATTCAAACTAAAAAAATTCCAACTTATCTAGAGTCATCGTGCTTTGATTCTGACAGATTCAATCATGTATTACCATTTATTGATATTGTTAAAATAGAATTTAAAACAAAAGATTCTGATTTTGTAGATTCTAAACACTATGAAAGATTAATTGATAATGCAATGAAATGTCTTAAATCATCCGTTGCATCTAAAAAAACTACATATATCAAAATAGTTGTAAGCTCCAAAACCAAATTAGAGGATTTCAAAGATTTGGTTGATAAAATATTTCATGTTATTTCAAAGCAAGACATTGATGGATTCATTATACAACCAACATATGGTATTGCAGAACCTTCCTTAGATCTGCTGCTAAATTTGTATGACATAGTTTATCCACATTACATTGATGTCAAAGTTGTACCTCAACTTCATAAATTCATTGGAGCTCCATAATTTTACCACCCGCCTAAAAACCAGACTAGGTTCAAATACTAGAAAAAATCTGTGAAAATATCAAATGGATAAAGAACGTGTAAAAAAACTCGTTAGAGAATTAATTATAGAAATTGGTGAGGATCCCACTCGTGAAGGTCTTAAAGATACTCCTGAAAGAATTGCAAATATGTATCAGGAAATCTTTGGTGGATACGAGTCTGATTCTGAATTATCAGTACAATTCTCTGAAGATTCTGATATAGTTGTTGCACGTAATATTCAGTTTTATTCAATGTGTGAGCATCACATGTTGCCATTTTTTGGAAAGATCCATATCGTATATTCTCCTAACGGCAGAGTTTTTGGAATCTCAAAACTGGTAAGATTAGTTGAAAAATACTCTAAAAGACTACAAATTCAAGAACGACTAACCAAGAATATAGCTGATGAGCTATTTGCTCAGGGTGTAAAGGGAGTAGTAGTTTTAGCTGATGCAGAACACTTCTGTATGAAAATGCGTGGAGTTAGAAATGATGTAACACTTACTACATCTGCATATAGAGGAATTTATGAAAATAAGGAAGAAAAAGAGAGGATTATGACTATGATTAGACGACGTACCTCAGATACATCACTTTAGGTTCTCCTGAAAAATTAAATAATCAATCTTTTAGATAAAAACCATGGGAGCTAATCCTAATGTTCACATTCCAAAAGAATCATGGCCTAACTGGACATGGTATGCAATTGAATTTGGAATTGTTATTGCAATTTCAATGTTAGTTTCAAGGGAAATTACTAATTCCATAGAAGGACTAACTCCAGAAATCCAAAATTATGTATTCATGGGAATTGTTGGTGGAATATTTTTTATTTGGTATATTATAATTAGAAATTTTGTTTTCAAAAAGAAGATTCTTGATAACAAATATTAGGACTATTTTAGATATTTTGTTTTGTCTATAATACCAGCTTTTTGAAAGGCTATTTTTCTATTATTACAAGACTCACAACTACCACAATGATATTTCTTGCTGGAATAACAACTCCATGTTTTGAAAATGGAATTACCCAAAGTTTTGAAACCAATTTTTAGTAAATCACTTTTTGAAAAACCCTCATGATACGGTGACCATATTTTGATATTTTTTCGTAATCCTGAATCTATTCCATCAATCTCACCTTGATTAAAAGCCGATTCCAACTTTTTTGCAAATACTGGTCTGCAATCAGGATAGTGTTTATCACCCGTATGCGCACCATATACTACAAATGATGCATTAAGAGTAAACGCCCATGCTGAAGCAACTGATAGAAATACTGCATTTCTAATTGGAACAACAATAGAATAATCAAACTTGCTTGGAATTTTCATCTTTGAACTAGTTAAAACATTAGAATCACCATACAATTCTTTCATAAAACCAATATCGATAATTTTATGCTGTTTTAATCCAAGCTTCTTCGCAAAAGTTTTTGCTACAATAATTTCTCTCTTAGCTTTTTGACCATATGAAAATGAAATTCCATAAAGATCATATTTTGATTTTAGATAACTAACTACACAAACTGAATCTACTCCACCACTAAACAAAATAACTGCTTTTTTCATAAATTCTCTTTCCAGATTATTTTTTTATTACTACTGCACCCTTACTTGGCTTACAAATTACAGTTTGACATTTGGTATTTGCTGATGCAAATCCTCTCGACATTGCTAAACTTATCTTCTTTAGATCTGCTGAACTCTTTGAAAATGCAATTACTGAAGGACCTGCACCACTAATTGTTACACCCAATGCACCTGCCTTGAGAGCATTTTCTTTGACCCTAGCAAATCCTGGTATCATATGTTGTCTTGCAGGCTCTACAATCACATCTTTTATGGAATCTCCTATCAACTCGGGATCTTTTTTCATAAATCCTACAACAATTGCTGCAGCATTTGACAAGTTTGCAATACTGTCAATTAAGCTGACTTTTTTAGGTAATACACCTCGCGACACCTTGGTTTTCTTTTTTGGAACTTTAAGTTTTGGAACTGCAATACACATTCTTAGATTCATTGGTGGTTCAATCTTGATTACATTTAGAGGATTTGTCCTCACTATTACAAATCCTCCCAATACTGATGCTGCTACATTATCATAATGAACAGAACCGGCACTAGCCTTTTCTCCAGATCCTGCAAATTCTACAAGTGTGTTTTCATCTAATTTCAACCCATACATCTTATCAAATGCAATTACAGTAGCTGCTGCCGAAGCTGCACTACTTCCCATTCCAAATCCTGCAGGAACGCCCTTTTTGATTTTAATTTCTATACCATCTTTAATTTTGAATTTTTTTATCATGTTTTTAACAACTAATCCTGCTGTGTTATTGTCTGGATTTGTTGGAATGTCATCTTCAGTAATTATGCTTATTCCACTTTTCTTTTTTGTTAAAGTAATTTCATCAAAAAAAGCATCAACTGCTAATCCAAACACATCAAATCCTGGACCCAAGTTTGCAGTAGAAGATGGTGCTTTTACAGTAATCTTTGATGCCAACTAATCTTCTACCTCTTCACCCAAGTTAAGAATTCTGCTTAGCGCTCCTTCTAAATTTACTAATCCTTCCCCTGTAACATTAGAAACTGGAATTAATCCTTGAGCAAAACCGCCTAGATTCAAGCCTCGCAAAATATTTGTAGTTAAACTGTATGTCTCTCCATCTGCCTCTTTAGCAATGGCATCCTCTAATAATTTTAGATTACTTGACCACTCTAAAATATCTTTTAGTTTAGAACCTATTAGATCTGTTTTGGTAATGATGTTAATTGTTGGTAAATTCAAGCGTAATCTTATTGATGTTGCAAGAAGAGCAATTGAGACAAAGTTTACTGGCGTAGTAATTAACGCACCGTCAAAAAGAAATATACTCGTTTTTTCTTCAGATGAAATATTTTCTATAACAAAACGACCACTAGAACGATATGCAAACAGTTCAATTTGACCCGGTGTATCCACAATTAGATAATCTGGATTCACTTTACCAATCTGTTCTTGAATTTCATCAATCTTAGAAGCAATCAGGTCATTTGCCATGACTACAGCACCATTTGGACCTAGATCATATCGTTCCATTATATCTATAACATCGACATAATCTCTAACATCAATATCACATGTATAGGGTAAATTCCTAACACCAGGATCCAAATTCAATACAGCTGCAAATGCACCATTTCTTGTATAATACTCGTATAGTTTTGATGTTAAAAGAGATTTTCCTGCCCCTGCTGTTCCTGTTACAAAAATTGATTTCAATACTATCTAAATTTTCTTTCTTGGCTTATATTTCAAACTAGTTACTTTTGATATCAATTCTTCAAAATATGCCACAATGGCAATCGATAATTAAATAAAATTCCAACTGATCTATAACTTGTAACATTACATGAAATTTATGATTCAGAACTCTATTGATGAAAAAGAGACACATCTAAAAGACCTAGTTATCAAATTATTAGAAGAAAAAAACTTTTCAGATTATGACCTTTTGGATTCATTATTTGCTGAAGTCAAACAAGAAATTCAAAAAACCCGCCAACCAACTAGCTAATTTCTTAGAGTTTTTCAAAATTTGTGCCTAGATACAGGCATTCAATATTGTTATTGAAATTTAGTCAACTTTCATATTTGAATCTATAAAAAAAATCATCAATGAATTGGAGAATTATTGCTATTCCGGCAACTCTTATTCCTATTTTCATTATAGCAATTCAATTTGATATAAAATTTGAAGATGTATTGGCAATTGGATTTCTTCCATTTGTAGCAGCTGTAATTGCCATGATGATAAAACTAGGTATTCAAGGAATAAAATTTGCATACATTGCACACAAATATCTTGGAAAATTTGATTCTTTTTGGAAGTTAAGTGGTGTTAGAATTGGAAGTGAATTTATCAAATTTACCACTCCGATGTTTGTAGGTGCAGAATTTGTTGTAATTTACTATTTGCATAAAAAAGGAGTTGCACCTTCAAAATCAACTTGGATTGCAATAATGGATATAGTCACTGAAGTTTTTGCAGGAGGTTTGTTATCAATTATGGCTGGCATTTTTGCATTGATGAACGGAGCATATGTTGTAGGTGCTATAATTTTAGTAATCAGCATTACTGTAACTTCATTATGGATGATTCTGTTCTTTTTATCATCTAGGAGAACTTTTCAAGTTCCAAGAATCTTTGTTAGTTTAACTAAACGATTTGGTAAAGAAAAAGGAGAAAAATACATTGAGCAGACTAATTCCTGGATGGAAGAAGTTTGTACAATGAGTAGAAAAAATCTTAGAACAACAGAATCAAAAAAAGTCTTTACAATCTCTTTTCTCTTCTCACTTACATCTTGGTCATTTTATGGAATATCATTTATGATAATTACAATGGGAACAGGATCCATGATTGGTATTTTTGATTCAATCATGGCTGTAATGGGTGCAAATGCAATTGGAAACCTACCAATTACACTAGGTGGTTCTGGATTGGCAGAGTTTGGTATTATTGCATATCTGAATAACTTGGATCCATTTAATCTTACTATCCCTCAAGGAACAGTTGCATGGGATGCAGTAATTGGTTGGAGAATTGCTACTTACTATGTACCTATTATGATAACTTGGCTTTTACTGGTAAAACTAGCCTTGAGTAAAATCCCAAAGAAGGAAAAATCATAGAAACCACTTTATCTTTTAACGAATTTTTTGATTTATGGATTTCAAAGATAAGGTCGTGCTAATCACAGGTGCTTCATCTGGAATAGGCAAAGAAGCTGCTATCCAATTTGCCAAAAAAGGCTCCAATGTAATTTTAGTTGCACGAAGAAAACAAAAATTAGAACAAATAGCTGATGATCTAAAAAAATTCAATATATCCGCTCTGGTTTGTGAATGTGATATTTCTGATAAATTACAAGTAGAGAAAATGTCAAAACTTGTTTTAGAAAAATATGGGTCTATTGATATTTTGGTAAATAATGCTGGGTTTGCAATTTATGGTTCTGTTTTTGATTTAACAACTGAAGAAATTGAATCACAGATGGCAACAAATTATTTTGGTATGATTTACTGTATTAAAAATTTTCTTCCATCAATGCTTGAAAATAAATCTGGGCATATTGTTAATGTGGCTTCTGTTGCAGCAAGTTTTGGTTTACCCGGAATTGCATCTTATTGTGCATCAAAGTTTGCAATGTTGGGTTTTTCAGAAGGTCTAAAACACGAGCTTAAAGGAACTGGTGTTGGAATAACAGTTGTAAGTCCAATAATGGTTCGAACTGACTTTTTTGATCATCCTTCTTTTAAAAAAATGCCAAAATACTCACCAACATCTCTTAGTGATAAAACAGTTGCAAAAGCAATCTTAAGAGCTGCAAATTCTCCGCGATTAGAAATTATTGTTCCTTCAGTAGTTCGTGGAGCTGTATGGCTAAAAAATACATTTCCATACTTGATTAACCCTATTTTAGGTATAGCTTTTAAAAAACAATTAAACTCTAAAACAAAAAATTAGTCATATTCTTCTAATTCTTCATCTACAGATGCACTAGATCCTACATCAATCAACTCCATTTTTTTTAATTCAAATTGGTATATTGCATTCATATCGATCTCTTTTTCTTTTTGGAGGTACTCTGTTACCTTTTTACTTAATGGTGCTTTGTGTTGATCAAAAGTAAATTCGTAGACTACCCCTTTTTCTAAATCTGAAATTTTATTTTTTTTTGGCAAATCAAGTGTAACTATATGTCTACCATCTTCAACTGGATCATACAATTGAGTGTCAATTTTATTGTCTGAATCATAAATTTCAAGAATATATCCAGCTCTTTTTAATTCTTCTGGTTTCTCAAACTTTGCATTTTGAATTTCATCAGAAACCCAATCTGGAATGTCATCCTTTTTAGCTGACTTTCTTTCTTTCTTAGATGGTTTCTCTTCGTTTGTCTTTTTTACCATAAAATAACAACTCTAGTCTAATTCTTTGTCTTTCTTACTTTTTTGCCACCATTCTAGATAATCATCTTGTTTATCTTCACGTGTCTTCTCTTTTTGATTTAGTCTGTATTTGATGTCAGAAACTTGTTCTCGTGTAGCATACAGCCCACATCTCTTACAAATGAAATGTTTTGTAGCAGAATCCATTTTCATAGGAATTTCAACTTCATCAAATAACTTGAATAAATCATCTCTGCCTCTATTCTCTTCTGCAGTTTCTGCTTCATATTTTGCTTGAATTTTCTTTCTCTCTCTTGCAGTACATTCTGGACAGTTAGGCACTAATAATTTGGCTTAATTTTTTCCATAAAAGCGTTCCCACGTTATTATTTGATCGACTTAAAATCTGACACGCGGATTTTATCGTCATCCCTTGCGGTCAGTTCGCCCATCGAACATCCCGCGTGCCAGATAACTAAAAATCTCAAAATAAATTATTATTTCTTTTCTTCTAGAATATTTGCTACTATCTTTGCTGTGTTTTCTGCTCCATTAGGAACAAAATTTTTGGAAAAATCAGCCAAATTCTCCTCAAATTTGTTATAATTGTCTTTAATTTTTGAAATAGACTCAATGACTTGTTTTGTTTTAACTGCTAGTACTCCAAGGTTTTTCTCCTCAGCCCATTTGATATTATTTGTGTGCTCATCATAAATTGGAATGCCAATTATTGGTTTTGCCTTTCCTCCAAGAATTTCACCCATTACAGTATGAGAACCATTTACTACGGCATATTTACTTAAATTCAAAACAGTTTCTTTTTCTTGCTCTGATAGAAAACCAATATCAATTTGAATCCAATCAATTTTTTTTTCCAAAGCATTAGACACCGTGTATTTTTTTCCGTCTTTTCCTAAAACAGAATCAATTGTTGGCTCATTTTTTGCATGAGAAATAATTCTTTTTTCATTTTTCATTTCGTCTTGATGAAATACTTGCTCATACCTTTGACCTGTTCCATCATTAGTTGATTTGTTTCCAGTTCGCATCCAATATCCAAACTCTGAGTTTTCTATGAGTTTTTCAAGATCAGAGGTTGATTTTTTTCCAATATTTACACTAGTAAAATGACCAACATAAGTTACTTTTTCTTTGACATCTTTTGTGAAATTTAGATTATATTCACACATAGTATATGGAGGGGGAGAATCTGCTACAAGAATTCTGGAAGCTTTTGCAATTTGTTTTGAAATAAAAACTATTGCTGGATAAAAATAAGATCTTGATCTATACAATTTTGGTCGAAACTGATTTGTTATGAACAAACTTGGAGTTTGGCGATTTTTTGCTATAATATTTGAACCCACATCTCCATCATTAATTACTAGATCAAATTTTTCATCATCATACAATTTACTTTCTTGTCTCAAGTAGCTTGTAACTTGTTTTACAAGAGGAGGATTTTTTGAAACTGGTAGCAACAAATTTAGCAGTGATAATAAAATACTTGGTCCAAATTTCCCATCAATTGGAGTTGGCATCAATATCTCGTGGATTTGATCTTTATGATTAGGAAATTTTTCTAGTAACTTCTGATAAACATGATCTTTGCTTGAAAAATGAACTTCAAATTTCTCTTTTATATGATCGTCCAGTACTGCATTTAGCCTCATCATTCGGGAATAGTGACCACTTCCCCAAGGATAGATGAATTCACCGATTTTTAACATAGAATGTAATCCTCAAATGCCGTTTAAATTCTCAGTGATTTTATTCTAGAGAATCAAGAATATCATGCACATTATTTGGTCCTATTTTGACAGTGACATTTCTCTTTGATTTTATCGCAAAATCTACATCTTTGTTTGAAAAATTTGGTATTTCATTTGAGTTAATCGTAAATAATTTTTCTAACTTTGGAATTTGTTTTTCCAATCCAATCTCTTTGGCTTCTTCAAAAAGTTTGGTATCTACACCGCTTAATGGCATTATTGGTAATCTATCTTTTTGAAATACCCGTCTCATTGAATAATCAATAAAATTTGTAGAAAACATCAGTGGAGATAATGCAAGAGATATGTGACTTATCTTATTTAATTTTGCTTCATGAAGCATAATTTCTAATATGGAATTTACAAAGATTAGATAGTTTTTTATTCCTGTTTGATTAATCTTAACATTAAAAAATTCCAGCACAATTTCTTGTTTTACTAGTCTTGGAATTATTTGATTGATCATTTTAACTAAATTCATTAATTCCGATTTTTGTCTATAGCAGATAATTATTTTTGAATCAAATCCTTGTTTTATTGTTTCAAAACAAGAAATTGCAGAAATCTCATCATAAACACTGCATATAGCATTTTTATTTTGAGATTGATATGGTATTCCGCCCTGACCTTTATCTGAAAAAATACAAACATATGCATTATTTTTTGTTAGATATGTGTACAATAATTTATCAAAATTTTCTTCTGTTCCAGGACGTGCACCCATGTTGGCTTTTTTTTCTATAATGCTAGATGTTGCTGCAATTTCGATGTCTTTTGTAAAAAATCCTTTTGATGTTCCTTCAACTTTAACAAGAAATCTCTCTCCCTTTAAGAGCAAGTTTCCACCTACTGTAGTAATTTCTGACACGACTTTTTGAAAATCATTTTTTACCTGTCTAGCAATAGCTATTTTTTCAATACCAAAAAGTAAATTGATTGCAGACGATGAAAACACAGGATCATTTGCATCTACTAAAATAACATCTCCATCACGTTTTACTGATTTGAATTCTTGATTTTGAATCTTTAGAATTTTTTTAATATTTATGATTAATTGTGGAATTTTATTTTTAGAGAAAACTGTTGGAAAAACTACTACATAAGAAATATATTCCATCTCTTCTTTTTTGAAATGTGCCTGTTTATAATTTAGGATAAAACATTCGGGTAATCAATATAAAACAAAACAATTCAAGTGTATTTGTGAAAAAATTTACCCAAGAACAAGTAGATGAACTCAATTCAAAAATAAAGACAACAAACGAGGCACTTCAATGGGTCTCTGATAATCTTCATCCACGAGTTGCAAAAGCATCAAGTTTTGGTGCAGAGGATACAGTAATTATGGATATTATGCTCAAGATTAATCCCAAGTTTAGATTCTTTACATTAGATACAGGAAGACTACCGCAAGAAACCTATGACATTATGGATATTGTGAGAAAAAAATATAACATAACAATTGAGGTTTTGTTTCCTGATACTAAAGAAGTTGAAGATATGGTCAGAGAAAAAGGAATGAATCTTTTCTATGAAAGCGTAGAAAATAGAAAATTATGTTGTGAAATCCGCAAAGTACATCCAATTAATAGAATATTATCTACACTAGATGGTTGGATTACTGGATTAAGACGCGATCAGACTGAAGTAAGAAAGGATGCCAATATTTTCCAAATAGATCATGGACATGATGGAATTTTAAAAATTAATCCAATAATAGATTGGACTTGGGATCAAATTCAAGATTATATCAAGAAAAATAATTTACCATACAATAGTCTTCTTGACAAAGGCTATCCAAGTATTGGATGTGAGCCATGTACTAGAGCAATCAAACCTGGAGAAGACTTGAGAGCAGGACGTTGGTGGTGGGAACAAGAAGAGCACAAAGAGTGTGGCCTTCATATAGACCATAAATAGGGAATTTTGTATGTCTGATAATTCAATTAAGCCACATGGAGGAAAATTGGTAAATAGAATTACCAAAGCTGATCCATCCGGATTATATTTGATATCAATCTCAGAAGACCTTGCAAATGATGTTGAAAATATTGCAGATGGAATTTTTAGTCCTCTAGAGGGATTCTTGGGGAAAAAAGACTTTGAAAATGTCATATCAAAAGGTAGACTATCAAATGGTTTGGCTTGGACAATTCCCATAGTTCTTGATGTGGATGAATCTACAGCTGCAAAAATGAAAAAAGCCGGCAAAGTATTGCTGCAGAATCATCAAGGATTAGGCATAGCAATCTTGCATGTCAAAGAGACATTTACCTTTGATAAGGAAAAGACTGCAAAGGGAGTGTACGGAACAACTGATTCTTCACACCCTGGTGTTGCAAAGACAATGTCTATGCAAGACTATCTAGTTGGCGGCAAAATTGATTACATTGCAAGACCTGAAGAGACTGAAATTAGAAAATACAGATTAACTCCTTTGCAAACCCGAGAGGCATTTGCTAAAGCAGGATGGAAGACAATCGTGGCTTTTCAGACAAGAAATCCTCCACATGTAGCACATGAGATGCTTCAAAAAACATCTATCACAACTAGAGATGGAGTATTTGTCAATCCAGTAATCGGCAAGAAAAAGTCTGGTGATTTTGTAGATGAAGTAATTGTAAAATGCTATGAAACTATGATTAAGCACTATTATCCAGAAAATAGATGCAAGCTTGGAACTTTGCATACAGAGATGAAGTATGCTGGACCAAAAGAAGCAATCCACCATGCAATTATGAGACAAAACTATGGATGCTCACACATCATTATTGGTCGAGATCATGCAGGAGTTGGAACATTTTATGATCCATTTGCAGCACAAAAAATCTTTGGTGATTATCCGGAATTAGAAATATCTCCAATATTTTTCCCAGCATTTTTCTATTGTAAAAAATGTCTAACCTATACAAATCCAAAGACATGTCCACATGATGATGATGCAAAAGAGCAGATTAGTGGAACCAAACTAAGACAAATGATTGATGATGGTAAATCTCCTTCTGAATTTATCTTAAGACCAGAAGTCTCAAAGATAATTCTAGGTTATTCCCATCCATTTGTTGATTAGGTATTTATTCACTCAAACTAGATTTAGCTCGTGAAGTATCTCCTTACATTAATTTTACTTTCTGGATTTGTCATATCACCTGGTTTTGCAGAAGAATCAAAGAATCCAACATTAATCATCAATACAATAGAGATTCCATCATACGAATTTAATAAAATTCTTCGAGACACAAACATTATTCCAATGCAAAGAACACATGGAATAAGCTGGCAAGTTACTATTGATAACAATCTTGTATATGCAAACCCTGATGGAAATGCTGTTTTGAGAATTTATGACCGAGATAATCCTGAGAAATTAGTTGAAATAGGTATGGGCTCCCAACCAAATGAAAAATTCTGGATTGCAGTACAGACTCCTAAAGAGGGATACGTTGTTGTGCATAGTGACTTGGACCGAGGATGGTCTCCTGCATCTAAAACAATTGTATCATACACTGAGAGAGCAGGATTAACAGTTAACAACGGCGCAAGAATAATAGTATCTAATCTTGATATCGGTGTATTTGCAATCGATTCCTATTCTGTTCATGGAATGGAAAGCCCTACTGACCCACCTGCAGTAAATTCTGGAAGTATGATTGTAGAATTTATTTCAGGAGATCCTGCAAAAAATCCATTTGCATTATTTCCATTTTATGTGGCTGCAGGAGTTGGAATACTGGTAGGCGCTTTATACCTGACTAAGAAGCGTTCTTAGTTTTGTAATATTTACAATCTCTTTTGATTTTACACACACTACACATTGGTGATATTGGCTTGCAAATATTTTGACCATACATTACAAAAGTATCATTAATCTCAATCCAGTATTTTTTTGGAATCTTTTTCATTAGTTCCTGTTCTGTTTCTTCAGGAGTTTTTGTATCTACCAATCCCAATCTATTTGAGATTCTGTGAACATGGATATCTACTGGAATAGCTGGTTTGTCAAATGCATAAACTAGTACGCAGTTTGCAGTCTTTCGTCCAACTCCTGGCAGCTCTACTAATTTTTCTAAACTGTCTGGAACTTTTCCTTTGTACTTGGAATTAATAATTTTGGCAACCTCGATTATTCTTTTTGATTTTACATGATAGAAACCAATTGACTTTATAATTTTCTCAACATCTTTTGTTTTGGCATTGGCAAGTTCCTTTACATTTTTGTATTTTGAAAATAATACTTTGACTACTTTTGTTGTAGTCTCATCTTTTGTTCTTGCTGAAAGTATTGTTCCAATTAAAATGCTAAATGCTCCTGTCTCTGCTTCGTGCAATTCTCTTAATGCAGTCATTCTTGGAGGCTTTACGGAAATCATAGTATCCATCATTCCACGAAGAATTTTTTGCATCCCTGTATGGAGTTTTACGTACAAGTATTATATCTGTAATAGTCAAACTAGTACTGTTGGAGTTAACAAAAGAGGAAGAATCTGCACTAAAAGGTGAACAAGGCGAAATTATGCAGATGGCATACAGAATTTTGGTTGCAACAGGTGAGGCAACAGACGCAGAGAAGCTAATCCCAATCGAATGGGCACATCTTTCTGGTGTAAACTATAATACAATTGGAGATGCAGGCGAGGAATTTTTATCTAGTATCAGTAAAAATGCTAGAGTCAAAGTCAAAACAACTCTTAATCCAATGGGGTTTGATATTGATAATGTATCAAATTATGGTCTAGATGATAATTTTATTTCAAAACAACTCTCCATTAGAAAATCATATGAAACAATGGGAGTAACTCCATCATTTTCCTGTATTCCATACGAAATTTTTGATATACCAAAAGCGGGAACACAAGTATCTTTTGCAGAAAGCAATGCTGCAATTCACGCAAATTCGTTTGATAATCTAAAAACTAATAAGGAAAGCGCATTTAGCGCACTTGCAAGTGCAATTACTGGAAAAAGCCCATACTCTTCACTAAGAAAAGAAGATTCTCCAAATCTAACAATTAGAATGAAGGTAGATAATCCAAATGAGATGACATATGGAATGCTTGGATTTTTTGCAGGCAAAGTTGGAAACGATTCTGTAAATATCTCAGGTATCGGAGAAATGGACAAACGTAGCTGCAAAGCATTGTGTGGTGGAATGGGAACTTCTGGGACATGTGCCAAATTTCTTTTTGGTGATGGAGATCCTGGTTGTGAAAAAGTAGATTTTGATAAAAAAGAGATGAATGACATTCATGATGAACTAAACACTGCAGAAAAAGGTGATCTAATCACACTTGGTAGTCCTCAGTTGGGTCTAGAAGAAATTTCTGATCTTACTGGTAAACTAAAGGGTCGTTCCTTTAAAAAAAGATGCATGATCTTTTGTCCTAGAACAGTAAAGGAGCAAGCAAGAAAGATTGGCTATACTAATGAACTGGAACGAGCCGGATGTGAGATTCTTGCTGATTGCTGCACATGTCTTACCCCTTTGATCAGTAAAGATAATGTTGATTCAGTCACTACAAATAGCATCAAAGGAGCATACTATTTGAAAAATTCTAACGGCGTAGATGTCAATCTAAAATCACTCTCTCAAATAATTGAAGATGAGACAAGATGAAAATCCTAGTTCAAGGAAAAACACAAGGAATAATTCTAAAATCACAACATCCCATTAATTTCCTAGGTACGGTTGATAAAAAAACTGGAATTATTAGCGACAAAAATCATGAGCTCTTTGATAAATCCATCAAAGACAACATCCTAGTATTTCCAAACGGTGTTGGAAGCAGTGTAGGCGCATATACTATCTACTCTATCAAATCTAATAATACTGCACCGCTTGCAATGATTTGTCAAAAAGCAGATCTTACTGTTGCAACGGGATGTGCTCTAGCTAACATTCCGCTTGTAATTGTAACTGATGAGGAATTTTCATCACTTCAAACTGGACAAAAAATTTCATTAGATACTGAATCTTCTAATCCTATAACACTTCTCTAATGACTGCACCATTTGGATTTTCTTCTTTGAAAACAATCCCTTCAAATTTTTGAATCTCTGTCTCTGGATTTTTCCAATATTTTTTTGACAATCCAGCTTTTTCACATGTATACTCTAAAAATTCTTCTTCATTCCATCCATACTCAATTGGAACCTGTGGCAAAAGCAAACCAGAATGAAATCCATGTTTGACAATCAATCCATCTCTTCCTACTTTGATCTTTGACAAATATTCCTCAGGTTTACTCGCAACAATTTTCTTAGGTGATGTAAGCACAGTTACTTCAAATGTAATTGAATCCAGTTCTTTATATTTAACAGGAGAAAATCTTGGGTCTTCTGTTGCAGCTGAAATGGCTGCATCTTCTAATGCATTAAACAATGATTTATCTGGCAATGGATATCCAATACAGCCTCTTAATCCTAGAGTAGTATTCAAAGTGACAAACACGCCTGATTTAAAAGAAAAATTATTTTTAAATTCTTTTTCTGGTTTTGGTTTTGTACCATTTTTTAGATATTCAGTAACAATTGCCCTTGCAGTTTTTACAAGAGTATAACCGTCATCTTTTGATAGATTATTGTAATCTTTCATTTACCTTACCTACAAACTCTTGCAGATTTTTAATATGTGTACCTTCCCAGTAGATCTGATTACAACACCTGCATCTCCAGAACTTATCATTTGACTTTAAAACTCCTTGAGGGATTTTTTCCTTGATGATATCTTTATCAACTGATTCAGTTAATGAATTACATTTGGGACATCTTGCTACATTTCCATTTATTTGAATTCTTTTCAAATTTACATTACTGATTATTTCAAAAAACTGTTCAACCTCTTCTTCTTTTGTGATATGGATTGATCTCATGCCAAGTTTCTGTGTTCTTTTAATTAATTCTTCATCCTTTGAGATGATTATTCTTTTTTCTTTTCTTGCACTATCAATTAATTTTTCATCATCAATATCTGAAAAGTATTGTGAATCATAGCCTAGTAATCTTAACTTCCTTGCAATATTTCCCAACATAGCATCAACAAAAAATGTTGGCTCACTTTCTGTTTTAAGAAGCATCTCCTAAACCTGTTTCTGTAATCTGACTTTGTCCTGCTGGAAGAGCACGAACAAAATCATCTATGTTTATTTTCTTTGTAATCTCTTCTTCCAGTTTTAAAAATTCCAGTCTGATTTTTTTTGCACTGTCTACCATATCTACTCCATGTGGCTCAATTATGGCATAACAAATAGAATTTTTTTTAATTGTTTCAGGAGGACCACATGTCACAACATAGTCATCTCCTTGTGGTATTATTCCGACAGCCAATTTGAGAGTGGATATCTTGACAAAATTTCGTTGTCCTTCAATGCTAAATGATCCTTTTGGAAGAAATTGTCCGCTTGGGGCTGATTTTTTGACTTGTTCTGGATTTACCCAATATGCACTAACACCATACATGCCTTCTCTCCATGCTCTGCTGAAACAAACAGTTGCATGAGCAACTTCATTCAAACTAGCTGTAGGTGGATTTTCTGCATCCTTTAGAATGAAAAAGGGAGATCCAAAAATATCACCATGAAATATCTTGTCATTTTTTCCTAAATGTTTTCTTACTACAGCAGAATTTGAAGGAGCATCTCTACCACCTATTGCAAGAATTCCATCTGATGTGAAAAACCACCTATATCTTTCATACCAATTCTTTTTTCTAATTTCTGCAAATGAAACTAAATCTTTTTCTGTTTCAGCTTTATTTTGTAACTTTGCTAATTTTTTCTGTGTATTAATTTTAATTTGCTCAATTGACTTTATTGCACCTGATTTTCGTTTTGCTTCATTAAATAATATTGATGCAATTGATTGCAATGGAGACTGTGAGTTTATCTTTATCTTTTCATCATCAACTATGATAAGTGTAACTCCTTTCTCTTTAGTCAATTTAGAATTATGAGTTGCTAAAATTTCCTGAGCCCTTGAATCTTCAATCGATGTGATACCTTTTGAGATCATCTCAAAAAGTGAATTGGCAACATTAGTTATGTGATTTGATTTTTCTTTTACTGTCTCTATTGCCTTTTCTTGTTCTGCTAGCTGACTTTCAAGTTCTTTTATTTTTTTATCAGAGCCACCAGTTTGAATTGATTTGCCTATCTCTACAAGATTTTCTGTAAAAACAGTATCCAAACCTTCGATGAAGCTATTGACAACAGTACATTTGTCATCTAACTTACCTAATCTAATAGGAATGATCTCGGTTTTTTCATTTCTGATAATTACCGGTTCATGTTTGCCTGTAACAACATTTGTAACAATATTTTTTGTCGTATCATAGAGTTTCTTTATCTGTTCAGATGTTAGATTGTTTCCTGTACATTTTGAATCAATATTGGATATTTCAAATATACCTTCGACATATTTTTTTGGCAACCCAAGTGTTCGTCCAAGCCATTTTGCTGCAGCCAAATCTGATATCTTTAGTTCTTCAAAATCTGACTCTGTTACCTTGATTACATCCAAACCGTTCAGAGGTGGTGGTGTATACACTAAACCCACACCAAGCTTCCTGTGTCTTACATCAATAGAATGCTGCAATGCAAGAATCTTCATCTCATTATTACAGAGCAAAATATTTCCTTCACCAAAAAATTCACCAACAATTACAAACTCCTTATCAAATCCAGCAAAAGTAAAGTACGCAATTCTTTCTGACGCGATCTGTTCTACTTTTTTTAGTTTTAATCGTAACAGATCACTTCGTAATCTTTTTAGTAATCTGTTTGGTTCCATTTGCTCAATTTTTACAGATGTTAACCAAACACCCGATGTAGATATCATCATAAAGATGTCTGATTTTTCAGTATGATGAAGTTTGAATAATATGCTGTCTTTTGTCACACCATAGATGTTACTTACATAGTAGTCCTGTGTTGCCTCTGAAATTTGATCCACTAAATAACGAAGTTCTATTCCTGCAAGAGTCACAACAATCTATCCTGTATCCGAAATTATACTCTTACTCTATTCTATGCTCATTTTGTGACCAAAGATTTTAAACAAGGCTAAATGGAGTCAACCTAGAAATTTACTTGGCAAAATTCAAAAAAAAGAAATCTGAACCAACACCTGACCCTAAAGATTCTAAAAATGAGTCAATTAAAGAGGAAAATAACGAAATTCCAGAGACAGAATCAAGTGATTCTAAATCTGAAACTTCAGAACCTATAGTAAATCAGCAAGGAAAAAGTGAAAAAGACAAGAAATTAGACAAACTGTTTTGGTTGAGGGTTGGTTTTGCAGTAATTGCTGGTACTCTTGCAACTTTTCTCTTTGAAGATATTCAGGGAGAAGAGAGAAGATGGGCATCAATTGTATTTATGATCATTGTCTTTATCGTAACTATATTCATTGCAAAATCAATGAAGATGCAATTACCATCATCTGATAGAAAAAAGATTGTAACACAAGGCATAGGAAGTTATATTTTTCTATACTTGTTTATCTGGATTCTAACATATACTATAGTACACGCAGGTACTGTCTCAACTGGTATTTCTTCTCCACTGTCATAACAAATGTTGGTCTTGGTTTATGTGGAATTATAAAACACCGGGAATTCCAGATGATGCTTTTGAGCGTTCTGAGAACGTACCAATAACAAAAGAAGAAGTACGAGTTATTCAAATTAGTAAAGCAAGACTTTGTCCAGGATACACAGTATATGATATTGGATGTGGAAGCGGTTCAATATCGATTGAAGCTGCAATTCAAGTCGAATCAGGCAAAGTAATTGCAATAGACTATGACATCAATGCAATTGAATTAACAAAAAAAAATATTGAAAAATTTGGATTAACAAATATTTCTATAATGCTTGGCAATGCAAAAGAAAAGATCTCAGAACTTGATCAAGCTGATGCGATATTTATCGGAGGAACTGGAGGCGATACTGAAGAAATTGTCAAGCTATGTCAGGACAAACTCAAATCTGGAGGAAGAATTGTTATCGGAATCATCTTAATTGAGACTTTATACTCTGTCTTGCAAGTTCTTGAGAAATTACAATTTGATTCAGTAGATATTACTCAAGTGACTATCTCTAAGAGCAGAAAGACCTCAAAAGGTACCATGATGCTTGCTAGAAATCCAGTCACAATAATTTCTGCAACAAAAATCTAATCTAGATTTTTAATTGGGAATAAAACTCTATTTTTCATGCCTGAATTAATTGGAATAGGAGTCGGTCCTGGTGATCCTGAATTGCTTACAATAAAGGCTGCCAAGGCAATTCAAAATGCCGATACTATAATGTGTCCTGCTTCAAGTGAAGACAGATCAAGCATTGCATTCTCTATTGTATCTTCACTAATTGACAAATCAAAAAACCAAGAGATAATAAAATTGATCTTTCCAATGACAAAAGACAAAGACATTCTTGAAGCAACATGGAAAAAAAATGCAAAGATTATGGCTGAAAAAGTTTTAACAGGAAAAAATGTTGTCTATCTTACAATAGGTGATCCATATCTGTACAGTACTTGGATTTACATGCATAAAGACATAGAACTAAATCATCCTGAAATCAAAATCAGTGTAATTCCTGGAATTGTTTCCATGTTTACTTTTGCGGCTAAAGTTGGTATAAGTATTGCAGAAGGTGCAGAAAAAGTCGCAATAATCCCATCGTGTTATGATTTAAGTACAGTAAAGGAGATTGCAAAAAATTCCGAAACCATGGTTTTTTTAAAAGATGGCAGATATTTTGATAAAGTAATTGACTTGCTAAAAGAAGCTGGATTTCCTGATAATTCTATTTTTGCAATTGGACAAGATCTTGGAACAGAAAATGAAATTATCAGAAAACTAACCTTAGGTGAAGTAAATGACGGAACACTAACTACAAAATATTTTTCAATCTTGGTGGTAAAGCGTGTCTAAGGTTTATTTTGTCGGATGTGGTCCAGGTGACCCAGAACTAATCACAATCAAAGCCAAAAAATTAATTCAAAAAGCAGACGTTGTAGTTTATTCAGGATCTCTAATTCCACCTCCAATTCTAAAATTATGCAAAAAAGGAGAACTGTATGATGCTGCTGGTTTGGTCAGAGAGGAAATTTTTGATCTGCTTTACAAAAACGCAAAGAGTGACAAGATAGTTGTCAGATTACATGACGGTGATCCGTCAATTTATGGAGCAATCAAAGAGCAAATAGATAATCTAGAAAAAAAAGGAATTGAATCCATAGTAGTTCCTGGCATTACTGCATTTTTAGCCTCAGCAGCTGCACTAGGAATTCAACTTACACTTCCAGGTGTAACTCAAACCATTATTGTAACCAGAGCAGAATCTAGAACTAAAGTACCAAAGAGAGAAAAAATTTCTGAGCTTGCAAAACACAGAGCAACTTTGATTTTTTATCTTAGTGTTCATCTACTTTCTAATATTGTAAAAGAAGCGGTTGCTGGCGGATACAAAAAATCTACACCTGTTGCTGTGGTGTACAGGGCAAGCTGGGATGATCAAAAAATCATCAAAGGTACACTAGATGATATTGTAAAAAAAGTCAGAGATGAAAAAATAACACGAACAGCAATTGTAATTATTAGCGATGTTATTAATCCAAAAACTTACGAGTATTCAAAACTATATGATAAGAAATTTAGTCATGGATATAGAAAGGCAAAAGTCAAGTAGACAAAAAATTTACTTTATTTCTTATTCCAATTTTGTATAGATTCTTTTCAAAAAGTTTTACATTCCCAGATGTAAAAATTTTAATTGTATTTTTCTTTGATTTGTTTTTTTTAATATTCGCAAGAACTTTATATGCTACAATATTTGCAGGATCAATAAACTTTACTTGTGGAAATTCTAAACTTAATAATGATTTTAAAAATAATAAATGTGTACTTGATAAAGTAGCCATGTCTATCTTATTTTTAAAAATATTCCCGAGAGTTTTTCTAATAATTTTTTTGCAGTACACTTTATCTGTAATAAATCTATTTGATTCTACAAGCTCTACAAGTGCAGATGAATTTACTTTGTAAATTTTTTTGTCTTTTGGAAAATTAAATGTTTTTATGTAACTTGACAAACTTTTACTTTTAATTACAGCTCTGGTTCCAAGTATTGCAATATTTTTTGTCTTGGAAAGCACCACAGCTTCTCTTATTGGCGGATTTACTCCAATTACTTTCTTGTTTGCAGTTTTTACTATCAAACTTGGAGTGTTTGACGCCATTACAATTAGATCTGGGGAAAAATTTTCTTCTAATAGTTTTATTGTTTGTTTGATGATCATCTCTAATTGTTTTTTTGATTTTTTTCCATATGGAAAATTTTTCTGGTCTGCAAAATAGATAATTTCTGATTTACATATCTTTTGTATTGCCTTAATTATTGATAAAGAGCCCAGTCCAGAATCAAAAACTGCTATCTTAACCATGATTTATTGAATTTGTGTCTAGAATTAGTTTGTTAGCTAAATTCACTCTAAAGTTTATCTAAATTTACTCTATCCATTAAGAGCTAATTTCTAAATTACCCGACATGCCAAACTTCGATAAGACTTGGGCTCGACAAGAGACACCAGGTGTAACCGACAAACTCCGTGAGACAATAAAACCTCAAGGTGCATTAAAACCACGAATCCAAACCGCAGTAAACAAACTACAAGTCCAGATATCAAAAATGGACTCTATGCTTGGAAAACTGCATGAAAGAGACGCGCAACTCTTCCAGAGAGTCGTGACTGCAATGCAGCAACATGATACCAGTACAAGCAGAGTTTTGTCAAACGAATTAGCTGAAATTCGTAAGGTTACAAAGATGCTCGGCAATGCAAGAATGTCATTGG
>CAYYXT010000005.1:0-107573 GCA_964475825.1 uncultured Nitrosopumilaceae archaeon | reverse complement strand
CGCTCTTCGCAGATATTCATTGCACTGTCTCCTTTGTTTGTTGTTTTATCTTCATGACAACATGTTTTGTCATTTTTAGCAAATCAGACATGTTAGAACTCATCTCAAATTGTTCTTCCATGAGAATAATTATGAGATGAAATAGATAATCATGTGTATGTTTGAAAAATTACACTCGTAGCCAACCTTAAAAAAATCTTTGCTGATTTGTCTAGTGAGACTGACTAGGATTACTAATTGATGATGCCTTGAAGTAGAAATTATATCGCCAATCATTGCCATATTATATCTTTCAAATAATTCATAATTTTTAGATGGCATTTCTTTTTTTGCCAAATGATATGATTACAGAATCATTTTTTTAAATGTGTGCACTATTTTTTGTGAAACTTTACGCACGATTTATGAAACGTGAAAAGGGTATAAAGGGAATTAATTGAAACCTTCTGGAGGTTTTTGAACAAAGACATTACAAACAAGTGCATCCATTTTGGAATCTCGGTATTGCACATTACATGATACAAATTTTCCTTTCAGTGCTATCTCTAGGTCTGTCTGTGTTGTTTCTTGATATTGAGGTTCATCGGGATTGTCAATTTTGGCAATGATTATGCGTTCTGTTTTAGCATATTCTTCTTTGTTGTCTTTACGAAAATGAGTTATTAGAAGCTCAAATGTGTTGTTTGACAAACAACCTATTACTGGCCCTCCTATTCCATCGCCCATTAAGTTGTAAACTTTTTTGCAATATAATTACTTGATGGCTATGTTAAGTGTAAATTCTGGTACCAAATTTTTTTGTTTTGCCATCTCAAAAACTCTTCTTATTGACTCTTCTCCCTTGTCACCCATATTCACAGTAATTTTATTGACATACATTTTTACAAATTTTTCAATCAAATCTCTTGGTTTTCCTCTGCTGTATTGCATTGCATAATCCATTGCATCATCTATGTGCTCTAATCCATACTCAATTGATGCTTGCAAATACTGATCAAATTTATGAATTGTATCCATTCCTAGGCTAGTCTTCATAACATTAATTCCTAGTGGAACCGGCAGTCCATTTGTTTCCTTGTCCCACCATTTTCCAACATCCAAAATTTTGACATTTCCTTCTTGTTCATATGATAATTGAGTTTCATGAATGACCAATCCCGCATCTACCTTGCCATTTCTTACTGCCTCTGGAATGTCGCTAAAATTCATTTCAACATAATCAAATTTACCTATCATTAACTGAAGCAATAAAAATGCAGATGTCATTTTTCCAGGTATTGCAATTTTGTATTTTTTAATTTCATCAATTGTCATTTGTTTTTTTGCCGTAACAATTGGACCGTATCCTATCCCAAAACTACCACCACTTCTCAAAATAGTATATCCTGGAATGTAAGCACAAGCATGAACCGATACTGCAGTAACGTCCAGTTCTGGATTTGTTGCTTTTCTGTTTAGATTTTCAATATCTTCAATCACATGATTCACAGTAAAATCCGAAGATGTTACTTTTCCTGTAAACATTCCATAAAACATGAATGCGTCATCTGAATCTGGTGTATGCCCTACAGAAATTTCCACATATTATTTCTAAATATTCGTTATAAAAATCAAAACTAGACCGTTTTTCTAATATGTGTGATAATTTTATGATTTTTATGCAAACCCTAGTATATGAAAAAGATATTTTTACTCGACCTGAATTTTTACATACATTTCACGCCAAAAAACCACTTTCTAGAACACCGCAAAAAAATATGATATTTTGTTTTATCAAAAAAACTTTGTAATGTAAGTGATCAAATGATCTATTTTCTCAAGATTTAATAGCTGAATAATTGGGTTTGCGAATATGGCAAAATTCAAGTCAACAATTGAAGTATTAAAGATTATCAAGAATAAAGAACAGATTCGTAACTTTAGTGTAATTGCGCATGTTGATCACGGAAAAACTACTATGAGTGATAGTCTTTTGGCAAATTCTGGAATTATTGCCCCATCTGCTGCTGGAAAGGCATTGGCGATGGATTTTGATAAAGAAGAACAGGCAAGAGGAATTACAATTTATCAAGCAAACGTCACATTACACTTTACACAAAAAGACAAAGAATATGTCATTAACATGATTGATACACCTGGACACGTTGATTTTAGTGGAAGGGTAATTCGAAGCCTTAGAGCAATTGACGGAGCAGTGGTTGTTTGCGATGCAGTTGAAGGAATCATGACTCAGACAGAAACTGTAACAAGAATGGCACTAGAAGAAAGAGTCAGACCAGTTCTCTTTATCAATAAAGTAGATCGATTAATTAAAGAACTTCGTTTAACTCCAGAAAAAATGCAAGAAACACTTGCAGGTGTAGTGTCTAGCTTTAACCAATTAGTTGATACTTATGCAGAACCGGAGTACAAAGAAAAATGGAAAGTATCAATCCAAGATGCTAGTGTAACATTTGGTTCTGCTAAAGACAAGTGGGCATTTAACGTAGATACTATGAAAGAAAAAGGAATTACCTTCAAAGAGGTTATTGACGCATATAAAAATGAAAAAGTTGATGCGTTAGTAGAAAGAGCTCCGTTGGCTGACGCTGTATTGGGAATGGTAGTTAAACATGTTCCACCGCCACACGTTGCTCAAAAATATAGAATTCCTAAAATTTGGAAAGGTGATCTTGAATCTGATATCGGAAAAGCGCTTTTGGCATGTAGTGATGATGGACCAACAATTATGATGGTTGTTAACATGGTGTTGGATGCTGCTGCTGGACCTGTTGCAATTGGTAGATTATTTTCAGGAACAATAAAGGATGGACAAACAGTTAACATTATAGATTCAAAACGAGAAGGAAGAGTTCAATCTGTAAACTTTTTCATGGGTAACCAAAGAGAGCAAATTGGCGAACTAGGTGCTGGAAACATTCCTGCATTATTGGGATTAACTGAAGCCAGAGCAGGCAATACAATTTCATCTGTTAAAGGTATACAAATGTTTGAAGGAGTCAAATATGTTTCAGAACCTGTCGTTCAAATCGCAATTGAGCCAAAACATCCAAAAGATTTACCTAAACTGGTTGAGGTTCTCAAACAACTAACAATTGAAGATCCTAACCTAGTAGTAAAAATCGATGAAGAAACAGGTGAAACCCTTGTTGCCGGAATGGGCGTACTTCATCTTGATGTAGCTACACATCGTATTCAAGATACTAAATTGGAAATTATTACATCTGAACCACTTATCAATTACCGAGAAACTGTCAAAGGTAAATGTGAACCAATCATGGCAAAATCACCTAATAGACATAACAAGATTTTCATGAAAGTTGAACCGTTAGAACCTGCTATTGCACATATGCTTAGAACAGGTGAAGTCAGTGACATGAAAGACAAAAAGGTGGTGGCTGACCTTCTCAAGGGTGCTGGTTGGGATACTGATACTATTAAGAGAATTATGAGATTGGATTCACGTGGAAATGTTATGATTAATGGAACAAAAGGTGTTCAATTTATTCAAGAATCTACAGACTCTATTAATTCTGGATTTGAAGAAGTTATGAAAGAAGGTCCTTTATGCAAAGAGCAAATGAGGGATTGTAAGTTTACTTTTACTCATTTTGTTCCTCACGAAGATACTGCTCATAGAGGGCTATCTCAATTGGGTCCTGCTTCTAGACGTGCTTGTATGGGTGCACTTTTAACAGCAGGAACTACAATACTCGAACCAATGCTTGCAATTGAAGTTAGAGTTCCAACCGATCTAGTAGGAAATGTTGCTACTGTATTATCTGGAAAACGCGGAAAGGTACTTGATATGTCACAAAAAGGAGCTTCCAGTATTATTATTGGTGAAATTCCAGCATCTGAAACATTTACACTTTCAGAAGCAATGAGAGGTCAAACAGCTGGACGCGCAACTTGGAATACTTCCTTTAAGGCATGGACTGAACTTCCAAAATCTATAGCTGCTACTGCAATTGCAGAAATAAGAAAGAGAAAGGGTCTTGCACCAGAACCTCCTGGCATAGACGAATATATTGACAGAGAATAAAAAGGCAGTCCCCCCTCTTTACTCACAAAAACCTGCGTCTGACTAAAGTAATGATGAACTATGATTTGTTGGAAATTTTCTAAATACTAAAAGTAATAATTTTCGTTATGACGTTGATAGGACAGAAAAACCATTACAACATCAAATTTCTAAAAGGATATGGTCATTCTATTTCAGTAAAAGATTCAAAGATAATTTTGAAGAACTGTTTTGATCCTTTCTCAGAGCCACAAATAGAATCATGGTATGTCAAAAATATGCCATACGAAAAGATAGTTCTGCAAGGTAAGGGATACATTTCAACTGAAGCATTAAGCCTATTATCTGAGAATAATCGAAATGTCATTTTAGTTGATACATACGGAAAACCAATTACTTATCTAAATCCAGTAATGGAATCATTAACGGCAACAAATTATCGAATTGCTCAGTATGACACATTTAGAAACCCTGAGAAATGTAAGTATCTATCAAGACAGATTGTAAAGGCAAAACTAGAATCACAAATCAGATTTCTCAAACTTATTCAAAGAGATGAGGTCACAGATGCTATTTCAAAACTAGAATCGTATCTTGCTGATCTATCTAGTATTTCTACCCCTATTCAAAACGAAGCAAAAACATCTCACATTTACTTTAGAGCATTTGCCAGATTAATTCCCGAAAGATACGAATTTCATTCAAGAAATCAGTCTAAAATGAAAATATCAAAAAATCAGGCTACTGATGTAATCAATGCTTTACTAAACTATGGTTATGCCGTACTAGCTGGTGAGATTTCTAAATTTGTAAATGGATTTGGATTAGATGCTTACTATGGGTTTTATCACAAGCCTCATACAGGATTTCAACCGTTAGTGTATGACATGATAGAGCCTTTCAGGTGGCTAGTTGATTATACAGTATTCAAGATTGCAAATATCAAAGATCACAATCAGAGAATTCGATTAGATGAATTTACTCATACTAGAGACGGGGTTGTAGTTATGGAGTATAATCTGATTAGAAAATTCTTGGAATTATTGGAAAGAACATTTCAGCAAGATAGAAGATACAAGTTTAGACATGGGGCAAAGACAAAAGATGGATTGAAAAATGTTCAAGAAATCACTATTGCAAAAATTATGATTCAGAATCTCGCTGAATTTTGTATTGGTAAAAGAACTGATTTAATTATTTGACAATATCTTGTTTTTATATTCCATTCTTCATTTAAGAATTACAAATGCTTGAACAATTTAGGGATGTTAGTTGGTCAAAATATACTGAAAAAACTCTTTGGCATAGTAGTATTATCGGTATAATTATTGGAGTTCTAGTGGTGTTTGGATACATCATAATGACTATGGATTATCCGAATTTTGAGTATGATGATAGGATGTTAGCTTTAGTTGCCATTATTGGAATAATAATCACAATCGTCATTGCCTATACAAATCAGGTTTATCAAAATAAGCAATTACAAACTACCTCTATGACAAAAATTTTTGAATTACTAAGTAGTATAGACATTAGAACATCTAGAGAGAAAGTTCATAAAGAATACTGTAAATTAAAAAATAGTCAAAAGGAAATATCTTTCAATAATAGTGATGATCCACATATGAAAGATTATGTAGATAAAGTGATTTCTTCATTTGATCAGGTGTCCGTTCTAGTTCTAAATGATTTAGTGGATAAGGAATTATTTTTTGATACTTATGGCGAAATGATAGTAAGAGATTGGAATACATTAGAAGTTGAGATAAAAAGACGACAAGAGAATAATCCTCGGACTGCAAGACATTTTACAGCATTAAAAAAACGATTTTTGAAACGAATAGAAAAAGAAAATTCAAGGCGTGATGAAAATAAAAAAATAGATACCGAGCCTTATTGTGAGGAATGACACATTCTAAAAAGAGTTTAGAATGGTCTTTCAGAATCTTCATTAAATTGTAGGTTTAGTATAGTTATTGTTTGGTAGGAAAAAAAGTGCTGAAGAGTGGTTTAACAAAGGTGTTGCACTTGGTAAACTTGACAAATTTGAAGATGCAATCGCATGTTTTGATAAAGTATTGGAGATTAATCCAGATGCTGTAAATGCGTGGCATAACAAAGGACTTTCCTTGGGTGAACTTGGTAAACATGAAGAAGAAATTAGATGTTTTGATAAAGTATTGGAGATTAATCCCGATTATACAATTACATGGAATAGTAAAGGTATTGCACTTGGTAAACTTGGTAAACATGAAGAGGCAATCATATGTTTTGATAAAGTATTGGAGATTAATCCAGATGCCGTAGAAATGTGGACTAACAAAGGAAGTGCACTTGGCGAGCTTGACAAATTTGAGGAAGCTATCAGATGTTATGATGAAGCAATTAAAATTGATCCTGATGATGCTACCGCATTAAACAACAAAGGTGTTGTACTTGGTAAACTAGGAAAATTTGAGGAATCTATCAGATGTTATGATGAAGCAATTAAAATTGATCCTGATGATGCTACCGCATTAAACAACAAAGGTGTTGTACTTGGTAAACTAGGAAAATTTGAGGAAGCTATCAGATGTTATGATGAAGCATTAGAGATTAATCCAGATGTTACAGAAGTGTGGATTGACAAAGGCATTGCATTATCTAATCTCGGTAAACATGAAGAAGCTATCAAATGTTATGATAATACAATCAACATCGATTCAGATGATTCTAAGGCATGGTATAACAAAGGTAGAGCATTTTACGATCTCGGCAAACATGAAGAATCTATTCGATGTTGTGATCAAGCATTGGAGATTAATCCAGATTATACAATTGCATGGAATGGTAAAGGTGTTGCACTTGACGAACTAGGTAAACATGAAGAGGCAATCAGATGTTTTGATCAAGCATTAGAGATTAATTCAGATGATTCTAAGGCATGGTATAACAAAGGTAGAGCATTTTACGATCTCGGTAAACATGAAGAATCTATCAGATGTTATGATAAAGCAATTAAAATTGATCCAAATTATACAATTGCATGGAATTACAAAGGTGTTGTACTTGGTAAACTAGGTAAACATGAAGAGGCAATCACATGTTTTGATAAATCTATTAACATTAATTCAGATTTTATAGATGCATGGCATAACAAAGGTGTTGTACTTGGTGAAGGACTAGACAAATTTGAAGAAGCTATCACATGTTTTGATGAAGCATTAGAGATTAATCCAAATTATATAATTGCATGGAATGACAAAGGTGTTGTACTTGGTAAACTAGGTAAACATGAAGAGGCAATCACATGTTTTGATCAAGCATTGGAGATCAATCCCAAGTATGCAGATGCGTGGCATAACAAAGGTGGTGCATTTGGCGAACTTGGCAAATATGAAGAATCTATAAGATGTTTGGATAAAATGTTAGAGATTAATCCAAAAGATGCAGATGCATGGAATAACAAAGGCAATGCACTAAATTCTCTAGACAAATTTGAAGAAGCTATCAGATGTTTTGATCAAGCAAAAAAATTAGAAGAAAAATCATAAAACTAATTTTTGTATTAACTTAAGGATTTTAGGCATGAAAAGAGGCATAATTTACTATCTTTCCATTATTCACAATAAGGACAATCTAGTTCTTCTTTAGTTGATTTTACAAATCCCAAAAACATATTTCCACATTCTAAACAAACATACTTGATACGTTTGTATTTCTGAGTTTTGTAAAATAATGCTTCTGTCAAACTAACTTGTTTTGTTTTGAAAACATTATCTTCATAGTAATAGATGAACCAATGCTTCTTTGTATCTGATTTATGTCTGTGATTTCCCCTGTGAATGTAAGTTTTTGACACTGAAACTATATACTTCATGATACCTCTATGATACTTCAAACTAATAAAATCAGATTATGACTATTCTAAATTATCTGCAATACCTTTCTTAAGCATAAAATCAGGTGCATGAACAAACGGAACTTTCTTTTTAGAATCTGATTGAAGTGTAAATCTTGTAATAGATTGCATAAGTAACAGTGCAGGTCTAATTTGATCTTGTAATGTATATCTGAATTCTTCAGGCATACTTTTTATCAACCCCTCAATTCCAAGACTAAAAAAATTATAATACATCATAAATGACAATTGTTTCTCAGGTTCTTCTGATTTTTGTTTTTTATCTACATACGACATGTCACGAATTATACTATTAAGACAATCACTAAACCCTCTACTTGTAATAATTTTTACTTTGTATGATGTTGGTAATTCTCTAGTGGCGTAATGATAATCATCAAAAAACTGAATAACTTTCTCAGTTACTTCGCGATGAAGTCGCGGTTTATTTTCAAAAGGAAAATCTTCAGAATGGAAAAGTCTTGCAAATTCAAGAGGTTTGATTAAAGTGAGTTTGGGATGTGTCTTTTTTATTTCCATTAAAATCTTTTCTTGCTTTGCAGTTTGTCCTTTTTTCATGTTAAAATTAGTATTTTAGACTGATTTAAGCATAATGTTCGTATTAATAACATGCCAAGAAAAACCAAAGCAAAAACACTAGAAAATCATGTTTCTGTGGAAACTGATTTTGGAAACCGCAAGGTATCACAACAAAATTTTTCAAAGATAGTTGTGTTACCAAAGACTGCATTAGACAACTGCGATATCACATCGCATGTCAATGTAAAATTGGTTCAGTCAAAAGATGAGAAATTCATCAAACTGACATCCGTAGAAAACAATGGAGATGTCACAAATGAGTGACACATTACTGCCACAGTTTTTGAAGTGGGGTAACTACAAAAGCAAGGACTCTGAAAATCCAGACATCATTCAAGTGGAAATAATAGATCCAGAACCATTTGAAACACAGTTTGACTTGAATGTTCTTGCAAAAATGGACATGGTAGATACAAACATTCCATTGAAAGCAAAGTCGTCAAACAAAATACTGTACAGACAGTACAATAAATTGTTACATGATGGAAAAATAAAGTCTGGAACAGTACTGGAAATCAAAACTTGGCTAAGAAAGTCTAGCAGAAATCCAGAAAATGAACTAAGAGATTTTGAGGTGAAAGTCCTCTAATCTCTTTTTTTCATTTTAAGGTGTGATAAATAATGAAATCAATTGACATAGATAAGATTAACTCACTATTAGATGGGCTAAAGTCTTTACGAATCAAGGAAGCTGTAACTCTGCGAAAACGACTTACCAAAGAAAAACAAAAACTAGAAACACAAATCAAAATTCCAAAACCAAAAATCTTTGATCCTAACCAAAAGCGTTCTAGTTTTATGAAAAATGTTTGGCGATATGTGAAACTGACCTATGACACATATCCAGAACTAAGAGAAAAATATACTTTGAAGCAGGTGTTCTCTCAGTTCTTTGCAAGACGTAGGGGCGAGGATGTAGACATTAATGATGTAATATGGCAAAATCCATCTGCTTAGAAATTCCCACGAGTAAGTGCAGAACTCTAAAACATCTAAGAAAAAGACCACAATTCAGGCGCAAAGCTACCTCTGATAGGCGTAAAATCTATGCTTTGGACATTGAGGCTACAACAAACGGAAGTATGCTATTACTGGCAGATAATGAAGAACACTACATAGAACTAGCCAATACATCACTTGAAAATACTCTCAAATTTCTTTTTCATAAGAGATATCAATCATCATGGTGCTTTTTCTGGAATCTTCACTATGACGCAAGAATAATCCTAAAAATGATTCTAATGACTTTATCAAAAAAGGAATTATTTCACTTTACCCAAAGATTTCGATGCAAGATCCTAGGATATTCAATTCATTACATTGAAGAAAAGAAACTTTCAATTCGTAAAGGCAAGCATTCAGTAACATTTTTTGATATTTCTCAATTTTACTTTCAAAAGAAACTGACAGAAGCATATCAAAAGAATATTGGCAAATTACCTAAAGAATACTTGGAGATGAAAGAGATACGAAAGGATTTCACAATAGACTATTACAAAAGACACAAGAAACTAATACGAAATTATTGTATTTCTGATTGCAAGTTTACTGCTCAACTAGTTACAAATTGGATTGATATGTTTTTCAAAGCATTTGGGTTTTACCCTAGTCATTGGATTTCGTCAGGGTATCTGGCAGAAAAAATACTGATCAACAAAGGAGTCATACTGCCAAAATTTGATGAGATTCCAGAACAAGCTCAAGAGATAGCTTGGAATGCATACGCAGGTGGACGAATTGAACTAGTAGAACGTGGATACAACAAACAGAGTTTTATTTATGATATAAATTCCGCATTCCCTTTTGCATTGACACTAGTTCCAGAACTTACAAAGGGAAAATGGATTCAATCAAATGAGATTCAAGACAATGTAGTCATTGGATTTTTTAAAATCAAAGCAAACATTCCACTAACAAAACACATCACACCATTTCCTTTCAAGGTCAGATCAAAGTTAATTTATCCAGTAGGTGAGTTTATCACGTTTGTCACACTTGCAGAATTACGAGCCTGTGAGGATTCATCATGGTATGAAATTTTAGATTCTTGGCAGTATTGTGATTCCAATCCATACTATCCATACAAAAAACCAATCAAGGAAATGTACAGACAAAGACAGGAACTAAAGAATCAAGGTAATCCATTGGAACAACCATTTAAGATAATTCTAAATGCAATTTATGGCAAAACTGGGCAAACCACGGATAACAAAATGGGAAATATTTTCAATCCTGCAATTGTATCTACAATTACGGGAATAGCCAGAGCTATGTTGTATTCCTGTATTATGAAACATGGAATAGAAAAGGAAGTTATCATGATGTACACTGATTCGATTTGCAGTAAAAAGAAACTTGATCTAGATTCCAAAGAAATGGGTGAGTTTTCTTCTGATTTTGAGGGTTCCATTTATGCCCTGCAAAGTGGATTTTATGCTAAAAATGATATTTGGGAAAAATCCAGAGGGATTGGCTCTATTGGTGATGAATCAATTAATCACAAAGAAACAACAATTGATTCTAAAGGACGAATCAAGTATTCATTTGAAAAACTACGAGTTGGAACCCTAAAAGAAAATTTGAATAGGGGAACGCTTGAAAAGATTGGTTCGTTTTACACTGCTTCTAAACAACTGAATGTTAATGGAGATAGAGGCAGATTGTGGCACGGAAGACTGACAGATGTTCGTCTAAAAGAGCACAATGTTTCATCACCGTTTCCTCTACCTTTGTTTGATGTTACAAAAATTTAACTTTCATACAGGATCAGACTTAATAAGATTTTTTTCCAATCATGTTTGTGAAAATTTTCATAAGTCATGTCGAAGATAATTATGATTTAGCTAAAACATTAAAAGAAATCTTAGAAGAAAGCGAACTTATAGAGGAAGCTTTTATTTTCGAAGATAAGAAAAAATATGGTAAAGCGGTGGATAAGAAAATCATAAATGAAATTATTCATTCTGATTATCTAATTGCCATATTTACTGATGATTCTCTTGCTTCAGCATCTGTAAACCAAGAATTAGGCTACGCTCAAGCACTAGGGATGGAAAGAATTCCTATGGTTCAAAAAGATTCGAAAATAGGCTTTTTGATATATGGTGATGAAAAGTTAATCTTTACCGATGATGATTTTAAGGATAAATGTGTTGAAGCACGGAGATACATTATCGAGAGCGGTCCAAAACCAAAATATCCAAAAGAAGAAACAGAATTAATTCAGAAATCTGCTCATTATCGACAATTTATTCAACATGCCATGATCATGTTTCTTGATGAGGTATTCCTTCGTTTATCTGTTGGAACTGATGCACAGCGTTGGTTAATTTACAATGGAAATGCTAGAGAACTGAGAAAGGGATTTGATATTTTCAAACATTTTTTTAAACAAAATGAATCCGATATGATTAATCGTTTATCCAATATCCAATTCATCGCATTTTGGAAATTATCCAACGCGTATCGTTCATTACTTAATGAATTTAAAAACGCTGAAAAATTTCCACATGAGGATTTTCCACAACATGAGATTGATCTTTTAATCAACTTAAAAGAAGAAATGGAGTACATTGATCCCGAAGATTTAGACATAGAAAAATACTGTAAATATATGGTTACCCACAACACGGTATTTGATTTTAAGGATTGTTCTTCATTAATTCAGATGGAGAAATACAAACATGAAGTTCACAATAATCTTAGATTTGTCATTCAAGATTTACAAAGAGTTATTTTTTCAATGATGCGAATTCTTGAGTTGTATTTAGAATACAAAGAGAAATTTAGCAAATTAGCATTCAAGACTCCATAAATATCTGATTTCCAACAAATCATAGTTCATCATTACTTTAGTCAGACGCAGGTTTTTGTGAGTAAAGAGGGGGGACTGCCTTTTTATTGACAGAGAATAAAAATAGTATCCCCCGTTTCATGAGTGAAAACCTGCTGTGTGTCGTAATCTTTTTTATTTAGGAAGATCATTCAAAACGTATGAAGATCATCATATTTTATTTAATTGCTATCATGCTTGTTTCTGCGACATCTTTTGCATCATCTGAGGGTACTAGTGACCAAAAACAAAACGTATCATCTCAATACAAGTGCAAAGGAACAGCATCATGCATCGATGGAACTGTGATAAAAATAGTTGATGGCGATACGTTGTGGGTAAAAGAAATAGTTGATGGCGTTAAAAAATACAAGAAGATCCGATTATCCTTAACCTCTACACCTGAATTAAAAACTAAGGAAGGTGTTGAAGCATCTAATTTCTTAAAGAAGATTTGCCCTGTTGGTTCTAAGGTTATTGTAGAT
Organism: uncultured Nitrosopumilaceae archaeon; assembly: GCA_964475825.1. Lineage (GTDB taxonomy): Archaea > Thermoproteota > Nitrososphaeria > Nitrososphaerales > Nitrosopumilaceae > Nitrosarchaeum. Next base: position 94,752 of record CAYYXT010000005.1, on the reverse strand, counting down.
CAAGACGATAAAAAGCCTAATGACAAGTATAAACGAGTTTTAGGAAAAGTAATTTGTAATGGTGAGAATCTCAATTCAGAATTATTGTATAACAATCATGCCAAAATATCAAAACAATTCTGCTCTGTTAGTGAATTTTCAGCAGAAATATGGGCACAGAAATATGGCTGTGCTACAAAAGTGATAAAGCCTCAAATTTCAAAAGAAACTTCCAAACCTACTCAAAACAAAGTGAGCAACTGTGATCCTTCCTATCCTGATGTGTGCATAAAGCCATATCCTCCAGATTTGAATTGCAAGGACATTTCTTACAAAAACTTTAGAGTATTGCCACCAGACCCACACAGATTTGACGGGGGTAAAGACGGTATTGGCTGTGAATCAAAGTAATCTATTTTTAGATTGTAAATGACTCAAAAAGATCAGCGAAATCATTACAATGTAAAACTACTCCGAGGTTACGGAGTTTCAATTAACGTAAAAAACAATCACCTAGTTCTTAAAAACGGTCAAAACGACATCACTGGAATTTCAGATAAAGAGGAATGGTTTGTCTCAAAAATCCCGTATGAAAAAATTGTAATATCTGGCAAAGGTTATGTCTCAACTGAGACTTTATCGTTACCATCTGAGAATAACAGAAATGTCATTTTTCAAACCACATTCTCTTTCTATCAGCGTTAAGATTAACTACTCTCTAAGTTTATAAAATCATTGAAGCAAATACTTTGCCTTTCTCAGTCAAACCAACATTAATCTTGGATTTATCAATTGTTGATTCAACAAAACCTTTTTTCTCTAACCAATCAACATGATTTGCAAGTCTGGCATATTGTATATTAGCACGAAGTGATAATTGATTCTTACCAATAGATTCGTTCTCTTTCATGAATTTCACGATACGCGATAGAGTTTTCATGCTTGGTTCAAAGTCAAGCTCTAATCTTATACTTTCAATGCTTATTTGTTTCATAACTTACTATCTTAACACCAATATTTGTACGGGACATTCAATATTTAAACAAAAAGAGAATTATCAAAATTGATAATCATAACTTTATCATATATTAAGAAAACTCGTTACATCAAATTTTTATACGTAAAGAGTTGAACATGAAATGAATTAAGGATTTTTTTGTTCTAGTGGATTTGTTACTTTAATTTTGTCAGTTACATTTTTGATTATGCTTGATACTTCTTCAGCCTTTTCCACTACATCTTGTCCATCTACATTAGAGATTGCATCCTTGGTAGTATCTACAGATAATTCGATGCTTGGTTTTACAAGATCATAAATATTTGTATATGTCAGCATTCCTACTATTATTACAATAGCGATTATTATTCCAATTACAGTTCCTTTTGTGCTCATTTTAATGACTTGATGTGATGGTCATATATCCATAATGATGGCATTCTTTTAGCTGAAACTATTCTTCAAGTATAATCAAAGATAATCCCTAGATATTCCCAGGATGCAGCCTCGTTGCTGTTTACGTGTTATACAATAACAAAATTTGCTTAAAGCACACGTAGGAATCATCTTCAAAATCAGTTTTATTTCCTAAATACTAATCTACTAAACTTGATGCTATGCTAAACAACTTAATTGAGATTTCATAATATTATTGACAAAACTTTGATAAATTTTTAGGACTAAAACCAAATGGGTCAGAAATCCAATTTTTTATTTGTTGACGATATTGATAAATACTTAACCTGTATATAATAGGTCGACCTAGTAATAATGACTTATCTTGAGCCTAATTTAGAACTATATGAGCGTGAGAGGATTGTTCTAGAATGCATAAAAAATAATCCCAACATGCATCATAATGCATTGATGAAAGTGATTGTTCCTGAGCGTATGGCCAAAACAACATTTGAAAAGACTAGGGATTCATTGCTTGAAAAAGAAATAGTCTCGGTTCAAAAAAAAAGGAATATGAAATTCTATGTTCCGACATTAAATTATGCTACACGATTTCAACAACATATTGAAAGAATTACAAACACATCTTTTCACAACATAAAAAACTACATAAAAAAACTCGAAACTGACTATCAGCATAAAGATGCAAATGAAAAGATCGTCATAGCAAATTCGTTACTGAAAAATCTATTCCAGATTGATAATGGATTTACTCTTTTAGATTCAAACAAAAACCCAAAAAAAACTTTGTACCGTGACGAGCATCTGGAAATTCAACAGCTAATTCATAGAATTTTTACTATCATTCATAATGATAAAGACTATGATACAATCTATCCTACAGTTATGAGTTATCTTAGTACTAGTATGCCAAAAAATTATCAAGAATTAGAATAATTATCTCTAATTGAGGGCTACCTGGTTTTTATTCTGGCATGTTTTACTATCTTTGAAAATGGGACTGCTTTATACTAAATTCTATCTTGATTTTGAACCAAATGAATGGAGGGAGATATCTAGTAATCCTGTGATTTTTGAAACCATTGTTGATAATGTTTCTTTGGAGATTTATGATACATCTCAGAATTCATATAAACTAAAATTTAGAAAAGGTGGAAAATTGCAACTTTTTAGAGTTGTTGGAAAATTTCGTCTTACATGGGACGACAAAGATCTCATTTAGAAAATACACTTAACCAATAAAGTAATAATGGGATTTACTTTAGAGTCTATAATGTCATTACAAGACGAAGTTAAACAAGTTTTAAATGACTTTGATAATGCCTCATCTGATAAAATTCTTGAAATTTTAACTCAAATTCAGCACCATCTCAAAAGTGATATCACACAAAATTACCTTCAGGGAAAAATTCAGGCAATTCTAGGCATAAATGATAATGCTGAAAAGAAAAAATTATGTAAAAATCTGAAACCATATCTTGATTGGTATCTCCAAGGAACATAATTAAACTGAAAATTGGCTGATTTTACTTGATGCGTTTTTAATTACTTTCAAGTCGTTTTTGACTAATGGTAAATCCACTATTAATTTCAAAAAGTACTCATGTCCTGTATCTTGTGCTTTTTTGATATCTGTTTCATAACACAAAAGTGCTTTTATTAAAAATGGCGAGTCCTCACTTAAAGAATTAAGCAATATGGTATCGGATAAACCATCTTGAATTCTTTTTATTATCTCATCTATTTTTGGAATGGTCTTCATGGCTTCTTGCTGGAGTATTGATGCAAACATAGCTGATGAATCTTTTAATCCTGGACTGTTTCCTATGGTTCTTAATCTTTTTTTATAATGATTTAATGATTTTAAAACTATTTCATACCCTCCTTCGTCTTTAAGATAAATTGCACCTAGCCAAATTTTATCTGACACTTTTTAAAGTTGAATTCTAGTGTTATTATAATTTCTGAATAATCTTTTCATATTTTTTACCACTAGTATAATTTCTACTTGTTACTAATATACAAGAAATGCTTAATTGACTTATTGAATATCAAAAATGAATTTGGCATGAAGCCTTTACTTGCATGTTGTCCAAACTGTGATAAAGATTCTCTTTATTGTGGAAAAATCCCCACAGCAATACGAGATATGGCAAATAAGGAAGTGTTATTCTGTAAGATATGCAAGTTTATTGTTCCTGTAGATGAATTCAAAAAGATGCTATCTGGCATATGATTTATGTACTTTTTTTGAATATTTTTTAGTCCTGAATTGATGGTAATTGTATCATCAGACATCAAAATCTTCTTGAATTTGCGGTTGGTTTCTATTAATTAAATACAACAAAATTCCTGCCAACGTTACGCCAATGCCTAATAAACCGATAAATGTTCCTGCATGTTTTATTGTTCTAAAGAAAGGCTCTATCTGAGGGCTACTCTGAACCGCATAAAACAATATCAATCCACATATCACCATAATTATTCCTGTGGCAATAATCATGACACCACTTTTCATTGATTAATTACAGGTATGCCATCTAATAAACTCCAATAATTTTTTTGTTTATTTCAACCTCTTTTATTTTTGGTTGATCTTTTGTGATTAATTTTAAACACCGTAATCCCTTTAAATTAAATTGATTTCTAACTAGTATGAATATTCTATTTTTAATGATTTCAATTCTGTTAATTTCTTCTATTACTTTTACAAATATTGTTTTTGCTGCAAGTTATGACATTAACATGCCCACAGGATCTGCAAGTCCAGACGCCCCATATTTTTGGCAAAATGAAAAATCTGGACTAGCTACTGGTGATATGGAAATCTCAGTTGGTGACACTGTTATTTGGAAAAATGGGGATCAGGCAAAACACACTGTCACATCCGGAACACCTGGTGATGGGCCTGATGGTATTTTTGGAGGTTCTGATTTCTTGGCTCCTGGACAATCATATCAATTCAAATTTGATAAAAAAGGTCAGTATCCGTATTATTGCCTCATTCATACATGGATGACTGGAACTGTTTTGGTTACTGATAGATATCAGATAATTCCTAAGGTTGGAAAAACTATAGGTGATGGCTCTACCGTGTTTGATGTAGAATATCAATTCGATAGAGTTCTATCCCTTGTCACAATTGATAAAGGGCAAAAATTACTTACATTTTAATTCGTTGAGAACATTCACAATCCTGTCGTTCATTGTTAATCTTTCCTTTTGAAATAAACTTTGAATCAAAATTATATCATGAAGATCCTGTTTTTTTTGATATTTTTTTCATTTATTATTCCTCAAATTGCATATGGCTCTGAAATTTCAGCAATTGCTGAAAAAGAACTGTTTGGTCCTAATGATTGGATTAAAATTTTTGTAGATATAGATGGTTACTCTGGCGGTGTGGTGAGCTGGAATGCAACTCAGCCCGATGGTACTGTTGTTAGTGGTTCTCTTGCAAGTCTCAAAGCATCAAAAGTAACCCATACTATTATTCGAAATGCCTTTGATAATCAATTTGGACATTGGAAAATAGAATATCTATACAGTGATGCCAAAAAATTAATTGATATTGAAATTGAGCCGTTAATTGTTTCAGTTACAACTGATAAACTTTCATACGGTCCAAGTGATATTGTAACTATTCAATTTCATACTAATTATTATGACCCAAACGCTGCCAAAGCTGAATCTTTATCTGTGAAAATTTTAGATGACAAAGGAACACCTGCAAAACTAGTTGAAGATGTTAAAATTAAAGTATATCAACCAAATATCATTCAACAATTCTCAATGTATAACCTGTTAAAACACAATCCTTCTGGAAATTACCATGCAGTTGTAAATTATTATAATGTTCAAGTAGACGTCCCTTTTGTTGCTTTTGACACAAATTCTAAAACAACTATTTTTTTGGGAAGCGATAAAAGTCTCTATGACCCAGGTGACTCTGTAGAAATTAATATAGTAATACCTGATCTAACTGAAAGTTCTGGCGTTTTAACTATAACGTCACCGTCTGGAAAAGTAAACACAAAAACTCTTTCCAGCGTATCTTCTTTGAATAGAGTGAAATTTGATGGAATTACCTCATCTGAAATTGGAACTTATACTGTTAGATTTGATTATGGTGAAAATATCGCCACAAAAACTTTTGATGTATTGGCAGAATCACTAGCAAAACCTACTCTGTCTGAACTTGATATTGAAATATTTTTGGATAAATCTCAGTATAGGCCTGGAGAAACTATCAATGCCAAAATCACTACTAGTAAATTAATGGAAAATAATATTGTTTATTGGTTTGAAGATCCATCTGGAAATCATGGTGATCAAATCTCTTTTGTAAATCCTGCATCTGGCCCTTTTACAATTCCTCATATCTTGGAAATAGATTCACTTCAAGGCCCATGGAAAATTCATGTGAAGTATGGAACTGTTGAATCGTTTGCATTTTTCTTTATATCTGGCGAGCCTGTATCACCATCAGAAAAAATACCCGTTGATGTTTTTATCCCCGATTGGATTCGTAATAATGCTCACGGGTGGGTTGAAAACCAAATTACTGATGATGATTTTGCAACAGGTATAGAATTTATGATCAAAGAAAAAATTATACTAATTTCTAATTTGGTTCATTCTGGTTCATCTGGAGCACAAATCCCAGACTGGGTTAAAAATACTGCAAGTTGGTGGGCAGATGGTCTGATTTCAGATCAGGAATTTGCAAATGGTATTAAATTTCTTGTAACCTCTGGTATTATACAAATTTGAAATATTTCAATAGATTATATTTAGTGAATTTACTTTCAATTTCATCATGGGAGGAACAAAAATTGATCTACTAAAAATTGTCGAATCTATGATTGATTTAGATCCCAAAATGAGATTTGCTGCAATTATCGATATTAAAGGTAACATCAGAGAGGCAATTATGAAAAGTGGAAAAACCTCACTGAAAACTCAAAAAGAAGAAGAGCATTTTTGCAAAGATGTTGCTCAGAGAAGAAAAATGAGACGAGAGTTTGACAGAACACTGGGAAAGGTTCGTTATGTTCATGTTGAAAGAGAAAAAGTAACCCAAATGGTAACTTATGCTAAAAGAAATACTGTTTATTTTACTATGGAACCTGAAATGCCAATTGACACAAAAATTCGTATAATAACAAAAGTTAAAAAAATTACGGCTAATCTTTAACTCTAAATTCTGAATAATTTTCATATTTTCATGAAATGTCTCTGAAAAAATTCATCGCAGATTCCAAAATGTTTGAATATGATAGGCATTATAGAGAATGTCAACAAAATAATCAACCATTCATCAAGGCACGAATAAACCCCAGCAATGGAAATTATTATGTTCAGATTGACTTGATGACTTGCAACTATAATCTAACACTAAATGGACAAAACCAAGCAAAACAATTATTTGAAAACGAAATTACTTTTCTTGAATCTAATTCTCACCCAAAATCATCTTTTAAAGGCTATAATGTAGATAAAGAACTCTCTTGGTTTGATGGAGTTTTGCCTACTAGGTTGGTTCTTTTCTGTGAAAAATTATATGACTTGTCTCAAAATTATCATGATTAATCATACTGTGGAATCTTATTGATTCATCTCTGATTTTTATTTTATTGCGTCTATTTTTATTACGATCTTTTACAAATTAAACTCGATTATCCATTTTTTGAATTCACGAATGTGTTTTATTCCATAATTTTTGTAGTTTTGTAACAAGTCTTGATGTTTGCTGTGATTTTTTAGTATGGCTGATTATCTGTTAACTGTCTTCATTTATTTCTGGAAACATGTCTCTAATTCTTTTTTTGTCTAAATTCATAGCTTCTATTCTGCTATCCAGATGTTTAATGACTGTCGATTCAGTCTCTTCTAGTTTTTCTTTTTGAATATTTTCTATTGTTTTAGTTAGTGATTTGTAATATGCAATGTGGTTTTTCTTTGATTCTTCTGATCTGTCCTCTGTTTTTTCATTCATTACAGTTTCAATGAATCTCATCTGAAAATAAGGGTTATGTGACAAGTATATTTTTTGGTAATGGTTATTTACACTAATATTGAAATTTGATTAGATAAATTCATGTCAAAACCCATTAAAATTTTAATTGATGAGATGGATGATGGCTGGGATGATAAGATTCGTAAGATAGGATATGATGCATACAGTGTCAAAAAACTACGTACTGATGGCCACAAACTACGTACTGATTACTCTGTGATCAATTTTGCAAAGGAAAATGACATGGTTTTGGTTACTAGAGATACTGAAAGTGGTCAAGCATGTGAAGAAAATAATTTGCTGTTTAAATTGCTTGATAATGAAGAGATTTTTAAAATCGTTGTTGGCAAACTAAAACAAATACAATGAACTTTTTTAATATTGTGATCTGTTCTATCTAGTTTACACTTTCTGATCCTAATTGTGAAATTCTTAAATTTGCTATTACTTCGTTGAGAAATTCTTCTTCAGGTTGTTGCACAATGCTTTCCATTATGTTTTCCCAACAATCACTGATTTTTCTAGTGATCTGTGAAAACATTTTATCTTTTTTAAATGTTGGATAATGTGATAAAAGCTTCATTACTCCATCAGTAGATTGAACGATATGGATAAAATGTATTGTTGTTCTTAACCTTTCTTGAAATTCTATTTTATTTTGTTGCATGATTTGTTTGAACTCTTTTATTTCTTCAAAAACCATCTCAATTTCCTTATGTACACTTTTGAGTTGATTATTGACCGATTCTGATATGTTGATCAACTCGTACTCGATATGTGATTTACTGTACATTTTTTTTTCTACCTCACCCGATTCTACTAATAAGCTGATTTCCCTATGTACCATTTTTTCATTCCCCACTTTTTTTATCACTCTGCTAGTCAGTTCGCTTCCACGTATTTTTCCACTTTCATTTAATACGCGTAAAATTTCTGTTCTGATAATATTTGAGTCTGTGACCATCTTATTTTTATGTTGAATTCATTTACTTAAATGTACAATTCTTTTTTCTAGTTTTTTGTGGCTGTTTGTTTGTTTTGGTAATTTTTGCAAATTTTTGACTTTTTTATTCACTATATTTTTCTAAAATTGCCTTCTCCCCACTTTTTTTCATTTCCTCAGCTAATTCCTCTAAAATTCTGATGCCGTTTACAATTAGATCTTTATCTAATTTCTTGTTTTCTAACTTGTGTTTTAAAACCATTTTCTCATTATTTATAAAACTTAAAAAACTGACACTATTTTGCATTTCTAGATTTATGTAAAATTTTACATAATCTCTTGTTGTTTTTATTCCCATATTTTTAATGTGTATTTCTAGTATTTGATTTAAGATTGCTATTTTGATTATTAAACTGGTAATTTATTGAACATTGTGCCTAAATGTGTCCTATTGAAAACATACAGAATCTTATCTTTGTGAAAAAATTCCAATTATTATGTCTAAATTGGAATTGAATGTTATGGATGCCAAAAAGGATTCTGATGAAAGAAAAATAGAGCGATTGGAAAAGAAAATGGATGATCTTCATACGTATGTTGGTCATCTCAATGAAAGATTGAATTATCTAAACGAACAAATCAACACCGAATAAAATAATTGCTCTTTTTTCTTGTTTTTTATCTACCTTGGATTTTAATTAATACTGTAATTGTCAGATGTCTTACTGTTATTCAAAATATGACCCGCGTCTATTTTTTAATCGAATAAATTAACTATCTAAGTTTATTTAGAATTTCACTTACTGTCTATTATGGATACCTGTGATACTAGAATTCGTGCATACAAAAATGGAAAAACTTTTGATCAGTGTAGGGAGATGGCCAAATGTATGAATCCTGCATTTAAGGGCCAAATTGAAAAACATGGTAAACTTCTCTGGACTGAAATATTAGATCAAGTGGATCATGATGAATTAATTTACAAATTGACATTAAAATTTCTTAGAAGAGACGGATATGATATAGGGAATAATAAAATTCCTGAAGTAAAAAAATTTATTTTGTAGGATCTATTTTACAACTGCCATCTGCATTTCTTAACTTTTTTGCCATTACAAAAGGTGTCACTAATAACACTGGAATTGATATTGCAATTAATACTGTTTGTAGTTGTGTTAGTGCAATTGACAATGCAATTCCACTTGCTGTTCCTATAAAAATCGACAAAAACGTTCCTGCACATGTTGGGCATGCTATGAATAATCCTGTTGCAGCTCCTATGGTACTTATCCCTCTTCCTTTTTTTGATATTGTATACGCACTAACTGCAATAGATGCGTTTAATCCTACCAAATATGATACGATTACTTGCAACACTAAATTGATAGGGATAATTTGTAACCCTACATGTTCTGTTAAATATATTATGATTTTTGGCATGTATCCAGGTTCATCACAACATGGTGATACAAATCCTGATGGTATCGTCGCTCCATAGTGTGTAACAAAATTTACTTCTGGCTGATACACCAGTGTTCCAGATACTAGTGAAAAGAAGATTCCATATACAATAAATGTTAACACAAAAATTTTTCTTGATCTTGTATTCCATGTGCTTAATGCAATAATTGTTGCAATGTCTTTTCCTTTTTTTTCTACTTTCTCCTTATGATACAGATAAATTCCATATGTGATTGCCCCAAATGATGTCAATAATATGATGTAAAAACCATAAGCAATTCTCTGAATCGAATCTATGGAATCTGGTGTGATTAATTCTGGGTCTTGATATCTTGTATACATTATGAATATGATTACTATTGTTGCAAATCCTAAAATTATTAATTTTTTTCCACCGTGACTAAAAGTTTGGTTTTCCAACATGCTCCATGATATGTTATTGAATTAATTCTATTCTGTCTTTTAGAATATTCTTTAGCTCAATTTAGGCACGAAAATATAGATTATGGCAATAATTTCCATTCTTCCAATTATCATCAAAAAACTTACCACCATTTTGACTGTGGTATCTGCACAAAATCCACTATATCTGAAGTGTTCCTGCAGTGTTGTTTTTTCACTAATTGTAATCAACGGTGTGGACATGATATCTTTCAAAGATGCTGATTTTGCATATGTCATAATCTCGCTTATTTTATTTATGATGTCTTCATCTGTAACAATTCCAATTGGCAAATGATTGTCGTCTATTACAATGATATCATCTCTTTCAGAATCTTGAAGCATTCTAGCTGATTCACTGATTAGTGTATTTTGATTTAACAACAGGAAATCTTTACTCATGTATAATGAGACATGTTTTGTAAGAACATATGATACTAAACGTTCAGGGTTTATCGACATCAAGCTTCCCTTAATTATTGACATTAAATAATTTGGGATTGTATACTTGTTCAGATCGTTATAAAAAAATTAACACAAATTCAACCAATTTACTTTAGTATCTTTATAAGCACTGAACTGGAACATTAAGCGTAGATATAATGGAAATTGATCAAGCACAAGAGCCTGATTATGAATCAGTCAAAATTGATTATGTTGGATTTGTAGATCCTTATGCAGTTGAAGGAATGTTGGTCCTAAAAGGAGATGACGGCAAAGAATTCCATATGAGAGCATTTTCTGGCGAAGTTGCCCGACACATATCCAGCTTTGTTGAAAGTACAGGCGATTCAGCCCCATCGATTTACAAAATGATGGAAGAAATATGTGAAGAGAATGAATTGGTTTTGGTTAAAGTCAAAATTTATGAAAGTGGCGAGGTATTGCGTGCTAATCTGTATTTTACTGGAAAAAAAGACATGGTATTACGAAATTACCGTGCATCTGACGCTATGGCTTTGGGTGCGTTGTACAATATCCCAATTCTAGTTCGAAAAAATCTCCTTAAAGAACACATGGAAGCCTGAAAAGGTATGAATAGATTTTTCAGTCTCAATTAAAATAGTTTTTTTATAGTGTAATATTGGTTGTTTATGAGTAAACAAGAACAATTAATGGATAATTTACTCAATATCGATCTTGAGATAATTGATTCTGTTAGAGCATTATACGAAGATAACTGGGATTCAGGAACCTTGAAACAACAAGTTGGAGATTTGCTAAAAATTCGTGATGACATGGTTGAAAAATTAATGTCATTAAAAGGACATGACCCTGAATGTGGTTGTGGCCATAATCATGATTGACCGCAAATTCATTTTATTTTAAACTTTTTTTCATTTCTTTGTTTTGTATGTTAATTTATTTTAAAAATGACTGGAGGGATCCTCCACCGCATAATTACTGCTAGTATTATGCAGTAGCTGTTCTTTCGAACAATCTCCAGTCATGAACATCTATTGCTTTCTCACTTAAAATTATAGTGATTTTCCAATTCATCCCTCCAATGAGTAATCATTAAAAAAATTTTCAGGAAACATATTCATAATTTTTGTTCTTTCTAATTCATATTTTTTTATTTTATTTTGCATTTTTTCTAATTCCGAATTTTGTAATTTGGCCTTTTCACCCTTCAAATCTAAAATTTTCTTTGTGAGTGTTTTGTACATGATCAAATATTCAGGAAATTTCTCAGGAAGTTTGTTCATTTTATATAGATTAAATATACTGGAAAGTAGTAATATTTATGAAATTTCTGATAATCCTTCTAATTTTATTTTCAACTACAAGTTTGGCTTTTGTTGATACTGGATATGTTTTGGCACAAATTTCATCTAATGCTCATATTCTTACTGTTGGAAATCAAATTATGATAACTGCTGATATTTCAAACAGTCAAAATACTCAACAACCATTTGCGTATTTGACTCAAGTGAAAAACGAAAATCAAGTAGTAATCTCTTTATCGTGGCTAACTGGCTCCCTTTCTCCAAGACAATCGTTTTCCCCCGCACAATCTTGGACTCCAACTGAATCTGGTTTGTATACTGTTGAAATATTTGTTTGGGAAAGCGTTGATAACCCAGAAGCATTATCACCTCCACTTTCAATGACTGTTACAGTTGTAGACCTTGATACCTGATCTCTGTATTCTAAATTAAAATTGGATTTTGATTAAATTTAATGCATATTGTGTTTATCCCATCAATAATTTCTTGAATTTTTGGGTATTCTGATTTGTTTTCTGATATGTCGTTTTTAATTATTCTGAGATAGTGCAAAATCTTTTTGATCTGTTTATTTTTCTGAGTTTTTGAGATTGGTGCATTTGCTAAATCTTTCAGATTTGCGGATATGTCACATAATTTGATAATTTTTGTTTGAAGTGATGCATCTTTTAACTGGTCGATGTATTGCATTTCTCTGTCTTTTTTTGGAATATTTTGATCTTTTGATAATGATAAAACAATCACTGCAACTTCCCTTCCAAATCTTTCATTGATCTGATCAAAAGTAACCTCTGTATCTTCTATGATGTCATGAAGCCAAGCTGCACACAATACATCTTTATCTGTAACTCCCAAGTTTTTGAGTCTGTTTACAACTCCCTCTAAATGATCAGAATATGGAGTCACTCCGTCTTTCCTTTTTTGATTTTTGTGTTTTTCTTGGGCAAATTTTTTTGCACCTAATACAATATCTGTGGTATCTTCCATCACAATACAATTTCTTCTCCAATATGTAGAGGTTTATTCTCTAATTCTGTCTTAATTGATTCTCTGTTTAGAATTCTAAAATGTATATGACAAATGCTTCATAATTCGGCAAACTCATCAGCAATCAGATATAGCTTTTCTATTAATCATCAGCATTTGATTATTCTACATTCTAAGATATATGGGTATTATAACCGATATTTGCTTTTTAACAAACCATAACATTTTTCATATCCAGAAAACTAATAATTCTTCATGGCTAATCTTGATGTTTTGTATCAAAATGTCGCTGCTAAAGTTATCCAAAGATGTCATGGTAGTATCAAAATCACAAAACACGGTAAAATTTTGGAGGTATATGATGTAAACAGACACATTTGGAGTAAAGGACTTGCTGGATTAATCATTAAAGAAGAATGTAAGAACGCTGACTTGAAGGAATGGGAATTTGCATATGTCAGAAATTATATCATTAAAGAATTGCTTCCTTGATTATGTCTGTATTTTTTATATCTAAAATTTAATATGTGACTTTTCGTATGAGATGTGGCTCTTTTAACATCACTTGATAGTCTTTTGCAGCTGATAATTCCACTTCTCTAAGATTGTGGTTTGTAACTACTGTTAATGCTTCACAACGTGTGCAAAGTATTGTTTGACCATCAGATCTTCTTTCAAAAATAACGTTTTTTTCTAATCTGTCATCTTTTTGACATGTGGGGCATAGTTTTGGTTCTTTTAGTATTGTGATTATTTCACGGATGTAAATTGTTCTTGGCATTTGTGTATTTCATGAAAATCTCTGACAAAAAAGAGTTTGTATTTTAATGTTAACTGGCATCCAGCATCTTGTTTCAAACAAAAACCGTTCTTTTAATTATTTGAATCAAAACGTTAGGTATTCTATATATTTCCTAATCTAGCCAATTAACAAATTTGTTTGTATTACCAATGAAATATATCTTTGTCATTTGACATTTATCAACACCATGGCAATTAACAATTAATACCAAAAAACAGTAGCATCATCACCCAGAATTTTGACATTATATAGAAAATTGAATCGATTAAACTGAAACTATGTGTTTTTTAAAATATTACAAAATAGAATTCTATGTCACTATTTCATCTAGACGATCTTCTTCTTGAGCACGTCTTATCTCCATTGCTATTCTTCTGCCCACTCCAAAGGTTTTACCGTATTGATATTTTGTGTATGGACTAGTAGTTGCTACAATTGGATTACCTGGAACGCGAAGTGATACATCATACACTACCAATTCCAAATCTTTTGTAATTACACTTTGTAGTGAAAATGGTCCTATGATTCCTGGGGCATATTCTTTTTTGACAGTAGCCACAAATTTGTCTCCCATCTTGATTACTTTTTCAAGTAGTGACTCTCGGATGCTTGCTGGTGTGTGACCCACTTCGATATTTTGTAAATCTATATCTATCTCCAATTGTTGTTTTGCAGGAAGCGCATTATAGTCATGCACATTGGTTTGAAGTCTTCTTTCTATTCCTATAAAATCAACTTGTTTTGATATTGGTGTGTGAAAGAAATTAAAATTCATGTATGTTCCAATTGCTAGTTCTTCTATGCTTGATTTTTCTAAATCTTTTCTAGAGATTAATCCTTGTTTTATCTTTGCCTCTGATTTTTCTTTATAGTCTTTGTATGATGACACAGTAAAGAAAGCACGTTCTAACGGCCTTTTCATTTCTTGAACTTTAACAATACATGGCATGTTGATGCTTTTTGGGTCTTTGAATAATTTTGGAAATTTTATCTTTGCTTTTTCTAATAAATAATATTGATTTCGTTTGGCAGTTCTTTCTTCTGCCTGGAATAACTTTCTATTTCCAAATATTGGAACTTTGAATGAATTTTCCAGAGTTTTGTATCCAAGATACACTGTGAGTGATCTATGGGGAATCACTATGGTGTTTGTATCTCTCATAGTTTTTTGAATTTTAGGTGATGCCATGTCTTTGAATTTATTTAAAACTACAATTTCATCGGCTATTCTACTGAATCTTTGATAGGGCTCTTCTCTGCCTTTTTGGCAGTAAACAACAGTCTGAAAATTTTCATCTTTTGCTCCGTCCATAACTTCTAATGCAGAATGACTTCCCATCACTCCTATTCTTACATCCGAATACCCACTTACAATTTTTTTAATCTCAGAATTATTAATCACATGTTGACTACAAAACAGGAACTAATATAGCTAATTTTCAATTATTTGGATCGATTCTCTGATCAAAAGATTTTTCTGAAAAGACTTGTAGGTAATTATGTGTTATATTCTCTTGAATTACAGATGGCTGGAGTAATTTTGCTATCTGCAATGACAGTGGGTGGAATTTCTTTATGGCTTAAAAGAAGAAAGGAACAACACAAATTAGATGCGTACGGTGATGAGCCACAAAATATCTAGTCTACAAGTGCCCAACTCCACTTACTATCTAATAGATAAAATACCATGATATTTTAGATAATTCATAATGAAATTGGTAGTTGGTATTACTGGTAGCACGGGTGTAATCTATGGAATTCGTTTGTTAGAGGTTCTCAAGAAATTAGGTGTTGAAACTCATCTGATAATGTCTGAGTGGGCTATCAAGTGTATTTCTATGGAGACTGAATTTCAACTTGATTATGTAAAGTCTCTTGCAACAAACATTTCTGATGAAAAAAACATGGCATCTAGTGTTTCTAGTGGAACTCATAAAGTCGACGGTATGATAGTTGCACCATGTAGTATGAAAACACTATCTGCAATTGCAAATGGCTACGATGATACTCTTGTAGCAAGAGCAGCGGGTGTTACAATTAAGGAATCTAGAAAACTAATTTTAATGGTCAGAGAAACTCCACTCTCTGCAATACCTCTTGAAAATATGCTCAAGCTGTCTAGATTGGGTGTTGTAATTTTGCCACCTGTTACAGAATTTTACACAAAACCAAAAACTATTGATGATATTGTAAACCACGGTGTTGGAAAATGCTTGGACCAATTTGATCTAGAGCACGGTTTATACCCTCGCTGGGGTACTTTCTAAATTATAATTGCCAAAAATTATTTTTGAAAAAATCATAAAGGCTGATAGAAAAAAAGTCTTTGAACTTACAACAAATTATGAAAATTTTCAAAAAATTCTTCCACAATACTATCCCTCTGTCAGAGTAATATCCGTTCGTGGAAATGTGTCTGTTGTAGAAGAACATCTGCGAATTGGTGGACGAGAATTAGTTATGATGGTAAAACATGTAATTGATGAACCATTGCTACATGAAATTTTTATTATTGGAGGAGATGCAAAAGGCACTCATATCATTAAACGATATGAGCACATTTTACATGGAACAAAGTTGACTCTTGAAATTGATTGGAAACTAAAAGGCATGATGAAACTATCTGATTTTTTTGGTAAAAATAAGATTCTAAATGACTATTCTAAAATTATTGATGAATTTGTTGCAATTGCAGAGCACTAGTCTAACTTTTTTTCTTTGTTTTTAAAATCATTAAGCTCTTTTTCTCCTTCAAGCTTACCTTTCTCAAACTCCCCTTTTGCTTTACCCAAAGTTTTAGCTAGTTCTGGTATTTTTTTTGCTCCGAAGATAAAAACTGCTGCTAGCACTAAAATTACCAATATCTCAGGTATTCCAGGCATTGCAAGAAAAATGCTTTGTAGTGTCATCTGAGTTTTAGTCTATGATTTAAGATTTAAATCTTTTTTACGTTTTTTATGCTCAATTATTATCATACCTCCGAGATAAAGAGCCATCATCGGTACTGCAATGAACCACATGGTAACACCACTTCCATCCGGAGTAACTATTGCACCAAAGACTGTGATTGCTAGTATGGCATATCTTATGTTTTTTCTCCAAAAATTATCGCCTACTATTCCTGACATTGTCAAGGCATACATTATCAATGGGAGCTGAAATGACACACCGAACGCAAGTAAATATTGTAAAACAAACGTAATGAAATCCATTATGTTAAGAAATGTAATTAATCCTGATGCATCTCCATACATGTAAAGGAATTCTAACATGTATGGAATTACTAAAAAATATGAAAAGATACAACCTGTTATGAATAATGCTAATGCAGGAAGTGCAATGCTACGAGTAACTTTAATTTCACGTTCTTTTAATGCTGGCTTTATGAACCCTACTAACTCTTTGATTATTACTGGCATTCCAACTACTATCGTTACAAGTGCTCCGACATAAATTTGGGCAAAGAGAGCTTGCCCTGGTTCTGTTTGTATTAATTGAACTCCTTCTGGAACTAAATTATTTTTCATATGATTTGTAATCTGTGCGGCAACATTATTCACTGGATCTAGTGCGGGATAGTATAGTTGTAACCCTGCAACATCAATTGGGTATAAATGACATGAAATTATAAATACAAAAATTACTCCTAATACTATAATAATTCGCATAACCCGTTTTCTTAATTCTTCTAGATGTTGATTGATACCTTCAATTGATGACATCTAAAATTCATCTATCTTAAACTGTTTTATCTATTTGCCTGGAATCGGAAGTAGTTTTGCTTCTGGCAATCCTGCATTTTTGAGTTCTTCCGTACTCAAATCATGGAATTCTAAGGAGATAATGGCTTTGGTCTTAAATTTCTGTTCCATACCTTTTGCTAATGCTGCTATGTCTTTACTGGAATAGATTTCTTTTGAATCTTTGAGAAATATTCTTTCGCCTTTCGCCATCTCTTTTCCACCAAACCTCTCTTGAAGGAAACTTGTGATAGAAGGCAATTCGCTTCTTGGTATATTGTTGTAATAATAGGTAATTCCCTTGATTGACTCATAGTCATACGGTGTACCGTTTCTATACATGAAAATACCGATGAAAATTGCGTCTACATCTGGATCTCTAATGCATTTAATTTCCCAATTTAGTAATTTTTCTTCATTATAGATAAAATTCTGCATTTCATCAGGAGTAATCTTCCAATATCTTGATCTTGACAATACGTGATACTCTCAAATAATCTGATATAAATTCCAATGTCTGGCAATATTTGTATAATTTCTTGGTCTCTTTTTATATGAAGAACTTGTAAGTATGCTATTGAATAGGCGAATAACAATTGTTCTTGATTCCTCAAATGCTGAAAAACTAAGAAATATTCAGGCAAAGATGATCAAAACTACCTCTAAATCTGTTAGTTTTTCACATGTACTGAACTTGGTACTAGCAGAGGGACTCAAAAAATTCAAGTCATGAATACACAAAATCGTTTCGTATTGTATTTCTAAATGTAACTACAAGAACTAAATAATTTAGTATATCTAGATGATATTGATATTTACCTGAACACATCTTCAATTTCTAATACAATAAAATATTTTCAATTTTGACTAGATGTAATTTCAAGAGAGGTGATTGATTGATTTGGAACTGTGTTTTTTGGAAATTATTACTTCGATAACAAGACCTGTAACTATTACTGCCAACACTGCTATTGCAGACCATAAGAATTGAACTAATGGGTCTGTGGTTTGTAGTGCAGATGCAGTTATGGTATTGCCTACGTCCTCCACAGGCATTGCTTTGAGAGATATTTCCGGCGTTTCTGAAGGTGTAGAACTCATCATTGGAGTTTGTTCTTCTATGTATAATCTGGGCTCTGTCCCTTTTTGGATAATCTGTGATGAAAACCATGCAGCTATAGATACTCCTCCAAGTGTTGCCAATCTGTGAATTCTTGTAAATGAATTAAAAAGAGATTTACTCTTTTTTGCAGGCTCGGACATTTTTGATGGTAGGATTATGATTGCAAGCTTGTCTACTGTGTAAAACTTCATGTCATGTGATTTTGTATTTTTTCCAACACTTGTGATTTTTACTACTCCTGATTCTCGCATCTTTTTTAAATGATAAATCACCAGTGGTAATGAAATCTCTGTCTTTTGTGATATTTGATTTGCCGTCAATGAATCATTGAACAAAATTTTTAAAATCTCTCTGCTTGAGTCTGAACTTAATATTTCTCCTATTGCCTTTATCTTTTGATCTTCTGTTGATAGAATTTCCACCCTGTCTGAAATTCCTACTGAATCATCTTCCACATCGTTTTTCATTGAACCAGTCAAATTAGAAGTATCTTATTAAGACTTGTTATTAAAATGAGATTTAATCAAACCTTATCTACAAAAATACACACGGTATATTATGAAACATTCAAAACAAATCATCACAGCAATCATTGCTGTACTGGTAGTCTCTGTGACTATGAGCGCAATTTCGGTTGCACCAAATGCAAATGCACAAGAGGTCACTCCCTTTCCATCTAGAGAAAAAGTGATATCTGTGACAGGAAATGCAATTTCAAGTGTAGACCCAGATCTTGCAAACATTAGTTTTGGTGTTGAAATTCAAGAAAAAACTGCTAGAGACGCACTCGCTGCAAACTCTGAATTGATGAACAAAGTGATAGCCGCTATAACACAAGTTGGAATTACTGATTCAGAAATTAGTACCTCCCAGTTTAACATCTATCCTGTATATGATAACTATCAGGAAAAAGAAACTGGTAAGTATACCCAAGAACTTGTTGGATATAGAGTAAGTAATATCATCAATGTAAAAACTGAGAAACTTGACAGTGTAGCTGCAATCATTGATAGTGCAGTAAGTGCAGGAGTCAACCGAGTAGACAGTGTATTTTTTTCACTATCTCCAGAAGTTTATTCCAAACTCAAGGATGACCTTTTAGAAAAAGCGATTCTTAATGCAAAGTCAAAAGCAGAAATGGCGTTATCTCCACTTAACTACAAGATAATTGGAGTGAAGGAGATATCCCTATCTGAATTTTCAATGCCATATCCAACACCAATGTATGACATGGCTTATGGTGGAATGGAAAAATCATCTGCACCAACACCGATATTCTCATCAGATCAGGATGTTAGTACCAGCGCTAATGTTGTCTTCCTAATCGGAAGCAACTAGTTTTTTATTTTTTTTAAATATTTTGTTCAAAATATTGCCAATTATCATTTGTATAAAGATGAAACTAGTTTTGAAAAATTATTACTGCTAATCTATTATGTACATGCACATGAAACAATGACATAAGTTACACGAATTGGATAAGATGTTTATCTGAATTTAAGTATAAAAGCACAAACCTAGTAGGAAGATAGATTAACCTCTTTTTAATTTTGCAAATTATTGATGGCTACTTTTAATGTTCATGTGACCATTGAAAACAAACCTGGAATCAGCGATCCTGAAGGTGAAACAATTCTAAATGATCTTGTATTGAAAGGCACACATTCTGCAATATCTAAAATCAAAACTGCAAAAATGCTAAAATTTACCATCAAAGAAAAAGATAAAAAATCTGCAAAAACCAAAGTCCAAGAAATCTGCGATGAATTACGCATTTACAATCCGATGGTAAGTAAAGTTACAATTGATGTATTTGATGCTTAGTTGATATTTGATTTTATATTCTAAATTATTCAATTTATGAGCAATTTCCTGTATTCACAACAGATCTCTGTAATTCATTACATCTGACCTGTGATTGTGGACAAAGCGATCAGTTGATTCTTTATTTTGGTATTTTTTGACTAGATTCAAATTAAATATCTCTGTTGATAAAACTAATTGTGAAGGTAGGTGTAGTAGTTTTTCCAGGTAGTAATTGTGATCGAGACATGTATCATGTCTTGACTGATGTTTTCAAACTTGATGCTGAGTATTTTTGGCATGAAAAAGGACTACCAAAAAACATCGATGCCGTAATCCTTCCAGGTGGGTTTTCTTATGGTGACAGATTGAGATCAGGAGCAATTGCGGCTCATAGCCCAATAATTAAAGATGTCCGAAAAATGGCAGAAAAAGGAATTCCTATTTTAGGCGTATGTAATGGATTTCAAATTCTTGTAGAGGCTGGATTATTACCTGGCGCATTGCTCAAAAATATTTCACTTAATTTTATGTGTAAGTGGACTAATCTGATAGTTGAAAATAACAAGACTCCTTTTACAAATAAATTAAAACTATATCAAAAAATTCCAATTCCAATTGCAAATGGTGAAGGAAGATATTATGTGGATGATGAGACACTTAAAAAATTGAAGAAAAAAAATCAAATTGTATTTAGATACAGTGAAGTAGTAAATGGCTCTTCAGATAGAATAGCTGGCGTTTGTAATGAGGACGGCAATGTTGTTGGCATGATGCCTCATCCAGAAAGAGCAGCTGAATCTGAAATTAATCCAATTGACAATAAACCATCTTCTCTGATTTTTGAATCTCTACTAAATACAATTGGTGTTAAAAATTGAGTTTAGAACCACAGGAACTAGTTGATCTTACATCTAAAATCGGAAGAAAACCTACATCTACTGAATTACAAATTATAGCTGCAGAATGGTCTGAACATTGTTCGTACAAATCATCAAAGAAACATCTCAAAATGTTGCCCATGAAAGGGCCATTGGTTATATCTGAAAAAGGATATGATTCTGGAGTTTTAGATGTTGGTGACGGTTATGTCATAACTGCTCATATTGAAAGTCACAATCATCCATCAGCTGTTGAACCATATGGTGGAGCTGCAACTGGTGTTGGTGGAGTTATTCGTGATATTCTTTCAGCAGGAACAAGACCTATTGCTATTTTTGATGGTTTGAGATTTGGAGATATTGAGAAAGACCTACAAGCAAGATGGCTTTTCAAAAATGCAGTTACTGGAATTGCAGATTATGGAAATTGCTTAGGAATTCCTACTATTGGTGGTGAAGTTGAATTTGATGAATGCTATTCTAATTATGCCTTAGTTGATGTTGCAGCTATTGGATTTGGAAAGAAAAAGAATCTGATCAAAAATCATGCTAAAAAAGGTGATCTTGTAGTCTTACTTGGAGGCTTTACAGGAAGAGATGGAATTGGGGGCTCACAGTTTGCTTCTGACTCTTTAGAATCTGAAAATAGATCTGCAGTCCAAATTCCAGATCCCTTTATTGAAAAATTAATCATAGAGGCAATACTAGAAGCTCGAAATCAAAATCTTATTCACGCAATGAAAGATCTTGGCGGTGGTGGATTGTCTTGTGCTGTATCTGAAACTGCAGATGCGTTATCCATTGGAATCGAAATGGATGTCAATAAAGTCCATACTCGTGAATCTGATATGAATCCTGATGAAATTATGGTGTCTGAATCCCAGGAAAGAATGCTAATAGTAACAAATAATGACAAACTCAAAAAACTACAGGAAATTTGCAAAAAATTTCGTATAACGTGTTCTGTTATTGGTCATGTGACTTCTGATAATATGATGCATGTAAAAAAAGGCAAAAAGACATGCGCTAATCTTCCAACTGACGTTGTTGCAAATGCCCCTCTTTTAGATAGACCTTCCAAAAAACCTGCATACCTAAAAAACATAGAAAAAGAAAAGAAACTCAAACCAATTTTAGATTATTCAAAAATGATGATGAAGTTTATTTCATCACCAAACATTGCAAGCAAAATTTGGGTGTATGGACAATATGATCATGAGGTTGGAATTCGAACCGTAGTCAAACCTGGTAAAGATGCATCTGTTCTTCGACTTGATAATGGTAAATTTTTGGCAGCAAAAATAGACGGTAATCCAAAACACTGCTATATCAATCCAAGAGAAGGAGCAATAGGATGCTTTGAGGAAGCATGCCGAAATGTTGTTTGTACTGGAGCAAAACCAATTGGAATGCTTGATCATTTACAATTTGGAAATCCAGAGAATCCTGAAATCTTTTGGACATTTTTAGAATCCCTAAAAGGACTTACTGACTTTGCAAAATACTTTGAAATTCCATGTGTTGGCGGAAAGGTTAGTTTGTACAATGAAACACCATCTGGTCCGATTAAGCCTACCCCTATAATTGGAATCTTGGGCTTGACTGATAAAACTCCTCTCTACTCTCAGAAAATTACCACTGGAGATTGCCTTGTAATTATTGGTGACACTAAAAATGAAATGGGTGGTTCTGAATACTTTGAATATATTCACAAGTTTATTGGAGGAAAATGCCCCGTTGTTAATTTTCAGGAATCTAAAACTAACATGAATATAGTTCTAGATGTGATCAGAAAAGATCTTCTCAAAACAGTACATGACTGCTCTAAAGGTGGCCTAGCAGTAGCTGTTTCAGAACTCTGCATGACACACCAAATCGGATGTGATGTCTCATTAGAAAAAGTACCGGGTCCAAAATTGGATGTTGATAGAATCTTGTTTTCTGAAAGTCATTCTAGGTATCTTTTGGTTTTAGAAAAGAAAAACCTCAAAAAACTTGAGGAACTTCTCAAAAAGAGCAAAGCTTCATACAAAATGATTGGAGTATTTGGCGGTGAGAATATCCGATTTAATAAAGAAAGTAAACATGTCATAGATCTAAGAGTTGATAAGGCACAAAAAACTTGGTTTAATTCGTTAGGGGAGTTAGTAGTGCATGGTTAAAGAAAATTGTGGTGTGGTTGGAATTTTTAGTCTTAGTGGAACTAATGTTGTTCCTATGGCAATTGATGCACTTAGGGCATTACAACATAGAGGACAAGAAGCATGGGGCATTGCAATTCCCAACAAAGAGCCACTAAAAAGATTAGGTCTTGTATCTGGTGCTTCCTCAGAGTTTAAGAAAATCTGTGAGGATTATTCTTCTCCCTCAGTAATTGGCCATGTCCGATATTCTACTATGGGAAGAAGTACACTTGAAAATG
This sequence comes from uncultured Nitrosopumilaceae archaeon, assembly GCA_964475825.1. Classification (GTDB taxonomy): domain Archaea; phylum Thermoproteota; class Nitrososphaeria; order Nitrososphaerales; family Nitrosopumilaceae; genus Nitrosarchaeum. Next base: position 71,007 of record CAYYXT010000005.1, on the reverse strand, counting down.
CTCAACCCCTAAAAGTCAAAGATCTTTGCATTGCTCATAATGGAACGATTGCAAATGTTCAAGAACTATCTAATTTAGTTGGAGGATGCTCATTTACACCTCAAAATGCAAGTGATACCTTAGTTGCTGCCCAGAGACTAGTGTCATTAATTTCTGAAAAGGGTCAAATGGGAAAAGCACTCGCAATTTTGAAAAACGAAATGGTTGGCTCTTATTGTTTTACATTCATCTCCGATGATAATTCTGTGTATGCCGCAAGGGATCCTAAAGGATTCAGACCTATGGTTTTGGGTTACAAAGTGTCTGATGATACATACATTGTTGCATCTGAATCATCCGCTGTTTCTGCAGTAGGTGCAAAACTTCAAAGAGATGTTCAACCAGGTGAATTGATCAAACTTAGTAAAAATGGATTAGAAACTGAAAGATTCTCTGATGATATGTCCCATGCTCATTGCTCTTTTGAATTTACTTATTTTGCGCATCCTTCTAGTAATATGGAAGGCGCTAACATTTACGTCTCAAGAAAGAGAATTGGCCAATTCTTGGCAAGAAAATTCCCGATTAAAGATGCAGATCTTGTAATACCTGTTCCTGATTCTGCAAGACCTGCGGCACTGGGATATGCTCAAGAATTGGGTCTTACATTTGATGAAGGACTACTCAAAGATAGATACAGTAAGAAAGGACCACTGCGTAGCTTTATTGAACCACACCAAAGCGATCGAATTGAAATCAATCGTTGGATTATCCCAATCCGAGAAATCATTGAAGACAAGCATGTTGTTGTAATTGATGATAGTTTAGTTCGTGGTACTAGTTCCAAAGCAATTATCCAAGCACTACGAAGAGCAGGTGCAAAAAAAATCAGCATGGTAATCACATACCCTCCAATTAAATTTCCCTGTTATGCTGGAATTGATTTTCCATCTCAAGAAGAACTTGCAACATTCTCAAATAGGAATGATATGACTGATGAGGAATTAACTGAAATGGTCAGAAAGAGTATTGGGGCTGACTTTCTGGGTTATAATGATGCTGAAAATCTAGCAGCTGCTATAGGGATCCCAAAAGATTCAATGTGTTTTACTTGTTCGTCTGGAAATTATGATTCATTGGGAATTACGCCAGAGTTTAAAACCCGTTTAGAGATGAAAGGTGAGTAAGATAGAAACTGCATATGTTTTAGTCAGAAGTGAAATGGCCCATGAAATGGAAGTAATGAGTGACCTTTTAAAAATCGATGCTGTAAAAGAAGCCAAGGGAACATTTGGGGTATATGATATTTTTGTAAAAGTTGAGGCAAAGACCTCAAAAGAAGTAGAAGATGCAATTACAAAACAGATTAGAAAAATAAAAAATGTAATTTCTACAACTACATTATCTGTAATTCCTGAACAGGATAAACGCTGATTCTTCAAATGTTGTTTTTTTGATATTCTGATTATGAAAGCAGTTTGGAATGATACGGTAATTGCCGAAAGCAACGATACTGTGATAGTTGAAGGAAATCATTATTTTCCAGTTGATTCTATCAAAGAAGAATACTTTCAAAAAACTGATCTTGTATCATTTTGTGGTTGGAAAGGAATGGCAAACTATTACTCTGTAATCATTAATGGAAAAACCAATAAAGACTGTGCATGGTATTATGCTGAACCAAATGATGCTGCCAAAAAAATCAAAGGAATGGTTGCATTTTGGAATGGTGTTAAAATACAATAATCATTCTTAATTATTAGAAAAACATTGTATCTTAGGTGAATAACTACACAATTTTAATTGCAATTGCTGTTGGTGTGATTACATTGATGAGTATTGTATTTGGCCTTGATATTCTAAAAATGTCCATATCCGTTCAAGACTATGATATCTTTGTTGATCCTATTGTTGATAACCAAAATCTCTTTGTAACTGGAAGAGTGAGTATACAAAACATCGGAGCAAAACCTTTGACTAACGTTCACATCAATTTTGGCGACGGGGATATTTTGGATATTGCATCGATAAAACCCGGTGATAAAATTCTTGTTTCTCCCCCGCCTGACAATTCCATGCAATTTGTAATGATTACTGCCGATAATGATATTTTTGTAAACAAGGCATATCGTACTCCTCCCAAGATGATTGGTATGATGGGCTCATAGATTTTTCAGAGCAGTTAAATCATATTGAAAACAAGGTGGTTTGTTTGAAGTTTATTGCTTCTGGAAAAGTAAAGGATCTGTATTCTCTTGATGATGAGACCTTACTTTTCAAATTCTCCGACAGAGTATCTGCATTTGATGTAAAATTCAAAGAAAATATACCTAAAAAGGGAGAGGTTTTGTGTAAATTTGCTGAATTTTGGTTTAATCAACTACCAGTTTCGAACCATTTTGTAAAAAGACAATCTAATATTGAAATTGTGGTAAAAAAAATGAAGATGCTGCCAATCGAATGCGTGGTTCGCGGTTATTTTTATGGTAGTTTGGTAGGGAGATGGAAAAAAGGTGAAATAAAAATCCCTACCCTCTCTAATACCACACTAGCTGCAAAGCTTCCCGAACCGATCTTTGATCCTACTACAAAATCAGAACATGATATCCCAATTGATAAAACAAAAGCTCTAGAGATGAAACTGGTTACTGAAGAGCAATATGTATGGTTAGAAAAAACATCCATTGATATCTACAAAATGATGTCTGATATTGCAGCCAAGGCAGGATTCATTTTAGCTGATTTGAAACTCGAATTTGGAATTTTAGATGGCAACATTACCTTGGGTGATTCTATTGGCCCTGATGAATATCGATTATGGCCAAAGGATTCCTACGAGGTTGGTAAAACCCAAGAGGCATTTGACAAACAAATTTTACGTGATTGGCTAATCGAACATGGATATCAAAAACAATTTGATGATGCACGAGATGCAGGAAAAGAACCTATAGCACCTACAATCCCTCAAGAAATAATTCAGAAAATGACAAATCGATATGTCACTGCATATGAAAAACTAACAGGGCATTCTCTGTAGTTGTAATATTTTTTCAATTCTTTTTGTCATGACTAGGTGTTGACTAGAATCTAACGTTCAACTCGAATTTTATTTTTGATTTATTTTCTAATACGTCTTATTACGATATTTACCTCCATATGGTGCCATGTCTTTTCATATTTGTTTATTTTTGTTACTTTTTCATAATATTTTGTAATGTTACAATATTTATGATAGTGGTGTTATATTTATGATAGTGATATTATATTTATGATAGTGGTAATAATAATTATGGTTATGTTACAATATTTTTAATAGCGGTGAGTGTCTTTTTAATATTGGTCTCACTATTATTATAACAAAAAAAAATTGATGCGATTAGACAAAAAAATATGATACGAGGATCTTTTAGATCAGAATTAAAGCAATTATCAGCATGTCTACATTGTTAGAAAAAGAAATCAAAGTAAATCGTATTCTTACGACAAGCGTTAAACACGCACGTGCAATTGAAGACCCTGCACGATCAAAAATTATTGAAATCCTATATCATCGTGCATTATCTGCAGACCAGATTTCAAATGAGCTAAAAAAAACAGGATACAAAAAAGCCTTGACTACTGTTAGACATCATCTTGATATTTTAAAAGAATCTGGCCTAATTGAAATTGCCAAAATTGAAGAATCCCGTGGTGCCATCACTAAATTTTACAGCACATCTACAAAATTACTCGGGTATGCCGCACCTGATGATTTTGATTCGAAATATTCTAAAGTCATTGATAGTACATCTGTAAAAATCGAAAAAATTCTAAGAAGCCTTACTCCAAAAACAACAAAAGCAAAAAAAACTAAAGGAGAAAACTCTAAAGACTATTCTCAATACTTGGTAATGGAAATTATGAACCGTGCCATGACGAATATCATGGAGAATTCAGGTAAAAAACATGAATCGATCAAATCTGACTAGTGTTTTTCAATAATATGAAAAACAGTCAATCAAAAGCATTGAAAATGGCTTCAGATAAAGAATATTTGGAAGTGTGATGAATGTTGGAAGAAAAGACAATAAAATTATTTCAGCAAAAAAACATTGTTTTTATTGCAACTCTCATGAAGGATGGCGCTCCACAACTTTCACCAGTTTGGGCCAGCTATGATTCTGGATATATCTTAGTAAATACTGCCGAAGGTAGAATTAAGCATAAAAACATCTTACGTGATCCTCGTGTTGCAGTTTCTGTTGTCTCCAATGATAATCCACTTGATATGACAACAATTCGAGGAACAGTTGAAGAAATAATTCCTGATTATGATTACATACATGCAGACAAATTAACACAGCGATACATGGGACAAAAAAACTATCCATTTAAAAGAGAGAATGAGAAAAGAATAATTCTTAAAATAAAACCAGAATGTGTTTTTGTTATGCCTGAATTAAAAATAAGCGATGACTAAAACATAACTATTTCTAAATTCGAATTTAGAAACATTTTATTATGTTACTAAAATAAAATGGAAAAAAGGTAATGAAAGCAGTTTAACGTCTTCGTCTTGTCGCTGCTTTTCTTTTTGGAGCTGCTCTTTTAGTTGCAGACTTTCTTTTTGCTGCTTTTCTTTTTGGAGCTGCTCTCTTCATTGTTCTCTTGCGAGTTGCTGCTGCTTTTTTTGCAGCTCTACTTCGTTTTCTTCTCGCTGCCATTTTAGCTGCTTCTGCTGCTTTATTTGCCGCATTTCTTTTTCTTGTACGTACGGCTTTTTTAGCTGCTTCTGCTCTTTTGGCTTTGGATATTGCCATGCCTAGTTTACTTTTATCATTGCGGTTATATGGGTAAAGTCACACATAGTTGCCTCAACGCTAGTAAAATTTGACAATAATTTTTTTGCGATCAACAATTAGTAATACAAATTAATGCTATATCAACGGATGATTGTTGTTTTGATGGACGAATTATGATGGTGTATTGTTTCTGTTCGTCATATGGAACATCAAACTGCGTAGTCAACATTACTGGCTTGTTTGGTTCTAACCAGTCATCCAACAGATCTTCTGTAGAAAATCCACCATATACTGATTGATGTTTTTGTTGTTTTTCGTCAATTAGGTAAAATTGACCTCCTGAGATCCTAGTTTTTTCCTCGCTGATATTTTTTGCAATTATTCTGATTTTTACAAATGTATTTGCTGGTATTGTCTCTTTGTTTCCTTTATGAATTCCATCAAATGTTATCGTGTATTCTACAGGCCCCACAACTACTGACTCTCCTGCCTTTACAATGATAAAATTTGTCTGATATTGGGTGTACATGTACATTGCAGCTGCCATTGAAATTACAATTGCTCCAATCACAATGACTACCCCAATTCGTGTCATGAGAGGATCTGGAAAAATTTGGTATATAGTTGAAGCGTAAAATGGGAAAAATACCCCTAGTAATTAATATCGTTCAGCACTGAATTTTCTGAAAATTTACCAAATGAATTAAAAATAACCAAAAATGGATGGGTAGGGGTAAATTCAAGCCATTAGAAAAAAAAGACGTTCAAAACTGCAGCAATTTTTGGAATTATTGCAGTTCCTCCGATATTTACATCTCTATTAGTCGCTAAATGATATTGTTCAAAACACCCAGAATTATCTATCTTGACATCCCAGTGATTCTATCTTAAATCATAAATTTCATTTTTTTCTCTATTTTTTCTTTATTTTAGAGGGGATTAGCTTTCATGCCTAGATAAAAAACATCACACACGTTTAGCTGGAACATCTGGGTGGTTTTGTGATTGCCTTTCCTAGGTAGGCACAAGTGTTAAACCCCTCCAAAAAATGAATGGTTTTGATAATATGGCATTGTGTCTATTTAATGGAAAATTAAGGGGGGGTTTAGCTTTTATGACTAGTTTTCAAAAAACTATCTTTCTGTTCATTCTGGAATGATGGCGTGGTTTTTATAAAAAACAATCATTATTTTCAGGTTTTACAGAATTTAATTAAGATAACATAACCGATGATATCAGTTCATCGACTAAATTCATAGTGCTAGACATCATTTTGTCTGTAACCTCTGTTGCGACATTCATGATTGAATCCATATTGAACATTGATGATAAATCCATGGTTATTTGATGATCTTTTTCCTAATAATTCACTGTATAAACAACACACACAAAATTCAGTTGATACTAAAGATGAGTCTGGTCTATCTGGCACCTCAAATGACAGAACTCCTAATGTTTTCTGCATTTAGCTCTTATTTTCCTTTACCATGACGATAATATTTGAATACATTGTCTAGATGGAACCGATAAATTATCTACTTTTTAGAATGTTTTCATCAAAAAGCGTGAAGTTTTTTCATGCATTTCAGACACTCTGTCAATTGCATCAAAAACCGTCTGTTGGTTTATGTTTTCTTTGTCATCTAATACTACAAAAACCCCTACCTTTTTCTTACCATCTTCTGTGATTGCTCGATTAATTGCTTGTATTGAATTACAAAAATCTACTATTTTTTTCTCAAACTTGGCTTTTTCCTCATCATTGAATCCCAAATATCTTGCAATTTGATTATTTTTCATTATTACATTGGTACCTATTACAATAACTCCTGGTTGTGATTTTGGTTCAAATATTTCAACAGGAATTCCATATGGGCCTGCATGTTTTACTAGGATCTGGAAACTATTTTCAGGGTTTTTAATTGATTCAAATGAATGACTCTCATGTATTAACCATCTTTCTACATTGTCTTTCATTTTGGAACTAGTCATATTGATGTGTTCTTTTCAGGCCTATATGATTCTAAATTTCATGTGTGTTACACTATTAATTTCAAATATTTCTAAATTCGAATTAAGAAATAATTTAAAACTATGCCTATTTGCAACATATTTTGGTGCCTTGTTTTTAGACATTTACATTGAAATCTGGCGCTAAATCTGTAATCTGTGTCACAATCAAAATATTGATAACAATTCCAACTATCGCTAAAGCAATCCCTATGTACAAACATTTTTTTGCTTTCTTTGGATCATCATGTCTTAAAATCCAATATGCTATAACACCTCCAATCAATCCTACAAATATTGGTAAAAGATACCACATACTGCTTCTAGATTTCACATGTTCCATTTTGATTTCTATTTGGTTAATGAACCCATAAAATTCATTCCTTTTTAATTAGTTTTTTTCTGGTTTTGAGTTATCTCTATTTCAACGGTTTCAAGCGGATCGTCTACTTGGTTTCGTCTAATTGAAAACATCTTTGGTTTTTCAAAGTCTTCTGTGCAATCCGGACACGCATAGACTAAAACCCTATGTTCATTTGGTGCTTTTGGATTGGATAGTCTAGGGTAATACACTAATCTTGACCCACAATCAACACAATATCTGTTGGCCCTTCTAGTTCTGACCAATGTAAACCTCCTGCATTATTGTTAATATGCGATCATCTATTAGATCTATCAAGTCTAATAGAGTAAACTAAATTGTTTCAATCGATCAATATTTCTAAATTCGAATTTAGAAATATTCCTTTTAGATACGTTCTATCTGGAACTATGTGATTGGAAACTAATGTTGCAAAATTCGAGATTAGAAATAAAGAGCGCCTCCCATCAGACTTGAACTGATGACCATCCGATTAACAGTCGGATGCTCTACCACGCTGAGCTAGGGAGGCACAAGTTTGTACCTTAGTAAAAGCGATTTAATCCTTGCGCCTATTGGATTTAGGCCAAACTCTGAATATTGTTAGTTGAATTTAGCAAAGAATTCTTTGATCTCTTTGGAATAACTTTCTACTAGTTCAATTATCTTCATATGTTCTTCTGCGGTTGGTTCACGTTTATGAACAATTTGAAATGCACTTAAAGCAGAACCAACCATTTCACCTACAAAAAAACCACAAAGAAAATCACCAACATTTTGGCAATTCCATAATTGGCCTACTCTGGGTGATGCACCAGCACTCTTGTATAATTCCAGTGTCTGTTCAATAAGTGATGATGTTTGTTTTGAAAATTCAGAATCAAGCGTCATATGGTATAATCAAAAATTAAAAAAATATTATTTTTCTATTCCTTTTTTCTTTTCATAGGCATAGACACCATCTAAGAAAACTCTATGATCTTTATCTTTTACTTTACTGCGTAGTTCTATATTTGCTGCAGTTTGTGTGATGTCATTCCAAACTTCACCTGTTAAAATCACATCCTCACCTTTTGGAACTACTTTGGTATTTCCAATGATTCTTGTAATTCTTGCTGATCTCTCCCCCTGGAAATTTTCAATCAAAATAGTTTTGTCTTGAACCTTCACAGTAATTGGAAAGTGCGCAAATACTATTTTCATTTTAATTGTATATCCTGTAATTAGACCTTCACAAATATTTCTGATAATTGATCTTGCAGTGTGCAGTATTGAATAATCTCTTTTTCTATAACCTTGTGATTTGAGTATTATTTTTCCATCTTTGACTTCTATGTTGACTGGTATGTATCTAAAATTTTTGTATGTTTTACCTAATGGGCCTTGAAAATGTAGCATACGTTTCTTTAATGTGACATTTACTCCTTTAGGAATTTCCAATATCTCTTGGAATTTTTCGATTTGCTCAGTAGACATATCCTATCAAAAATCCTCCCACTCCTCTGTTTACAGCTTCATGATGTGACATAACACCTTGGTTTGTTGTTACTAGCAACATTCCTCTGTTATATGCTGGCAGATATTGCTGCTCCCAATCATTATATTCTTCATTTTTTACTTTGAATCTTGGTGAAATTGCACCGCATTTTGTAATTTTTGCTAATAATTTTATTTTGAATTTTCCGCCTCTTTTATCATCGATATGTTCAAACTCTCCAATGTATCCATCTTTTTGAAGTGTTTTTAGAACTTCAATACCTAATTTTGAAGTTGGAAGAATAATACACTCGCTTTTTCTTCTGGCTTCATTATTATATAATGTGACAAATAGATTTGCTAAAACATTCTGTGCTGGCATGATTATCACATATTTTTCCTAAACCCTAAAGATGTTGCTACTTCTCTGAAACATCGTCTACAAAGCATTAGATCATATTTTTGAATTACAGCTGTATAGTCGCCACATCGTTTACACCATTTGGAACCTCTGCCAAAATCATGTTTCTTTCTTCCTGTAGCTTCGTATGATCTATCTTTTGGCATTATACTATCGTCACTCCAAACTCCTTAACTAGATAATCCTTTGCTTCTTGACTTTTTATTGTATGTGATTTTCCAACACTTGCTTTGTGTTTACTTCTTTTTCTAATCCCGAATCCTGGTCTAGTTAGTGTTACTGAAATTCCAAGACCTAAGATTCCAACATGTGGGTCGTATTTTACACCTGGGATATCTATATGTTCTTTAATTCCAAATGAAAAATTTCCAAAATTGTCAAAAGATTTTCCGTTGATCTGTTTTCCCTTTGATTCAAGTAATCGCGTGAGTAACTCATGTGCATCTTTTCCTCTTACTGTAACTGCAACCCCTATTGGCTCTCCTTGTCTTACTCCCCACTCTCTTTGTGTTTCTTTTGCATTACGTGCAGATGATTTTTTACCTGAAATATGATCTAGTGCTTTTTTTGCTACTAGTATAATATCTCCAGATTTTCCAAGTCCCATATTTAGGACAACTTTCTCTAAAGATATTTTTTTCATTGGGGATTGTAATAATTGGGACATATGATCACTTTATTTGAATTACAGGCTCCTTTTTTCCTATTACCATTATGATATCTGTCGGAATTTCAATTTTTCTCTCTCCTAAAATTAACACTGCACGTCTAGGTAGAATAAAAGTTCCTTCTTCTATTGATTCAATTTTACCGACTTGCCCTGCGTTAATCCCACGAGTTACCAAAACTTGTGAATCCTTTTCTAATTTTATGACTTCGAGAATTTTTTGATCTGGAATTTGTATTAAACATGTATCTCCAACGTTTACTTTGGTATCTGAAATTGTTGAACGGCCATCGTGAAATCCTATTTGCATTTTGCCTTTGCTAATAGTTGTTTTACTTGTAACTCTGACTATTTTTTTTGCTTTCTCTGACTCTTTAATTTGTAATGGTTTTAGTAATTTTCCTTCCATTGGGACTAGACGATATATTTCTGGAACATTTTCTAATTCAACAACATCCATCAATCCAATTGCATGGTGAAGTGATTTTCTAACAACTCCATCAATTTTGACTTTACCTGTATAGATTGTGGCTTTTGCTTCTCTTAAAGTAGTTACAATTTTTAGTACATCTCTGAGAAATATTGCAGTTGGCACAGAATACTCTTTTTTGTGTGGACCTGGTCTAACTGTAATTACAAATCTTTTATCTTTTCTTCCAATCCCCCAAAACTGTGGGGCCATTTGTCTTTTGAGTTTTTTACTTCCAGATATGCTTACCATTATTTTTCAACTTCCTTTTTTTGAGTCTTTGTTACTTTTGTTTCTTTAGTTGTGTTTTTTTTCTTTGTTGTTTTTTCTATGATTGTTTTTGGTTTTTCACTCGGTTTTTTTCCTTCTAGTTTTGCAATTCTCCATTTATCCTCTGTGTTTAAGCTTGTAACTAGAAGATTTGAGGTATGAATATACACATCAAATTTATCACCTTTTGTCTTTTCTTTTTTTACCCCTTCCACTGCAACACTACTTTTCTTTGTTGATACTTTTGATATTTTACCGTCTACTCCTTTGAATTCACCTCTTACAATTTTTATGCTATCTCCTTCGATAACCCTCACACTTTTTTTACCATATTTTTTACGAAGATCTTCTGACAATTGACTGCTTAATTGTTTACTTCTTGTATGGAATGTTGCACGGTAAATCAATTTATTGCGCATTTTTGTTGGTTTCATTTTATACCACCATTGATGCCAAGTTAGCTACTCTTGGCCATTTTTCTGAAGCTTCTGCTGCAACTGGTCCTTTGATGTCGGTTCCTTTGACTTCTCCTTCTGGAGTTATCAAAACTGCTGCATTGTCTTCAAAGCACACTCTTACACCGTTTAATCTGCGAACTGCATATTTTTGTCTAATTATTACTGCACCATACACCTGTTTTCTTAATTCAGCTGGACCTTTTTTCACAACAACATTACAAAAATCTCCAACTGCCGCAGCTGCTAATTGTGCATGTCTAGTTTTGTGTCTTTGTACCATTACTATTTCTAAAATCTTTGCACCTGTGTTATCTGCGCACACTACTCGTGCGCCAATCGGAATTGCTCTTGTGACATAAGGACGGAATTCTGCCACTCCTTTTCCTGCTTGTTTTGCCATTAGGCTTTAACCTCCACAACAACATATGACACTGATTTTGATATTGGTCTGCATTCTGCAGTCAATACATGATTACCCGTTTCAACATCCATACATTCAGGTACGTGAGCATGAATTGAATTTTTACTTCTTGCATATCTTTTGAATTTCATATAGTAGATTGGAGCTTCTTTTTGTAGTGTAATTGTTTGTTTTGCTTTGTTGCTTGTAACTTTACCGTCAAACAATTTTCCTCTTATTGATAATTTACCGTGAAATGGACAGTGCACATCTGTGCATTCTCTACTTGGTGCTTTTACTTTCAATCCAATGTTTAGTGTCATGCCTTTCCTCCTATTCTATCAAATGGTCTTTTTGCAATTTTTGAACCGTTTAAAATAATATCTTTGTTATCCACTGAGAATTTCCAACTATTATTTGATTTTGCAATCATTTTAGTTCCATTTGCGGTGTTGATGATGATCATTGATTTTGTTTCGTCTGTTATCGTTCCATTTAATCCTATGATTTGTGAATTCGATGAATCCACAATCTCCGTGCGTAATCCAATTAATTCATGTGATGTGATGTTCTCTGCTGTAATCATTTTGTTTCCGTCTCGTTTAATCTGGTCATCATTCTTGCAATATCATGTCTGAGAGGTTTTAACTTTCCACTTTCTTTTCTTAATGTGCCTTTTGAACCATCTACTCTTAATTTTGCAAGTTCGCTTCGTGTTTCTTGAATTTTACTTTTAAGATCTTTTTCATTTAACTCTCTTATTGTTTTCATACTTAATCTGGTCATTACAATAATTTGGCCTCCTCTTCTTCTAGTGTTTCAAGTCCTTTCATTTTTTCTTCTTCTATTGCAATTTGTTCAGACTCTGTTCTTGCTTTACGTTCTACTTCTGTTTCCTCTCTCATCTTTCCAGTGTCTGTATCTTTGACTTGCTTTGTTTTCTTTGGTTTTTGAGTTCTAAATTCAAATTCTGGAACAAATTTTTCATTTCTTGCAATTCTTATTCTGATTCCAATTAGTCCCATTGCAGTTTTTACATGTACAATATCTTCATCCACAATTACTTCTGCATGATGTCCTGCTCTTGGTAGAATTCCTGCAGCGTGTTTTTCAAATGCAGAACGATCTCCTCGTAATTTTCCTGAAATTGTTATTTGAACACCCATTGCACCGCTTTCCATGATTTGTTTTAATGTCCACATAGTCGCTCTTCTAAATGCTGTACCGCGTTCTAAGTGAGATGCCATTCTATTACACATTACACTTGGTGAAAGTTCTGGTTTATCAATTTCTACTACTGATATCTGTGGATTCTTTAATTTGAAATCTGTTGCAAGTTTATCTGTTAATTCTCTAATTCCAGAACCTTTTCTTCCAATGACTATGCCTGGTCGTGTTACATGAAGTGCAACTCTTGTTCCCATAGGCGTTTTTGAAATCTCTGCATGTGAAAATCCTGCATCTTTAATTGCAATTCTTAGATAATCTTTGAGAAGCATCATGTTGTAATTATCTTTGATTACGTTTTTTACTGCTGACATGTTATATCTCCTGCGCCACCAATTCTACATGTGTCAATACATTATTTTTTGGAGTAGCTCTTCCCATTGCTCTTGGAATGAATCTTTTTACAATAACTCCTTTGTGCACTGTAGCATTTACAATTCTTAATCTATCTAAATCCATTCCTTTGTATTCTGCATTTGATTCCAAGTTGTCTAGTACCTTGATGAATTCTTTAGCTGTTTTTTGTGGATAACGTCCTGACATCATTCCAGGATCTGATCTGTGTCCAACTTGATTATTGAATCTTCTAAATGCAATTGCTCTTTCTTTGTTGACTACTGCTTGCAAGTAATCTCGTGCTCTTTCAATCGAAAGTCCTTTTATTGCAACAGCTACTTCACGAGCATGTTTGTGTGAGATATCTTTTTCTCTTAGTGAAGAACGAACATGCTTTGTTGCATCAAAATTTTGAAATGCGTATTTGAATCTGCCCATAACAATCACTTTAGTGGTACGTAGAGACTGGATCTTGATGCTCCAACACCGGGTGCACCATGTGAGACTCTTTTGTTTGTAATTACATATTCGCCTAGATAATGGCCAATCATTTCAGTCTTTATTAGAACCGGAGTGAATTCCTTTCCTGAGAAAACATTTACTGCAACACCTACCATGTATGGTAGAATAATTAAATCTCTAGAATGAGTTTTGATGGGATTCTTTAGTTTTCCTGCTTTTGCAGATTTTATTTCTTCGATCAACTTTCTCTTATCATCTGTAATTCCTCTGGTAAGTGATCGTCTTTGTCTTGAATTGAATATTTGAAATAATTTCTCTAATGACATGTTGTCTAGCTCTTCTTTTGGCAATCCACGATATAGAAATTCTTTGACCATCTTATTTCTCCTCTGTTAGTATTGATGAAGTTTCATTGTCCATATTATAGCATTCCTATCTTTGTGGCCAAATCTCTGGCTTTTTCTGTAGTTTCAAATTGGACAAATGCTTTCTTACCATAAATTGTTCTTGCTGTGTTTACATTGGTGACTTTTTGATTGTATAGTGTAACTACAGCTTCTATTATCTGTGGTTTACTTGCTGATCTTTCCACAATGAAACAAATTTTACTTTCATTTTCAATCATGGCAAATGTTTTTTCAGTGATATATGGTTTCAAAATGATTTTACTTGCTTGATCTACATTCATCGCGTTTTCACCATTAATTCTAGATGTGTTGATTTTATTTTTGCAATTTCTTCTATTGCTGCTTTTGAATACACTGTTAATCTAATAGGATCAGAACCTGGTGCTAGGTCTAACACGCTCAAGTCTTTAACTGCTCTTACTTCTACTCCTGGTAGTGCACCACATGCTTTGCTTATTTTTGACGCATCTTTTGTGACAAACAATACACTCTTTCCAACTTTTTTACTTCTTCCTCTAAGTGAAGCCTTTCCAGTACGTGGTTTTCTTGCTTGTAATCTTTCGACATCTTTCATCAGTTTTAGATCTTCTAATACTTTAGAAATTTGGCTTGCTTTTGAAATAGATTCTATATCGTTTGATATTATGATTGGAAATGACTCAATACCTTCTACTTTGTGACCTCTTGATCGTATCAAATCTTTTGATGCTGTTGCAGCTATCGCAGAACACAATGCCAATTTGTTTTCTTTTTTATTTAATTTCTTGAAAATTACCTTATCTACAATTGGAGGATGAGCTTGTCTTCCACCCCTTACTGACGCAACACCACCAGCTTGACCCTGTCTTCCGCCACCGCCCCCTTTCATTTTTGCAATACGTGCTGTATGCTGTCCTGTTGGTGGATCGTTTGATCTTGCTACAACATCCATGCCTGCAGTTGGATGTCTTCCCTGTCGTTGGAATTTGTGAGAAGTTAGATTTGTGAATGCTTTATGAATCAGTTCTGCTCTAAACGGAGTTGAAAATATTAGTGGCAATTCCACTTCACCGTCTTTAGTTCCTGTTATTGTAAATACTGTTGTTTTCATTATACTACTACCTCTAAAATATTTGGCTTGGTAATTTTTACTGGTGCATTTCTAATTTGGCTTCTTAGTTTGATTAATCTTCTATATGTTCCTGGAACTGAACCTTTTAGAATAATGAAATCTCCTTTTACTAAACCAAAATGTTTGTATCCGCCATCTGGGTTTATCTTTATTTGATTATTTTCTGTATTGCCAATCATCATAATTCTTTTATCATATTCTGTTCTTTGATGGAATCCCATCTGCCCTGCTCTCGGAACTGTATACATGACGTTTGATGGTGAAATTGGACCTAGCGAAGCAACTTCTCTCACTGTTTTTCTTGATTTGTGCTGTTTTTTCTTGACTCCAAATCTTTGTATGACTCCTTGCCAACCTTTGCCTTTTGTAATTGCTGCAACATCTATAGTTGCACCTGTTTCAAAAATTTGATCAATTTTAATTTCTTTTCCTAATAATTCCTTGACATGTGCAAATTGTTTTTTAATGTCTCCACCACTAACTAATGCTTCAAAGATGTATGGTTTTTTTTGTTCTAATCCTGCAGCGCGTGGTGATACTGCAACTATTGCAAAAATTTCTTTGACTCTACCAAGCATTTTTTCTGCATTTTCAACTGCACCCTCTTTATTTTTTAAATTAATTTCTTTTGAGATACTTTTTGGAAATTCATCTGCATATACATCAAATTCTGCATGAAATCCATAATGATCTTTTGAATAACCTCTAATTCCTAATATTGAAACCGGCGGCGTAACTAAAACTGTTCCAAGACTTACAAGTTGCTTTCCTGCGTTTGGAGTCTTGTCACGATCATCTATAGTCACTATTTGGACACATCCTGCCTTGAAACCACAATGTGCTAAAATTTTTGGCTCATTTGAATTATTTTTTGGCCATGATCTAATTCTTGCTTCCATACTTTTGGCACGTACCCTTGGATAATATGCCATACTTCCTCGACGTGGTTGAGCGTATTTTCTATGTCCCATGGATAAATCGAAATCGTCTTCAACCGTCTAATAAACCATGTGAGATATCGTTAACCCGCTAAAATCATTGGGTTAACGAACTATTTCAATTATGATCAGGGTCCTGTCAAATTATTTGCAAAATTCCAAATAGTTATTCCACCAATGATTATTCCTATGATACCTAACCCAATTGCTAAAATTAAGAAATTTTTTTTTTCAGCCATGTTTTTGTTTTAACCTATTCTATATGCATTAATTATTGATAATGTTCCTAGAAGCGCTTCTTCCAAACGCACTGTTTCAGTTGCTTGATTTGGAAAGAAGTTTAATGTTTTAGCATTTTGAACATTTTTCATTTTACCACCAAGTATCTCGTGGACTCCTTTTTCGGGTGAACCAAAAACTACTAAAATTGGAAGTTCTGAACTTAGATATTTTGTCAATTGTTCTTTTGTGGCTGTCTTTCCTTTCTTTGATGTGATGATTGTATTTCCTTGCCATTCAGTTAATAATGAAAATAGACTCGCTCTCTCTTTTACTGCAAATCCCCAATATACTGGAGTCTCACTTCTTTGAATTTCTTTAACTGAAAAATCAGGATATCCTGTTTTGAACTGAACAGTTACTCTTTTACCTACATTTTCTTTTCCAAAAAATGGTATCAATTCATTAATTCCAACATCGACGAATCGTTTACCTTTGATACTTACTACTACTCCCTCTCTTACATCTCCGGCGTTTATTTTTTTAGGATTTGCCGGCGTTGAGTGACTAGGAGTTTTTAATGGTAATAAAACTCCTGCAAACTTTAACTCGTTCATTTTTGGAAAAAGTCTTCTTCGTAAAAATTGAGGTGTTTCTAAATATTTCAAAATAGTTACAATTAAATTTCCGTCTTCTTTGTAGTTTCCTTCTTGATAAACATAAATGGTATCTATTTTAAAAATTGCACAAGCTCTAGCGAGTACGGATATTTTTCTAGTCTTGTCAAGTTTTAAGGATTCATCAGATAATGCTGATTCTGGAATTGCAATAGATATTTTCAAAGTAATTTAATCACACATGTAGTTGTAATATGTTATTTCTTTTCGTGAGGATATTTTTCTTTAGCGGTTTTTGCATATTTTGCTATTTGGTCATCTGATACTAATTCAAATAAACCTGTTTTTGATTTGATTTGTGCCATTCTGATATGACTTGTTCCTTCTTTATCTTCACTTGATAGATAAATTGCTGCAGATGCTAATATTGATGCATCCTCTAGGGATAATTCCTTTTTGTATGTTTTCTCTAGAAAATCAGTTACTTGTTCTGAACCTGAACCAATTGCAATTGCATCATATGAAATGTAAGTTCCACTTGGGTCTGTTAGGTAAAGCTGAGCATTATTATTAACTACTCCGCCCAAAATTAATGCAACTCCAAAAGGTCTTACTCCTGCATACTGTGTAAACTGCTGACATTGATCAGCCAAATGTTTTGCAATCGTTTCAACTTCTACTGCTTCATCATAAATCATCTTGTTACTTTGGGAAAAGAACCTTGCATTATCTACTTGGCTTCTAGCATCTGGGATATATCCTGCAGCAGCTACTCCTACATGATCATCGATTTGAAATAATTTTTGAGCGATATCTGTTATTTGTAATTTTCTTGGTTTTTCTTCTACTGCAATTATAATCCCTTCTTTGGATTTGATTCCGACTGCAATGGTTCCTCTTCTTACAGTTTCAATGGCATACTCTACTTGGTATAGTCTACCATCTGGTGAAAATACTGTGATTGCTCTGTCATAACCTTGTTGTGCGGGAAGCATTTGATTTCAATGCTTTGAAAGTTTAATTAAAGCGTTACTTATGTTGACAAAAATTTAAAGATGGTGAAAGATTTGTGCGCAAATTCTTGCTCAAATTAAAGAATTACAAAATCCGTTTAATCGATGATTTATCATCGATCTTTCAAAAAACAAATTACTAAAGAACCTGAGATTGCTCAGTGTTACAAGAATTGCTGCTATTGTTAGAGTCTTGGGAAGAGTAGAAAACATCTTTGAATCTGCATCTTACTGACAAAAAATTCCTAGAAAAAGACTATAATTTAAGCGAAATTTGACTATTTTTTAGATGCTGTAAATTTATCGGCTGATCATGAATAGAATTTACGTGTAATCAACAGTAAATTCGATAATGAGAAATAACTTAAATTAAAAATAAACAATATTCATAATGTACAGAGATTGAAACTAATGATTATTAAATTGTAGAACATTCTATAGACTATCTAATACGTGTGTATCGGTATCTGTTTTTGATGTATGTATGAAGGTACGAACCCTTTAATTATTCAATCTTACTTTTTTGTTTTACCTTCCACAAAGTTTGTTTTGATAACTTATATTGCTTGTCGGGCGAATCTAATTGTAAAATTCAGAGAAACTAGAAAATTAACTTCTTTCTTTCGTTAAGACGAATATGGAGTAAACAGTACGTGTTCAATGTTGAAGATGATACTTTAACTAGCATTTCAATAGAACAAAATGTTTTCTTATAATAATACAAACAAAAAATCCAAGAAAGTTTAATTTGAGTCGGGTTATCTATCCTGCCGTGAGATTCGAAATTCAATTTTCTGGTCATGAAAATATCAGATCAAATCATCAGAAAACAATTGAAATCACAAAAGAGTCTCATCTTACTCCAAGTGGTGATTGTATTGTTGGAGTTAATGCCTCAGCTAGCTGTGCAGATTTACCACCTTCATTAAAAAAAAAATTACAAAATCCAAATTCAAAAGTGATATTTTCAATTAAAGTAGGTAAACATGAATTTAATGTTGAGGGCAGAGGCCATGAGAATCTCATTCTTACTCATCTGGAAGATATCGTAATTAGAAAAAGTGGCTTTGTATGTCCTAGAACCTTGGCTGTAAAATGCGATAAAGCATCTGATCTTATCCCAAGAGAAATGATATCATTACTACAAAATCCAAAAACCAAAGGAACGTTTACCATCATAATTGATTAAATCTGTGACGATTTTATATGAACATGTTTAATCTACAATATGGGTTTGAAGACAAAAATTTTCATCATAATTCCATTAGCAGTATTTGGTGCACTGATTTTTGGATTTGGAATATATAATACAATTTGTAAAAATTCTACCTTAGCATTACTTGACTGCTAGCCCCTTCTAATAGTCATTACTTTTCATTTATTTTCTGTTTTGGTTAAATCTGATTCAGCAAGAATTTCTTAAACTATTAGTTCCAACGAATTTCATGCAAAAACCTGTAATTGAGTTACAAATATCTCAACAACCTACTGAAGTTGAACTAAAAAAACTACGAGAGTATTTTAAGGAAATGCCAATCGATGACATTCTATCTGGTCTAAAATTTGCCAAAAATCGATGGGCTGCAAAAGATGCTGGAACACTAAAAGTTGGAAGAAAAAGCATTATTCAAAAAGAAGTTCACTCTGTTACATCCGAACAAGCTCAATGGAGATTAAAAAATTGGAAAATGATGATTGCCAATTATCGTCGTAGGGGTTACAGCTATCCTACAATATCTCGAATTAAGAAAATTTTAATTCAAAAAAGTAAAAAGAAAATAAAATAACATTAGATCTTAATTAATTAGATCAAAACATCTGATGTTCTTCTCTGAATAATCTCGTGTTTTAGATTGTCTGGAATGTCTGGTATTGATGATTTTGTTTGTCCTGCAATTACTGAATGCGCTTCTTCAAGAATTGCTAGTGTATCCGAACTGGTAACACTTCCTGTACTCATCAAGTCACTTCCTTCAATTGAAGAGCCAATCATTACATCTCCTAATATTTGTGATAAATCTTGCATAGATGATGTTGCTTCTGGCATTATTCCACTAAGTGATGGACTCAATCCCTTGATTATCGACATGCATGGACTAAGTGTTACTACAACATCTCCAAGTTCAGATACTGTATTGAGTCTTAATTGAATTTGTTCCATTGCAAGTTTTGCTCCGCCTACCATGTTTTTCATCTTTCTAACCTGAACAAGTTCGGTTGCATATGCTTGAGCATATGCATTGCTGTGTGATTTTTGAGCATTAACCACCTTTTCAAAAATTCCGTCATGTTTCTTTTGTAATTTTTCTGTAATTCCTTCTAATTTACTAATTTGAAATTGTAATTTTTTTTGTGCCTCTTCGATTCTTGTTTTTAATGGAATATCTGGTTTAACTCTGCTCATTACTCTTTGAGAAATGCTTTCCCCTTCTGCTTTATTCCATGAGTTACTTATCAAATCTTTATTTCCTCATTAATGATATGAAATTTTGTTTTAAATGAATTTGTCACTAATGTATATGTAACCACAGTAACATGGGGGTTTGGTTACATGTTAGCCAAAGGTAAATGTGTATATTCGAAATCCCGGATTATTGATTTTGATTTCCAGTACATGAGATGAAGACTCATTACTGCTTATGATGTTGTATAGTCCTGGTTCTGATACTGTAATCTTGTTCTCCAAATCCACATCTGTTCCAGAATCTTCTTTTGATATTGGCAATCCATCAAGAAATATTTCTAGTTGAGCACTATATGCTGTGACGATGTTCACTTCTTTTGCATTGTAGTGTAGTTTGATTGTGCCAATTTCTGATTCTAACTCCATACTGTCTTCAAGGTTCTTCCAATCTCCTATTGGATAGAACTTGTGTAATTCTAAATTATTCGGTTCAGAATACGCAACGGTATTGTCAGGTTTGAATCCTTCATTACTTCCTAATTGATTTCTTCCTTGTGCAAACTTGTATCCAAAATACAATTCAGGTGTTCTAAAATTCGTATGTTCAAATTCTTCAATACTGACTAATTGTTCTGTAGATCTAGTTTGCAATCCCAGTGATATTGCCCTTTCTTTTAATAGTTTCTGAATTATTTTTTCTGTTTCCTGATATCCTCCTTCTCCAATATGATCATATCGTATGTATCCTTCATTATCTACAATGTATTTTCTAGGCCAATACCTATTTTCAAATGCCTTCCAAGTTTCCAAATCATTATCCATTACAACAGGATATGTTATGCCATGTTTCTTGATTGCCATTTCTACATTTACTGGATTTTTTTCAAATTCAAATTCAGGTGAATGTATTCCGACAATTAACAATCCTTCATTTGAATACTTTTCATTCCATGCTATGATGTATGGAAGTGTTCTTATACAATTAATGCAACTGTATGTCCAAATGTCATATAATACAACTTTACCCTTAATTGCATTTGCTATTTCTTCTGGAGTCGTATTGAGATAATATGCAATTCCTACCAGTTCTGGTGCTTTTTTGAACTTTGATTTATCGATATTTGTGATCGTGCTTCCATCCTGAGTAATCTCTGTGGGTGTAAACTCTAAATCCAGCGAAGAAAACAAAATACTGATCATTCCAACAACAACTATTATTATTATTCCAAAAATTGTAGCAGTTTTAACTTCTGACCTCATCTGATCAACTCAAAAGTAGGAATTCATTTAGTAATGGAAAATTAGCAATATACGCTAATTGATTTGTAAATACCAAAACTCCTAAAATAACTATGAATGCTCCTAAAATTATATTATAAAATTTTAGATGTTTACTCATAATTTTAATAAGTTTATTTGCTCTAGAATAAAATACGCCGATCAAAATAAACGGAATTCCTAATCCCAGCGAATAAACAAGAAGTAAATTAAATGCCATAGACGGGGTTGTCGTTGCAAGTGTTAGAATTGCTCCTAATATTGGTCCTACACATGGCGTCCATCCAGCTGCAAATGCTAATCCAAAAACAAATGACAATGGATAGCTTGCTTTTGATCTTTTAGGAAAGAATTTTTTTTCTACGTTGAGTTTATTAATTTTAGTTGAGAGTAACAAGAAAATTCCAAATCCTACAATTATGATTCCGCCTATTTGGTTTAACCCTTCAATTAGTTCCCCAACAGTATTTGCTAGAACACTATTGATTATCACCCCCAATGTAGAAAAAACAACAGAAAATCCAAGAACAAAAAATACTGAATTTAGAATGATGTTTGTTCTGTTAATGGTATTTGTATTGGAGCCTTTATTTTGATTTAGATCGCTTAATGTAGTTCCTGAAATATATGCTAAAAATGCAGGAATCATTGGCAATATACACGGTGCAACAAATGATGCTAATCCTGCTAATGCTGCAACTGCAAGTGTTATTTCTACCACAAATTAAAGTGCTGATTTTTCTTTTAAAAGATTGTTCCAAATCTTGCCTGATGCAAAGACATTTCGTTTTTATCTAGGCTAAAACTGTTTTTAGTATGAACAAGCGTTTTGTCATCGTGGGTATTGTTTTAGGCATTATTGTTACATTTGCTGTTTTGATTGGGTCCCCAGCTATTGGTGGCTTTGATATGTTCAGATAATTATACTGTATGTTTTTTATACGTTCTAAATATAGAAGTCAAAAATTAACACCTTAAATTATTATTGATGTGCATGCTCATCTTTCTCGTTGAAACGCGTAATTGTAGTTGATGATGACGAAGATAGTCGTGATGCATTATCCGATATTCTTGAATTCAAAGGGATCAAGGTTGTTGCAAAGGCAATAAATGGGTATGATGCGGTGCAGAAATTTTCTAAATACATACCAGATGTTGTATTGATGGATATGATGATGCCCCAATATGACGGATTTTATGGATTAGAACACATCAAAAATATTAATCTAGATGTCAAAATAATAATAACTGCTGATCAAACTGAGGAAACACGTACAAAACTAAAAAAAATGCAACATGACTTGATTATTCTTAAACCCATTGATATTAATAAGCTAGTTAAAATGATTAATGAGTAGATTTTTTTGGTAATGCTATTGTAAATGTAGTTGGATTATTTTTCACTGTTATTTTTCCACCATGCTGTTCTATGATATTTTTACAGCTTACTAATCCTAACCCAGTTCCAGTTTGTTCAGCTGTAAACCATGAACTAAAAGATAAAACTAAAAAGAAAAGAGATTTTTTTGAAATTTCTTGTATTTTGTCTGCTCTTGATAGTGCCCATATGGATAAAATTATGAGTGTACCTGGAATTATGGTGTATATGGGTAATGAAATATACTTTGAAAAATATTCAATGCTTACAATATTATTTACTGTGTATAATATTAAAAGAGTAGAAATCACACCAATAAATGCAGTTTTATTGATTGTGTTGAATCTGTTTGATTCATTTACTGTTTCCAACTTTGACTATAATGCCTCGTTTTGAATTTGTTATGTGTTATGATATAACATTTTGGACGTTGAACGCTGATTTTTAAATCTATGTTTTAAATTTTTTAGCAGCTTGCTCAAAAATAGCCAATGTGGTGTTGATATCTTTTCTAGATAACCAAGCGGTAACTGATATTCTTAATCTTGCTTTGTTTTTAGGCACGGTTGGGTATCTTATGGGTTGGACAAATACTCCTCTTTCAAAGAGAAATTCTCCAAAATTCATTGCTATTTTTTCTTTACCGATGATAATTGGAATGATATGTGTTTTTGAATCAATTTGGTATCCTATTTGTCTCAAACCTTTAGAAAGTAGATTCGTATTATTTTCTAGCTTTTTCCTTTGTTTTTCTCTATTTGATTCAAATCTTTTCAATGAATATTCAACTAAAAATGATGGAAGTGCTGAAGTGTATATAAAAGATTTTGATTTGTTTATGCACAAGTCTATTACATTATTCTGTGATGAAACGTATCCTCCAAATGATCCTAGACCTTTACTTAGACTGCTAATATACAAATCAATTTTTTTTGTGATATTAAAGTAACTTGGAGTTCCTTTTCCATCTGTTCCAACAACAAAATCCCCATGTGCATCATCAAGTATAGTGATTGCTTTTGATTTTTCTACAATCTCTGTAATCTCTTTTAGTTTTGAGAAATCTCCATCCATACTAAACACTCCTTCAGTGATAACGAATTTGTTTTTGCCTTTTTGCTTGAGTTTTTTATTTAAATCTTCAATATCGTTATGTTTGTAAATTAAAATTTTTGCTCCTGCAAGCTTGCATGATTCAATTATACTCGCATGATTTAATTCATCACTTAAAATTAAATCTCCTTTTTTTGCAATTGCAGTAATTGAACCTAAATTTGCCATATATCCTGTAGGATAAATCAAGCTAGTTTGTTGTGATTTGTGTTTTGCAAGTTTGTCTTCTAATATTTTATATGATTCATCATTTCCTGAAACTAGTCTTGAGCTTGATTGCATTTGTTTTATTTTTATTTTTGTGACTGGTATTCCCAAATAATCATTTGAACAAAGGTTTAGTAATTTTTTTCCATTGATTGTAATGTTTGCTTGATTTGATTTACCATATCTTAATTTTCTATAAAGATTATTTTGTTTTATTTGCTCTAATTCCAAATCAACAAAACTTAATTTATGATTCAAGACCAACTATTCTAAATTGAAATTATCCATGCGTAAATTCTTTTCTTATTTTTTAACTAACATCTGATAATTCACATTGATATTCTAACACTTACAAGACGCATGAGTAAACAACCAGGCTCAAGATTCACGGTAAGTCTTAAATCTTCATAACATATGAAATAATAGATTTGGATAGCAGCGTAGAAAGAATGTTAGAGGATCAAAGAACTATTGTAGAATTAGAGTTAGCTATAAAAAAATTGCAATTTCGAAGAAAGAAAAAATCATATGTTAAGGTATTAGAACCATAAATTCAGATTCCATTGTAACAAAATCTCATATGGACATTATTTTATGATTATCAAACATTAAACACAATTGTTTTGCTCACTTGAACTATCTTTAGAATTTCATCTTTATTGTTAAAACATAATTTGTTTTCCATGCACATATTACAAACTAACCACTTATGAGTGCGTTTAGAACCTTTGAACCCCTTGTAAGTGATTTTGTATATTGTGGCGTGTCTATCGTTACAAATATTCATAAGATGCCTCTTTTGTTTGCTATTTTATTTTCATTACCGCATAATGTGTCATTTTTATTAAATGTTTAATTTCAAGATCTGTGAGATGTTTACGTTCTTCATCAAACATATTTTTGATTATTGAATCTAGTTCTTGGTTTAATGTTTCAAGTAATGATATTGATTGGATATGTTGATTATTTTTCATGTTGTTAAAATTATTTCGTGATTAATTAAGAAACGTTCTATTCCCCATTCATGGGAAACATTACATTACTATTTTTATAAAATTTCGCACACGAATGAATTATACAATTACAATTTTTACAGCATGTATCTAATATGAAAAATACTGTGGCTTTAAGCTTCTAGCCCCATCTTTTTTATCATTTTGAAATCTTTCTCAGAGTCGTTTCCGCCTATTGTAAGATAACCTGATGTGATTATGCCGTTTGCCCCACTTTGCAATAACTCTTCACCTGAATCATCAAGGTTTGTTTCTCTCCCACCTGAAATTTTTATCACGGATTCTGGTAAAAGAAATCTGATCACTGAAAACATTCTCACAATCTCCGAATTTGCTAATTTTGTTTGTAATTCCAATGGGGTTCCTGGAACCGGAATCAGTATGTTTATGGTTACTTCTTCAGGATAAAGTACAGCTAATTCCAGTGCTAGTTCCATTCTTTGTTTTCTTGTTTCTCCTAACCCAATAATCCCCCCGGTACACAATTCTAATCCTGCATCGCGTGCAATTTGTAGTGTTTTTAATCTGTCATCATAGGTATGTGTAGTACAAATCTCTGAAAATTTTGATTTTGAAGTTTCCAAATTATGATTGTATCTTTTCACATCAAGTTCTTTGAGTTTTTTTGCTTGATCTGGTGTAAGAAATCCTAGGCTACATTCTACATTAATTCCTACTTTGTTGTTAATTTCTCTGATGATATTGCAAACTTTGTCAAAGTCTTTAGGAGATGGCTCTCTCCATGCTGCAACAAGACAGTATGATTCTGCCCCTTCTTTTTTTGCTTTACTTGCTTTAATCACAACTTCTTCTGCGGTTGGTAATTGATATGTTTCAATTCCAGTATCAAAAAATGCCGATTGACCACAAAATGAACAATCTTCACTACATGCATTCTTTTTAATGTTGTTTAATTGTTCGACATCTACTTTATTTCCATTGAAATCTCTAGTGATCTGATTTGCAGATCTAGCTAATTCTTTGATATTTTCATCTGATATGTTAAACAGTTTTTCAGCATCATCACTTGATATTCCAATTCCTGAAAATACTTTTTCTTGACATTCTTTAATAAATTTCAACATGTCACTCATGATATTTTTGCATAAATTTCCATTAAAAAAGATTAGTGGCATGAAAACCATCTTTTTGTGCGTAACGTTTCATACTTTGTAAAATACTACATTTACTGCTTTATCCTGTAAAGTTGATTCAAGAAATGGATAATCAAGCACGATATTGTAGTTGATTAAGATCTATACTACTTGATTTTGTGCTGATTTGATGGTGTCTATTGTTCTATTTAGTAGTAAATCTAACTCTTCTTCAGATATTGCTAATGGTGGTACAAGCATGACAATATTTCCTAATGTGCGAAGGTAGATTCCGTGTTTTTTTCCTTCTTCAAAGAAAATTTTGTTTATTGATTTTTTAGGATAGATTGGTGTCTTGTTCTTTTTATCTTTGACTAGTTCTATTCCCATAAGCATTCCCTTGTGTCTAATGTCTCCCACTGTTTCTATTTCTGCTAGTTTATCATAATACTCTTCAAAAATTTTTGATGTTTTTTGAATTTTTTTGATCAAATTGTTTTTTTGATATAATTTTAGATTTTCATTTGCAACTGCTGCAGATAATGGATTGCCAGTAAACGTATGCCCATGAAAGAGATGCTTCCAATCATTAAATTCCCCTAGAAATGAATCATAAATTTTTTTGCTTGCCAAAGTTGCAGCCATTGTCAGATATCCGCCAGTTAACATTTTTCCATATGCTACAATATCTGGAATGCTTTTTTGTTCTGTATATTGTATCATGGAACCTAAACGTCCAAATCCTGTCGCTATTTCATCTAATACTAGTAAGACATTATATTTTTTACATAGTTTGCTTATTTTTCTTTGAAATCCTTTTGGAAATATGATCACTCCCCCTGCAACTTGTGCCCCACTTTCCATGACAAATGCAGCAGTTTTATCATCTTTGGAAAATTGTTTTTCAATTTTATCTATGCAAAAATTCTGATAATCAAAATAACTATACCCATTTGGAATTCTGTACTTGTTTGGTACTGGAATTTGTATTGTTGGGAATAATTGTTTTTTGAATTTACCAAAAAATTCTGGAACATAACCTACAGCCATTGCACCAAATGTATCTCCATGATAACCGTTTTCTAATGTCACAATCTTTGTTTTCTTTCGCTCCCCAATATTATTCCAATATTGTAATGCTAACTTGAATGCAATTTCCATTGCAGAAGAACCATTATCTGAATAAAACACTCTGTGCATTCCTGGTGATATTTTTACCAGGCTCTCTGCAAGTTTTTCTGCAGGCTCATTTGTTAAATTAAACATAGATGAGTGTTGGAGTTTCTTGCTTTGTTTTGTAATTGCATTGACTAATTCAGGCTTGGAATGACCCCACACATTACACCACATTGATGCAACTCCATCCAAAAAACTATTTCCATCCGAATCTGTGAGCCACATTCCTTTGGCCTTGACAATCTCGTTAAATGAATCCCATTCCCTCATCTGTGTATTTGGATGCCAAACAAAACTCTTCTTTTTCAAACGATCTTTGTAGTACTATTTGATCTTAATAATCAAACGATATTAATTGTGAGAAATTTTTAGTTTGCTTACATCTGAGATAAAGAATCTACTTCAGCATTCTTAATACGTCCAATTCAGATATGATTTTCTATATTCCTATCTCATATGCTTATAAAAAAATGAAATTAGTCTTTAGATTCATCAAACTTTTCATCTTGTTCATAGTTTTCTTTAAGATCAAGCTGATGTGTTTCTTCTTTCATCTCTTCTTGCTCTAATTTCTTTTTTTCAGAATCATTTGCACTGTCTCTAACTTTTTTCATAACACAATACTTGCGTAGGCTATTCAATAATCCCATATTTTTCTATATTTTGTGTGAACTTAAAGTTTTATGAAAACAGTTAGAACCTAATGTGATATGCCTAAAATTTTGAAAATTTGTTTTTTCAATTATGGCAATGTCCATTAATAACACAAAGCCTAAAACCAAGCTAATTCGTTCCGAAAACAGTTTTTCTGACATCTGCCATATCCCCTGCCAAAATAAAATCAATTCTACACATATCAATAAAAGAATCGGTGTACGACCAATGTAATTTAGAGATTCAATTAATCACTAATTTTACAATTTATGATTATTTAGGGTTTTTAATAATTAAACTTAAAATTTATGACGTTGTATCTACTAACAATTTTTTATGTTACATATTTTATAAAACTAGAGGGATTTCTTTGGAGTATATAGTGCTAAACTAAACCAAGACGTTCTCTACATATTTTACAAATTGGAATTTTGTCTGAATCAATTATTATTTCGACGTTACTTGAATGACAGAGATGACACAATCCTTTCATCCCAACGACCAAAAATTCTCTGAACAATCCACACAGTTGTGATTATGGTATTTGTCCTGTCTTTCACTTATCCAGACTTTGCACTTTGTACAATTACTCTGTTTCATACTCATTGTTATGTTGAACTTGTATTAATGTAGGGTTTTAGTGAATATGGTCATTTTATCCGATTATCTCTTTTGAAAAAATCTGTAGAAATGTGAGTAACTTGATTCTGATTTTTTAAAATCATCGATCTGTGTGTCTATTTACATCTGAATTTAACATTAGATTTTTTTGTAATATGAAAATCACTGCAAAATGAGGTATAAAACTAACTCTATAATGCTTGACACTGTTTGATTTTGAGTATTTCCATGAAAAATCATGAAATAAGCTGGTTCTTATAGGAAACAAACTAACCTATATTGATCTTATTTTTGGTTTTACAAATTATCAATGCAGATACTATCTGTGGACGTTGTGGAAAAAATGGTATGTTAAGCGATAATGTAACGGGGGAAAGATTTTGCGGAAAATGTGGTTATGTTATTTCTGAGACATTACAAGACTCTGGACCCGAATGGAGATCATTTTCAAAAGAAGGCGGTACGGATCCAACTAGGACCGGTGCCCCAACATCACTTACAATACATGATAGGGGGCTTGCCACCATCATTAATCCAATAAACCGAGACTCGTCTGGAAAACCACTTACATCTGCTATGAAAAGCACCATTGAAAGACTAAGAACATGGGATAGTAGAAGTAAAGTTCATGCATCTGCAGATAGAAATCTCAGACAAGCATTAAGTGAATTAACACGATTAAAAGACAAACTTTCACTTTCTGATGCAGTTGTTGAAAAAGCAGCATACATTTACAGAAAAGCATTAGAAAAAGGTTTGGTCAGAGGACGTTCAATTTCTGCATTGATTGCATCTGCACTTTATGCTGCATGCAGAGATACGGAAACCCCTAGAACACTAAAAGATGTTTCAGATGCAGGCAACATTAAGAAAAAAGACATTGCAAGATGTTACCGATTACTACATCGAGAATTAGAGCTAAAAATGCCTGTTGTTGATCCAATTCAATGTGTTGCAAGAATTGCAAGCAAGCTTGGAATTACAGAAAAGACAAAACGTTATGCAGTTAAAGTACTCAAAGTAGCCCAAGAACATGAAGAATCAGCTGGCAAGGATCCAATGGGTCTTGCAGCAGCTGCATTATACTTGTCATGTGTAAAAAACTGTGAAAATATGACTCAACGTGATATTGCGGAAGCTGCAAGTGTAACTGAGGTTACAATAAGAAATAGATACAAGGGTTTAAGATTAGATCAAAATACAGATCTGTAGGTTGGAGAAATAACAATAAAAATATGGCGCAAACCAGACCTTTAATTGCAATAGTGAATGTTGTAGCTTCTGCAACAATAGACCAAAGATTAGATCTTGTAGATATCACAAAAAAATTTCCAGATGTAGAGTATCATCCAGAACAATTTCCAGGGGCTGTTTTCAGACTTAAAAATCCAAAAACTGCCACGTTGCTTTTTAGCTCTGGAAAGATGGTGTGCACTGGTGCCAAATCACAAGAATTAGCAGAAACTGCAGTATCTAAAGTAGTGGAGATATTGAGAAAGGGTAAAATCAAAATTAAAAATGAAGCTTTAGTTACAATACAAAATATTGTCTCATCAATTAATCTTGGAGGTAGAGTTAATTTGGAACAAGCAGCTAGAACTCTTCCTAGGAGCATGTATGAGCCTGAACAGTTTCCGGGATTAATACATAGAATGCTAGATCCTAAAACTGTGATTCTAATTTTTGCATCAGGTAAATTAGTTTGTGTTGGCGCTAAACTTGAAAAAGACATTCATCGCTCTGTCCATCAAATTCATAGTATGCTTGAAGAAAAAAATTTAATGGTTTATGACTAGTATTGTAAATTCATAAAATAGATATTGTAAATTCATAAAATAGATATTGCCGTTTGATCATATCTAACTAATTATTTTGCTGTGAAGAACATGTGTAACTAATTACAACCCGTAATATTCTCATCGAAGTTGGAAAAATACACATGTTTGTCAAATTATCGGATTATGACTTTATATTTGTCAAGCAGATCAACAAAAAGTTTCAAATCCATCTTGTGTTCCTTCTCTGCCTCATTGTATTCTCTAAGTAAATCATTGTATTCGTAATCTGAATGGGATTCCATTGATTCTAGTTTTACTTCATTTTCTGAAATTCTTCTAGTTATTTGTTTGATCTTTTTCTCTCCATATTTTATTATTGAATCGATTTTATTATTCTCAACATCCGTATCGGATATAATTTTTAAATTTTCAGATGAAAGTGGTTGTTTTGTATTCATACACTACTAAGTCTCAACTAGTATATAGTGTTACAAAATTAGAATCTCTTGTATGTGTTTATCTGTGTTTCAAAAAATCATTTGATGAAAATATGATTTTTTTCTCTATATTTTTTGATTTTCTTTAATAGATTTTTTTAATTCCTCATAGGATTCCAAATATTCTTTTTTTAATAGGTTTGCAGGCTTTGTTTTGTTGTTTTTGTTTTTTTGTGCCTTTGATTTGGTTTGTACCATGTTATTAGATGCACTTATGTAGAATATATTCTCGCTGATCTTATATTGTTTTCTTCTCTGTGTTGTCAATAATGAATTTATGACATCGTGTACATTCGTACCGATCTTTGAATCCTGCCATCTTGACTTTGGCATCATGAAGGCAACTACTTTGTTCTGTTAAATATGTCAAAATTGTTTTTCAATCTCTTGTTTTTTTAGATTGTTGGAAACACCTGTAAATTGCGTCTGTAATGATTGCGTGACTATGTGGGACAAATCAATAATAATCAAGTTAATCTCGCTTTCTTTTCATGGATTTTTTCATGAATACGAACTTTGTCAAAAGTATCTACCGTCCCTTCCCAATGAAAGTCACAAATTTTACAACTATACTTCATTTATTTTTCTTCCTGATCTGTGTCCATTTTTTCAGATAGTTTTGATGTATTAACATCAGGTGTTTTGGTCTTGTAAGATCCAAACTTTAGTTTTGCAATTATTTTTTTTAACATGTTTAGTTAGGCTTGAACGAACATATAAAGTCACGAATTTTCTATATGTTTTTTTTATAATTATATATTTTATTAAATTCTATAGAGATTTATATGCTGGTATATATACCTCATAGATAAAATGTAGACATGAAAAATAAAGAAAAACATGCACGGAAAATGAAATAAAATATGATCACATTAAATGATTTGAGATCTTGTGAGAACTGCGGTAACGTATTTTTAAAAAAAATAATGGATAAAGTAACAAATCGCTGTCCTGCATGCAATGTATGGAAAAAAGAAACAGCACTTTAATTGGAATGAAATAATGTCAATACGCTGTAAAGTCTGTAATGCTTCAAAGATTACAAACAGTGATAAAACAATTTCTAACGTTAATTGGGAATGTCAAACTTGCGGCAATCTACTTGATGCTAATGGTTATATTGTTACGTCAAATTAGCCCTGAGATTCATTTTGATTATTCTATAAAAATCTAGCAATGTCAAAAATTTGTCTAAAATCTTAAACTTTTCTGCGTAGTTGATTCAGTCTTTCTTGATGTGTATACAAATTCACAAAAATATATTGGCAGTACTGTGTAAGTGTCTCTAAAATTCTATACTGCGTGTTAATTATGCTGAATGTACTAGTATAATTATAAATACTGTTCTATCTTGGAGATAAAAAATTTATTCTGACTGTAAAAGAATGAGATGTGAGAAGGGTTGTAATTCCCATTGGAAACCATAATCTCAAAGATAATGATGATTGAGGCAGTGACAATAATTTGATTATTTTTATTTCTAATTCTTTTTGTGTAAATTTGAAATATTAAAATCTAGATTTTGGAATTTTTTTGAACTAACTTTTTTATTGTTTTCTCTAAAATATCAAACTCATGCGCTCCTCCAGAACGGTCTTTTTCTAATTCTGTTACTTTCTCTTTTAATTTTCCAATTTCATGATTCTGAGTTGTTTTTTTAAGTAAATATTGCTTTAATGCTTCAACCGTTATGTCTGTAACTGTCACTCCTCTTTTGTTTGAATATTCTACAAGTTTGACATACAAATCCCAAGGAAACATCAAGCTCATATGCTTTGATGGCTCTGATGATTTCTCGCTTCTTTGTATTTTTTGTTCATTTAATGTCTCATTATCATATAACTCCACATTTGGTAGATTTCCTGTTGTTGTTTTGGTCCCCCGTATAGTTGGTCTATAATGAAATTCTTTATTTGCGTCATTATCTGAACTTCTATTTTTCATGTATTATTATTGTCACTGGTTGAATATATGGATACACCGTATTTTTCAAGATGTTTCTTTTATGATGTGAAAATACCTGAAATATTATTTCTTAATGCTTTATAAAATAATTTTTGAAATTATCTGTAATATTTTTTATCATATTTTAGGAATAAAAAATTACATCGTAGGATTGATGATTTTTTTATTATCTCTGTCCCTCTTACAGAAACTACAGTACTCCTCTGGTGAATTACGATTAATTGGAGTTAAACAATCATGGCAATATTTCATAAGTACTATGTGTTAAACCAAGTATATTAGGAAATCAACGGTATAATCATGGTGCTAGTTTATCTTTAATTGTTCATGATCATCGTATTTTCTCTTACCGCATGATTCACAAATCCAAAAGACTCTGTGGCTGTCGCCTATGATCTCTTCTCTTTTTTCCATTATTCTATAACAATCAAAACATATCTCTGTTTTCATTTTTCTGTTGCTTTTACAACCTGCCCACGCTTATACTCGTTGTAATACCCAATACACGCATTAAGTTCTTTTAAGAAACCATTATCTTCAAAATCTCCCTCTTTTAAGTCTGTCCAATATGTAAGAATATCTTGCTTCAATAATGCTAGTGTTTTTTCTTGCATGATCATAGTTAGTTTCTCTAGGATACATACCCATGGATAAGATAATTTTAGTTACAAAAACAATATTTTGTAATAACATGCCTGATTAAAATCAAAAATTAGTTATCTGATCTCTGATTATTGTTGTAATCCATTACGTTCCTGGAATATAAATAACAAGAAATTCACATCATTAGATAGGTGAAAGATTAATCAATAAAACATTCTTATGAATTATTGTTGAATTCACTATTTATCACAGGAACTGATACTGACGTGGGAAAAACATTCATTGCTGCTGGTCTTGCGGTCACTCTTCGAAAGATGGGGATTGATGTGGGAGTAATGAAGCCTTTTGCTGCAGGAACTGCACAAAAAACTGGATTCAAATCCGAAGACGTCGAAATTTTGGCAAATGCTGCACAAGTAAATGATCTTGAAATTCTACTAAATCCACAATTTTTTCCAATTGCTGCATCTCCTTACACTGCATTGAAAAATTTGAAAATAAAACCAAATATTAAACTGATCTTAAACAAATTCAAAAAATTATCAAAACTACATTCAATGATACTAGTTGAAGGAATGGGTGGTATAATGACTCCTATTCTTCAAGATTATTTTGTAACAAATTTGATCAAAGATATGAAATTGCCGATAATAATTGTTACCAGAACAAAAGTTGGAACTATCAATCATACTATAATGACTTGTAAGATGTGTGAAAAATACAAAATTCCAGTTAAAGGTATCGTGATTAATAATTTTGACACTAATGGCTATAATGTGAAAGAACTAAAACGAGATTTAGAAAATTTGACGAATATGCCTGTATTAGGCTCAATTCCATTTATAGATGATATGAGTGATACATCCCTTTATCATGTTTTCAAAAAAAATATCGATTTTAAATCTATGTTAAGTTAATTTTCAAATACGTAATATTTTGAATTTGCTTTGACCTTGGACATTTACAAATTGTGCAATATCATAAATTATTTTTGAAAATGATGCATTTTTCTTTTCAACTACATATGTTTTGTTTTGGAAATACAATTTCTTTGTAATTACTAACCAAATATTATCTTTAACAGGTTGAATTTTTTGCAACTGGTCTAGTTTTTGCTCTATGGTATTTTTATCAATAGTTTTTGGGATACATATTATCAAAGTTTTTTTTGGATCAATTTTAAGTGTTTTTAAATTTGGTATGACGATGTCTATTTGTATTCCATCGTATTCTATTTTTCTTTGACTGGATACTAATGCGTTTGTTAGAAGATAGTGTAGCAATCCAATTGCAAGAATTCCTAAACTCTCTTCTTTTTCTCCCATCGAAATTACTCTGTCATAACAATTTTCTAAAACATCATCAATTATTTCTGTAAATTTTGACTGTGATGTTAGTTCTTGAATCCTTTTCTCTGATTTTTTTAGGTAATCAAATAGAAAGTCTTTGATTGGGTTTGGTTCTTCTTGCATTAGTTTATTCGTTGAATATGTATCGTCTTTCGCCTCTTGATTCAGTAGTGGTATTGACATCCACTAAGATGAATTCTCTTTTTGTATGAAGCATCGGTTCTTCTGGCGAGAGCTTATTTTCATGTAGTATTTCATATTCTTGTAGTGTGAGTTTCCTTCTTGGAGCAAGTTCTGCCTCTAAATTCATATCTTTTACAATTTCTTCGTATTGGGGTTGAATTAGACCACTAAACACCATGGCACTACTTCCACTTCCATATGAGCCAAATCCAACACGTTTTCCATTCAAATCAATTCCCTTCTGATATTCAAATTCAAGACAGCTTCTAAACCCAAGATACAATGACGCGGTGTATAGATTTCCAATCATCTTTGATGCAATTAACGAGCTTGCAAGTTTTGCTTCATACACTTCTTGAAATTCTCTTGTCTTTGTAAATAATTTTGTAAATTCATGGTCTTTTGCCATAAATTCTTCATCTCCTAATACTGACTCGATTGTTCCACGTGGATCCTTTGGTACTGGCTCTGGTATCCCAATCTCTTGGATTATTTTTTTCCATCTTGGAAGTTGACGCCATTCATGTCTTACCAGATATGCAAGAGCCTTTTTGCCCATGTTACTGTATGGTAAGTGCATGTTAAGATAATCCATATGATCTAGTATTGTCTCGCCTGGCTCTAGCTTCATTAATCCTGATGACAGAGCTTTTTTCTTGTAAATTTCAAGTGCTTTTCTTACCTGAATCATATACAAAAGATTAGAGTACTGACCATGTACAATCGGTGTTTCTTTTCCAAATGGTCTGTAAAAATCATATTCATCTTTAATTGATGTAGCTGTTGCTTTAGGATCAAATGCCAATAGTCTTGGTTCATCATTGAGTAACATTACTACTGCACCAGCACCCTGTGTCATCTCCCCACTAGAACCCATATCGTATTTTGCAATATCTGATACTACAACTAGTGCGTGTTTTCCTTCTGCTTCTCCTGCTCTAATCCAATTAGTATTATCGTATAGTGCATAAGAACCACTAACACAAGCAAATTTTGTCTCTACTCCACCACAATGCTCAAAGGCACCCTGACCGTAAACCTGCTCTAACATTCCAATGACATAAGAATTCATTGCCTTTGATTCATCAAATGAAGATTCAGTGGAGACATACAATCTTCCAATGTCTTCTGGCGATAACTTATTTTTCTGCATAATCTGAAGACATGCATTTGCTGCAAGACATGCGGGGTCTTGATTAGTATCTACAATTGCCATCTGAGATACTCCTAACCCTTTTTGGAGTTTTTCAGGGTCTAATCCTCTGGCTTTTGCAAAATCAGCTGCATCTATGTACAGTCTTGGTATGTAAATTGCAATGTCATCTATTCCAGCTGCCATCAAGCTTGCCTCCGTCTATACTCATATAAGGATATTGAGCTAATTCTATCTTACTCCTTAGGGAATTTTTACAATTTTTTATATGCTTTTTGCTAAATAATCTATAATTTTTCTATTTTTCCAACTCTGAATTGAAAATTTTTTCAAAAACATCATATGGTTGAGCTCCTCCGATCTTTGTTACTTTGTTATCTGGACCAATGATAAAAAATGCAGGCGTTCCTGTCAATCCCAAGTCTTTTGCATCCTGATTGCTATTTACGATAATTGAAGTGTATTTTGAGTCTATCATGCATTTAGAGAATTCATCAATATCAAGTCCTACATCTCCTGCAAATTGAAGTATGTTCTCCGATGACGCCCATCCGTTATTTTCACCTGTCCAATGATTATACAATGTATCGTGATATTCCCAAAACTTTCCTTGATCAGATGCGCAATGAGCAGCATTAGCAGCAGTAATTGAATCTGCTCCAATAATTGTAAAGTCCTTAAAAATCACTTTGACTTTGCCTGTTTCTACATAGTTTTTCAAAAGAGCGTCTTCTGTTTCATGGAAGAACTTATTGCAGAAAAAACACTGATAGTCACCAAATTCCACTAACGTTACTGGTGCATTAGGATCTCCTAGAATTGGTGAACCGTTTTCCATAAATGTGGCTGCTGTAATTTTTGCAGGACCTGACTCTTGAATTGTAGGTGTTGGTTCTATTGCAAGTTCTGGTTCACCATTAAATGTGTCAAATGCCAAAAACACCACAATTATTGCAACTGATGCAATTCCTGTACCTATTGCCAACGATGAAGCATGAATCATTGACTATTGAAATTTTTTGAGACATTTAGTCTTTTGTACAGTATTATAGTTATGACAACTTCCATGATCTGGTACTTCAAGATTAAAAATCTGTATTGTTTTTAATGATTTGGAATTTCTAAGGAAAGTAGTATTACTAATACTAAAAATTCATTGAGATTTATCTATAACCATTATGCTAAAAATTTGATTATTTTATAAACAATTTTTGTGATTTTCATTAAATTGAATGAATTATTGTTATTAGACATGGAATTTTTATTCTACCTTAAACGCAGTGATCACTGATGAGTTCAAAAGATGATGTCTTGATTATTGAGGATAGTCCTGCAATATGCATGCTTTTAAAAAATTATTTGGAAAAATTAGGTTATACACAAATTCACATTTGTACTAATGGTTTTACTGCCGTTGAAACATTCAAAGAACTTGTGACTCTGGAAAAACACCCAATAGTTTTACTTGATTATATGCTTCCCGATATGGATGCACGATCAATTCTAACCCAGATGCTTGAAGTTCAACCAAATGCACGGGTTGTCCTGGAAACTGCTACTGAGAAAGACGATGAAGGAGTTAAAGAACTAATTCGGTTAGGAGTATACCAATATTTAGAAAAACCAATTCGTTTTGAAAATCTTAAATCTATTTTTGAAATTATTGAAAAAGAGCAGTCTTTTTTTGAAAAAGAATCTAAACAAGTTAAAATACTAAAAGAATCTGTAGAACAAGAGCAAACAAAACTTCATACACATATTGATTTCATACTAAAATCTACAAAACAAATCAGTCTTAATTTTATAGAACAATTAATTGGTTCTTCTGATGAAGCCATCGCTTTACATCTAAATGAACTTGAAAAACAAGGTAAGATCATTATACTAGGAGACAAAAAAGAAATTGCTTGTAATCAATGTGATTCTGTTAAAACAACACAGATATTTTATTGTCCTTCTTGTAAAAGTTCTAATTTCAGATTGGGAAAACTTGTGGAACATTATGACTGTGGAAATATTTCAGAAGAATCCACCTATAAAAATGATAAATGTCCAAACTGTGACAAGGAGATAAAAGCACTTGGTGTTGATTACCGATTATTGCAAAATCATTACATTTGTAATAATTGCACTGAATTCTTTCCAGAAATTTCTACATATTATTTATGTCTAAAATGTGAAAATAAATTTAAACTTGAAGAAGGGCGATGGAAAACCAGCAAAAATTTCAAAGTCGTCAATATGTAAGTATCTTGTGATTTACTAGATACTCAATCCCACTAATAAAATCTGAATCTGTAATCTGTCCCTTTGCCCACCATCCGGCATTGTTCTTTATCCACTGAGGGATCTCTTTATTTTCTGCATCCGATGCATTGACTGTCTTTAGGATTTTCATTATTTCTTTTTGAATCAAAAACTGTATGCCTTGCACAAAAGATGCATCGTCAATTTGATCTTCCGCCCACCATCCGGCATTGTTCTTTATCCACTGAGGAATGATTATTGTTGTTGAATCCAAATTAATTTTACCAATACTTACAATTTTAATTCCATCTGATTGTAATTTTTGAATTAATGATCCTAATTCATTAATTTGTTCTTTGTTTATCTGATTTGTATAAGTTCCATTTTGAATTATTGCAAATTCTTGTGGGTGTGATGTAATTACAGCAAATCCATATTTTTTAAGCGAATTTATCGTATCTGAATATGTATCATTACTAGGTAATCCTATGAACAGATTTTGTTCAAGACTATATTTTCCAGTAGTGGCAGTTTCAGGAAATTTGTACAGTGTTTCTCCTTTTAATGGAAATGGTGGTGACTCTCCTAACAAAATATTGCTACTAATGTGTGTGAATTTGTTTTCTATTAGTACCTGTTTTGTCTCGTCGTTGTATTTGTTTTGTGGAGGTACAAAAATCTGTGGTCTTACCCCTACACTATTTAGAATCTCAACTATTGATTGCTTTAACAAATTATCTTGTTCTTGTTTAGAAAAATCAGTAAACGGTGCATTTCCAACTCCTTGACTAGCAATCTCCAGTTTGTTTTTGCTTGTTGCATCTTTTATTGCATTTGTGATCTTTTGATCATTTCCAAATGAATCGGCTATTATTCCTACGGTTAATGGAATATTTTTTTCTACAAATGTGTTGACATATGCAATTTGTACATCATTTAACCAATAATCTTGTACATCATCAAATCTAAAGGCTACACAATTACATGATGAAATTGGTTCATTGTCTTCTATTGCCTCAGGAATAATTACAGGTTCATTGGTTTTTGTCATCTTAAACATATTTTCTTGCCCTGTTATGACCACATTTTTCTTCTGCCATAAAGCATCGGCAACTCCATTTTTGAGAACAATCAAAGAATACTCTTTGGATGGAATGCTTGAAAAATATGCCTCTCCTCTACTGTTTACTTGAGATTTTTTTACAATATTTCCCATACTATCTTTAACTAAAACTGAGAAATCGCCGTCCTGTTTTGTGATTTTTTCAAATTCTGTTTTATAAAGAGACACTGTAATCAAGTCTTCAACTATTGCTGGAATTGGAACGATGATTTTTTGATCTTTTGTTAATCCTGGAAGTAATTTTATCTGTGTTAAAGTTGTTAAATGAATCTCTTCCAAATATACATCTGCTACATAGTAATCAGTAGCTTTTGTAGTTGATTGAATCCAATATCTTATTGTGTCTCCTTGATCATTTGTTTTTCCTAAACGCCATTGAGTTCCATCGTAAGATTTTACGGATACTGTTGCACCTTTAATTGGTGTCTGACCATCTTTATAAAAAACATTGAATTGTAATCCTCCTGATAATGGTATGTCGATGTTTATTTTTTCTTGATTGCTCTTTAGGTCCACATATCCTACATCTCCATACATTCCGTTTGCATAAACTTCAATTTTATATCGATGATCTTTTGGCAATGAAATAGAATCGGGATTGATATCCATCTCTTTTTTTATAATTGGCACATTGCTGTAATCTTGGTATATTACAAGACTCATTCCGTAAAAATCTGCCCTGTCTCCATTCGTATATTTTACTTCGACCTGAACTGTTCTTGATTCTTGTGAATAAACAGAATTAATTGGAATGATTAATGACACTACTAAAACAATCATTCCAATTTTTGCAATGTTGAAATCTTTCATTTTTTCATTCCTGTTCTCTTTGCACTTGTCCAAGTTGCTTTTTTCTTCATAATTTGTTCTATAATTGCTTTAAGTAGCAAAAAGTCTACTAATTGTTTAAATCCAAAAATCAAGAATCCTGCATGCCATAACAGTTTGGGGTCTTCATCATCAATTCTTATTGCTAAAGCAGACATAAGATAATGTACGACTGTAAAAATTGCCATGACTTGTAATACATACCATCCGTCACCTTGAATGACTCCTATTATTGCATTAATGGTTGCTACAAAACCAATAATTGGAGTTACCAGCATGCCTAATACCAAATATGGAAAAGACAGCCTTTGCAAATGTCCGTAACGCGGATTTGTTAGTGCATCAACATGTCTTATTAATACCTGAATATTTCCACGATACCATCTTTTTCTCTGTGCCACAAAATCATGAAGCGTGTTTGGAGCTTCCGTATATGCTGTGGCTTTAGTGCTACCCTGAGTGATCAAACCTGCCTTTAGGAGTTTTATTGTCTGATCAAAATCTTCCACAATGGTATCTTTACCATATGCGCCAGCTTCCATCAAAAATGACTTTTTAAAAGCACCCAGTGCACCAGGTACAATTGTAATGGAACCAAAAATATCAAATGCTCTCCTCACTATCTGAATTCCTGTGATGTACTCTAATGCCTGACATTTTGTAATTATATTTACCCTGTTTCTTACTTTGATGTTTCCTGCAACTGCTGCCACATGTTCATTTACTTGAAATCCCTTCATCATCTCCTTCAATGAACTTCTGCCAATAATGGTATCTGCATCTACTATTACTATGATTTCTCCTTTTGCATAAACTAGTCCATAGTTTAATGCCGATGCTTTTCCTCCGTTTTCTTTATGCAAAACTCTGATTTTGTCTTTATATTGCATGGCGATGTCTAAAGTTCTATCTTTACTTCCATCATCTACAAAAATAATCTCTTTTTTAGGGTATTTTGTTTCTAGTAGTGCCTCAATTGTATGTGCTATTACTTTCTCCTCATTATATGCAGGAATTATTATTGAGACAGTCGGATAAGATTGAAGTTCAGGCTGTAATTCTTCTCTATGTTTACTAAATACTGCCGTTGGAACAAACAACATTGTTGACCAAAATGAAATTGTCATTGCCCAAAGCAAAATTATTCTAACTGGAGATTCTGATAACGAATATCCTTCATATGCAATCATGGTGCCGATAATAAATGGGGATGCTAACAAGAACAACAAAAATACAGATGGACCGCGATTACCGGGTTTATTTTTTGAATAAGCTTTTGAGTGTGCACTAATTAAATGATAGACTAGTAAACTTCCTCCAATTCCCATTGCAATCATGCTTAATGGCCCCAGGATAAAATACACAGAAGTTACCAAAAATACAAAAATTGTTGCAGTGATTAAAACTTGAACCGAGTCAATTCTTGTTTTTTGTACTTTTTTTCCTATGAATTCCTCTTTTTTTGTCTGTTGTATTTTTGGTACTATTTTAAAACATTTTGAATGATACCAACTATTTTCATATCTTATGGATTTTTCATCTAATTTTATTTCATTTTGGCATTGAGTACACTTGATTAAATTTGGATTAAGAAAGATTGAACTATCCTTTGGCCATACTGTGTTTTTTCTATGTTGTTCTCTATTGTCTTCTATCGTGTCTATTTCTGATCCTAGTAATTTCTCCATGTATTTTTTATCTGAATTGAAAATTGGCTTGTTTTCGTTTAATCGTTTTAAGAGATAATTATTTCGCCCCCAATCCCCCTCTCCTTTTTTAGTACATTCTAAGATTCTTAAAATCAAATATTTCTTGTCCAATTTCGGTTATTACTTTAAGAAAATTTTTCTTATTATACATGAACCAGTCATCATAATTCTCTTTTCTGTCTATTTTTTTGATTAATTTGTATCTTCTAAACTAATCTAAGTAATTAGTGAAATTCACCATTTATTTTGGATCTTGATTTTGGAAAATAAAGCGTTTAGAATAATAAATGCATAATGATAACTTAAATTTCATATAAATTCACTGTCAATATGAAAAAAAAGATACTGCAAAAATCACCATATTTAATTCCAATATTGATAGCATTTATCATATTTTCTGTAACCATTATCACATATTACCAAATTAACAGTTATCCAGAAAAACTATCTAATTTTACTAAACATGAATTTGAGGAATCATAAAGAGATAATTGATAGAAGAGAAGGGCATTTACCACTTCCTTCTTCATGTGAGATACGTACATTATGATGTATTTCAAAATTACACACTGTGTGATAATAGCCGTAATGCTTAATTTTGATCGGTGAAATCGTATAGATGGCGCAAGCGTGCGCTGAGCACAATTGTGACTAGTGCAATTTTACTATCAGCTGTTGCTGTTATGGGTAGTATTGTTGTTACTTGGGCAAACATGAAACTAAACAGCCAAGAACAGGCGTTATCATTTACATTTAATGATAATACCAACAAATTAAATGAAGATTTTATAATTGAATATGTTTGGTATGATTATGTTCTAAATAATGTAAATGTTACAGTAACAAATGTAGGAATTTTAGCACTAAATGTTACAGAAATAAAATTTACTGACTCTTCAGATTCCAGTGATCTTGTAACATTGTCAATTATGGATGGTGGAATTCCAGTACAAAAATCATTCAACACAAATGTTACTTATTCTGGTTTGACCTCCGGAGATATATTTAATATAGTTGTTACAAGTGAACGAGGAAATATTGTTCAAAAACAGGTACTGTCACCATGAGAAATAGACGTGGGTTAAGCACCATGGTTGGTGCGGTATTTTTCATAATTGCAATGACCGTTGCTATCGGATACATATCTTATAGTATGGATACACTTGACCAGTTTGCTCAAACTGTTATAGTGAGAGCAAGCGTAAAAGAAGACCAAAACAATGAAGAATTTGAAGTAAGTAAAGTAACCATTGAAAATAACGCATTTGATATTACAGTAACAAATGTAGGACAAATCCCAATTCACATAACACGATTATGGGTTGAAGATGTAACAAGTGGAGTGTCTGCTAACGATGCTGTTCCAAAAAGTTGTTCCATAAAAAAACAACTTGGACCAAAACAAACTACTATAATCAATACCCAATCTTGCCCTACAATCACAGCGTACGATACCTCATCTTATCAAATGAAATTGGTTACAGAAAGAGGTAAAATCACGGAATTTTCTGTAAATTCTGTTGGAAGTGAATCAATTGATTTACAACTTTTAGTTCTGCCAAATACTCTTCCAAGTGAGTTTACTACAACAGTACTTTTTATAGTTAAAAATAACATGTCATCAAATAATCTCTTGACAAACCTCATACCTAATCTTTCTACATCTGTTGGTGGTGCTACTGCCGAGCTTTTATCTGGTCCAGACCCACCTCGATATGAAACCCTCACAAGGGGTGAAACTGCTATCTTTGAGTGGGTATTCAAAATGACTGGGGATACTGCTGAGACTAAAACATTTACGGCATCACTCCAAAATGGATATTCTGGAAATCAGGTTTCTGAAACTGCAACTATTTCTGACGTGATATTTGCTATTCAGAGTGGTGCATCAATAGAAACACAAGGAATTACGGTTCCACCTACTCCTGATAACATTATAATGTTGCATCAAGAAACGGGTGATGCTCTTGATGGACGTCAAATGTCTCCCACAAGTTCGGATATCGCCGGTTTTTCGATAGATACGGGAGTATCTACAACTAACCTGTTTTATACCAACAATGACACAGCCGTGACTATCCCTGCAGGCAATTGGGATACTTCACTTAGATATATGAGTAAACCACTACCTGATAGCATAAACACTCCCGCTAGTATGATTTTCCATTTCGAAGACATGGGTGATTCTTCTGGAAATGGAAACTTGTTATCAGTAAATGGGGCACAATTTGTTTCATCTTGTGATAAACATGGTGCAGGTTGTTATACGTTTGATGGTGTCAACGACTATCTGTCAATATCAAAAAGCATTTACAACGATATTGGTAGAGAAATGGATTCAACAGCAGGATGGTTCAAAACACCCTCAAGCTCATCAAAACAAATAATCTTTAAGACTAAAGGCACAAACGATTTCTACGAAATATTTGTTCAGAGTAATGGAAAGGTAGTCTTTCAATTTGATACAGGTAATGGGTCTGTTACTTGTACAAGTACTGGTATCTATAATGATAATGTATGGCATTTTTTTGCCGCGGTTAGAGA
Organism: uncultured Nitrosopumilaceae archaeon; assembly: GCA_964475825.1. Lineage (GTDB taxonomy): Archaea > Thermoproteota > Nitrososphaeria > Nitrososphaerales > Nitrosopumilaceae > Nitrosarchaeum. Next base: position 26,468 of record CAYYXT010000005.1, on the reverse strand, counting down.
TGGTGCAGAACAATGTAAGTTGTACATGGATAACGGAACAGCCGTTAGTAATTCAGTTACAGGCGGAGGACAACATCAAGTCGATGTGTCAAGTAATGTGTTTATTGGTATAGCTCCTGATCTATCTAATCCATTTACTGGTTCGATTGGTTATGTCATGCATTGGAACAATTTTGCTTTGTCATCCCAAAATGCATTGGATTTGTTTAACTCAGATTATGGTCCTAACGCTCATCAGATGACTTTTACATATGAAGAAACAGATCTTGTTGGGACAGTTATAGGCGCACCACTTAAACAAGATAACAATTACGTGATTCCATTCCATGATGCAAAGGGAAATCCTACTGCATGGGCTACCAATTTCAATTATACAACTAGCATACAAGAAGTTTCCATTGACGCCAACAATAGACTAAAATTTACTTTTACTCGGAATAGTGGACTAAGTATGATTATAAGAATAGATGACAGTAATATGAATAATCCAACAAGTTCGTACATTCAAATACCAATGCCCGATACACCTTTTCCAGCATATTATACTTACGACAACACTGTGGATCCTACGATAAATGTCTATAACACGGGCCCATATGGAAGTTGGTTAACTTTTTTGACAAGGATCACCTTTGATGATATCAATTCTGACAATTCTTTTTCCGGCCATGTGAAAACGGTTGGTGGCGTAGCCATGGATAAGGGGTTAGAAAAAGATAGCATACTCCTAAAGGTTAATCAGACATATGCTGTCACATTTCATAGACCTGAAAGTATTCCTGATGCAACTACCGGTCAAGGTCAAAATATCATACCCACCGGTCATTACAAAATGTACTTATTTTTTAGCGGACATGATGAACAAGGAAACATATTTCTTAGAACGGTATATATGGGACCCATAAGCGTCACTAATTAGGAAGTATTAGAATCAATGCTAGATGATAAGCAGAGGGTCAAATATCTGATGATGATTTCATAAAGTGAATACAGTATCTAGTTGAACAAGGGATAATCAAATCTAAATAAATGGGAATCTTTTAGAAAATATATGAAAAAAGTTTTTGTTAATGGTTATGGTTCTATTGGAAGCAGAATTACATCATTTCTAAAAGATGATCCTGAAATCTCTGTAATTGGTGTGGGAAAATACTCTCCTGATGATGATGTTAATGTGGCAATTTCTCGTGGACTAGATGTTTATGTCCCTGAACGAAAATTAAACGATTTTAAGAATTTTAAAATAGCCGGCACCATAGAGTCTGCCCTTGATGACTGTGATTTAGTAATCGATGCTGCTCCTGGTGGACATGGATATACAAATAAGAAAAATCTCTATGAGCCAAAAAATCTAATGGCAATCTATCAGGGTGGAGAAACTATAATGGGTGATGAGGCTATCTCTGATTTATTGTTTAATTCTAGAGTCAATTATGATTTGGCTATCGGCAAAAAACATGTCATGCAAGGTAGCTGCAATGTTACTGGTATGGGGCGTATTTTAGAACCATTAAGAGATAGATTTGCTAAACGATTAATTCGATTTGATGTAATTCTTGTGCGACGATGGGCAGACATTGAGCAAACAGAAAAACAAGTGCCAGACACTATTGAAATGACTGAAACACCACATCACGGTGATGACGTAAAGACGTATTTTGGAAAAGATGCACCTCTTTTTGTTCGTGCAATTAAAGTTCCAACTAGACAAATGCATCTACACATCATGGATATTCGTTTTAATGACAAAGCACCAAAACCTTCTGAAATACATGATATTTTTACAAATGAATTTGGCGTAGCAACTCTATGGACTGCTAAAGGAACAAAAGACATCAGAGATTATGCTAGAATAATGGGGTTTAATTTCACAGATACAAACATGATCCACATTCATGCAAACATGACTGTTTCAATTGGAGATACTGTACAAATGATGTATTCTGATGACCAAACAGGAATTGTTATCCCTGAAAATCATATATTATTACAAGCTATGTTGTTTGGAAAATCGTACGATGATGCATTTTCTCATACCGAATCCATATTTAATATGAAAGAAAAAAAGCAAAAATTAGAAGCGCACTTTGCAAGAAAAAACTGATTTTATTTTTTTATACGCTCTATTCTGATTCTTTCAGGTGTGTTTTTTATTACCTTTTCAACAACAATTCGGATATTGTCAATTTCAAGTTTATCTCCCTCTCTTGGTATGTCTTGTAATTTTTCATGTAATAATCCATTGAGGGAGGCGTAGTCGTCGCCTTCAGGCAATTCTGACTTGAAAATCTCATTAATGAGCTCAATCTTAATTTCTCCATTTGTAATTATTGTATCTTTGTCAACTGACTCGAATTCTTTTGGTGGTGTGTCGTCTGTTTCATCTTCAATATCTCCAACTATCTCTTCTATCAAATCTTCTAACGTGACTAACCCTTCTACACCACCATGTTCATCAATGACAATAGCCATGTGTGTTTTTCTACCTTTCATTTCTTTGAGTAGTGAGCTTACCATTTTTTCTTGAGATGCAAATACTGGCTTTCTTGAAACTTGTTCCAACGTGATCATTTTGTTGTCCTTTTCTAAATGTGTTAGAATATCTCTTACATGAACAAATCCAACAATATCGTCATGTGTTTCTCCAAAAATAGGTATTCTAGAATGTAAATTTTCATTAATTAAAGGAAGAGCATCATAGAGAAGCATTTTTGCAGGCAATGTGAACATTTTTGTTCGCGGTGTCATTACTGTTCTAATTACAGTATCATCAAATTCCAAAGCACTGTGAACTAGTTCACTTTCATCTTTCTCAAGTATGTTATCAGCTAAACCCTGTGCTACTATTCCTTTGATCTCCTCTTCGGTGATCGGTGGAGGGTGATAACTACTTCCAGTTAATTTGATTATTGTTTTTGTAATTATTTCAAAAAGTTTTACAACTGGCCATAATGCATAGCTAAAAATCAATAATAAGGGTGCACATCTAAGTGCAGTTTTAGTAGAATTGGCATTGGCATATATTTTAGGAGTAATTTCACCAAACACTAAAATCATGAATGTCATGATTCCTACTGCAATTCCCAACCCATCATTTCCAAAAGTTCTGATTGCAATACTTGTCGCAAAAACTGATGCCGCTACATTAGTGAGATTGTTTCCTAAATTAACACTTGACATCATCCAACTTGGATTGGATGTGAATTTGTGTAATGCCTTTGCACCTTTTGCTTTTTGTTTTAATAATTGGGTTACTGTTGATTTTCGAATTCCAACCATTGCGACTTCTACCCCACTGAAAAATGCTGAAAACCCTATGAGAACAGCTAATACTAAATACTCAACCCAAATTTCTACCATTTTATCCTCCAAAAAAGTTTGTTAGAACAACACATGTTCTTCATTTTATTTTTTATGCGCCATCCTCTTGGTTGGTGATATTTTGTAAAACCTACTTTTAAGGCTTAAGACATGAAAATGACATTTAATAAAATAAATTGCTTAATTGAGGCTAATTTTTAGGTGGAATTGCAAATTTATTGTTAGGATTGTTGTGGTACTCTACTGGCAGCATTGCATCTTTTTGCCTGCCTGTGAGAATTCCTACAACCACATCGTCTTTTTTGATTATTTCTTCATTTATCAGTTTTTTAATTCCAACAACGGATGCACCTGATGCCATCTCACAATCAAATCCATTCAAACCAACAACTGACATGCCATCTAACATCTCTGAATCAGACACAGCGGTTACCACTCCATTAGTAAATTCTAAGGCACGCAGTCCTTTTAGTATATTTGCCGGTCTCCCAATTTGAATGGCGGTAGCTTTTGTTTTTGGTCTAATTCCTTCTTTGTCTAAATGATTATAGTATCTTGTAATTAATTCAGTATTTGCATTACCTTTATTCCATCGTAGTTCCTCTCCTTCAAATTTACCATTATACAAATCCGATAATGTACTTGCACCTTCAGAATTAATTACTGCAATTCTTGGTATTTTTTTTATCCAACCCCATTGGTATAATTCCATTAATGCCTTTCCACAACTAGATGTATTTCCAAGTGCTCCGCCTGGATATACAATCCAGTCTGGGGACTCCCATTTCAAATATTCTAGTGCTCTATATGGAATTGTTTTTTGTCCTTCGATTCTAAACGGATTTATCGAGTTTACCGTATATCCATTGTGATTTTTTGCATCATCGAGGGATTGTTTTAGTGCATCATCAAAATTTCCATCGACTTCAATTATCTGAGCTCCAAATTGATATGCCTGACTTAATTTACCTGGGGCGATTTGGCCTGATGGGATGTATACATCACAGTGTATTCCTTCATTTGCTGCAAACATACCTGCAGAAGCTGAGGTATTTCCAGTAGATGCGCAAACGATTTTTTTTGCACCAACCATTTTGGCATGTGTTACTGCACTTACCATCCCATTATCTTTGAATGAACCGCTTGGATTGTATCCTTCTGGTTGCAACCATAATTTATCATTAGAAATTCCTATGAACTCTGCCACCTTTGACATTTGATATGGTTTTGATTGTCTACCTTCTGCACCATCTAATGAGACTAAATATTTTGAACATTCCTCAATATTTTCTGTATCTATTTGACAAAAATTAAGTAATTCCCTAAATCTCCAAACACCACTTTCATTGAAGATGTTTCCTTGAGGATTTCGTCTCTGATAAAATACCTCTTTTAGACTATCTGAGGGTTTGTTTTTGTATTTTACGTCTAATAGGTGACCTTTTTCACATTCAACATTAGTGCTTTTTATTGGATATTCTAATCCACAGCGAGGATCAATACACTTTAGATAAGCGTCGCCTTGCATTGTAAATTAGCGGAACCAGTGATAATTTAAAGTTAAGAGTAAAATCTCGTCAAACTAAGAATTAATTTGCTTTCCTAAACTTTTAGATTGGATTACAACAATCTAAAGTTAATCATGGTAACTTATTATGAATATTTGAAAAGCATCTTAGAAAAGATCATAGTTGCCCATAACACACTTACAAAACTTGAAGATAAACCAGGAGATTTGGGGATCATTAAAAAGGAAATCTTGAAGATCAATGGGTTTTTTCAGGTATTAATTAACAAGATTGACACTGAAAAATTTCAATCAACTGATTTTTCAGATTTAAAATCTAAATTTAAGTATTATCTGGAGAATTATTCTTTTGAAAAAGAGATAGAAACTATGGCTTCATTATACTCTGAAGATTCTAACAGATTAAAAAATATGAGATTAAAAATTCTTGAATCTTTGGCAGATAAGAAATTAATGGACAATATAGAATATACCGTAGAAAAATTATAGAATTATGGAAAATAAAGAAAAAAAATGCATTTTATGTGGATGTAAAGATCACCGTTTGATTGGATGTTCTCGCCATATGGCAAAAAAATGCAGTTGCAATAAAGAACATGATTAATTTAAAATGAAATTAATAATTTTACTTCCTTTTGGGACCTGATCTCTCATGGAAATTTAAACAGCATTTACATTCTTTTTTAATGCATTCTTCTTCTGTTTGATGATCACATATTCCACACTCGCAACCGCTTGCCATATCTTTTGATAATATATTTACAATATAACTAATACTACAAATTTTTCTGATTTTCAGGTCAAATGGTTCTATTTTTTTGATTTAGGTTTTTTTGCAGTATATTTGTCTGGTTTCTCTTCTAATTCCTGTTCCATTTCTGCTGCTTTATGATCTACCACTTTTATGATTTCCTGAATTAATCCATCGAGGTCACTATCTGAAGCTTCTGGTTCTACTGCCGTTGCAATTTCATTAATAGTACTTGAAATCTCAGCACTTACTTCCTCAAAACTCTCCGGATCTTCATATGCCGCATTATACAGATTTTTGAGATTATTTACATGACTAATTACCTGATCAGTTAATGTGAGTCTAAATTCAGTACCATTAACTTCTATTGTCTTTGTAATCATATTCCAGATTTCAAATTCTGTTCCTTAAAGGTTTTTAGTTGAAATATGTTGATGTTTGATGTATCGATTTTATCAGACTAGAATACTATATAATCCAAAGCCGACGCATCGCTAATTAGGGTCGTATGTCTTGAACCTACAACGTATCCATTTTTGATATCATTTGCAGGCACCCATCTATTTGTTGATGTATAATGTCTTTTTTCAGCCAATTCTCGTTCTATTGCCTCAATGTCAAATTCTCTTTCTTCAACTTCTTGTGAGGTTAGATGTTTTATTGTGACTAGTATTTTACTGACTTTGACACGATCTCCAAACTTCCATTTTGATGGTGGATTTTCATCTGAAACTTCTAGGACTTTAATTTTCATTTGTTTATTTCCAAACGCATCATAACTGACCAGTGTTCTCTCATCTGTAAATTCTTCAAAGCTTATTCTTGAATGAGTTCCTTTTGATTCAGATGCTGTCTCCAATAACGACTTTGAATGCATTTCATTGTAGTCTGTTTCGATCTTGGATTCTGCCAAATTATCCTCTACCATATTATCATTTATTATTAATCATTAAAAAACACTCTGCTACTATTTTAGATAGTTAGGCACTAGACCTGTGTTTTGTTTTAAACGGCATTGTGTATTCTTTAAGATCCAACTTTTCTCTTTTTCCATCGATTCTTGCAAATATCTCTCCCTCATAGGTGCAAACACAATCGGTTATATCTTTGGACTCATCCCAAATCTTGTAAAATTCTCTCAATTCTCTACTTTCATACTGACCTAACCCTATTCTTTTTTTTGAAAGAAATTTGAATGCAAGTATTACTTTTCTATCGTTGTAAATATCAAATGTCTTGATCCAATTCTGGCATCTCTCAATCTGATCTGCTGGAACAGGAAGAGATGTGCCTGTACCTGATTTTGCCTCTATGGTGAAAATCATGCTATTTTGAGTATTTACTGCTAAAACATCTGGTAATGCTACACTTGGAGAACCTAATCTGAAGGCTTTCCAGTTTTCAGCAGAATTGAATCTTTTTACCAATGTGTCTTCCCAATGATATCCACGCTGCCTACGTGTTCGTGCAATTTTTTTATTATCTTTCTTTGTTTTTTCTTTTGGTCTTGTTAATGAAATTGAAGTCATTTTACTACTCATACTTCTTTATGTCTAGTTTAGATATAGTAAGGTAGGTAATTACAGAATAACCTCTCATAAAGAAGGGGTTTTGACATTGAATGATATTGTAAGTTAAGTTTCTCGTATCAAATTCTTCCTGATATAGAATCATTCTTGTTTATTTTCTTAATCATGGCATATCAAAATACTACTCAAAATTTTATTGACTAGACATAAAACAAATAATCAACATTATCGTAAGTTTTCTCTATCTTATATGTGTCTGATGTTTAGGAAAACAAAAAACGTTTAGAACTTAATTTATCTTGATAATTCTTGATTAATTAAATTTTATTGCATTTAGCAAATCGTCTTCTGAAACTTGATCTTGTCCATACCAAATAAAGATATTTTTTACCCAATCAGGGTTTCTTTGAATTATATATTCAACTAAATTTATGTCAAACTGATAATAGTAAAGCAATTCCAATTATGATTCATTAACAAAATATTGAAAAATTGTCACATTAACCGTTAATTTCACTGTCTGTAAATTTGACAAAGTTTTTAAAAATTATGCCTTGAAATAATGATGATTCAATAATGAATTTTGATGACTGTTGTTAAAACAACGTTTCTGAAGCCATTAAACATTCTTTTAATATTTTTTGACTTACATAATTCATAAAATATGCTAGTTATTTAACGAAATTTGGAATTATCTGTTCTATCTGAAGAAGAGTTGTTTGAAAAACACTATTTTTATTTAAACACAATAATGCACTTGGAATTTAAGCGCCAAGATGACATCCAGATAAATGATGTTCATCAAACCCAAAGATTGCGTGATACAACATTTGAAGAATTAAAAAAATTGAAAATGAAATTAGAGATTTAATGTGTTAGAATAATTCTAAAAATAATTAAATCGAAAGATTAAAAAAATTTGTATTTTCATAATTATTTTACAATGAGTTTATCAATCCCATTTTAGAGACATTTATGATGCTTGAGCAAATCGCCAAAAATCTAGTCATGTTAAAACAAGAATTTGCACAAGCCTATGATAGACATAGTCATATCCAGGAACTAATTCCTATTTCTGCTTCAGAATCTTTTCCAATAAATGATGAACATTTGGAATTTCTACATAATTTTGCTGCAAAAAATCCAATTTATCATAATTTCTATGAGCAAAAAATTGTAGGCATTTTGTGTAAAGTGTATGAAGGAGACATTAACGAATATTGGCTAAACAGTATCAAACATGGTTCTAGTTGTCAGCCGTTTTATCCAACTTGGATTCTTTCAGCATATATTGCAGCATTGATTGCAAAAAGTTTTGATTACAAAGAATTAGTAGACATTGGTTCTGGAGATGGGAGAATTGCATACTGTGCAAAAATTTTAGATTTACAAGCAACAAGTATTGAAATTGATGATGTATTGGTGGAACTTCAAAATACAATTTTAACAGCAACAAAAGTTAATTTTAATCCTATTTGTGTGGATGCTATTGAATTTGATTACTCTTCATTGAATTTAACCCGTCCTGTATTTTTTATTGGTGGATTGCCACAAATGGGGGGAGATGTTTTGGCAACAAACATTATAGAAAAAATTTCTACAACTAATCTTAAAAAAAATACCTGTATTGTTTTTGCTGGTACTAACTCAAAGAGACAACTATCCGGCAATCAATCTGAAGGCGGATGGAGCTCATTGATTGACAAACATGGTCTAAAAGTAATAAAAACAGTCACGCTTCCAACTATTTGGACTTTTGATCAACTCGTTGATACACCTTACATCTATACGGAATTCACTTGATCATGTCAAGGATATTTCAAAGTAATGATTTTCATCTTTTATCCCACACCTTTCTATCTTAACATGTTGACCGATATTTGGAATTCCAGACGATATCTTTCCCATTATTTTTATGGTATTTTCAATTTCTACTAAACAAAAATAATCATTGTTTTGCTTTGAAAATTCAATAATCTTACCTTCATGCGAGCCTTTTCTCCAAGAAACTTCTTTAAAACATTGATTGCAAAATTCAGATGGGGGCCATACTATTTTTTGACAATGTGTGCATTCTGATATGGTGAAATTTCCTTTTTTTAATTCAGATTCAAAATTCATCTTTCTAAGACCAAAACTGTTGATGATGTAGCTGCTGCAGACATGTTATGAATTAATCCTATCTCTGCGTTCTCTACCTGTCTTTTGTTTGCGCATGATTGTAATTGCTGGGTAATTTCAATAGTTTGAGCTATTCCAGTTGCACCTAGTGGATGTCCTGACCCAATCAATCCACCCCTTGGATTAATTTTTAAATTATTTGTAGCGTATAGTTCTTTTATCATGTCCATTCCTTTTCCTTTATCTGTAAAACCCAATGATTCTAAAGCCATTGGCTCACAGACAGAAAATGCATCATGAACTTCTGCAACGTCTATGTCTTTTATATTGTGTTTGGACATTTTAAATGCAGTTGATGCAGCAAGATATGTTGATTCCATGGAACTAAATGCCTTATTTTTTGTAAATCCCGCAGAAGTTGTTTTTTGCCCTATTCCAGTAATCCAAATTGGATTATCTGTGAATTTTTTACATGTATTTTCCGAAGCAAGTAAAATTGATGCTCCACCGGTACATGGTCTTGAGCAATCAAGTAATCTAAGATCATCTGTTAATTTTTTGGAATTTATTACATCTTCTAAAGAATATGTTTTTTCTGAAAATGCATTAGGATTATTTTGAGATTGTTTGTGGTTTTTTACTGGCACTATTGCTAGTTCTTCATCAGTAACCGAAAATTCTCTCTTGTATGCTTTTGTAAAAATACTTGCCCAAAAAATAGGACGTTTGAATTCCCCCCTGGAATTATCCCACTCTAAAATTTGTCCTGGACTATCGTATCTTTCAGCTCCCGATACTAAAACTACGTCTGCTAATCCTGATGCAATATATGAATATGCAGATACGATTGCATTTGTTCCAGAATTGCATAGGCTTTCAATAGAATGGGCGATTTTGGGCTCAATTCCAGACATTTCAGATAAGATTGCAGATAGATATTTTGAGTTGTTATTGGTAGATACTAACACTGCATCAACATCATTACGGCTCAAGTTAGGACTGTTATCAAACAGTTTTTTTGTTGATTTTAATAAAACAGACTCAATTTTTGAATCATCCTTTGAGAACTTTGTGATTCCATAGGATGCAATTCCTACTTTGGACATTATTTTTCCTCAGAAAACGTATCTGTAAATAATCTAAAAGAGTCTATCACGTCTCCAACTGGATTGAATTGTATTGTTGGTAAATCTATTCCTGTTTCACGGAATTTTTGTAACTGTGTGATGCATTGATCAGGCGTACCTGCAATTGTTAATGATTTTAGCATGTTATCTGAAATTAATTCGTGATTTGATTTAAATCCTGATATTTTGAATTCATCAAAGATGTTTTTGGTTTCAGTTTCAAACCCATTTTTTGATAAAAATTCCCGGTATATTTTTCCAACTGAAATATAAAATGCAAGTGTTTGTTTAGCACGGGTTATGGCAATTTCTGCATCATTAGATACACAGCTGATGATTTGACATGTGACATCTATTTTTCTTTTTGATTGCATTTTTTGTATAGTTTTTTTCATTTCATTTAATGGTCGTAAATAAAAAATCACACCATCCGAAATTTCCCATGTTAAATCTACCATTTTTTGATTAACTGCCGCTAAGTATATTGGAATTTTCTCCCTATGTGGTTTTATCAACAATGTAAAATTTTTTAAATTAAAAATTTTTCCTGAATAATTAACCTGCTTTCCAGATAACACCATTTTGATAATCTCTACATATTCTTTCATTCTTAAAACAGGATTCTCAAATTTGTATCCGTGAAAATCTTCTACTATTGGAGTGCTGCTTGTTCCAAGACCCAGTATCAATCTCCCATTTGAGAGGGTGTCTACTGTTGCAGCTCCCATTGCAATTGATGAGGGGCTTCTAGAGTAGATATTGATTATAGATGAGCCTATTTTCGGTTTTGATGCTTTTTGCGATACCATACTCAGCATTGAAAAGTTTTCCATTCCCCATGTTTCTGGAATCCAAATTATATCTACGTTAGTACGAGATAATATTTCTGAACATTCTAAAACTTGATTTATTGTAAGAAGCGATCCTAAACTGTATGCTATTCGCATAGACTAACTGTAACTCTTGGATATTCTAGTGTTTCCGAAATTGGCTTGGTGTATTTGTATTGGAATTTAATCTGTATTTTGACTGTATTTTATGAGTAAAATCAGATTAGCAAACGAATTTCTAGCCTTAGTACATCTAAGAACATGACTATGAAAGATGAATTGATAACTGCTAAAATTTCAAAGAGGATAAAAAAAATAAAGACAGTAAAGACTTCAAAAACGTTCGGGAGCTTGGATCACAAGAACAAAAAAGGAAAATCATTTGCTAACAAACATCGATAAAATAATGTTATTCTTCATACTCGGTTGCCTCTAGGATCTACATTTTTGATTTAGCAAGTTCATTGCAAAAAGGACAGATGCATGTCATAGTCGATTATTTAATAACACAATTTGGATTTAAGCCTGACAATTAGTACTAGAACCTCTTTTTGCCTATAATGTAGTCTAATTCTAAAACTTGATAAAATATTAGTCTAATTTTTTTAGCACTATGTTAATTATCATTGAGGTTGAATATTATGAAAGCAATTCTTAATTCCAGTCATTGAGTGAACAAAATTACGCTGAAAATTCTACCAAAAAAAACACCTTTTGGAATGACGCTACAAAATATGCTACATCTACAAATGGAGATGAATCATTTGTAAGCGAAATAGCATACATGATGGTAACCCTTCATAGAACGGGCGCCTAAAGCTAATTATTTATTTTATTATTTTATCTACCTCTAATGAGCATTCTTCCATATCTTTGAATGAGTCAATAGAATACCATATTACGTTTTTGAATTTAACCGTGGTTAATTTTCCTTTTTTTGCATAATCTGGAAAGACTGTTTTTTCTATGTCTCCTTTTTTTGGCAAGTCTTGCAATATTTCTTTTTGCAAATGATATATTCCAGCATTCATCCATACATCTGGAATTTCTTTTTTCTCTTTGAATTTAGTCACCTTATCATCTTTTGTCTCCATGACTCCAAATTTTGTTTTTAATTCAATTGATGCGATTGAGTTTTGTTTTTTTGCTAATTGGTTAAGATTAATGTTGGTTATTGTGTCACCATTTAACACAAAAAAAGATTTATCATTTATTGATAAGCCTGCTTGTTTGATAGCTCCGCCAGTACCTAATGGTGTTTTTTCTACTGAAAATTTTATTTTAACTCCAAGATTATTTTTCATGGCAAGGAAATTCTTGATCATTTCTGTCTTGTAGCCTGTACAAATTATGATTTCTTTTACTCCAAATTTTTTTAGATATCTTATTTGCCATTCTATAATAGGAATGTTATTCAGAGGAACAAGCGGTTTTGGAATATAATCTGTGATTGGTCGTAAACGTTTTCCTCTACCTCCGGCCAAAATTATTGCCTTCATCAAATTATCATTACCAATGTGACATTATAACTTTAATTGGATTTTCTAAATTATGCATCTGACGTATCTACTGTGGATTCATCTCGTTTCTTTTTACAAATTCCACAAAAAAGGTAACCATCTTTGTGTCTAATCCAATAATGACGTACATGATCTTTTGATTCCTCCATCCTGTTACCTGTTCTTTTGAAAATTTATGACTTTTTTATTGCATTCCCACTCATATTTTTTGCTTTTAGAAAACATTTAGAGTTGCTATTCCAAAATAATACCCCGCACCAGTTAATGCTATACTCCATATACAGGACCCTATCAACGTAAAAATCAAAAATTTGATGGGATTCATATTAAAAATTCCTGCAGGAATTGACACTAACTCACGAATTCCAGGAATCACTCTGCCAATGATTACTGATTTATCCCCGTATTTTTCAAACCAATGATCAGCTCTTTCTAAACTTTTTTCTTTGATTTTTGCATATTTTAGATATTTTATCAATCCCGCACGTCCCAACCTTTTTGATATGATGTAAATCACAAATGCACCTACCGTTGCACCACAACCGCCTGTTATTCCAACCCCTACAATATGAAATACACTCATTTCATTTTTTAATATGATGTATCCAGCTAAAGGAAACACCACTTCACTTGGGATTGGTGGAAACACTGTTTCAATTAATGCAGCGAAAAATACTCCCGGATAAAGATTCTCAGACACTAATGATACAATCCATTGGATAAATGCATCTATTTCACTCAAATCATTTTTCTTCCGTTAAATAATAATGCAATTCAGTATAACATTCAGTGCAGTATTCTTGATCATTTGTATGATCACAATCATAAACTTTTGCTACTTCATTATTGCATTTTGCACAAGTTGGCATTCTATGATACACTGGTTTGAGATTTTCTTATCTTTATTGCACCTAATGCTGCGATAATTGCTCCGATAACAATGAGACTTCCTCCCTCTCCTATCATTCTTGTAGAATTTTCTGTCTCAGCTACGCTAGTTACAGACATTATTCCTCCAATAATTATCAAAATTCCTGTCACTATCAACATTATCCCCAATCCTTTGTACGGTGGTCTTTTTGATATGAAAAATGCAATTATTGATAAAATAATTGGCGGGAATCCAAATGCCAAACCACGGGTCATAGCATCAAATGGCAGGAACCCCTCTCCAGCCCCGCCACCAACAATGACATCTGCCCCATAAATGACTAGCAATATTATAGAAATCCCTGAAATTACATGGGGGATCGAAATTGGCATATTTGGATTTCTTTATTGATATTTAATAAACCTATTAGGACAGTTTTGTTCTTTATGCTGGATTTATGGATACCTTGTCTTTGAGAGACTCTAATTTTTTTAACAGTTGATCTATTGTTTCCCCTTGTTTTCCTACCAAATTGAAATGTCCTAGTTTTCTTAATGGTTTTGAAATTTTTTTACCATACATTTTAAGAAAAACGTTTTGTTCTGATAGTTCTATTGGTTTGTACTCCCCCTCAAAATTTTTTGAGCCTAAAATATTATACATTATAGTTGGATATAAAAGAGATGTGCTTCCTAATTCTAAACCCAAAATTGCTCTAAGATGTTGTTCAAATTGAGATGTCTCACTTGATTGTAATGTATGATGACCCGAATTATGTACTCTTGGCGCAATTTCATTTATTACGATTTCATCATTTTCTGTAACAAACATCTCTATTCCAAAAATACCTGCTCCCTTTAGAACATTCATTGTAGTTTTGGCGATTTCTTCTGCTTTTTTTGCTATTTTTTCAGATATTCTTGCTGGAGCTATTGTTTCTCGAAGAATATTGTCTTCATGAATATTTTCTACAAGAGGAAATGTTTTGATTTGTCCTTTTGTATTTCTTGCAGCAATGACTGATACTTCTATTTTAAATGGCACAAATTTTTCAAGCATCAAATTTTTTTCATTAAAATAATTAAATGCTTTTTGAATTTGTTGTGGTGAATCTATTTTAAAATTACCTCTTCCATCATATGCATCACGTCTAGCTTTGAGTAGTGATGGGTACCCAAATTTTCTTAGCCCTTGTTCCAAATCTGAAATAGATTCTACTTGAATAAATTCTGGAACAGGAAGGTTATTTTCCAATAAAAATGATTTTTGTAAAAATTTGTCTTGAATTATTTTTAATGCTTCTGGTGACGGATTGATTTCTGCGTATTTTTCAACTAATTTTAATACTTCACTGTCTCCTGACTCTATCTCATATGTGATAATATCAGATCTTTTGGCTAGTTCAATTATGGCGTTTTTATCTTTAAAATCGGCAATTATCTGCTCAGCACCTACTTGTGATGCGGGGCAATTTTTTATAGGATCTAAAACTATGATTTTTGAAATATACTCAGGCATTTTCTTGGCAGCCTCAGATATCATCATTCCAAGTTGCCCCCCTCCTATTATTCCAAGTATTTTACCCATTACCACTTTCCCAATTTACGATTAAAAATATCTAATGCTAATTTTTGCAAATCAATTGCTTTTTTCAACATAGGCTCAAACTTTGAGAATGTATTTTAAAATGACATACACACCAATAAATGTAAAAATCATGAGATAGATCATATGACTTGTGGCATTCCAGATGATCAAGAAATGATGAATTTGCTAAAAATGACCAATAATTTGATGAGCAAATTAAAAAAACAAATTATATGATGCGTTAAAAAACATCTATTTTACAAGATTGAAAATATCATAAAATAACAATTTATCTCAACTACAAACCTGATTTTGGCCATTATAGATAATAACTTGCTTTATTTTTCTATTATTGTGAGTTATACAAAGAAACCATTAGTTGGAATCATTATGGGTTCAAGCTCAGATAGTAGAATAATGAAAGATGCTGCTGAAGTTCTGGATAAATTTAAAATAAAACACGAGGATCAGATTGTATCGGCACATAGAACTCCTACTAGATTAGATGAATATGCAAAACATGCAGAAAAGATGGGATTTAGAATAATAATTGCAGGTGCAGGTGGAGCTGCACATCTTCCTGGAATGATTGCATCGCATACAATAATTCCTGTGATAGGTGTGCCAATTATGGTCTATAATGACAAACAATCTAAAAAAACAGACAATTCAAAATTTTCGTCTTTTGGAGGATTGGATTCACTTCTATCAATCTCAGAGATGCCATCTGGCTCCTCTGTTGTGGCAGTTGGAATAAACAAGGCAGGCAATGCTGGAATATATGCAATGAAAATTTTGGCAAATGAATTTCCAGAACTGAAAAAGAAATTAAAACAGCATAAATCAGATCAGCATGACTCTGTAATAAAAGAATCAGAGAAGTTAAAAAAACAAGGTCTTAGTAAATTCGTTCAAAAAAAATTCAAATAAGTTTATGTCAATAAATTAAATTGGATGTTTTTCTTTTGCAATGCCTCAATTAGTTTATCTGCCTGCTCTTTTCCCTGCGTTTCTAAACTTAATGTAACTCCTGCAGAGCCTGCACTGATGTTTGAACTTAACCTATCATGCACTACTTCTACAATGTTTGCATTAGCTGCACTAATTTCATCTACTATCTCCTTAAATGCACCAGGTCTGTCAGGTAACAAAATAGATAATTTCAGTAAACGTCCCATTGTAGCCAAGCCTTTGTCTACTATTTGTCCTAAAAGATACATGTCTACATTACCCCCTGTTAATATTGCAACAACTTTCTTTCCCGGTGATGGTTTTGCTGAAATCAAATAAGCTAAACTTACAACACCTGCAGGCTCAACTACAAATTTCATTCTCTCCATTAGCAAAAACATTGCTTTGATAATTTCTGAATCATCTACTAGTACTATCTCATCAATTAATTCTTTAATTATTGGAAATGTTATCTGTCCGGGTATTTTCACAGATATTCCATCTGCAATGGTTCTTGCGCCACCACATGATGTTAAAGAACCGCTTTTAAGGGATTCATACATCGATGGAAACGATCTTGATTGAACACCAATTACTTTGATATTTGGGTTTTTTTCCTTTATTGCAATTAAAACTCCTGCAGCTAGTCCGCCCCCACCAATTGGAACATAAACCTCATCGACATCAGGAAGATCTTCTAAAATCTCTAATCCTATCACACCCTGTGCTGCTATAATTTGTGGATCATCAAATGCATGTATCAGCGTTGCACCAGTTTCTTGTGCAATCTTTTTTGCTTTTGCAGATGATTCATCATAATTTATTCCCTCTAAAATTACATTTGCGCCATAACCTTTGGTGGCAGATACCTTTGAAGGTGATGCATTTTTTGGCATAACAATTGTACACGGTATTTTTTCTAATGCGGATGCAAATGCAACTCCTTGTGCATGATTACCTGCAGATGCTGCAACTACGCCATATTTTTTTTCATCAGCAGATAATAATCTTATTTTATAATATGCCCCACGAATTTTAAATGAACCTGTTTTTTGTTGAAATTCCGTCTTTAGATAAATTTGTGAACCCGTAAGATCACTAAAAGTTGGTGAATAAACCAATGGCGTTTTTCTTATCTCATTTCCTCGCAAAGAGTTTGCACTTTGTATTTCATCATATGTGGGATTCATTGGAAATTCTGCTAGATAAGAGAGATATTTGACTTCTTCCATTTCAAAATTAGATTTTTAATCAACTTTCATGCTCAATTTTTGAGAAAACCGCAAATAACTCAAAACAGTCGTTAAAACCACCCCAAAGGACTAAATTTCCTAATACTGGCATTTTGTCTCGACCTCAGACTATCGGTTTTCAAAATAATTTCCAATATTGTCAAATACTATGGCGTTAGTAATTTAGAAAATTCATCTAAACGTTTGACGATGTTTTCTTTTACAGACTCTGAGATCTTTCGAGGATCAAAGAGACCCTCTTTTGTTTTATTTCGGATAAATTCAATATCAAATGTACACAAACACCCTTCTTCTCCTGTTATCAATCTTGTATCATCAATTAGGACAGCACTTGTTTGATATGTTTCAACTAACAGATTGTCTAATTCCTTGATTAGTTTCGTTTTTTTATTTGATAAATCCTGGAAATCAACCTCAATGTCTTTTTCAATTTCTTTGTATACTTTTTCTCTAAACTCATCGTTTTCGTAAAATATTTCAAATAATTTTTGATGATCAAAATCTTTGTATCCTTTCTCTTTTAATTTGTTTAATACAAATTGATCACTGTTATCGGACATTTGTTGCTCTTTGTTTTTTGTCAAATCAACTATCTCGGATAATTCTTTTTGCAATTGTATTACAAGCTGATCTGGTTTGTAGTATAACAACACATGATATTGCAATGACATGTGTCCTGAAATAAGATAATTTCCTTCCCTAATCTCAAATTTGGTAAAAATTCTCCTAATGTCATCGTTATTTGAAATTGAAACTTCTTGAACTGACCAGTCTTTCAAATTTTTAATGATTGTTTGATAAAAATCGCTCACAAGGGCAGGATCAAAAGTTTTTTGTTCAGTAATTGTTGCATCTCCCAACATTACCTTGACGTTTACCGATTTGGCAAGATCTATTATTTTTGCAAGAAACGACTGCTGAATATCCTCATTTTTCTTATTTAGAGATTGAATAAAATCATTTGATGATCTTGTACCTAATCGCACAAGAAATAACGAATTTTAACGTCCTTAAACCTTAAGATCTCGCATCTCTTAAATAGAAAAATTAGGTTATTTTATGCATGTCTGGAGGTAAAATTCTTTGTGATCTTTGCAATTCCGTGATTTTACAGTATTATCATGAGGGTTATAAGGGGAATAGGGGAAAATGTCCTATCTGCAATACAGATTTTCCGCTAGAATAAGATGATAAAAAATGTCCAAAATCGATGAATCCAACAAACCTCAAATTGAACAAAAAGAAAAAATCTTCTCTGACCCGCCAAGTCCTAATTTGATAGATATGTTACTTGGCCAAAAAGAGCAAAGAGTTGTAGATTCTGAAACAATGATTTTGGAGACACAGAAACGAATTTGGGGTGCATTAAAACAAGGTTACGAATACACTGGCATTACAGATGAGTCAGAAAAATTTCTGCGAAAAAATGTTTTTTCCAAATTTGATATGATAGTACTTTATGTTGATTTAGTTGGGTCAACTACAATGACATTGGAATTACCTGAAGACAAATTAGCAATTATAATAAGTTCTTTTGCTCAAGAGATGGCATCTGTGATTACTCTTCACGGTGGTTATGTTTTAAAATTTGTAGGTGATGCCGTGATTGGATATTTTGTTGCTTCTGAGAATCCGCTTTTGGCTGCAGATAATGCGGTAAGTTGCGCAAAATCAATGCTAACAGTAATCCAAAAAGGCATCAACCCTATTTTGAATCAATATGATTATCCTGATTTAATGGTAAAAATTGGAGTTGACTTTGGACAGAGCATAGTTGTTAGATATGGTTCAAATCCAGATGCTGCCCATGTGGATTTGATGGGTCCTGCAATGAACATTGCTTCTAAAATCCAATCACTTGCAAAACCAAACCAAATTTTAATTGGTGACGATGTATATCGTAGATTACACCCCGCTTCTCAAAGTTCATTTAAGGAAATTGTTTGGAGAAACAATGAATGGAAGTACCGTTCAAGACTAACTGGTGAAGTTTACAAAGTCTATGAGTATAGTGGTTAAACAGTAAACTTTCCTGGACATTCAACATGTTCATAATGATGCTCTGTGAATTTTTCTTGAATCACATAAATTATAATTTTATGTAGATCTTCCTCTTTGATGTTTTTGTTGCATCGGATACATGTCTTTGTTGATTCTGTCATGCGTATTTGCGATCTAAAATGGGAATCTATAAGGATCTGCGATCAGCTCAAATTGAGCTAAAATGACTCTGAATTAGCTATATAGTATATCAAACGCCTAAAGACAAGGCAAAAATATAGCGAAAATAGCGATATTATCGTGGAAGATTTACCAATTAAACAGCTAAAAGACATCTATGGATTAAATCCGAACATACCTCATCTTGCTTTGCAATTTCCAAGACTGCCTCCTGGGTTATCTAATCCAATGTTCAAAATTTTTGAAAACCCAATGAAGGAAAAATTTGCTGAAGAAAACGCATCAATCAATAAAAAACTGCAAGGATTTCAGCAATCATATCAGAGATATGCATCGGGACTATTAACTATGAATTCTGGTGGAATTGTTCCTCCTGGACATCCATTATTTAGTCGACAAAATTCTGTCAGTGCATTAAAAACAGAAAATGATAAATTATTAAAAGAAAATCTAGAATTAAAGAAAAAACTAGATGAGAAAAAAGAATCCAATTCCAGAATGCACTAGTTTATTGTTGTATAGTATTTTTAACATGTGATTAATTTTCAATAATCAGTTTCTAGATTAGTAAGAATCCTTACTAATTTTAAGTCAGAATAAATTTTTCCGACAGTACCACAATTATAAATAAAAGAACATGAATAAAAAATAATTCAGAAAATAAAAAAGAATATTCATTTCTGTGAAGTTTATCTTATCATTTAGATTTTGATCTGATTGATATGGATTGTTCTACGGATTACAGTATTTAGTGAAGCATCATATTTGTTTGTTGATTGCCCACATCAGAATTATTATTGCTGGATAGTTAACTATATTTGAACTAGGATTTTTTCCTTAGCCCAAGCACATTTTTTTCTACTAGAGTGCATCTGGAACATTAACCATGATAGTAATTGTTGACAATACTATGGATTAACAATTTACTAGGGATCGATAGTTTGCCAATTGTATCGCCTAACAGATTATGTTTCTTAAGATTTTTATCTTATGAAAAATCACGATAATTATATCTGGAATTCATTACTCATTTTTCATCTACAATTTCAAAGAATCAGACAAGGTTAAAAATTTCAGTTACGGCATAGTTTTCTAAAAATAATGTCGAACTAACATTTTCTGTTTTTTACAGGATAGTAAAAATATGAGTATTCCCACATATGGTATTCCCATAATCTCATATGTGAATAAGGCAATACCTGTATGTTATTACAATCACAACCTAATGGATAAATTCCCAAAAATGGTAATAACAGTATGAATTTGAAACATGTAAGACAAAGAAGAGGTTTGGCTACAGTTATCACATCAGCTATTATGATGTCAGCAGTATGCATGATGGGTAGTGCAGGCGTTGTATGGAGTCAATCCTCACTATTAGGACAGCAAGCAGATATGACAAATACAGTATCTAATTACATTAGTAAACTCGATGAATCCTTAATCTTTGAATATGTGTATTGTACTTCAGATCCATGTGATCAAATTAACGCAGTACTGACTAATGTGGGACATGTGGGATTGGACGTAACTGAGTTAACGATCACCGAAAAAACATCAGGATTTAGCAAGATTCAACCCGTCATAAACGGTCAGATAATGCCAGAACAGAGCATAAAAGTTACGATAAATGATTCAAGTTTTTCATCATACGGTGTCTTAGATGTAATGGTAAAAACAAATAGAGGGAATATCATTATGACCCAAACCAATACATGATACTTTTATTGATTAAATAATATCATTCTTTCAAAGTGTAATGCCGTGAAATACAGAAGAGGTCTTAGTAGCGTTATTGGAATGATATTCCTTGTTGTGGTTTTAAGTTCTGTATTAGGATATTTTACATATGGAATACATCTTGTTGAACAAGTAAATGATCGAGTGATTACAAAAGGAATTGAAAGTGTTGACAAATCAAGAGAGAGTTTTGAAATTACAAATGTTAGAATCGATGCAGGTAAATTCAACCTTACAGTTCAAAACACAGGAGAAATCCCAATAAAACTTACAAGGTTTTGGATTAATAACATGACTGATGATTCATGGCCATTACAAAACTTTACAATAAATACAATTGCGACACCAAAACAAATCATCACAAATATTGGACAAGATACAAGTTTGTATGCACTTGATTCTCAAGCATATTCTATAAAATTGATTACCCAAAGAGGAAATAGTAAAGAAATTTCAATCAATTCCCCAAATCAAGAAAAATTAGATTTAAAATTAATTGCACTACCTGAAACAATACCTGATAAATTTAGAACAACATTGTTACTTACTGTAACTAATAATATGACAAATCAAAACACATTACTAAACATCAAACCAATTATGAATACTCCTGAGGTGACTGGCACCATGGTTGAAACTTTGATTAGACCTATGTTCCCAAACCAAATTTCAAATTTAAGACAAGGCGATACAGCTAGTTTTGTTTGGATTTATGAAATTTCAGGGGACATTGGAAATTCTGTAACGTTTACAGCGTCACTAGAAAACGGATATCCTGGAAATTCTGCTTCTGCAGTTGTTTCTGTAAACGATGTTCTTTTATCACAACAATCCACCACTGCTCTAAGTGCCGTGGCTGTATCAGGCCAAATCAATAAAGACGTGTTAATTTTTCATACTGAAACAGATCAAACTCCTAATGGTGCATTCCAAATGTATCCTGGAGATCCCGATGTTGGTGGAAACACAATATCTGTAGAAACAGATAACCCTAATTTTTTTACAAACAATGGAACATCGGTAAATATTCCATCTGGAATATGGAATGCCACTTTGACATACTTTAGCGCGCCATTTCCAGACAGTTTGATGGATAACAATGCTAACAACATGATACTCCATTTAGAATCAAACGGTAATCCCAAAGATTCTACAGAAAACACATCGGGACATACATTAGGTTCGTCAAGTAATAGACCCACATACCAATCGATAGGTGGACCACATGCTTCTGGAGCATTTAGTTTTGATGGCAATGATTACATCCAGATTAATAAGCAATCCGCAAATGATGTCAAAAGAGCTCCAGATACAACATCATTGTGGTTTAAAGCAATAAACGGAATTAGTACCAAGCAAATTCTTTACCATGCATCAAAGACTAACAACGATGAATATTATGAGATTGGAGTTGATGCAAATGATAATGTGTATTTTGAATTTCTAACTCAGAAAAATAAAACCCCTACAAAATGCATATCAAATGGATTTGATTATGAAAATGGCAATTGGCAACATCTTGTAGCAGCAAGACCAACTGATCAATCATGTAAATTATACATTAATGCGACGTTAATCAACACCAGTAGTTTAGGTGATGGGGATGGAGACATCAGCGTTGAAGAAATATTTGTTGGTGCCGAAGACAGTAGTCTAAATTATGGGTTTAATGGCGTAATTGATGATATTTTACATTGGGATGATTATTCACTAAATTCTGGAGAGATTACAGATTTGAAAAATACAAACTATGGTAATGCAGCTCATCTAGTTACTTTTTACATGAACAAAACTGACGAAAATGGAATTTTTGTATCAAATATTGCAACAGATTTCAACTACCCATTGAAATTCTTGGATGGTGAGAAAAATGGTAAGTTTTTGAATAGTTTCAATTATTCAAAAGCAACAGGTGTGGGGGTAAATTTTACAGATACTCAAAGACTTGTATTTGATATGGAATTTGACTCTGGACTGGATATGGATATGAGAGTAGATGACACATCTTTAACTGGGACTCCCGATAATTCATTTTTACAAACCCCTGCTTCAGATTACCCATTTCGATCTTATCTGACAATAATAGGAGATCAATCAAATACGTTTGGAATGTACAATTCTGGTCCTGAAACTGCTTGGATTACTTTTGATAAAACTAGGATGACATTTGATGATATGTCCAGTTCTAACACATATGCTTCACTACTTTTACAAGCAAATGGCACAGACGTTACATCAAATCAAGACAGTAAAGCATTTCCTGCTTTTACTACTCTAAATCTAACGTTTTCCTCAGCAAAAAATCCCCCATCCACATCAGGATCAGTAGGAATCATTCCTCCTGGAAATTATGTGATGAAATTGCATATTGAGGGATATGATGTTAATGGAGGTAATATTTCAAAGACAGTTAATTTTGGAACTATAGTAGTAAAATAACAAATTAAGAATTAGCTATTTTGAATATCATTACATAGACTCTGTATTCAAGAGAATATTTAATATCAGAATACGTTTAATAATTTCAAGTTTAATTTTGATTATGGCAAAGACTCCTGCTGAAATATGGAAAGATAAAATAGTTCAATACAGAAAAAAATGTCAAAGTATTCTCCAATTATCAGATAGTATCAGATACGCGGGTGTGGTAAATGCCTATGGTAGAACATTGACAGGAATTATCAGACCTAATGTAAAACCCCTACTAAAATCAGAGCAAGTCAAAAATGAATTTTTCATAATATCCACATTGATGACATTAAGAAAAGATACCGTAAGTGCAATTGGTAAATTAGATTATGTATTATTGCAACACCAAAAAGTGTCTATTGTAATTTTCCAAAAAGATGACATGACATATTATATCTCAATTGATAGAACAGAAAAAAATATGTATAAAATAATCGCATCTATTAAAAAAATAATCTAAGCTGGAGTAAATCCGTGATATCCACTTGTCTGCTCTGCTTTATCTTCAAAGATTGGCTCAAATAACGAAACCAAATAATCGTCAGGATCTAAAATGACTGCATTTTTTCCTGCATCCCTATCTATAATGTCGCGATAAATTTTTACCCCTTTTGATTTTAATTCCTCAACTGCAGATTTAACATCTCCTACCAAAAATCCTATTGTAATTCCGTTTTCGATAGAACTGCCTATATGTTGAGCAGTTAGTGATGCTGGATGTAAACTCAATAAAGCCCCCGAAGTTCCCAAATCTACCCAGGATCGTCTTTGTCTTTTTATTGGAAGTCCGATAATTTCATGATAAAATTTTATGGATCTATCAAGGTCTTTAACTGCTAAAATAACATTTCCAACCTTTTTGATATTCACAAGCGCCCTACTCCAAAGTCTGTTAAATTCTTTGTCATTGAACTTCTACCATAGTTTCAGTTCTTTCTACGCCATTGATTTTTTGAATTTGATTAGTAACATCTTTGATTTTTCCTAGGTCTTCTACCTCGATAATAGCTACAGCATCAAATTGTCCACTTGTAGGAAATGAGTCATAAACTGAATTTACCTTACGTAGTCTTGCAGCAATTAATTTTTTGGGGGATTTTACCAATACGATTGCTCTTACCATCCCATGTTTACCTCCACTTCAATTAATGTCTCAGTTGTTACAATTTCTTTAATTTTTTTAAAATCTATTACCGTGTTATTAATCTCATCAATATTACCATATAATACTGCAGTAATGTCTGCACGACCAGTAACTATCATTACATTTTTTACGATTTTGCGTTTTTTCTTAAGAATCTCAACTACTATGTCTACTTTACCTGGTTTTACAGTAATCAGACACAGCGCTTTCATATTAGGTGTACAACGTTGGATCGAATAAAGATTGCTTTAGTCATATGCATCTTGAGATCTAGACTCTTCAAGATATGCCCTTCTTTCTTCATTTACTTTTTCTTGATCAATAGTAATATCGTCATCCACAATCACAATGCCCATATCATCACTTTGTTCTTCTTTTGATTTTTTAGGCTTTGATTTTGCTGCTTTTGCCTTTGGTGTGGTTACTTTTGCCTTTGGTGTGGTTACTTTTGCTTTTGGTGTGGTTACTTTTGCCTTTGATTTTGCTACTTTAGCCTTCGGTATGATTTTCTTTACTGCCTTTTTTTCAGCCATTAATGTCGAAAAACAAGAGGCTACCCTGTTTTTAAATATTATGCAGAATAATGTTTTTAAAAAATTTAGAATCTAGGACGCATGTTTTGATAAATCAGACATATTCAACCAAGGATGTTGATTATGTTGTCTAATATTGGAATGTTTTTGGAAATTAATTGAATCTAAAGAAATCTATCAAGTCTTGAATTTTGTAGGAATTCCGTTAGAATCATCCTGAATTAATCCCATCAAGTATAGAATATTATCGACGTCTCCTTGGAATCCAATTTGTTTTGAATTAATTGCATAAGGAGTTTAAGATCTCCTGATAGGATAGATTTGTGTTTTTGTATCTAAAATCAATATATATCTAGAATGTTCATCTGAACCTTCGGTTATCACCAAGATGTTATGTCTGAAATGTAGTGTGAACCATTTATCAATATCAGGATAGAAAATGTTCATAGATTCATTAATGTGGTCTGCTTTATCTAATTTCAATTTTATTGGCAACACATACAATAATTTTTCAATTTGAATTTCTGCTAACTGTTCAGAATTTGTTTGTGAAATAGCATATATGATCTATTGTAATTTTTCCTTCCAGATCTAATGCATTAGTCAATGCCAACTGTCTTGCATCAAATGATGATGTTCTTTATCCTAACACCCGTAGTATGTGAGCCTTTAGCAGTTTAGCTTCTGTATTTTCTGACTCTACATACAAAACATATGTTGCAAGTTCAGCTGTCCACTCGTACTCTTCATTCTCAATTGCCTTTCTAACATCAAGTAGCGCATTTTCAAGACCTCCAAATCCATCAATAATTTTAGAAAATCTTCTATCTAGACTGACTGACTGTAAAAATCCAGGGTCTCCTTCAAACCATCCAAGAGTCCCATAATGGATTTGTTTTACATTCCATGGTATCTGTCCTTTTTGGTATGTTAGCCAAGGATGATTTTCAAGGGATGCAGGGAATGATCCAGGCATTGGAAAATTATGGAGTAACATCATTGATAATATCAG
>CAYYXT010000004.1:59405-110115 GCA_964475825.1 uncultured Nitrosopumilaceae archaeon | reverse complement strand
AGAAAGGAAATGTTATGAAAAATACCAGAATCAACATGTTTGCAGCAGTCACTATAGCTCCAATTTTAAAAAATTCCTTAAACGTAAAAGTAACGCCGTGTTTTCTTTCTGCTGCTTCTAAAATTATTACATTACTTGCAGCCCCCAAAATAGTCAAGTTTCCAGCAATCGTACTTCCTGCTGCAAGAGCAATCCATGATATTGTATCCATTGATGAAAAACCATAATTTTGTAAAATTGGAATAGATATTGCAACAAAAGGTACGTTGCTAACCACTTGACTTGTCAGAATACTTGTCCCAATTATATTAATTGATGATGTAGGTGAGCTTGGGTTTGTATCAAATGGTAAGATTGTTTGAAACAATTCGATGATTCCTCCATTCCACACACCTTGCATAAACACAAACATGGCTACAAAAAATACAATTATCTGCCAGTTGATCCCTTTGATGATTTGTTTCTTTTTATTGCTAATCAAAAGCAATGAAATTCCTCCAAATATTGCAATATGGCTGAAATTCAATTCAGTTGAAATGCCCAATAATTTTATCAATCCAACAACAAAGAATCCTATCACTGTAATGATGATTAGAACTGATGATTTTTTTGCAAGGTTTGATTCTAAAATTACTCTTGAAATTATCATTTGTGACATGACTGCATTTGAAAATTCCTTTTTGTAATACCACTTTATGATAAAATAGGTAACTAGCAAACATGCTATGGTTGGTAAAAAAAGATACCTGATAAAAGTGAAAAGAGGAAATTCCATTCCACTATGAAGGGAAATTAACAAATTTCCTGGATTGCCCATTGGAGTCATCATGCTGCCTATTGTGATTCCAAATGCTAAAGTGATCAACATTGGGACTGGACGAATATTCATTGGCTTTGCCAATCCAATTACAATCGGCGTTGCCACAAGAGCAATTGTATCATTGATAAGAAATGCAGACATTAAACCCATCGCAAATAAAATAAAAAACAAAATTTGATTAGGGGTCTTTGCAAATGACAAAATTCTATTTACCATATAATTTAACATTCCAGAAGACTCTAAACCTGAAACTAGAATAAACATTCCAAGAAGAAAAAATATCACATCAAAATTTATGGCTGAAAATGCGTCGTCAATTGTTATAACTTGCAAAACTAAAACTGCCATAGCCCCAAAAGTCATACTTGCCCATATTGGGACATTTACCCCTCTCACATTTCTAAAAATGATCAGTCCATAAACAATTATGAAAATTATCAAAGATGAAAAAAAACTAGATCCAAAATCCATAATTTTACTTTCTTTTATGGATGTAATATTTTAAAGATATGAGTTAGAAATACAGCCTTGACGATGCCGGAATAATCTATTTTTTGTCATGTTATTTGTGGTTCATATCATTTTAAGTTGAATAAAATAATGGACCGAATGGAATCACCCTTTATGGGCAATTTTTTGGGCTCACTTTTGTAAAAATGTAAAGTTATGATTTGCCAAACCTGTAATAATATTCTGTTCTTTCACGATACTTTTACAACCAGTACCGACATACCAGACATATGAAAAATTATGACATAGAAGACACATGGCATTATCATAATGGTACCAAGCATCCAAATGGAACCCTGCTTAGCAGGTATCACACATTTCATCCTGGAATGAGACCTACACCATACAAGATTTACAAGAATGTTCAAAAAATCTGCCTGTCATTAGACAAAGAACCCATAGGAATTTCTGCCCTTGACGCAATTTCTAATATTTATGATTCCAAAGTAGATAACATTCCTGACCTAAATGTACTAACAAGAATACTTTACTTCTCAGGTGGAATCACTAGAAAGATAAAATTTTCTCCCTCTGTTGGTGAATTTGAATTCAGGGCCGCTTCATGCACTGGAGCGTTATATCATATAGAGATCTATGTTGTTTGTTCTGATATTCCAGGACTTGATGCCGGAGTATATCATTTTGACCCAAAGGAGCTAAAATTAAACATCCTACGAAAAGGAGACTTTAGGCAGGAAATAGTTGACGCCACAGCAGATGAAGAGTTTGTCAAGCAAGCTCCAGTTATGTTGATTTTTACTGATGTTTTTTCCAGAAACTCCATAAAATATCAAGCAAGAGAATATCGTCATGCGTTTTGGGACTGTGGCACTATAATTGCCAATACATTAGCAATTACATCAGCACACAAAATTTCATCAAGATTAATTTCTGGTTTTGTTGATCATACGATAAATAATCTGCTTGGTTTGAATTCTAACAAGGAAGCATCACTTGTCATCTTACCAATAGGACATACAAACAAACCAATACCAAAGTCATCGCCTCTTGAACCAATCAATATTGAATCGGCAAGTTCTGATAGCGATGTATATTATCCTGAAATCAACTATATGCATGACGCATCTTCACTTTGTAATAACATTGAAGTAAAATCTTGGAGAAAACATTTTGTCAAACCTCAGCAAACTGTAACTGATTTAATTCCTCTAAGAACTGAAACTCTTACAAAAGATGATATAGAAAAAGTCATTCTCAGGCGTGGTTCTACGCGTGCATTTTCTCATGATTCAATAAATTTTGAACAGTTATCTACAATTCTTAAAAGATCAACAAATGGTATTGATTCAGATTTTCTTTCAAGACATGATATTTTCAATGACCTGTATCTTATTGTAAACATGGTTGATGGGTTACCCTCAGGTTCATATTATTATGCAAAGGAAAGAGATTCCCTGCAGTTGTTACGTGGTGGTGATTTTAGAGAAATATCTGGAAATTTGGGATTAGGCCAAGATTTGCCTCGTGATGCAAGCGTAACGATTTTCTTCATGGTAAATCTTCAAAAGGTTTTGGAGAGTTTTGGTAATCGCGGTTACCGTATTGCCCAGCTTGATGCAGCAATTATTGGTGGCAAAATGTATCTTGCTGCATATGCTTTTGGTCTTGGAGTCACTGGTCTTACCTTTTATGATGATATGGTAACTAATTTTTTCTCCCCACATGCAACAAACAAAGATGCCATGTTTTTGATTGCATTGGGTAAGAAGGCACCTTTTCATAGTTAACCTGAAATTTCATTTTTTGTCAAGAAATATTTTTTGAAATTTTATCGAATGACCATAACTGGACAACTAGCGTGATGTATTACTTTTTGTGAAACGCTGCCAATTAGCAATTCTTGAAAAGCACTCTTGCCCCGAGTTCCCATAATAATCAAATCATGTCTTTTGGTTTTGGCAAGTTCAATTATTACCCGGGCAGGATCCCCTTGTATTATCATTATTTCTACAGATACATTATTTTTTGCAGCTAAAGTTTTATATTCATCTAGCATTTTTTCGGCTTTGGTTTTGAGATCATCTATTAGTTCAAACGTCGTTGCACTATCACCGCCCAACTCACATGATACAACATGCACCACATCTAATTTTGAATTGCATTTTTGTGCAAGGTAAATTGATTCTTCAAACGCCTTTTTTGCTGATTCTGATCCATCAATTGCAGCAAGAATTCTTGTGAACAACAAAATTATGACGTGGTTGTTACTAATATTTTTGACTTTCAAAAAAGATTCAAACCAAATGAGACCACCATTTATGGGTATTTTTTAGGCCCATTTACACCTAAAACAATCAATTTCCAAATTAGAGATGAAATCCTCAAACAATATAGATTGGTAAGATAATTTTCAATAGAGTAAACAAATCTTGAATCCATTATTTCAGCTTAGTACCAGAAGTTATGAGAAAGAAATTCCCATAGTAGAACAAGCATTGGCAGCCCTAGAAACAGAATGTAATGTGAAAAATGGATATACAATTGAAAAGCCGTTTGAAAAATTTGGCTGGACATTTTTTAATATTCAGATTAGTGAAGAGTTGGCAAACATCATTGAAAAATCCGGCATGATGAAAGGAGCATTAGGATATAAAATTGGAGAACAAATGACCAATTTTGTTGGACATTATCTGGAAACTAAAGGAAGTACTGTAAGAATAAAGAAAATCGATTATGGATAATCACTTCATAATTTCGCAAACTCATCAAGAGGTTCAGACATCTTTTGGGCAATATTCTAGCCCCAGAAAATACAACATAACTTGTGTATAATATGTTTTTAAAAATTTATAAATTTAATTTCTGTTTATATTCTTTAATTCTTTTTTCCCAATCTGATTTTGATAATCGATAATCAAATAGATACGCTAAGAGTATTTTTAATAATATAATATATTTTTTATTCATTTCCATCATCAAAGTTTCATGTTGATTTAGAATATTCGCTCGTGCATTGTGATATTTTTTAATATTATCTTTTTCATATACTGTAATCTTGTTATCTTTTTCTATTGTGTCTAACCAAATATCAAAATTGTGTGATACCTTGTCTTTATTTTTCGTTGCAATATAACTACCAATACACGTCATAATTGCATCATCTATGCTAATAAAAGCAAGATGTTTGGCATGGCTTGTCGAGTTTTCATTAAGTATGGAACCAAAATATAGCTGTTCAACAATTGTTTGAATTTGGGGATTTGGATTGATAAACATAATTAGGCTGAATTGTGATTTAAAATTTTAACCATTTTCCAACAAATCACTACTCCAAATTCTCTAGTTATTACTGTAAAATCGTTCCAGAGAGGAAAGGTTTGTCTTTTTACTGACAGAGTAAAATTCCGCGCTTTCTGGTGTGATTCACGAAAAATCTATCAAGTCCTCTTTAGAATCCAAAAATGAAGCGTGCCAGAGGAGCCTATCAGATATTTTATATGAGATTGTAGCAGATGATAATACAGGGGAGAAGGATTGCCGGAAGTAACTAAAGGAAGTAACATTGACAACATTCTGCTTGAGCACTTTCAACAAGAGATATGGAGTAAGGTTCCTCATCTGGAAGAGAAACATGGCGAAGCAAAGGTTGTCAACGCAACACCGCTGATTGATATTACTGAAGATTTGAAAGAATGTGCAAAAAACGTGTACAACCTGAATCTTGCCGATGCAGATCTGAAAGTTTTCGGCAAGTTCGATTCTAAATTGCTAACAGGCTCGATTAAAGTCAGGCCTGCGGTCCACATAATCCATGACGCCATTGTTACAGGGAAGCTTAGGAGTGGGCAGACAATAATCGAAGCCACCTCAGGGAACTTTGGAATAGCCCTTGGGCAATTATCTAAACTTGGGCTAGGTGTAGTTACGCTTGTCTCAAGAAAACTACAGGAGGGTGTCTTTGAGGAGTTGAGAAACGAGAATATACGCATTATTGATCTTGATATGGACATCTGCCCTGCTCCGGGAATGAAAGACAACCCAAATCTTCTGGCTGCAAAAGCAACCGCCGCTAATATTCGCTCACAATTATCTGAGCTTGGGTTTGACCCTGCCATTTTTGATAAAGCAAGCTCTGAGGTACAATCGCTTTTAGCTAGCCAAGACATCATAAACTTGGCAAAGTTTCTTGCCAAGATTTACGGTTGTTTCTGCCCAGAACAGTATGACAACGAACTGAACATTGATGTGCATAGAACTGTTACCGCAGCTGAGATAGATCAACAATTACATGAAAAAGGAAATTCGCTGGCAGACTTTAGAATTGTCTGTACCTTTGGTACGGGCGGCACGTCTGGTGGCTTGAGTAGATACTTGTCTGAAAAATATGGAAAAAAGTCGCTGTATGTAGTATTTCCACTTGCTAATCAAGATGTTGCAGGAATTAGGACAAAAGACAAAGCAGCTGGCTTGAAGTTATACGAACCTGAAATATATGCTGGACAACATGAAGTAGATTTCGAGCAGGCAAAACCTCTTCTAAAGTTTTTTGTAGACAAAGGTCACGACATAGGCGAAAGTAGTGCTCTTGCACTTTATGCGGTGATACAGATGACAAACTTTGGCGGCGGTGGAAAGTTTGTCGTAATAGTTGCTGATGGAATACAAAAATACAAAAAGAATCTGGAAGAGATGACAAAGAAGCAGAACCGTACTCAGGTTTCCCTGCAGGAAGCTGTATCAAACGTAGGCGACTATGATAGAATAATCTGGATTCATACCCAGTATACTCCACGCGAAGAAGGAATAGAGCTAATTGCAAAATCTCTCGGTGTTGATAAAAAGAAGATCTCTGTGCCAAAGGCAAGAACCGTGGAGCAACTATTAGCAACACAACAAATTCCAGAAGAGCTAAGCAAAGCTCTGCAAGGGTCTAAAGGCAAGTCGTTGCTGGTTTGCATGGCTGGAAATACTTCGTTGATGGCTGTTAAAGTACTTGCGGGCAAAGGCATTGTAACTGAAAGTTTGACTGGTGGAATAACAGCACTGCCTCAAGGAAAAGGCAGACAACTTTCTGAATTGATCAGAGAAACTACCGAATAATAATACACTGATTTTACTGACCTTCATTTTTTAGCTAATTGATCACGAAATTCTTTTGCATGATTCAGTACAATTTCTTTGTTTCTTCTTTCTCAAGTGGTGATAGTCTATTGCAAGCGATTTTAGCTTTAATTCTTCAAACCAAATTCAACATTAAATTAACGAATCCAACAAGATTCAGAAGTTGCAATAACAAATTCCAATTCATCGGATTGGACTCACCCCCCATTATGGACAATATTTTGGGCGCAATTAGGTGGTAGGTGGACCGGATGGGATTTGAACCCACGACCTTTGCGGGAATACTTCCTTACGCAGTGTGAGTGCGTCATCCTAACCACTAGACAACCGGTCCAACAAAATTACAAAACAAGCATCTTTTTTGTCTTTAGGTTTAACTTTTACTAGGTATGATATCATGATAACCTTGACCTTTTCTACTAAAAATCAAAAAATCAAACATGTCTTTACATGAATTTGATGCACTAGTTGAACGAATGCAATTGGCATTTGACTATACAGCAAATTTAGGTCAATACATAGAAGCCGCTAAAGTGCTTTATCAAATGAATGACCAATTACCTGATGACTTGCAATTGAGTCTTGAGGAATTAGAAAATGAAAGTGCTGTAAGGTCATTTATCTCCGAATATCAACCAAAGTTAAAATCTGCAATTGTTGAATATAGGCAAAGACTGATGAATTTCTAATTCTACTTTTTGACGCCGAGATTTCTGTTCTTTAGTCTCAAGTATGGATTTCTGCATTTTCTGCATCTGGTTGCATTGATGTCGTTTCTGCATCCACAGTTAAAGCATATTCTCATAACTAGACGAGCAGTCTGTGCAATACGTTTTTTCTCTGGATCAGTAATAGGCATTTATTTTTCTCCTTAATCTCTCTCTTTTATTCTAATCGGATTGTTGCATTTTTCCTGCTAGTAATACTGGTATTTGAGAAGGTCTCTTTGCTACTGGTATGTTTGCCTTGTTAAACATGGAGACCTTGGATTCTGCAGAACCATATGTTCCCATTATTATTGCTCCAGCATGACCCATTCTCTTTTCTTTTGGTGCTGATCTTCCTGCAATGTATGCAACAGTCGGTTTTTTGAATCCGATATCTATGATACGTTGAGCCAAAATTTCTTCTGAATCTCCTCCAATTTCTCCTACTACTACCAATCCTTCTAGGTCTGGAATATCTTTGATCATGTCAAATGCATCGATCAACCGTGTTCCGTTAATTGGGTCTCCTCCAATTCCTATTGTTATCGACTGTCCAAACCCTGCATTTGTTAGTGCATCAGAAATCTCATAAAGTAATGTACCACTTTTTGATAACACTGCAATCTTTCCTGCCTTAAATGGAGTAGGTGGCATAATTCCTATTTTTATTAATTCTGGAATCATTATCCCTGGAGTGTTTGGTCCAATAATTATAGCGCCTTTTTTGTTTGCCAAATCTATAATTTTCATCGTATCTCTGACTGGAACATGTTCTGGAATTGCTACTAGTAGTTTAATTCCTGCTTCTAGTGCTTCTTTTGCAGCTCCCAAAAAGAATTTTGCCGGCACAAAAACAATTGAAATTTTTGCACCACTTGCATCTACTGCTTCTTTGACTGTATTGTAAATTGGAACTTTACCTTCAAATTTCTGACCTCCTTTTCCTGGAGTAACACCTGCAACAACATTTGTCCCATATGCCATCATATTTTTTGCATGCAATGATCCATACACTCCTGTGATTCCCTGAACAATTACGCCTTTTTTCTTGTAATCTGAATCTTCGGGATTTCCTCTTAATAGTTTGAAAATATCTGTCATTTTTTAATCCCCATAACAGCTGCATTAATTGCCTCTTCTACTGAATCATAAATTTTGGTTCTAGACTCTTTTAACATCTCTTTTGCTTTTTCAGATTCAGTACCTTTTAGTCTTGCAAATACTGGAAGATTAATCAGCTTATCGTCATATGCTTTAAGAAATGCTTCTGCAACTATAGTTGTTTTTACAATTCCTCCATAAAGGTTAACCAAAATTCCTTTGACTCTATTCATTTTGCTAATCAAAGTAAGTGCTTCGTAAACTGATTCAGTTGTTGCCCCGCCTCCGACATCTAAGAAACATGCTGGTTTGCCACCGTTATCTGATAACATGTCTAGTGTAGACATTACCAATCCTGCACCATTTCCAACAACTGCAATATCTCCATCTAATTCTACCAGTGAAAATCCACTTTTTTCTGCTCTTTCTTCAATCTCCGTTTTTTCTTGATATTTTTGTAATTCATCGTGTCTAAAGTTACTGTTATCATCTGTTACAAATTTTCCATCCAATGCCATCAAAGAACCATCCTGCATAATTGCAAGTGGATTTATTTCTGCTAATTCAGCTTCTTTTTCAACTGTGAGTTTTGCTAGTTTTTGTAAAATCTCTACAAAGTCATCAGCTGATTTTCCTTCTAATTTCATCTCTTTTGCAACCTCTCTGGCCACTTGTTCTGAAACATCTCCCAGACCAACTTCTTTTATAATTTGATTTTTAACTGATTCAATTTCCACTCCTCCCTCCGGCGATGCAATAATTGTGTAGCATCTTTTTGAACGATTCAAAAACAATGACAAATACAACTCCTTTTTGATATCTGCCATTTTTTCAAGTAAAATCGCTCGTGCCTTTTCTCCTTTGATTGTTAACTCTAACACTTGAGGATACTTTAGCTCAAACTCATCATCATTTTGGCATTTTTGAATGCCTCCAGCTTTTCCTCTACCTCCTACTGGAACCTGAATTTTAATTACAAATGGATATCCTAACTCTTTTGCATGTTTTCTGCCTTCTTCAATGGTCGTTGATGCCCTGCTTGGGAGAAGATTAATTCCGTATTCTCTGAATAATTCTTTCGCTTGAAACTCTAGTAAACGCATGCAAAAACCATCGATTTTACGGTCTTTATTAATTATGGCGCTAACTTAACTGCTCTTCAAGAAAATCAATTACTTGCAAAAATCGTTCACGACTTTTTCTCAACAATTCTTGCGGAAATTCCTCAATTGTAAAAACAAACTGTTGATGAAAACTTGGAACTAACACTCCGCCCGATGTAACTAATTGTTCAATTACATAATCTTTGGCAAGTGTACATACAATTTCTTCGTAGGAGTCTTCTTCTTCTTCTAATGTTTGTCTATACAATACAATTGGTTTGTTGGTCTTTGCAATAATCTCTGAGCCTTTTTTTAACAGATCGATTAGATGCTGAATTTGCCAAGCATCAAGACTAATCTGTTTTACCATGCAATCATTACGCGGTTTTTCTATTTATTATGCCTGATTAGCTAAAAGCTAACCAGTTGGTTCATTTTTAATTAAAAGAAAAGAATGTGATCTGGCTTTTATGCCATATCAAGTGCTCTAGAATGTTTTCTGGTATGTGGTCTTTCTCCAGAGTATTTTCTTCTCATGTGTCCTGATGGTCTTCCGTAGATTAATTCTAGGAACCATGACTCATGTTCGATCTCTTCTGCCAAAATATCTTTTGCAATATCATATGTTGTAGGATCTTTTCCTAAAGTCATCTTGCAGACTTTATCCCAGTTGACAATTGCACCTTGTTCGGCTTTGAGACATTTTTCTAGTATTGCCTTGTGATCTGTTGGATTTGCTGGAAGCTGTAAGAACTCACATCCTGACATTTTGATGAATTCTACTGCATCATTTGGAAGAGAACCACCTAATTGGTATATTCTCTCAAGACATGATTCAAAGTGGCTAAGATCTTCTAGTCTAGCGTCCTCGATAATTCCTTTGAGCCCTTCTCCTTCCAAGCCTGTACAATGTGCTCTCAAATTGGTGAAATAGTAGTAGGCAGTAAATTCTACTGAAGCATTGTTAATCAACAGTTTTTTTAATTCCTCTACATCCAAGCCATTTTGTTTTAGAACATTGATTCCAACAACTGTTGGGATTTTTGATTCAGACATATCTGTTTGATGAATTATTTGTTCTAATAAAAATATTACATTTCGTAATAGATAATTTTTGTAAATTAAACTTTCCAGAGAAGTGGGGAAAAGCAGAGATTAAAAGCCATTTCTTCTCTGGAACGATGTTTCATTTTTTACTGTATTGATTCTAGATAAAAGGTAAGATTGCAATGCACTTATCTTACAATGGCGTGTGTTTATTCTACTGAAATTCTTATCTTTTGACCGTCAATATCGTCGTCTTTGTATTCTTTGCATGATTCTGTAAAATTTACTTGTTTTACCCTAACTAAAAATGCCAAGTCTTCTGATTTTTCTTTTATCATTTCTAATGACTCATCATCTAAATCAAGTATTGATGCAACATTAAGAATGTCTGTTGGGTTGTATCCTCTTTCTTTTCTTAATGTTTGAAGTCTTCTGGCAATATCTTTTATCAAACCTCTTGCCATCATCTCTTTATTTCTTGAAGTAGATATGAATACAATGTAGTTGTCTCGTTTTGATACTGCAAATTCTTCACTTGCATCAAAATCTACTATAAAGTCTTCTTTGTCTAATGAAATTTTTTCACCATCAATTTCGTAATTATATCGTCCTTCTTTTTGGAGTGATGCAATAATTTCTTCTTTGTTGGTTTCTGAAAATACATTGACAAGTTTTCCCATGTGTTGTTTTGCTTTGGGGCCTATTCGTTTTCTTTCCAACTCAACAACTGATCTAATAGGTAAGTTTAGCTGTTTTAATTCTAAGATTTGTTCTAATCCTGAGTCTCTTTCTATTTCAAAAATTGTGAATTTTTCTACATTGAGCTGTGACATTAACAACGGAGAAAGTGATTCTAGTTTTTGTTTCTGATCTTTACTTACACAAATTAATGCTTCATTTAATGGCCATCTGCGTTTTAGCTTTCCCTTCATTCTTGCAGCCGATGAAATTGAAACAATGTCTTTCATGATGTCAAATGATTCTTCAATTTCTTCATTGACTAGCATTTCTTGGTATTGTGGCCATTTGTCTAGCAAAATACTCTGCTTCCCATCAAATACTGTTTGATAGAGATACTCGCTAGTAAATGGACAAAGTGGATGAACCAAAATATCTAATGTTTTGAGTACCTCCATTAGGATTGCATATATTGCAAGTCTTCTGTTCTTTTTTGACTCATCTTCATCCCATAATTCCACCCTGGTAATTGGAATGTATATCTGACTTAGATTATTTATGATAAAATCATCGACTGCTTTTGCGGCTTCATGGAATTTACACGCCTCGTTACGCTCTGTTATTTTTTTGATTAATTTTTGTAATTTTGATAAAAGCCATATGTCTGGCGATGTTAGCAACTCATTTTCTTTTGCCCATGAAATTGTTTTTGTCTCATCAAAATTATCGTATTCGCTATTTTGTTTAAAATACAGATGCAAATTAAACAGTGTATTGAGTACCTGATACGGTCTTGACATTAACTCATCAGTACTGAAACTAAGTGGCTCTATTGGACTTGCCTTCCAGATAAAATAAAATCTAATCAAATCTACAGGATACTTTTCAAGTAATTCTGCTCCGTCTATTACATTTCCTAAACTTTTACTCATCTTGCCTCCCTTCTCATCAAGTACATGACCTTGGAACAAAAATGACTTGAATGGTGGAATTGGCCCATTCTTTAAGATCACATTTTCTATCAAAAGAGTATATGCCCATCCTCTTGTTTGATCAATACCTTCTGTGAAAAATGGCGCAGGTATCCATTTAGAATACTCTTCATCTGTCAGCGATGAATATGGAGCTGAACCGCTATTGTGCCATGTATCTAAAACATATTCTTCTCTTTTTGTATTTGTACTACTACATTGTTTGCATTTTATTGTAATGTTGTCAATCCATGGGCGATGTAATTCAAAATTTGGCCCATCTGGTAATTTTACTGCCGAATCTATGATTTCTTTTCTTGTAAAGAACCAATTTTGTTTTCCACAATCTTTGCATATCCAAACCGGTAATGGACATCCCCAAATTCTTTCTCGAGATATACACCATGGGTGTCTTTCTTTAATAATTCCTAAAAATCTGTTTTTTGGCTGATCAAAAAAGTATTCTACACTTTCCGCTGCAATAATTGCCTTGTCTCCTAATCTGTCTAGTTTGTAAAACCAACCTTTTCGTGCCAACCATACAATTGGATGGCGAGATCTCCAACATAACGGATATTTGTGCTTGATTTTTCCAATTTTTACCAGCGCATTACGTTCTTTGAGATCTTCCACAATTATTTTATCTGCATCTCTGACAAACATTCCCTCGTACTTTCCAGCCAAATTGGTGAACTTTACCTGATCATTAATGGGGCTGAATACTTTGACTCTTCTTTTGTTTGCAATTTTAATGTCTTCTTCCCCATTGGCAGGAGACAAGTGAACTAAGCCGCTACCTGTTGTGGCGTCTACAAACTCTTCTGATACTGCAACATGAAAATTATTTTCTTTTGCACATTCATCTAATCCTGGAATTAAATTCAAAAGTGGATGGATGTACTTTTTCCCCTCAAATTCTGAACCTTTTACAGTCTTTACAATTTCATGTTCTTCGATATTTACTTCTTTGAAAAATTCTTCCAGTCTTATTTTTCCCACAATCCATGTTTCATTTTCTACTTTGACATATGCATAATCCTCATCGGGATTCAATCCTACCATTGCATCTGTAACTAAAGTAAATGGCATTGTGGTCCAAACAATCAGATATGCATCTTCATCTCTGAGTTTAACCTTATAGTATAATGATGGATCTTTTACTTCTTCATATCCCTGATTAACTTCGGCATGACTAAGTGATGTTTGGCAACTTGGGCAGTATGCAATTACTGTAAAGTCTTCTTCTAATATTCCATTTTCATGTGCTTTTTTGAGAACCTGCCACTCTCTTTCAATAAATTCATCTCGATAAGTCCAATATGCTTTATTATGATTAAATGACATTCCAAGTAATTTATCTACTTCGATCCATTTGGTGTTGAATTTTTTTACAATACGTTTGCATTCCTCAACTAGTTTTTCAATTCCAACTTTTTCAATGACTTCTGACTTGCCGCCAGTTACCCCGAGCTCTTTTTCTGCTTGTAACTCAACTGGGAGTCCTTGCGTGTCCCATCCTCCATTAAATACGATTTTTTTTCCTTGTAATGTGTTGAATCTGTACCATAGATCCTTAATTACACGTCCTCTAAGATGCCCTGCATGTGGAACCCCGTTCATAGTGGGCGGACCTTCGATAAACATTATTTTCTCAGGTTTATCTGATTCAAAGATTAGTCTTTCAACATCAATTGATTTGATGTATTCTCTTATCTCCGATTCAATTGCTTTTGCATCAAATTTTGATGAAAGTTCCATCTTAGATTTTGATATGAGGGTGGCATTATAAAGCTAAATTGATTTTTTGATACTTTGGAATTTTATTAAGTTACAATATTAGTGCAATTTCATGTTTAACTTTGATAAAATCCAAGAAGGCATGGTAAAATCATATGCACAAAATACAAAAAAGTTCTATGAACGTCTAGAAAATTATGATGACTGCCAGACAAAATTGGCAAAAATGTGGAAACACGCATTTGAGTAAAAATACATCTTTTTCCATTTTGATATCTTGGATTATATAATTGAGTGAAAGATAATTTCTGTTGGTTAATGTTTTAGTTATCGGTTCTGGTGGACGCGAACATGCACTGTCTTGGAAATTATCTCAAAGCTCCAAAGTTGACAAAGTTTTCACAGCGCCTGGAAATGGTGGAACAGAAAATAACATTCCAATTGACATTGATGATCTGAATGCATTAGTAGAATTTGCGCAAAAAAATAATTGCTTTACAGTAGTTGGTCCTGAGGCCCCTCTTGCTGCAGGAATTGTAGATAAATTTAATCAAATGAATCTCAAAATTTTCGGCCCATCTCAAAAAGCAGCACAATTAGAATCTAGTAAAATTTGGGCAAAAAATTTCATGAAAAGAAACGGTATACAAACTGCAAGATTTGAAATCTTTGAGGATCCAAAAAAAGCAGAAGAATACGTCAAATCTCTTGATTATAATGTTGTAGTCAAGGCAGATGGTCTTGCTTCCGGAAAGGGAGTGATTGTTTGTAATAATGCTGATGAGGCAATTGCTGCAATTAATACAATATTGGTAAAAAAGACATTTGGTGATGCTGGAAATCGCATTATTGTGGAAGAAAGAATTGATGGAATCGAAGCATCATACATTGCATTATGTGATGGTATGACTGCAATACCGATGGCATCAAGCCAAGATCACAAAAGAATCTTTGATGATGATAAAGGTCCTAACACAGGTGGAATGGGTGCAT
This sequence comes from uncultured Nitrosopumilaceae archaeon, assembly GCA_964475825.1. Classification (GTDB taxonomy): domain Archaea; phylum Thermoproteota; class Nitrososphaeria; order Nitrososphaerales; family Nitrosopumilaceae; genus Nitrosarchaeum. Next base: position 95,366 of record CAYYXT010000004.1, on the reverse strand, counting down.
ATTCTCCAACTCCTGTTATTGACGATATTCTTGCTGAAAAAATCCAAAATAAAATCATCAATAAAACAATACAATCAATGAAAAATGAAGGTATTGTCTTCAAAGGATTTCTCTATGCTGGAGTAATGATTAGAGACAATGAACCATACGTCTTAGAGTATAACGTACGAATGGGTGATCCTGAATGTCAGCCAATTACCATGAGGATGGATTTTGATTTGTATGATTATTTTGTTGCAAGCGTAGATGGAACCCTATCTCTGATGCCCAAAATCACTTGGAAAAATCAATCATCTGTTTGCATTGTTTTGGCATCTGAAGGCTATCCTGAATCATATCCAAAAGATGAAGAGATCACCGGATTTGATTTAATTCCTAAAAATGCCATGGTCTTTCATGCAGGAACCAAAAAACAACATGGAAAAATCTTATCAAATGGCGGAAGAGTTTTGGGAGTTACTGCCATTGGTGATACTTTGGCATCTGCAATTTCAAATGCATACATTGCAGCAGAAAAAATTTCTTGGCCTCACAAATACTATAGAAAAGATATCGGCAAAAAAGGCCTAGCTTATCTTTGATGTATCTATTATTCTGTCTTCAGTAACGATCCAATTTATAATTACATCGTGATCTGAACGTGGAATATTTCTTACAATCTGTTTTTCCAATGTCAACGAAATTGTTTCAATTTTATTTTCAGCTAAAAATCTATCGTAAAATCCATGACCGTATCCTAGTCTTACTCCTTTTGGAGATATTCCTACTGTTGGAACAAGTATTACATCTAGATTATTATCCACAGGGCATTCGTTGCGAGGCTCCATTATGTCAAAACTACCATTTTCTAGATTACTTAAATTCTCGATTTTTCTAAATTCTATATTTTTTCCGACTACTTTGGGCAAAAATACCTCCTTTCCCTCACTTAGAGCTTCTTGCATGATGTCCTGTGTTGTCATTTCACTGCCTATTGGATAGTACGCGCCTATTTTTTGTGCATTTCTAAATGATTCAATTTTTTTTAATTTCTTTAGTATTGATTTACTTGCAATTTTCATTAAATCAAAAGATGTCCCGTCTCTTCTCTCAAGGAGTAATTCTCGTAATGATGTTTTCTCAGAATTATTTTTCAATTTGACTACTCAATGATGCAGCTGTTATTGTATTTTTCAATAACATTGCAACTGTCATGGGACCTACCCCACCTGGAACAGGCGTTGCATAAGATGCTTTTTGGATAATCTGATCATAATCTGCATCTCCTACAAGTTTTTCTTTATATTTTGAGATTGCAACATCAATTACAATTGCATCCTTTTTTATCATATCTGGTGTTAATGTAAACTTGTTTCTATCTCCAACTGCTGTAATTATAATGTCTGCTAACTGACATAATTCATTGATATTTTTTGTTTTAGAATGACATGTAATTACTGTTGCATTTCTTGCCAAAAGTAAATGGTATAGCGGTTTTCCTACTAAATTACTTCGATTTATTAGAACAATGTTTTTTCCCTCCAACTCTATGTTATGATAATCAAACATTTCCATTACTCCCAATGGCGTACAAGCAACAAGTGCTGCTTTTTTCATTGCAAGCAAACCTGCATTGTATGGTGTAAGACCGTCCACATCTTTTAATGGGGAAATTCTAGATGTTGTAGCAAATTCATCTAATTGATTAGGTAATGGTAATTGAACTAAAATACCATGAATTGATTTGTCATTATTTAATTCATCAATTATTTTATTTAATTCTAATTGTGTGATATCTGATGCTAGCTTGAAGTCTTTGGTGATAATTCCTACTTCTTCGCAGGCTTTGTGCTTATTTTTAACATAAGTGGCAGATGCTTGATTATCCCCAACTAGAACAGTTGCCAAACATGGGTTGATTCTTTGGTTCTTTAATTCTTCGACAGCTTTTCTGACTCTGTCTTTTACAGTTTGGGCAATCTCTTTTCCATCCATTTTGATGCCTGTCATCAAGATTATTTCTGGCCTGTAGATATTTAATCCTTGAAATACATGAATCTGAATTTGAAAATCTGAGAAACGAAATTATGTGGCCCTATTGGAGTGATACCATGTTTGTAGTGATATCTGATATTCAAATAAAACCCGATTCTGTTGCTGACTTTAAAAAATGGTTTTCTGAATCAAACAAAATCGTATCCAAATTTGATGGGTTTGTAAATAGGCGCCTTTTGGAAACTAAAGATGGTAAACATCGCGTGTTAGTTGAATTTGAGAATCTTGAAAAATTCAGTAAAATGCATCAAAGCCAAGAACATGAAAAACTCCATTCCATGGCTGCATCGTATATGGAAAAACTACCGGAACCAAAATTTTACACTGTAGCTTCACAATAAAATGAAATCAGTTTTTAATGTAAACGAATACATCGAAAAAATAAAAAAAAGTAGCAGTTATTTTCACACTTTTATCAATAATGAAAATCTGGCTGCCGGTGTGTTAGTATTGCAACCTGGAGAGGAAGATACACAAGAACCTCACGATAGTGATGAAGTATATTTCATTCTCAAGGGTGACGGTTTTTTAAAAATCAACGACACTGATTATCCTATCTCTGAAAATAAAATGTATTTTGTAGGAAAAAAAATGGAGCATTTTTTCCATGGAAATTCAAAAGAACTAACTGTATTGTATTTTTTTGGCGGACCGGATTCTTAGCTAATTATTGTTTTTCTGCCTGAAATTTTTATTTTCTTTTCTGCAAATAACCTGATAGCTTCAGGATACGCCTGATGTTCTTTTGTCAAAATACGTTTGGATAATGTTCTTTCTGTGTCGCCTTTTCTTATTTTGATTATTGATTGCAAAATTATTGGTCCTGTATCCACACCTGAATCTACAAAATGTACTGTGCATCCTGAATATTTTGAACCGTAATCTATTGCCTGTTTTTGGGCATCAAGTCCTGGAAAAGCTGGAAGTAAAGCTGGGTGAATATTGATAATTCTATTTTTGTATTTTTTAACAAATTCGGGACTAATTATTCTCATAAATCCTGCTAAACATACCAGTCCATTTTTTGGTGTGACTCCATATTTTTCTAGTACTGATATTATTTTTTTGTCGTATTCCAATCTGCTTCCTTTGAAATCTTTACTTTCAATTACTTCTGTTTTGATGCCTAATCTTTGTGCAATCTTCAAGCCTTTGGCATCTGGTTTGTTTGATATGACGACAGCTGGATTTATGGGAATTTTTTTACGTTTAATTGATTTTAAAATAGATTCCATGTTGCTCCCACGGCCTGAAATTAAAATTCCTAGATTTAGCAACTAGTCAATAGTAGATCAAACCTGCAATTTATATCAAATCTAATTATTTTGTTTGACATTGCCTCGTCCTGTTAGAATGACAAAAAATGGTATTCTATGTGAGATTAATGGGAGAAGGGTATACTTGGATCCAAAAAATACCGATTCAACTGGAGTGAATTTTGTATCCCATGCACACTCTGATCATCTCCCATCAAAAAATGGTGGTACCATACTTTCATCAATTGAGACTAGTGAGATTGCCAATCTTAGAGGTTTTAAGATGGAAAATCATGTTCAAAGTATTGATGATTTTTCATTAATTGACAGTGGTCATATTTTAGGCGCAAAGGGTTTACTTTTTGATGATATTTTCTATACTGGAGATATTTGTACAAGAAACCGCGGGTTTCTAAAAGGTGCAATTATTCCAAAATGCAAAACACTGATCACAGAGTGTACGTTTGGTTTGCCTGAATTTGTCTTTCCAAAATTAGAAGAAATACAAAAACAAGTAAATGAATTAATTTCAGAACTTTATGGAAAAGGCGTTCCTGTCATATTATTGGGATATCAGCTAGGAAAAGCTCAAACCATTACCCAACTCTTTGGACATTGGGGTCCTCTTTACTTTCATGATTCTGTAAAACAAATGAATACACTTCACCAGCGACTTGGCGTCTCTCTAAATGATGGAATTGGTCATTCTGAAGCAGAAAAAAATGGGCTATTATCCAAAAAACCCTGGGTAATGGTAGCACCAATGATGTCTGAAAAGAATCAATTTCTCAAAGACATGAAATCAAAATACGGTGCTGTAACTATTGGTTTTAGTGGTTGGGCGCAATCGACTCGATTTGCATTCGGAAGACGATCTGATTATTCAATTCCGATGAGTGATCATTGTGATTTTAATGAGCTAGTAGATATGGTGGTACGTTCAGGGGCAGAACAGGTTTATACCATTCATGGATTTGTTGAGGAATTTGCTGAACACTTAAGGAAAATTGGAATTAATGCACAATCATTACGTGAAAATTCTCTGGATGATTTTATCTAATTTGAAAATTTTCCACAATCACAATCTAAAACCAAACATGTTTCAGAATTTCTAATATGATCATGTGAGAAATGCTTGCACTTTTCATTTTTACATATTCTTCTTTGCGCCTCTCTTTTTACTACTGCTTGTGCAATTGAATTTGCCTTGTCTTTTGAATATCCTTTTTTATCTATGTAATAATGGACAATTCTATTATACAATAAATCTGGATTGAATTGTTTCTCTAACATGGCTATATCTGGATTAAATACGTCATTATTGTATTAAAACAATATGCAACGAAGTATGCTTATCTTTGAGAGTATTAAACTAATTTTGTAAATCTTGCTCGAGAATTGTAATACAACTTGTCCTCATTACTTCTATAATGATCTAAAATAGATTCTTGTAACTAGTCTTTTTTCATACACCTACGTGTATCTTGTTTCGCATTTTTTACGAAATAGGATTGTATTTTGAAGATGATATGCGACATTTCCGTTATCTTCGTTTTCCTTTTACCCCTACATTTTTACAGAAAATGAAAATTATATAAATATGTAGGGGTAACTAATATTATGAGAATAAAGAAAAAACTTCTCAAGGGCAAGACCTACTACTATCTTGAGCACAGTATGCGAGAAGGCAAGAAAGTTCAGAAGAAGGAAAAGTACCTTGGAAAAAAGATTCCTTCTGACATTGAAAAAATCAAGAAAGACTTTGTTGATGAATTATACCAAGAAAAATGGTATGTAGATGTAGATAAAATCAAGAAAAATTTCTCTAAAGAACAGAGGAATCTACCAAAATCTATCAAAGAAAAGGAACTACAAAATTTTGCCACAAGATTCACATATGATACTCAGAGAATTGAAGGTTCTACTCTAACCAGAAGAGAGACTGCTGATCTTCTGGAAAAAGGAATTGCACCAAAAAGTAAACCAATGAGAGATGTGCAAGAAGCACAAGCACATAGAGACTTGTTCTATGAGGTACTAAAATTCAAAAAAGAACTGACACTGCAAGTAGTACTTGATTGGCACTGGAAGCTATTCAATAAAACAAAACCTGACATAGCTGGAAAGATAAGAAAATATCAAGTAGGAATAGGTGGAAGCAAATTCATGCCCCCTTCTCCTGTTGAGGTATCTCCTATGCTGACTGAGTTTTTTCAATGGTACAAAAAGAACAATGATAAACTTTATTCCGTTGAGCTTGCTGCATTGGTTCATCTAAAACTTGTAACAATACATCCATTTGGTGATGGAAATGGTAGAATCACAAGAATTGTCATGAACTTTGTATTGAACAGAAAAAAATATCCTTTATTTGATATTCCATATGAAGGAAGAAATAGTTACTATAATGCACTGGAAAGGTCAGAAGTTAAGACAGATTATAAAATATTTCTCCAATGGTTTGTAAAACGATACATAAAAGAATACAAACCATATCTCTAGGCCTGAAAGTTTACTATTCACCGTGAATATGTGTTAAGAACTGAAAATAAAATTGATGATCATTACTTCAGTGTTAACCTAATTTTGTAAATCTCACTCGAGGATTCTAAATTACTTTTGGAACTTGAAATAGTGACAATATTGTATCGAATCTTATAGGGCTCTTTAATCTAAATAACAAGAACTTTTTATATTATACTGTGGTATAATATGGTATACTATGGAACAAAGTACGATCAAGCTTTCTAAAAAGATCAAAAATGATCTAAGAAAACAAATGAATCATCCTAGAGAAACATATGAAACAGTAATTGCTAGACTCTTAAAAATTACTCAAGAAGATGAAGTACTAAGCAAGACTACCATCAAGAACATTGAAGAGGGCGTTGCAGACATCAAGGCAGGACGTGTGTATACATCAGAACAAGTGAAAAAGAAATTAGGACTAAAATAGGCAATGACTTGGGAAGTCATTTGGTCTGAGAAATCTGTCAAACAATTAGAAAAAATTGATACAAAAAATGCACAAAAAATTTATGATTCAGTACTAGATTGCGTAGAAAACCCATTCCAAACTGTGACAAGACTAACAAATTCACCATTTTACAAACTTCGAGTGGGGAATTATAGGGTGATTTTGGATTTACAGCAAAGTAAAATGATAATCTTTGTTGTGGAAACTGATCATAGAGGAAAAATCTACAAGAAACATTAGATAAACTTGATTTTCTTTAAATGCCAACCCATTCCCAATATTTCTCAATACAAAATTAAGTAATTTTCTAAAATCATTTTTATTAAATCTTACACTCTTTTTGTTTTACTAAACAATACTCTACAAGATTAGTAATTGATCAGTTTTAGATTCTAAACTCTTCCTAATCCTTAAGTTAATACAAAATTGATCCACGATATTGTATTGTTACAAAAATAAGGCTAAAATCTTATCAAAATAGCGTGTTCTATCCAAACATTAGTACTCTAGAATTGTTGTTCTAACAATTACTTGCCACCTTGTGATGGAATATAATGTAATGTTATAGTTGAACGAATTTTTTGAATCTTTCTAATTTTGTTGGTAATCACTTGATCAAGCGTTTCTCTAGTATCTGATTGTACCTTGCAAAAAACATCATAGATCCCATATGTCCCTCTGACTTCTTTTACATCTGGAATTTTCATAATCTCCTTAATGATTTGCTCTTCTGAACCCAAATCACATTGTATCAAGATATATGCTATTTCCATGTCTTATCCTCTTACCCTTCTCCTTCTATAATCTGTTCCTTCATGACATTTACATATGCAGGATAGTTCCTCACACTTACTCATACTTTTTTTGATCATAGCATAATATGGCAAATATGGTATTTCAAGCAAGCCTATTTTCAATTAAAAATTTGTTTATTTTATGTCTGTATTTTAAACAACCATAAATTACAGAATAATACTTGCAAATTTTCAGTCATCATTTAAGTATGTGCAAGATATTCTTTTGGTATGTGCGACACTCTTGATGAAATTCACGATGCACAATTGGCCGCAGTTATAGCCAGAATGAGAAAAGAAAAGGCAAAAATAGAAAAACGAGAAGTTCTGTGCAACTAAAAATTCATTTCAATATCACGCCTATGTCCATCAGATTTGTGTGAGTAAAATCTGTTCTGATGCTACTTTTTTGTTTTTGAAAAAATCTTCCAGAGTCGCTATTTTTTAAGAATTCTTTGATTATTGATTCATCTATTTTGATGTTCTCTGTTATAGCTCCTGCAAAAAATGTATTTCCATCTATTCCGTCTGTCCCCATTGATGAAATGATCATTTTTTTTAAATTTTGTGCATTCTTTAAAATTCTTAAAACTAATTCTTGATTTCTCCCCCCCGATCCTTTTCCAATGACTTCAACTGTAGTTTCCCCGCCAAAAATGAGACAACTTTTTTGCTCATCTGGTATGTTCTCCATAATTGTTTTTGTAGCATCTTTTATGTTGCCAAACACTTGTATTGTTTTTACTTTATATCCCAATTCTTTGGCTTTGGATTCCATTGCTTTTAGACAATCTTTGTTATTTGCAATGATCTGATTTACTATCTTTGCTTTTTTTGGAGTTTCAGGAATTTTTCCTTTAAACCCATCTTCGAATCTCTGTAGAATTTCTAATGGAATTTTGTTTTTTAATTTATATTTGTTGATTATGTTTAGTGCATCTAGAAAAGTGGTATTGTCCATGTATGTTGTTCCTGATGCAATAGATGAAAGATCGTCTCCTTCAACATCTGACATCACAAGTCCAATTCCATGACATTTGATATTTTCAACTAGTCTGCCACCTTTTATTTTTGACAAATGCTTTCTAATACAATTAAACTCTTGAATACTGGCTCCTGATTTTAACAACAGATTGGTTACATAGATTTTATCATCTAATGTTATGTCGTCTGGAATGGCAAGTAGTGATGATCCCCCACCGGAAACCAGAAAGATTACCAATTCACCATCCCTTCTATTTTGAAGAAACTTTGTTACTTCTTTTGCAGCCTTTACGCTTGTTTGATCTGGTTTTGGATGCCCTGAATTAAAAATCTGAAATTTTTTGCCTTTTATTTTTGATTTGGATCCTTTTGGAATTACTATGATTCCGCTTTTAATTGGAATAATTGCATTTAATGCCCTCGTCATAGAATCTCCAGCTTTCCCAAATGCTACTGTGTAAATGTTGGAAAAGCCTCTCAGTTTGAGAATTTTTCCGTTAATTTTAATTTCTTCTGGAGTAACAAATTTTGGTATGATGTTCTCTGGGTCTGCAGCTTTTAGTCCTGCCTCCAAAATCTCCAAACATTCTCTTTTCTTTTCTGATGTTGCTAAATCTTCATAATTTTGAATAATCATATACTAATTTCTCTTACTGTAAGATATAATAATAATCAATGATGCCTTTGATTCATGCACACAGTACGTATTCCAAAAGTTATCAATTTTGGAAAAAATGCACTTGGTGAAACAGAATATCCAAAAAATGCCCTAGTTGTTACAACCGTTCCTCCAGAACTTTCTGACAAATGGCTTGGCAAAATGGGAATTAAGGACTATATGCTGTATGATCAAGTAAAACCTGAACCGTCAATTGATGATGTCAATGCTGTGATTTCACAATTCAAAGACAAGAACCCATCAGTCCTAATTGGATTGGGTGGAGGAAGTTCGATGGACGTAGTAAAATATGCTGCACCCGAGATGAAAAAAGAAAAAATCTTAATTCCAACTACCTTTGGAACTGGAGCTGAAATGACAACGTATTGCGTTTTGAAATTTGATGGAAAAAAGAAATTGTTGCGAGAAGACAGATTTCTTGCTGACATGGCTGTAGTGGATTCATATTTTATGGATGGCACTCCAGAACAAGTCATCAAAAATTCTGTTTGTGACGCATGTGCTCAAGCAACCGAGGGCTATGACAGCAAACTTGGTAATGACTTTACAAGAACCATGTGTAAACAAGCATTTGAGATTCTATACGATGCAATAATAAATGACAAACCAGAAAACTATCCATACGGTTCAATGTTATCTGGCATTGGATTTGGTAACTGCTCAACTACTCTTGGACATGCACTATCATATGTCTTCTCAAATGAAGGAGTGCCACATGGATATTCTTTGTCTTCTTGTACTACAGTTGCACACAAGCATAACAAATCCATCTTCTATGGTAGATTCAAGGAGGCCATGAAAAAGCTAGGCTTTGACAAACTTGATCTAAAAGCTGATGTTTCAGATGCAGCAGATACAGTAATGACTGACAGAGGACATTTGGATCCAAACCCAATTCCAATCTCCAAACAAGACGTCATCAAGTGTCTACAAGATATTAAATCAGGTAATCTGTAACAAATTCCACTGTTTTTACATTTTTTCTATTTTGTTAATAAACTGCGAAATTGACTGCTTTGACCAAACTTATTTATGCTAATATTATTCTCCAAGTGTATGATTACTGAAAAACCATTAAAATTCGGTATTCAAAATGGATTAAATGTTGCCCGGGCGGGATACACTGAAGATCAAATTTTAACTGCTTGCATGCTTGCCGATAAAACAGGTTATGACTCTATTTTTTATATGGATCACACAAATGTTCCACAATGGAAAAACGCAATTGTTTTAGATCCTTGGGTAATGCTATCTGCAATTGCCGCCGTTACACATAATGTCGAAATAGGAACTTGTGTAACTGATGCAATTAGAAGACATCCGTCAAACATTGCACTAGCTGCAATTACACTTGACAGAGTTTCAAAAGGAAGAGCAATTTTAGGAATTGGTGCAGGTGAGGCTCAAAATCTAAAAGAATTTTGTATTCCGTTTGAAAAACCAGTTTCTAAATGGGAAGAACAAATTGAAGTTATCAAAATTTTGTATGGTTCCACTCCTGATCACACTGTAAATTATGACGGCAAATATTACAAATTAGAAGGTGCATGTCTTCAAGCACCACCAATTAGAAAACCACATCCACCAACATATATGGCATCAGGCGGTACGCGTACTTTGGAACTTACCGGAAAACTCGGAGAGGGTTGGTTGCCAATCGGTTACACTCCAGAGTTGTTTGAAGATCATGCAAAACAAATTCAAGCATCTATGAATAAACATAACCGAACTCAAAAAGAAAAGGATACTTTCCAGTATGCATTAGATATTGATGTTTACTTTTCAGAAGATGCAGAAGAATCTTGGGCAAAAATGAAAGAAGCAGTAAAGGTAAGTTTGTTCAAACCAGAAGTGTTACGTGTTCATGGTATTAAAGAAATTGAAGGATTTGATTTTGTAAAATACTTTACAGAATATTCAATGTCTGATCAATCTTGGATTGTCAAGATGAGAGAGGCAGCAACAAAAATTCCTGATAAAATTGCTCGTTCATCAACTGCTGTTGGTACCCCCGATGATATCATTCCAACATTTGAGCGATTCATGAAAGCGGGTGTAAACCACTTTGTAATTAGATTCTGGGGTAAAAACTACTTTGGCTCCATTGACAAATTTGCAAGCCACGTAATGCCCTATCTGCGAGAAAAACTACAAAAATAAGCCTCCACCTGGACATCGAAAATCATTTACTATCCTAATTCTAGATAGTCGTAATGGACGATGAACTTCCTGAAGCAATAAAAAAATGCCTGAAAATTCTAGAAGAAAATATGGATATTTTATCTAATCTTGAGTTGGACTTGGAAGACCAAAAAGAAGATGAAATAGCCTCTAGTTTGGAGCTCCATCATCTATATGATATGACTGAAGACGTAGCAGAATCTGCAAAACTAAAACGCGCCGAATTCAATCTTATGCATAGAAAAGCAGATCCTCAATACTGAATAATTTATGATTTATGTGGTCGTCTGTTTCTGCTTTTCATTCTAGTGTATGATTTTACTTGTCGTCTTTTTTGTTGTTTTTCTAATCTTTTTCTTGTACGTGCTGTGGAGTTGGTTTCACCTTGTATTACTTTGACTTTACTTCCGTCTCTGAGCATTATTGGTTTTCCTTTAAATCTAAATTCTATATCGTGACATTTTGTATAGTATTTTCTTAGACAAAAAAATATCCTGTTATTTGTACCATGCATCTCTTTGACCTCTTTTGATTTTTTCAAATCATTGAGAATGTTTCTTAGTAGCCCTTTGTCAATATCTGTAATTCTATGCAGTTCTCTAAACCAAATAAATCTTGAATTAGTTCCCCATTCCTCTAGGGTTTTAAGTGCCACATTTGTTGCTCTGCTCCGTTCTTCTTCTCTTTCGTCCAACTCTCTAACTCTACATTATCCTATATTTTAGGAATTTTGATCAAGATTGGGAAGTTTTTTTTGATTTGCTCTTTTCTTTTAATCTTGATTTTGTTACTCTGACTGACTGCCTTTGATTTTTTTCCATCTCTTTTGCAATACTGTCTATTTTTTTTATAATTCTTGATTGTTCTTCAGATGAATTTGATTTTAAGAGATTTTTATTTAATATTTTTAGTTCTGATGAGTATTCTCTGAACTCGTTTTTTAGATCATTTAGATAAGGATCATTCATGATTTTTCTTCAATCAACGGGTATTTTAGAGATTTATGATCTGGATTTATAATATTATTGATGAAAATAACCTTGATGCAACTAGTTGGAATTTTACAAATCAAGTCATATAAAAAAATCCAAGAATTTTTGAATCAAGAACATATCGGACGAATTTCTAGTATTGATGAGAATGGATACCCTCAGATAATACCAATGAATTTTGTTTTTCTGAATGATTCAGTATATCTGCATTCTCATATCAAAGGTGAGAAAATTGATAACATCAATCGAAACAACAAAGTTGGTTTTGAAGTTGATAGGGAACTGGAGTTTCTGCCTTCCTATTTTGAAGATCCAAAAGATGCATCACTTGCAGATACATTATACATCAGTATTGTAATCAAGGGCAGAGCATCACTAGTAACAGATAGAGAAGAAAAAACACTTGCACTAAATGGTCTTATGAAAAAATATCAGCCCGAAGGAGGATATGATCCAATCCAGTCTACTATGAGAGTTTTAGATGCCGTTGTCGTAATCAAAGTCATTCCTGACACACTTCATGGAAAATACAAAATTGGACAACATATGCATGCAGAGAGCAGAATGGATTTGGCAGAAAAAATATTGAAAAGAAATTCCCCCACTGCAAAAGAGACTTTGAAAATTATGGGATTTGAGATAACTGAAAATGGATTACAAATGGTTGATGAACCTGTCTGGTAGGAATTATTTGTGATATCACCATTGCTTTAAATTCAGTTTTAGATGATCGTAACTGTTGCAACAAATTCATAAATTTGAACTAGTATCCGAGTTTGAACCTACTGGTGATCAACCCCAAGCAATTGATGCCCTAGTTGAAGGTGTAAAGAAGGGAACAATTCAGACATTACTTGGTGTAACTGGCAGTGGAAAGACATTTTCTATTGCAAATGTCATTGCAAGAACTGGAAAAAATACATTGGTCATCTCTCACAACAAAACTCTGGCTGCCCAACTGTACTCTGAATTCAAGCAGTTTTTTCCAAAAAATAATGTAGGCTATTTTGTATCCTATTATGATTATTATCAGCCTGAAAGTTATCTACCTCAAACAGATACCTATATTGAAAAAGAGACTCAAATCAATGAAAAAATTGAAAAATTACGATTAGAGGCAACTGCAATGCTGCTATCTGGAGACCCAACGATTATTGTCTCAACAGTATCTTGTATCTATTCACTTGGCAATCCTCAGGATTGGGACGATTTGGCAATTACAATTAATGCCGGCGATGTAATAAAAAGAAATGAACTAATAAAAAAATTCATTGATGCAAGATATGAAAGAAATGATACCGAAGTAGTAGTAGCTCCTGGTAATTTCAGAGTAAAGGGCGATACGATAGATATTGTGCCTGCGTATTCTGAAGATATTGTACGAATTTCAATGTTTGGTGACGACGTAGAAAAAATCACATTGCTTGATAATATCTCGCTTAAAGAAAAACGTAAAGTCACTCAGATGAAAATTTTTCCTGCAAAACACTATTTGATTGCAAAAGATGTTAGAGAAAAAGCCGTACTTTCAATTAAAGACGAGCTAGAAAAACGACTGCCAGAACTAAATGAATTAGAAAAGCAAAGACTGGAAATGAGAACAAAATATGATTTGGAGATGATAGAAGAGTTGGGGTATTGCTCAGGAATTGAAAATTATTCAAGGCATTTTGATGGAAGGCAACCAGGTGAGAAAGCATTTTGCTTGATGGATTTTTTTGGAGATGACTATCTGCTTGTAATTGATGAATCACATGTTACTTTGCCACAACTACATGGAATGTACAAGGGTGACTATTCAAGAAAAAAGGAACTAGTGACATACGGTTTTCGTCTGCCAAGTGCATATGATAACAGACCATTAAAATTTGAAGAATTTGAGGGTTATCTGAAAAACACCATTTTTGTATCTGCAACTCCCAGTGAATATGAGAAAAAAATATCATCTCAAATAGCAGAGCAGCTAGTAAGGCCCACTGGACTACTTGATCCATCAGTGGAGATTAGATCCACAAAGGATCAAATGGATGATCTAATTCAAGAAATTGCCAAAAGAGCAGCCAAAAATGAGCGTGTTTTAGTCACCACTCTGACAAAGCGTATGGCTGAAGACCTTGCTGAATATCTTTCAAAAAAACAGGTGAGGGTGAGATACATGCACTCTGAAATAGAAGGATTGCAAAGAACAGAATTAATCCGACAATTACGATTAGGAGAATTTGATGTTCTAGTTGGAATCAATTTGTTAAGGGAGGGATTGGATATTCCTGAGGTTTCACTGGTTGCAATTTTAGATGCAGACAAGGAAGGATTTTTGAGAAACTTTACTAGCTTGATTCAAACATTTGGAAGAGCTGCAAGAAATGTAAACGGTTCGGTAATCATGTATGCTGATAACATTACAAAATCAATGTCTCATGCAATAGATGAAACAAAAAGACGTCAAGAAAAACAAATACAATACAACAAGGAGCATAACATAACTCCCCAGACAATCATAAAATCAGTTCCTGAACAAGTTACAACATTAGATGAATCTAAACTAAAATCAATACACGATCTTGCTACTGATATTATTGAATTAGAATCTCAGATGAAAAAATATTCTGAAGAATTAGATTTTGAGCGTGCAATTGAATGCCGAGATAGAATAAAAAGACTGGAAAAGGAGATTAAATTCAAAGATGGTCGAAAATAAATTAAAAATTCGTGGTGCCAGACATCACAATCTAAAAAATATTGATGTTGATATTCCAAAAAATAAACTTGTTGTTATTAGTGGATTATCCGGCTCTGGAAAATCAACTTTAGCTTTTGATACAATTTATGCTGAAGGACAGAGACGTTATGTGGAATCACTTTCTGCTTATGCAAGACAGTTCCTTGAATTGATGGACAAACCTGATGTTGACTCTATAGAAGGACTCTCTCCTGCAATATCTATTCAACAAAAAACTACAAATAAGAATCCACGTTCTACTGTTGGAACAACTACTGAAATCTATGATTACATGAGATTACTTTATGCAAGAATTGGGATTCCTTACTGTACAAATTGTGCTAGAAAAATATCTAGTCAATCCGTTGAAACTATTTGTGATTCTATTCTTAAGGACTTTGCTGGCCAAAAGATTTTGATCTTATCTCCAATTATTCAGAGAAAAAAAGGAACGTACGAGAAATTATTTGAACAGATAAAAAAAGATGGATACTCTAGAATACGCCTAGATGGGGAGATTTTGAGCCTAGATGAACAGTTTCCAACACTTGACAGACAGAAATGGCATAATATTGAGATTGTAGTAGATAGAATACCGACAGAAAAATCTGAAAGATCTAGACTATTTGAGGCAATACAAACTGCAATCAAGGCATCAAAAGGAGATGTCATGATTTCGTCTGAAAAATCAGAAAAGATTTTTTCACAAAACAATGCATGTCCTTATTGTGGATTGACAATTGGTGAGCTAGAACCTAGAACCTTCTCATTTAATTCTCCATTTGGAATGTGTAAGGCATGTAATGGATTGGGTGTGAAGATGGAATTTGATGCAGATCTTGTAATTCCTGATAAGAGCAAATCAATTTTAGATGGTGCGATTGTTCCATGGAGTGGAAGATTTTCCGCATTTAGAAAACAAGCATTAAGGGCTGTTGGAAAAAAATTTGGTTTTGATTTGATGACACCTATTGAAAAAATAGCGCCAAAACATCTTCGAATTATTTTGCATGGAACTAATGATTTAATTGATTTTAAATATAGTTCTAAATCTGGCGATTCTTCTTGGCAATATACTAATGCATTTGAAGGAGTGTTAGTTAACCTTCAACGCTCTTTTATGGAAACTGATTCTGAATCAAAACGTGAATGGCTAAAACAATTCATGCAAGATACGCCTTGCACTGTGTGTAATGGAAAAAAATTAAAACCTGAATCATTGGCAGTCAAAGTTAACGATAAGGGAATTATGGATGTTTGTGATTTGTCAATTGATCATTGCTATGATTTTTTCTCTACATTAAAGTTAACTGAAAATGAACAATACATTGCACGAGATGTCCTTAAAGAAATTAAAGCAAGATTAGAATTTTTAATGAATGTAGGATTAAACTATCTTACTCTGAATAGATTAAGCTCTACTTTATCTGGTGGTGAATCTCAAAGGATTAGATTAGCAACTCAGATTGGGTCTAATCTTACTGGGGTTTTGTATGTTCTTGATGAGCCTACAATTGGATTACATCAACGTGATAATGAACGTCTCATTAAAACGCTAACAAAGCTACGAGATCTTGGAAATACAGTAATTGTAGTGGAGCATGACGAAGAAGTTATACGAAATTCGGACTGGATTGTAGATTTAGGTCCGGGCGCAGGAGTACATGGAGGAAATATAGTCTTTGAAGGAACTATCGACCAAATTCTTAATGGCCATAAATCTGTGACTGGAGATTATTTGAAACATAATTCATTGATAAAACTTGAAGAGAAGATACGTAATCGCTCTGGTTCCTTAATTATTAAAGGAGCGTCTGAAAATAATCTAAAAAACATTGATGTAGAAATTCCATTAGGTCTTTTTGTCTCTGTAACGGGTGTGTCTGGTTCTGGAAAATCTACTTTGATAAATGGTATTTTATTAAAATCTCTTGAAAATCATTTTTACAAGTCTAATGTGAAATCTGGAAGTCACAGTGAAATTTTAGGTCTTGAAAATATTGATAAGGTAATTGCAATTGATCAATCACCAATTGGACGAACTCCAAGATCTAATCCTGCGACATACATTGGTGCATTTACTTCTATACGAGAATTATATGCAAATACAGAATTATCAAAAGAAAGAGGATATTCACTAGGGCAATTCTCCTTTAATGTAGCTGATGGAAGATGTTTTGCTTGTGACGGTGATGGTGTAAAACAAATTGAGATGCAATTTTTATCTGATGTTTATGTAAAGTGCGATGAATGCAAAGGAAAACGATACAACTCTGAAACTCTTTCAGTTTTGTATAAAGGAAAAAATATTTCAGATGTATTGGATATGACTGTTTATGAGGCGCTACAATTTTTTGAAAATATCCCTTCAATCAGAAGAAAATTACAAACCGTTTTTGATGTTGGGTTGGGATACATCAAGCTAGGACAATCATCTACTACTTTGTCTGGCGGAGAAGCACAAAGAGTAAAACTTGCATCCGAGTTATCCAAAAGAGGAACGGGAAAAACATTTTACATTCTTGATGAGCCTACTACAGGGTTACATTTTGCAGATGTTCAAAAACTTCTTGATGTGCTAAACAGACTGGTAAATCTGGGAAATACAGTACTGGTAATTGAGCACAACATGGATGTAATCAAAAACTCTGACTGGTTAATTGATTTGGGACCTGAGGGTGGTGATGAGGGTGGCAAAATAGTTGCTGTGGGCACACCTGATCAAGTTGCAAAAGCCCCTGGAAGCTATACTGGAAAATATCTCAAAAAATTACTAAAACAATGACTTTTGATATTTCAAAAACCAACATTCCCTCAAATCCTGGTATCTATTTGATGAAGGATTCTGATAAAAAAATTATCTATATTGGTAAGGCCAAGAATCTAAAAAACAGAGTAAGGTCATATTTTTTAAAAAATCAGAATTACAAAACACAGAAGCTTGTGGAAAACATTTCTGATATTGAATTTGTTTTAACTGATAATGAAAGCGAGGCATTTCTTTTAGAGTCAAATATGATAAAAAAACATAGGCCCAAGTTTAACATTGAATTAAAAGATCAACAGCGCTATACATATCTTAGAATATCCCACGAAAAATATCCTAGATTACTTGTTGCAAGAAGAACACATGATGGAAAGTTTTTAGGTGGCGGAAAAATTTTTGGTCCGTTTATGCAAGGCAGCTCAAAACTACTTACAATCGGTACTCTACGAAAAGCATTTCAAATTAGAATCTGTAAACAATTACCAAAAAAAGTATGCCTGGAATATCATTTGGGAAACTGTGAGGGTCCATGTGAATTCAAAGACGCTCAAGACAAATACCTGCAACATGTATCTGCATTAGAAGAAGTACTAAAAGGAAAAAATCAGACCCATATTTTTACAAAAAAATTAAAAGAAGAAATGACACAAGCTGCTGCATCACAACAATTTGAACGTGCAAAGGATATTCGTGATACTCTGATTAGATTGGGTAGTCTTCAAACAAAACAAAAAATGGAATATGTTAAAAATTCTGATGAGGAATACTTTGGAATTAAGGATAAAGATCAAACTGTAACTGTAATGAATTTCAGAATGATTAATGGAGTAATACGCGACAGCGACAAATTCTTTTTTGATCTTGTTGGGGACAATAATTTTTCAAATTTTCTTTTTCAATACTACACTATTCACAAAATCCCAAAATTTGTCATTGTTAGTGAACTTCCTGAAAATAAAAAACTTTTAGAATCCCTACTTTCTGAACAGGCAGGACTCTCAGTTGAAATTCTTCGTCCACAACGTGGTAAAAGAAAGGATATCATTAATTTGATTTTGAAGAATATTGCATTGATTCATTCCAAGGGTGGTGATCTTGGCCTGATAGAATTAAAAGAGATATTGCATCTGTCTGCAATTCCTAACATCATTGAATGCTTTGATATTTCAAACCATGGAGATGATTTTGCAGTAGGTTCGATGTCTAGATTTGTAGATGGTAAACCAAACAAATCTGGATACCGAAAATTCAAAATTAAAACAGTTTCTGGCAGAGATGACTTTGCAATGATCAGTGAGGTCATCAAACGAAGATATCTTAGGTTATTGGAAGAAAATTCTCAATTACCTGATTTGATATTAATTGATGGTGGAAAAGGACAACTAAATGCTGCACTCAAGTCATTACAATCACTTGGATTAAATCTTGATTGCATTTCACTTGCTAAAGAAAATGAAGAAATATTTGTTCCAAACCAAAAAAATCCTATTGTAATTTCAAAAGATAGACCTTCATTAAAAATTTTACAACATGCACGAGATGAGACTCATAGATTCGGGGTGGCATACAATAGAACAATACGTAAAAATCAAATAAAATAAGAAAAAAGAGAAAAGTTTTGGTTAGTTCACTTGAACGTTTCCAACCATCCACGGATGTACCATGCAGAAGTAATCATAGCTTCCTGTCTCATCAAATGTGTTTTCAAATGATGCACCTCCCATGATTAAACTACTATCAAATACAGATGGACCATCAGCTGGACTACCCCCTGTTACTGTGTGTGCTGCTGTATCTGTATTTTTCCATTCTACAGTATCACCGGCATTGATTGTAATTGATGTTGGTGAATAACATGTATTGGATGTTTCACAGCCTGGAGATGAAGTTCCGGTTGGAATTGTTACGCTAACTGTTTTTGGTTTAGATGATTCTTCAACTGGTGTGTCTGATCTTTCTTCAATCTTTAAATCCTCTTTTACTTCTACAGTTTTTTTTGTTGTTGATGTTTCTTCTCCTGCTTGCATTTTTGGCTCCATAGTTTTAGTAATTACTGGAGCAGAAACAGCTGGAGCGTTATCTTGAACGCTACCCGCATAGAATGCAAATCCTACACCGACAGCTACAATTGCAATAGAAAATGCAATTGCTACTTTATCTATACCTGCCATAATTGATCCAAGGATTTCCTCAAGCTAAATAAATCTAATCTTTACTATTACGTTCACAATTTAAAATAATTGGAACATTTAGAAAACTGCGTCTTATCTGAATATTTACACTACAGTTTGAAATTTGACCATATGTGTAATTTCTGATTTTCTTCAAAAATTTACACAAATCTAAAAAAACTATTGAAAATCTCATATGATCGCTTTAATTGATTTTAACTATAGTCAATCATGTTTAACAAATCTTTCTTTTATGACTCATTTTTTTTAGTATGAATACAAAATGCATTGGAGCTGTCACCAAGCAACTCTTGTTTTTGGTCTTAAGCACCTTTGCATTATATTTTTTTAGCAGCCAAGTTTTTGTCTGGGGGTATCAATTCGTATTGAATTTTTAATTTTCTTTGTTCAATTAACTGTCTGATAAAATGAGTTCTTTTTTCAATAAATTCATCATGACTTTTTTGTTTTAATGATAGATGCTCAAACATTGGTTTGTCATCTATTGCTATTTTTACAACGTCTTGGTTTTTTATGATAAATGTGCCAATACCCCAAAACATCCCAACATGTAACCCCATGTATTTTGATTGTTGATTGGTTACTTTATCCAAGTAAATATCAATATGTTCTCTTTTTTGCTCTATGACTGAATTGTTTGTTTGAATGACCCAAGATATTCTCTTTGTATTTCCATCAAAAAATAAAACATGCTCCAATTGTCAACCAAAAAGCGGTTTTTTGTCTATATATTTTGAATCCCGCCCTTATGATCAAAGATTTAAAGATCAACATATGTTAGAGTCGCACACATTCTTTTCAAAAATGGTTGATGAACTCGTAGAATTTTCAGAATATGATCCTGAATTGGCTGATGGAATTCGTTGGCTAGATGATCAGGCACAAAAAAAAGGCATCACATTTTATGATATGGTTTTTGAAGTATTGTACAAACACGATGTGAACTCTAAAGCAAAAGAATGGCTTAACACAAGAAATTAAAAATTATTTTCTCAAGTCCAGAACTTTGTATTCACAACCTTCTGGTCCGCAATATTTTCCAACATAGACTGCTTCTGGTCTGTACAATGCAGGCTTTGGTGCTGCCTCTGCAAATTTTTCTTCAATTATGTGTGCTGCCCATCCTGCAACCCTTGCTATTGCAAAAATTGGCGTATTAAGATCCATTGGAATTTTTAGCATATAGTAAATTGAAGCACTGTACAAATCGACATTTGGATAGATGTCTTTTCCTTTTTGCATTTTTATTTCTGCAATTGTAGTCGTTTCTACTTTTTCTGTAATGTCATACCATGGTTCACCTGTCTTTGCAGCAAGCTTTCCTGATAATTCTTTTAGAACTTGTGCTCTAGGATCATATGTTTTATACACTGCATGACCCATTCCCATAATTCTCTCACCCTTACTCATTTTTTCCTTAATCCATGGAACAACATTGTCTATCGTACCTATGTCTAAAAGCATCTTCATTACCTCTGTATTTGCTCCACCATGTAGTTCTCCGCTTAATGCACCAATTGCTGCACTTGTTGCTGAATACATGTGTGCTCTAGTTGATGCAACCTGTCTTGCAACAAATGTAGATGCATTAAAGGTATGTTCTGCATGAAGAATCAAACATGTATCAAAAATCTTTTCAATTTCTTTATCTGGTTTTTCCCCAAACATCATGTAGAGAAAATTTGCTGCGTGATCTAAACTTGGATCAGGATCAACTATTTCTAATCCATCTCTGACTCTCTGCCAACTTGCAATTATTGTAGGTACTTTGGCGATTAGGTTGATTGCTTTATCGTAACTTGCTTCTTTAGTTGCAAATTCTTCATCATAATATCCTGCCAGTGCTGCAACAAATGCTTGTAGCATGTCCATTGGGTCTGCATCTTTTCTCCAATTCCCCATGTTGATTTGCATTCTTTTGGGAATCCATCTTGCCTCATTTAATTTGGATTTGAACTCTGATAGTTGTTCTTTGGTTGGCAATTCATCATGTAATAACAAATACGCTGTTTCTTCATAGTTTGATTTTTTTGTAAGTTCTAAGATATCATAACCACGGTAAATTAGCTTGCCTTTTTCTCCATCAATATTTGAGATTCTTGTATCTGCAACCTGAATCCCGCGCAAGCCTATGTTTTTTGTCTCCACGCACATCCTCTGAGAAATCTTTTATTATATTTTCGCAAGAAATCATGTCTATGAAGTTTAGTAATTAGTCTAATATGGCAACTCTGGCTCATAAATGATTATTTTTAATTAAAAATTAAATGACTCCAGCTGAACGACAACTTTTAGAGAAACTCGATAATCTCGTCTTAACTGCATCTGGAGATGAATTACGCAAAATTCAAGAAATTGATATTCAAACTCAGATGAATGGGTTGTCGTTTTATGATGCATTTGTAAATTCTACATCTTTGGCAAATCAAAGCATAAAACAAGAATCTCAGAAATCAAAGCAATAATTCATTCTTGATTTAAATGAGGGTATGCAAGTGAATCGACACTAATGGTCGCATCTAAAACAAAGAAAACAACAAAGACTGTTAATAAAAAAACTGTAACAAAAATCACCCAACAACAAAGAACTAAAGTTATTTGTATTTCACACAAAGAAGATGCTGATGGTATTAGTTCTGCAGCTTTGATCAGACAGGCTTTTGGTGGTGATTCTGTTTTAATTGATTATCCCGGACAGATGGAGGCTATACAGAAAGTTTGTGCAGATGAAAAATTAAAATCATTATATATTTGCGATTTAGGTCTTAGTAAAAAGAATCAAGATGAATTTGTTGAACTCTTAAGAATTTTAAAAAAGAATCATGTCACAGTAACATACATTGATCACCATGATATTGATCCAAAAATTACAAAAGAATTAGAAAAAATTAAAGTTAAAATGATTCATGATATCAATGAATGTACCACTGTTCAGGTCTATAATGCATTCAAATCAAAACTCTCTGATCAAGCTCCGTTCATTGCAGCATGTGCTGCTATTACTGATTATATGGAAGATAGACCAATTGGTTCTAAATTACTTCAAATCTACGATAGACAATTTGCTTTGATTAATGCAACTGTTCTTACTTACAATATAGTTGGACACCAAAAAGATCCTGATTATTTGTTGTATTTGGTAGAGGAATTGGCTGATTCAAAATTCCCACATGAAATTCCAAATACCTTTGAATTTGCGCAAATCCAAGTTGAGAAACTAGCCCTAATAATTGCCAAAGTCAAAAAAGGAATGAAGACTATGAAAAACATTGGATATATGGAAATCATGGATTCTGGAGCAAGTGGCGCAGTTAATTTTGTTTTAGGATTGTCTGGAAAAGACGTGGGTGTTGCCTACAAAGAAAGAGTTGATCATGGTATCTATGCCGTATCTGTCAGAGGATCAAGATCTTGCAAAATTCACTTGGGTAAAATTGTTAATGTTCTTGCAACTGAACTTGGTGGTTCCGGTGGTGGCCATGATAAAGCATGTGGAGCCGTTATCCCAAAACCAAAAATTCAAACATTCCTTAAAGAATTCAATAAAAAATTAAACTAAATAATTTCAAAATTGGGATTTCCACTATCTTATTTCTACTATGGCATCAATCTCTGTCATTGAATTTAACGGCAAACTTGATACTCCAACTGCAATTCTAGAGTGTTTTCCACACTCTCCAAATATTTCATAAAACAAATCCGAAGCAGCATTGATTACTTTTGGTTGCTGTGTAAATTCTGGCACTGAATTTACAAACCCTGACAATCTCACAATTTTGGAAATCTTTTCTAAATCTCCTAATTCTTTTTTGAGTTGAGCAAGTATGTTAATTGCACAAATCCTCGCTGATTTTTGTGCCGTTTCAATATTTGTATCTGAAACTTTTCCTGTAAATATTACTTTTCCATCTTCCATCGGGATCTGGCCTGAAACATATAGTAAATTGCCTGATTTTACTACTGGAATATAAGATCCGGCAGGACTTGGTGGAATGGGTAGTTTAATTCCAATTAATTTTATTTTTTCTTCAATCACGATATTTGCAAATATTTGTCATCTGATTTTAGCTTTTACTTATTTTGATGAGGACCGTTTCGCCTTTGCTTGAATTATTTTGATATATTGTTCTTGTTTTGTAACCCTGTTTTTGTAGACATCCATCCAAAATGGATACCCATGGCAAAGAATGACCGCTATTCAATTTTGATTCTATTGTTATGTTTTTAGTATTGGCATCAAAATTCACATGACCTGAACACATGATTTGTAGTGCAGCATCCATGATCTCAATTATTTCATCCAGCGATTTACTTTTTAAATTAATTCCATTCTTTTCAAGTAATTTGAGCATATCCCACTCAGGTTTTTTTGAAATCATTGTTGAATTTAGAATATGCGTCAATCCATTTTCATTAATGATGCGAATAATTTTGTAAACTTCTTGGGCTTCATCTTTTGTCATGTCTGCAAGTGATTCTGTTCTAATTGAATTTCTCCAAATATCTGCAAATATTCTGTTTTGATTTACTCCTAACACTTCTGTTGATGAGAATATTGCACCCTTGCCATTCTCATTGTCTACCATCAATACTTCTGTTTCATCAAAAACAAAACAATTTTGTATTGTGTCTGAAACTCTGATTTTTACCTCATTTGGAATTGCTCTGTATACTTCTGAACAAATCTGTGTTGATGGGAGCAATAATCTGACTTCTAAATTCCTACGAAGCACTGATAATAACTGTTCTTTACATTCTCCTAATAGCTCCAATCCCCACTGATCTGCCATGATATTGATTGAAGATTTTGAACCTTCGATCATTATTCTTAGATGTTCTAGGACATTATTTGCACTAACATGAAAATACCTTTTTTCTTCCGAACCTCTAGACTTTCTGCTTTCATCACTTGCTTTTTTTAGATTTGAAACCAAGGTATTCATTGCATTTACTTTGTTAATCTGCTCATGAATGATTGAATCAAAGGCATCTTCAGGTGCAATTGCTGTGCACATGATTGGCTTGCTCTTTGAAATTATTGCCAATTTCTTGTTTTCCAGCTTTAATAATGTGGGATATATTTTGGTTCTTGGAAGATCTGAATAATATGCAAGTTCGCCTGCCGTTATTGTTCCTTTTGAGATAAGGGCAACATATGCCTGAGCCTCATATTGACTCAAGCCGAATTCTTCAAGACTGACAGTTAGTGCATGTTCGTTTACCATGATTCTAGTTTACACATGATTAGGTAACATTGAGAGCTAAATTCCTTTACACAAATACTTAAAAAAAATTCAAAATTGTAACCATAGTGAGATGTTACTGCAGTTACTGATAAAATTGTGACACTGTCCTGAAATATCAAATCTCTGTTGACAAATTGGCATGATGTGTAATTCAAATCTGGTTAGAATAGAATGTGTGAACGTATCTCAAACTGTCACTATTGTTCCACGACTCGAATATTCAAACGATTTACTAAATAGTATTGTGGATATTTTAAAAAGGAAAAAAACTGAACTAAAAAAATTAAACCGTAATTTCTTAGAACTAGATGATGACGACCATACTTATGTCAAAGCACTTGATTTTGAAAGAACCATTGCCTTTTCATTAGAAATTCTCTCTCAAATTCAAAAGAGAATGAACTCTATCTCTGGAATAAACAGTATCCCTGAACTTTTACCTTTGACAATCTCTATGATGAGGACTGTGAGTGCTCAACTTTTTAACCTGCTTCCTACCTGCAGTCAAAATCTTTCTGAGTTATCAGTTCATTTAGGAAGTATTATTTTAGATTCTGCAATTCTTACCGAGGCTAGATTTGATTTTGGTCAATCTAATATTGAATCATCATCAGTACTAAATGAAGTAAAATTGATGGTAGACTCTAAAATAAGTAAGCAGTACCCTAATCTTGATTTTTCTAAAGCATGCAATACTTGAATTTTCTTAGCTCCAAACGTGATTTTACAAAAGATATAGACCACATCCAATCTCTATCTGCAAAAATTGAAAAAAAATTATCTGCCTCTAACGTCCCAGATATTAAAATTGATAAATTAACCCTGGAGGAATTGCAGGACATAAATAAAATTGTGGGATTGACTAATTTCATGCTCTCCAAATATGAGGATAAAAAAGAGACACGTTTAATTTTACAGCATTTTGTTTCAATTATCACCGAATCCGCTCAATCAATAGAATGCGTTGACGATGAAATTTCTGAATTAATTTTATCCGCTGAGGATTCTATTAATAAAGTCAAGAACATGCACTCCAAAATTTCAGAAAAATCTGACCTTGAAAAATCATATCTAGATGAATTCGCTGATGATGGACCTAAAACTGGTTCACTTAATTTAACCAATTTTACTACGGCGATTAACACCTCTGAATACCAACAAAATTCTCGAGGGAGTACTGTACAAGTGATATAGATGAGTTTAGCCCCGCAAGAATTAGAAAACAATGCAAGCAAGTATGCTTCAGAAGCAATCAAGTTTGACTCTCAAGGAGCACGAGGTATGGCCATTACACATTATCAGCGCGCAATTGATTCACTTGTAAAACTATTACAACTTTATCCAACAAGCAAACTTAATCCTATTTACAAAGACCGATGTAATTCTTATCATAACCGAATAACAGCACTTCAAGAATCACGTGGAGTGGAGCCTGCGGTGGATCCAAAGGCTTCTCCTAAAGAACAACAAGCTTCTGTGCAAAGACAAACTGATGAAAATGATTTTGAAGATCTTGTAATGAAAGAAAAACCCAATGTTAGTTGGAGTGAAGTAATTGGGTTAGATGACGCAAAGAACGCATTACGTGAATCAATAGTTTATCCTACAAAAAGACCTGATCTGTTTCCTTTGGGCTGGCCAAAAGGAATGCTGCTTTACGGTCCACCGGGAACTGGAAAAACCATGTTGGCGGCTGCAACTGCAAATGAAATGGATGGATATTTCATTAATGTAGACGCTGCATCCATGATGAGTAAATGGTTAGGTGAGGCTGAAAAAAATGTTTCAAAATTATTTGCTATGGCAAGAAAATATGCTGAAAAAGAAGGAAAACCTGTTATTCTTTTTGTCGATGAAGTTGATTCTCTTTTAGGATCTAGAAGTAGTGAAGTTGGAGGAGAGGTAAGAACAAAAAATCAATTCTTGACAGAAATGGATGGTGTTAATGGTAAAGGTAAAGATTTGATGCTTTATGTTATTGGTGCTACTAACAAGCCATGGAGTCTCGATTGGCCTTTTCTTAGAAGATTCCAAAAAAGAATTTATGTTTCACTTCCAACTCAAGAAGCAAGAGAAAAATTATTTGAACAATACACTGCTCCATTAAAAAAAGACCTTAGAGTTAACATAATAGAACTTGCAAAATTATTTGATGGTTACAGTGCAAGTGATATCAAAGACGTTTGCCAAGCAGCACAAATTAAGGCAGTTCATGAAATCTTCAATGCCCCTGATTATCATGAACCAGTAGCTGGTGAAGCACCAATACAACCACGTGAACTCACCACAGCTGACTTTAAGGAAATTATGGTAAGAAGAAAACCAAGCGTTTCACTTGAAATGATCCGTGCATATCACAAGTGGAGTGAAGAATTCCGAGCACTTTGAGAAATTTTTAATTTCATTTTGCGATCAACTTTCAAAAAACTTAAATCTATAATCAAAAGTACTCGTCGAGGGTCACAATTACTACAAAGAAATCAATCCACGCAAACAAGTTTGGGAAGCTGATTCTTGATGATGGTACTGTCCTTGACGGGATGGGTTTTGGTTATTCTACAACTGTTTTTGGTGAAATCGTCTTTAATACAGGAATGGTGGGGTATACTGAGACCCTAACTGATCCATCGTATAGTGGACAAATTCTTACACTTACATATCCTCTTGTAGGAAACTATGGTGTACCAGATCCGTCAATTAAAGATCAAGATGGAATCCCAAAGTTCTTTGAATCTAATAAAATTCAACTAAGGGGGTTAGTTGTTCATGAACTCTCTTTAACTGCCAGCCATTGGAATCTATCGATGACTCTTGATGAGTGGTTATATAATGAAAAAATCCCTGGAATTTCTGGAATTGATACAAGAGCGCTAACGAAAAATCTTCGTACCGGAGGAGTGATGATGGCTGCTTTAGTAGTATCTGACACTGAAATTAATGTAGATGAAGTAAAAAAACAACTTGCATCCGCACCTAATTACAATTCTGAACAATTCATGGATACAGTATCTACCAAACAAGCAGTGGTGTATGGGTCTGAAGAAAAATCTGTTGTTGTAATTGATACTGGTACAAAGAATGCAATACTGAGAAATATTCGTGATCTTGGGTACAAAGTAATAAAATTACCTTGGAATACATCTTTTGAAAAAATTATGTCATATCATCCAAAAGGTGTTGTAATTAGCAATGGTCCAGGTGATCCTCAAAAATGTCAAGATACTATTGAAACTGCAAGAAAACTAATTGAAAAAAATATTCCAACACTTGGAATTTGTTTAGGTGCACAAATCATTGGTCTTGCCGGAAACACTCAAACTTACAAATTAAAATATGGTCATCGAGGACAAAACAAACCCTGTGTTAATTTAGAGAATAATCAAGTTTATGTTACAAGTCAGAATCACGGTTATGGAATAACTCCTGAATCTTTGAATGCATCTGAATTTAATTTATGGTTTACAAACGCAGACGATAAAACAGTCGAAGGAATAAAACACAAAAAACAAAATTGTATTGCTGTTCAGTTTCACCCCGAAGCTGCACCAGGACCTAATGATTGTAAATTCGTCTTTGAAGAACTCAAACACCTTATGGAGGAAGGTAAATCTGCCGAAGAATGAGTCGATAAAAAAAATTCTTGTACTTGGTAGTGGGGCAATAAAAATCGGAGAAGCCGGCGAAAGTCGCTAAAACGACCGTCAATTTGACTACTCCGGAAGCCAATGCCTCAAAGCAATACACGAAGATGGACTGAAAAGTATCTTAATCAATCCAAACATTGCAACAATTCAGACAGATACTAGATTTGCAAATAAAGTGTATCTGTTACCTGTGAATGTTGAGTATGTAGAATCTATTATCGAAAAGGAAAGACCTGATGGGATAATGCTGGCATATGGAGGTCAGACTGCTTTGAACTGTGGTGTTAATCTTGCACAGGCAGGTATACTTGAAAAGTACGGGGTGCATGTTTTAGGCACACAAATTAAGGGAATTCAAAGAACTGAGGACCGCCAACTCTTCAAAGATTCTATGAATCAATGCAATATCCCAATTCTAAAAAGTGGAACCGTTACAAATTTTACAGACGCAAAAGAAATTGCTCAAGAATTAGGATATCCTGTAATTATTCGAGTAGCGTATACACTTGGCGGTAAGGGCGGTGGAGTTGCTTACAATGAAATTGAATTACATGAAATTGTTGAACGAGGACTAAGGGCAAGTCTTGTGGGTCAAGTCCTAATTGAAGAATACATTGGACATTGGAAGCAAATAGAATATGAAGTAATGCAAGATTATGCTGGAAACAGTGTGATTGTTTGTAATATGGAAAATGTTCTTTCAATGAGAGTTCATACTGGTGATAACATTGTTGTTGCACCTTCTCAAACAATTGATAATCATGAATACCATATGCTTCGCTCTGCTGCTTTGCGTGCAACAAAACATGTTGGAATCGTAGGCGAATGTAATATACAATATGGATTAGATCCTGATTCTGATAGATACGTTGCAATCGAAATCAATCCTAGGTTATCACGATCTTCTGCACTTGCAAGCAAAGCAACAGGTTACCCACTTGCATACATGTCTGCGAAAATTGGATTGGGGTATACATTACCAGAACTAGAAAACAGAATTACAAAAACTACCACTGCTTGTTTTGAACCTTCTTTGGATTACATTGTATGCAAGCATCCTAGATGGGATTTTGCAAAATTTGATCTTGTAAAACGAAAACTTGGTCCTACCATGAAATCAGTTGGTGAAGTTATGGCAGTTGGAAGAAGCTTTGAGGAATCATTACAAAAATCAATACGGATGCTTGATATTGGAAATGACGGTCTTGTTCTAAACCGAGTAAATATGAAATCATATGACGAAGAGCAAATAGAAGACCATCTTTCTCACCCTGATGATTTGATTTTGTATTATGTGGCGGCTGCTCTTAAGATGGGAATCTCAGTTGAGAAAATCTATAGACTTTCTGCAATTGATCCTTGGTTTATTGAAAAGATCAAAAATATTGTGGATATTGAATCCAAATTAAAACAAGAACAACTTACCACTCCTCTACTTTGGGAATCAAAAAAGATGGGATTCTCTGATAAGCAAATCGCGCGTGCAAAAGACAAATCTGCTGAAGAAATACGTGAAATACGTAAAAAAGCAGGAGTTTTGCCTTCTGTAAAGCAAATTGATACTTTAGCAGCTGAATGGCCGGCAGTTACCAACTACCTCTATCTAACATATGGCGGTAATCAAAATGATATTGAAATTACACCTGATGAAAGGGGAGTCATTGTACTTGGTGCAGGCCCTTATCGTATTGGTAGCAGTGTGGAATTTGATTGGGGTACTGTAAACATGGTTTGGGGCTTGCAAGAAAATGGTGAAAAAAATGTTTCAGTTGTAAACTGTAATCCTGAAACTGTTTCAACTGATTATGATATTTGTAGCCGATTGTACTTTGAAGAATTAACTTTAGAAAGAATTTTGGATATTGCAGAATTTGAAAATCCAAAAGGTATAGTTACTTGTGTTGGAGGTCAAACCGCAAATAATTTGACATTAGGTCTTGCAAAAAATGGTATTAACATAATTGGTACTGCTGCAGATGATGTTGATAGAGCAGAAGACCGTTCCAAATTCAGTGCTGAATTAGATAAATTGCATATTCAACAGCCGCGATGGCAAGCATTTTCAAATATTGCTGAGGCAAAAAGTTTTGCACAAGATGTAGGTTTTCCAGTAATTGTTAGACCTTCATATGTGTTATCTGGTGCTGCAATGAAAGTTGTATGGTCTCAAGATGAATTAAAAAAATATGTTAAAGAAGCAACTGATGTATCTCCTGATCACCCGGTTGTTATCTCAAAATTCATGCTAAATTCACTAGAAGTTGACGTTGATGGAGTTAGTAATGGAACTGATGTTATAATTGGAGCCATAGTTGAACACATTGAAAGCGCAGGTGTTCACTCAGGCGATGCTATGATGTGCATTCCGCCATGGCGACTAAACAACAAAACTATTGAAACTATCACTGAATACTCTACAAAGATTGCAAAAACGTTTAATGTCAAAGGACCGTTTAATCTACAATTTCTAATCCATGATGATCATGTCTATGTAATTGAATTAAACATTAGAGCATCTCGTTCGATGCCTTTTGTATCAAAACTTGTTAAGATAAATCTCATCTCACTAGCAGCAAAGGCAATCTTGGGCAAGCCTCTGCCTAAATTGCCTGAAAACAAATGGCAAAAAATTCACAATTTTGGAATCAAGGTACCTCAATTCTCATTTATGCAACTCGAGGGGGCAGATATTAGACTAGGAGTGGAAATGCAATCTACTGGCGAAGTTGCCTGCTTTGGCACAAGCTTTTACGATGCATTAGCTAAAGGGCTTACTTCTGCAGGATATACTCTCCCAAAGACAGGCACAGCACTTGTTACAGTTGGTGGATCTCAAAATAAAGAAAAGTTATTGCAACCAATCGCACGATTAAAAAGTCTTGGATTTAAGATCGTTGCAACTGAGCATACTGCAGAATTTTTTGAAGAAAAGATTGGTGATATTGAAGTAGTTCACAAAATTTCAGAACCTACAAGAAAACCTAACATTGCAGATTTGCTTTATGAACGAAAGATAGACTTTATCATAAATATTCCCAGTACATCAACACTTGAAAAATATGTTGGAATGCTTGATGATGAATATCAAATTAGAAGAAAATCTATTGAATTGGGAATTCCTGTTCTTACAACTATTGAACTAGCCGATTCTTTTGTAAAAACTCTGGAATGGCTCAAAGACAATAAAACAACAAAAGACCCTATTGACCCCTATGATAAAATAGAATAATGCCTCCTCACTGTAATCCTAAGTACCATTTTTAAAAAACATAAACATTTGTTACAAAAATTATCAATGATTTGAATTCTACTATAACACTTGATCAATTATTGATTCATCCCCAATAATTGTCCCATCTAATGTAATTATTCTGGCAGATGATACTTGTTTGATTTTTTCTATTATTGGGGAAATTGATTTTTTATATTTTTTTTTGTGTGTTGCATAAAAATACCTATTAAATGATGGCATAATCGTTATTTCAATATCTCCTGATTTATTTGGGAAAATATTTTGTTTTTCTGTCTTTATTGAAATCCATACTCTTTGTCCATTTAGTACTGAATCTTCTTGAAAAAATACAGGATGTACATGACCCATGATGATTTTATCTACATGGGAAAAATTTTCTGAAGGCATCGTATGTCCATGTGTAAGCAAGATATTTTCTTCCACCATTCCAATTGAACTAATCATTGAGATATTTTCTGGAACTAGTCTCTGTATGTTTGCATCATGATTTCCAGGAATTAATATTATATCGCATTTTTGTTTAATTCTATTAAAAAATAATGGAACTTCATCCCATTCACTTTTTGAGATGTTTTTGATGCTAGATTTTATGTCTCCTAATAAAATGAGTGAGTCTGGTTTTTCTGAATCAATAACACTTGATAATTCTTCTATTGTTTCATTAATTGACGAATTTTTTCCAATAAAGATCTCATTTGATGCAAGTGTACTTTCAAATCCGATATGGATGTCTGTAACTATGAGGCTCTTTTTTTCTCCCTCTAAGACCATTATTGGTTTTGATGAAATTATTCTTGTTTTGAGCATCAAAGATATACAATAGACATTGGATTAAATTCTTGTGAACAAAGATTCTGAAAGAATCGAATCTGTAGTTTCTGAAAAACGCGTTAAATTACATCTTTTTGAACCCAGTCAAAGAAAAATTTGGACTGTAGTTGGAAAAGGTAAAGAGCACTGGTTAGATCCTGATGCTGAATATTGTTCTTGTCCTGGATATTATTTTGGTAGATTAAATGGAAAAACAATCTGCTATCATTTAGAATCTGCATATTTGGCAAAAAAAGAAAATAAAATAGAAACAATTAGATTTTCTGATGAAGAGTATGGTGATTTTCTTGCAGGATTAATTTTTGATTTATAAAATTCTATTATTAGAACTTGTTAATAACTAGAAATAATACAAAATTATTGTGGATGAAAATCAATACAATTCCCTAATTGAAAAAATTGCAACAATGATGGAAAAAGATGGATTGTCTGTTGATGAACAAAATACACAGAAACTACAAAAATACCAAGATCAAGTAAAAATTAATTCAAATCTAAATGATGAGGACACAACAAAGTTAATCTATGAATCATTGCTTTATTTAAAATTAAAAAATTTAGATTCTGGTGACCCTCTTCAAAAGGGTGATGAGTTTGGCGCTGGATTCAGTTAATTCTATCCTAATGGAATAGTTTCAATGTCATCTTTTGAAACGCCTTTCCAAAGTCCAATCACTCCCTCTGGTTTCACTTCTTCAACTTTGGTTATATGCTGAATTTTTATGTGATCTGGGGTAGGTGGCATCCAAAGCATTGCCATGTAATCGCCCACATTTCCAACTTTGTTTGGCATTGCCATGACGATTTTCTCCTTTGAGAATCCTTTTGAGACTAGGGCACTTACTGCCTTTTCTTGCAGATCCATTCTTCCATGCGTGAATAGATAGACATTTTTTTGACTGTCAATTTTTATCATGATTTGTTTGGTGTCTTAAACTAAATCAATCTTTCCTGATCTAATACCTGCCAAAAAGGGTTTAAATTAGAATAAACAAAATTTTGATCTGTGAAAATATTCACCGTAGGAAGCAAATCCTTTGTTACAAGCTTCCAATTAGCAGGAGTGCATGGAATAATCTCAGATACGCCTAAAAAAACATTAGATGAAATTAAGAAACTAACTGATGATTCTGACGTTGGATTGGTTTTAGTAAGTGATGATATGACTGAATCTATTAGTGATGAACTAACTGCACTTCGAGCAGCAAAATCCACTCTGGTTTTTGCATTACCTTCAGCGGGAAGTGAAAAATCTGAGGTTGATTATAGATTGATGCTCAAAAAGATCCTTGGTGTATGATTTAATCTACTTATATTCAATCTTCTAAAATTTTGCTATGAAGACCGTGTCTGTCAAAGAACCATCTGTTATCTCAATTAACGAAATAGAAAATCCAATATTGAGTTCTGGAGATATTTTGGTACAAATGCATGCATGTGGCATCTGTGGGTCTGATTTGGAAAAAGTATTTGGAGAATATGGACAGCCTTCGATGCGGTTAGGTCATGAACCTGCCGGAGTAATTATTGATGTTAGCTCTGATGTAACTGCCTTCAAAAAAGGTGATAGGGTATTTACTCATCATCACGTTCCATGTTATTCTTGCAACTTGTGTAAACATGGTAATGAAACAATGTGCTCGAAATATTATGAAACAAATCTTTCTCCATGTGGTCTATCTGAAGAATATGTTGTACCAAAATGGAATGTAGATCATGGAGGTGTGCTCAAGATTCCTGATTCTATGAGTTTTGAAGAAGCTGCAATGATTGAACCATTAGCATGTTGCGTTAGAGCATGGACAAAATACTCTTACCAAGAAGGAGATTCGGTTGCAATTTTTGGTGTTGGCCCTACTGGTATGATGCATGTAATGCTTGCCCAATCTAAAAAATTCTCAAAGATTTTCTGTTTTGATGTAAATGATTTCAGATTAGGATTTGCAAAAAAATTCAACATTACTGACTCTATTAATTCTCTAGATGAGAACAGAAAACAAAGAATTTTGGATCATACTGAAGGAAAAGGAGTAGATGTGGCAATAGTTGCAACAAGTAGTCTCAAAGCATTAGAAGATGCAATTGATATGGTACGAAAAGGTGGGACTGTTATGATGTTTGGGGTTCCTTCAAAGGATGCAAAAATTGTTTTGAATATGAGTAAAATATATTCTAAAGAAATTACACTAGTGACAAGTTATGCTGCATCTGATAATGATACCAAAGAAGCTCTTAGATTAATAGAATCATCTCAAATCGATGTTAAACAATTAGTGACTCATACATATTCTATTCAAGACTCTCAAAAAGCATTTGATCATGCTAAAAGTGGCGACAATGCAATGAAAATAATTATTACAAAATAAGAAAGGCTTAAGAAAGGTATTTCTATTCTTTCAAAATCGAAGAGACATGGATTGGGGATTACAAAATAGACTTTCACAAATTATCAAACCGCAGAATAACCGCGCATTAATGTTGGCAGTTGATCATGGATACTTTTTAGGCCCTACTGAAAAATTAGAAAACCCAAAAAAAGTAATTGCACCACTATTGAAATACTGTGATTCTTTGATGCTTACAAGAGGTGTACAAAGAACATCCGTTCCAACCTCTACTAACGTACCTATGGTTTTACGAATGTCTGGTGGTTCAAGTATTATTGGTGAAGATTTATCACAAGAAGAAATCACCGTTAGTATTAAAGATGCAATTAGACTAAATGCCAGCGCACTTGCAATGTCTATTTTTGTTGGCTCAAAATATGAACATCAAACTATTGTAAATCTCGGAAAATTGGTTAATGAAGCAGAAGAATATGGAATTCCAGTGCTTGCCGTAACTGCAGTTGGTAAAGAACTTGGAAAAGATGCCCGATATCTTTCATTAGCGTGTAGAATAGCTGCTGAACAAGGTGCTCATATTGTTAAGACCTATTATTGTGATAATTTTGAGAAAGTTATTCAGTCTTGTCCTGTCCCAATAATTGTTGCAGGTGGAAAAAAGATTCCAGAGCGAGATGCATTACAATTAACATACAATGCAATCAAATGTGGTGCAGTAGGCGTTGACATGGGCCGAAATATCTGGCAATCTGAAAATCCAGTAGCAATGATCAGAGCTGTTAGATATATTGTTCATGGAAATGCAACTGTTGATCAGGCATTCAAATTATACCAAACACTATGTAATGAAAAACCACAACAAATCAAACCACAAATCAAATCAAACCAACCTAATCAAGATAAACCCCAACAAATCAAACCACAAATCAAATCAAACCAACCTAATCAAGATAAACCACAACAAATCAAACCACAAATCAAATCAAACCAACCTAATCAAGATAAACCACAACAAATCAAACCACAAATCAAATCAAACCAACCTAATCAAGATAAACCACAACAAA
>CAYYXT010000004.1:0-59197 GCA_964475825.1 uncultured Nitrosopumilaceae archaeon | reverse complement strand
ACCACAAATCAAATCAAACCAACCTAATCAAGATAAACCACAACAAAACAAACCACAAATCAAATCAAACCAACCTAATCAAGATAAACCACAACAAAACAAACCAGTAGAAAATAAAAATAACTCTTAATTTTTTATTTTAGATAGATGAATGTGTACAATTTTCCATGTTGGTTGTTTAACTAACACAAAAGTTGCCCTGCCTTCAATTGAAATACATTCACCAGTGTATGCTTTGGTGTCTACTAACATTCCTTTTTGATTTAACTCAAAAGCCACCACAGCTGTATCTCCAAATACACTTATTTTCAGATTTTTAATTTGATAGTCATAATCAGAAATACTTATGAATTTTAATTCCTCCAATTCGACTGTAGTTTGAAAATCTTTTAGATCATATGGTGGTAAATCACTAAAACTTGAAAATCTAGAATCATTGAGATGAATATCTCTGAGTAATGAAAAATCCTTTGTCTTTCCTGATTCAAGCAGCGTTTCAATTATTCTAATAATTTCTTCATTTTCAGACAAAATCGCTATTCAAAATATGAAAAATTATCAGTTTAAGTCTTCTGGGCTAAACACATCAAAAAACACTAGTAATTTTCTGAGAATCTTTATTAATTATCAGTTGTATGTTACTTATGAATTTCAATGAGCACAACGACAACTGGTACATTGGGCATTTTATTACTAGTTGATCTAGTACTATAAAACGTGCTCTGAATTTTAACACATTAAAATTATGGAGATGGATTTGATTGAATAAAATGGAAACTATGACAGGTGCCAAAGCATTGATGGTTGCTATGGAAAAAGAAGGTGTCAAAGAAGTATTTGGCTTACCCGGAGGTGCAAACCTTCCAATGTATGATGAATTTGCTAGATGTAATATTCGACACATCTTGGTTAGACATGAGCAATCTGCAGCACATATGGCAGATGGGTTTGGACGAGTCAGCAGAAAACCTGGTGTATGTTTTGCTACGTCTGGACCTGGCGCTACTAACATTCTAACTGGAATTGCTACTGCACAAGCTGACTCTTCTCCTATGATTGCAGTTACTGGTCAAGTTCCAGTAGCAATGATTGGAAAAGATGCATTTCAGGAAAGTGATATTATTGGAATGGCAAACCCTGTTGTAAAATATGCATTTCAACCTAGATCTCCTGATGAAATTCCGGGAGTAGTTAGAAAAGGATTTTACATTGCAGAAACTGGTAGGCCTGGACCTGTTCTTATTGATATTCCAAAAGATGTCCAACAAAAAGAAGCACCTATGATTTTTCCAGATGAATTCAAAATTCGTGGTTATCATCCATGGACTGATCCTGACATTGTACATGTTGAAAGAGCAATTGAGATGTTACTTAGTGCAGAAAGACCAATCATCTTAGCTGGTGGTGGAACAATTATCTCATCTGCATTTGCAGAACTTCAATCTATAGCTGAATTACTTATGATTCCAGTCGTTACTACTTTCAAAGGAAAAGGTGCATTTCCAGAGAATCATCCATTATCATTGGGACCAATTGGAATGCATGGTCACGCAGAGGCAAACAAGATGATGACTGAAGCTGATTGTGTATTGGCAATAGGTACAAGGTTTTCTGATAGATCTGTTGGAACCTTTGAAGCATTTGAAAAGAGACTAAAAATTATTCATATGGATGTGGATCCAGCTGAAATTGGTAAAAATCAGACTACCTCTGTTGCAGTAGTTGGTGATGTACGTGCATCACTTAGAATTATGGTAAAGATGCTTATGCAAAAAGCAATCAAAAGAACTGAAGAAAATACTTGGATTAAACATGTAAAAGAAACCAAAGCGTATTGGAAAGAAAATTTGAAACTACATCCAGGTGAAATGGGCGCCGCAAAAATCTTGAGAAAACTCAGAGAAGTATTACCTCATGAATCTATTGTAACTACTGAAGTAGGTCAACACCAAATGTGGGCATCCCTCTTTTATGATGTAATACAACCTGGTACCTTCTTTAGTTCTACTGGACTTGGAACTATGGGGTGGGGATTCCCTGCGGCAATAGGTGCTAAAGTAGCAAGACCTGATATTCATGTAGTGGACATTGCAGGAGATGGTAGTTTTAGCATGACAGAAAATTCTCTTGCAACTGCAGTGTTGGAAGATATCCCCGTGATTGTATTTATCTTAAATAATTTTACATTGGGAATGGTTGCACAATGGCAAAGAACTTTCTATAATAGAAGAATGATAGGAGTTGATCAAGGAAAATGTCCTGATTATGTAAAACTAGCAGAATCATATGGAGCTCAAGGAATACGTGCACAGTCAATGGATGAACTTGATAAGGCAATCAAAACAGCATTGAAGAGTGATGTTGCAACAGTGATTGATATTCCAATTGATCCTGAAGAAGATGTATTGCCATTTGTAGCCCCCGGAACTTCTCTTGCGGATATGATTTTACCTTCATAGTGATTATCATGTGGGCTATTCTTACTCTTTTAGTTGAAAATAAACCAGGAATATTGTTTAAGGTTACTCATCTTTTCAGATCCAGAAATTTCAATATTGACAGCATTTCTGTGGGTGTAACTGACAATCCCGAATATTCAAGGATGACTATTACCACATATGGTGATGAAAAACAAGTTGAACAAATAGTAAAGCAACTCGATAAGATGATTGATACCATAGAAGTAAAACACTTAGATGAACACAAAACAGTATATCGAGAACTAAGTATTTTTAAGATTAAACTAAGTAATGCTAATGACAGCATGGAGGTAAACAAATTAGCAAATGCATATGGCGGCAAAATACACGATGTCAGAAAAGACTCAATAATGGTAGAGTTAACTGCCACTCCTGATCAAATCAGAGCCTTTGAGGAATTGGCAAAACCATTTGGAATCATTGAAGTTGCAAGGACAGGGGTTGCGGCTTTGCAAAGGGGCGTAGCATGAGAATTAGAATTTTTGATACAACACTAAGAGATGGTGAACAAACACCTGGTATTTCACTATCTCCAGATCAAAAACTCGCTATTGCAAAAAAACTTGACATCCTTGGTGTTGATGTAATTGAAGCTGGGTTTCCAGTGATTTCTGAAGGTGAATTCAAAGCTGTAAAGATGATTGCAAGCGAAGGTTTGTCTTCTGATATCTGTGGTTTGGCTAGAACTAATAAAAAAGACATTGATGCTGTAGTTGATGCAGGATTAAACTACATTCATACCTTTATTGCAACTTCTGATATTCACTTGGAGTATAAACTCAAAATGACACGAGAACAAGCACTTGAAAAAGCAATAGAGGCAGTAGAATATGGTAAATCTCGAGGACTTCAAGTGGAGTTTTCTGCAGAAGACGCAACAAGAACTGACAGAAATTTTCTTAAACATGTATTTGGCGAAGTTGCAAAAGCAGGTGCTGACAGAATCGACATACCTGATACTGTTGGTTATGCAACTCCAGAATATATGGCAGAAATTACTAAAGATGCAATTGAAGCTACAAAACTTCCAATTAGTGTTCATTGTCATAATGACTTTGGGTTGGCTGTAGCTAATACATTATCTGGAATAAGGGCAGGTGCTCAATGTGCTCATGTCACAATTAATGGAATTGGTGAAAGAGCAGGCAATGCAGCATTGGAAGAATTTGTTATGGCTTTAAAGTGCTTACCGTATGATCAAAAATATGAAACTGGAATTAAATCTGAATTACTCTATGAGACCTCTAGATTTATCTCAAAAACTGTAGGTGTTCAGGTTCAACCAAACAAGGCAATTGTGGGCGATAATGCATTTGGTCACGAGTCTGGAATCCATACCCATGGAATATTGAATAATCCCTTAACATATGAGCCAATCAGTCCTGAATTAGTTGGAAGAAAGAGATGGCTTCAAGTTGGAAAACATGCAGGAATTCATGGTATGAATGCAATGCTTGCTGAATATGGTATCCGCCCAACAGATGATCAGGCAAAACAAATTCTTAATAAAATAAAAACTATTGGTGACCAAGGAAAACAAATTACAGATGTTGAGCTACTTTCTATTGCAAGTAATATTTTAGGAGAAAAGGGAATCAAACGAATTGTCCAGTTGACTGGATTTTCAGTATCTACTGGAATTGGAACAATGCCTTATGCATTTGTTAAATTGAACATTGATGGTAAGGACTTTATTGGAACTGATTATGGTGTTGGTCCAGTCGATGCTGCATTAAATGCAATTCAAAAAATCACCGGGCAAATATCTGAACTTAGAATCAAAGACTATGGCTTAGCATCCATATCTGGTGGTTCTACTGCATTATGTGAAGTAACAATCAGAGTTGAAGATGCACAAGGAAACAGTGTCTCTGCAAAATCCATAGGCGAAGACATTGTTACTACCAGCGTTCAAGCAGTAATTGACGGTATTAACAGAATCATGCTCAAAAAAATGCTCAATGAAAAACAAATTGGGCACTAAATTCTATTATTATGATAAAGCCATTTCATCAATACTTCCATTTCTAATTTTTACTAATTTGTCTATTTTGTAGACATATACAATTCCATCGCCTTTTTCACCTGTTCTGGCTGTTTCTTGAATTATTTTGACTATTTCATCTCCTACATTATCTGGACACAGAATCTCTATCTTTGATTTTGGAATAAAATCACTCATTTTATTTCTCCAACCTTTATGTGCTTTATGCATTCCTGTCATTTGTACTTGATATATTGAAAAAGTTGGAATCCCATTTTTTGCTAATATTTCTTGAATATCTTGCAACATTGAACTCCTAATTATTGCCTCTACTTTCAACATCTTTTACCATTTTTTGTTCATAAAACATAAATCTTCCTAACTTCACACTCTATTTTTTAAGCAATCCTTTAAAATTCCCATTTACACTATTTCTAATCATGTATAAAATCTCATTAATTACTGGCGATGGAATTGGACCTGAACTCTCTAATTCTGCGGTATCCG
This sequence comes from uncultured Nitrosopumilaceae archaeon, assembly GCA_964475825.1. GTDB lineage: Archaea > Thermoproteota > Nitrososphaeria > Nitrososphaerales > Nitrosopumilaceae > Nitrosarchaeum. The sequence goes on along the minus strand of CAYYXT010000004.1, from coordinate 54,226 downwards.
TCTTGAATACCATTAATGACAAACTTGATTTGAAATTTGATATTACAAAATTACAGGCAGGAGATACAGCATTAAAAGAAACTGGAAAGGCACTTCCTGATGAAACTATATCTACAATTAAAAAATCTGACGCTTGTTTAAAGGCACCAGTTGGTGAGAGCGCAGCTGATGTAATTGTTGTATTAAGACGTATGCTTGATCTTTATGCCAATATTCGACCTGCAAAATCATACCCTCACATGTCTGCATTAAGGGATGATATTGACATGGTAATTGTTCGAGAGAATACTGAGGATCTTTACACTGGTAAAGAATTCAGCTTGGGAGATGTAGCTGTTGCATTGAGAATAATCTCCGAGTATGCCTCAAAAAGAATTGCAAAATATGCATTTGAAACCGCAAAACAACGTAACTCTATGAAAAAAGTTACATGTGTTCATAAATCCAATGTAATGCGACTCACTGATGGTTTATTTGCAAAATCTTGTAGTGAAGTAGCAAAAAACTATCCTGATATTTTATTTGAACAAATGTATGTTGATGCTTGTGCTATGAATCTCATTCGTCAACCAGAACAATTTGATGTCATAGTGACTACCAATTTGTTTGGTGATATTTTATCTGATGAATCATCCCAAGTTGTAGGTGGATTGGGTATGGCGCCAGCTGCTAACATTGGTGATAATTTTGCATTGTTTGAACCAGTTCATGGCGCTGCATTTGATATTGCAGGACGAAACATTGCAAATCCCTCATCCTTTCTCTTATCAATCAAAATGATGCTTGATTGGCTTGGAACAAAACATAATGATTCAAAATGTATTGCAGTTGGCCAAAAACTAGAATCTACCATTTTTGATTTGGTAAAAAGTGGTGTCAAAACTAAAGATATTGGCGGAGACAAATCTACATCTGAATTTACCAAAGAAATTACTGATAGACTCTAAAATTATGAAATTCTTTCAATGTATTCTTCATGAATTCTTTTCTGTGTCTTTATCATCCACAAAAATGCCTGATAGTTTACATCCATAGAAAATAATTGTATTTTTAATTATCCCCTCAAATGTGTAAATAATTTGATCATATGGTTGGCATTTTTTTTAAAGATGTTCTTGTTTGATTTAGGTATGAATTTTTCATCTGATCTTGTCTCTAAATAATAATCTTATAAAAATCACTTACATGGTCACGTCTCTTTAAATTTACCTATTTTAGAAAAAATTGCCAATTTTTATAAATTGTACATTCTAACGTATAATCATGGTTGTTTGTAGTATTTGTAAAATAAATCCGGGCACCTTAAAAATTACAGATGGTAATCCAAAATACAAGGGAAAGCCCATTTGTAAGGAATGCCACGAGTATCGAAAACTCTTAAAAGAAACCAAGTAGATTATTTGGTTTCTTTACTTTTATTTTTATTTGCCCACTCTTCATACATTTTGATTAGATCATCTACATCCTTTCCATTTTCAGAATAAGTGACTATCACGCCGAAGGTTCCTTTTTTATCATGACCTCTTGCAAAATAACCCCAAAAAGAATCTGGTAACTTCTGAAAGCTATTGGAATCATGTGAAACCCCAATCAGATTATTTCCTATGACTTCTACTACTTTTTTTGCATCTGCTTGTTCTATCACATGATGTCGTTATTTCTTTTGCAATAAAAATCTGAATTGATTTATGGGCTCAATCTGTCTGGATCTCTTGGATAAAGTACAACTTCTCTTACATTGTCTATTCCGATAAGAGTAGTCATTAGTCTTTCCAACCCCATTCCCCAACCCGAGTGAGGTGGCATTCCCCAATCAAATGTCTGAAGATGGTCTGCAAATTGAGTTGGATCCAAACCCTGTTCTTTGAGTCTGGCTTTTAACATCTCTGGATTATGAAGTCTAGTTCCACCAGATGACAGCTCTAGATATCCAAATTGAAGATCAAATGAGCGTGATAATTTAGGATCTTCATCTTTTTCTCTTATGTAAAATGGTTTTAATTTCATTGGCCAGTCAGTGAGGAAATAAAATCCCGGATGATTCTTTCCAATTATTCTTAAATGTGAATCAAGCAAGTCATCTCCAAATTCTACTTTTTCACCCTCTTTTTTTAGCTCATCAATTACTTGGGTGTATGTTATCCTTTCAAAAGGAGATGTTGGAATTTCAATTGTGTGTCCTATGTTTTCTTGTTCTTTTTTACACTTCTCTGATGTAACTTTGTAAACTTCAATTACTAGTGATTCTAAAATATTCATTACATCATTATAGTCCATAAATGCAGCTTCGATGTCTATACTTGTAAATTCGCTAAGATGACGACCTGTATGCGAATTCTCCGCTCTGTAGAAATTAGAAATTTCATAAACTCTCTCAAGCCCTATTGTCATTTGTTCTTTGTATAATTGTGGGCTTTGAGCAAGATATGCAGTTTTACCAAAATAATCCAATGAAAATAGATTTGCCCCTCCCTCACTTGCACTACCAATTATTTTTGGTGTTGTAATTTCAATAAATTTTTTCTCTGATAATGTTTTACGTAATGTTTCTAACACATAATGTCGTAATTTGAAAATTGATGCGGTTTTTTGGTTTCGCATATCTAATGCACGGTGATTTAATCTTGTGTCAATATTACTTTCTACTCTTCCAATTGGATCAATAGGTAATGGATGTACTGCCTTTGCTAACACCTCTATTTCATCTGCTTTTATCTCAAAATCAAAATCTCGTGCCTTTGTTTCTTGTACAATTCCTCTCACACTAATTACACTTTGACGGTTTAGCTCTTCTAGATTGTCATTTAATTCCCCTTTTACTATGATCTGAGAAATTCCCGAAACGTCACGTAATGTAATAAATGTCATCTTTCCTAATTTTCGGAGATCTTCAATCCATCCTCCTAGTACAACTTCTTTTCCAATAATGTCCGCGTTTAATTCTGCAATATCATGAGTTTTAACAAATCCCAATTCATTTTCACGCTCTTTTTTCCTCAAATTCTATCTCAATGTCAAGGTTTCGGGCATTTTTGACAATTTGAATGACCTTGTTTGTGTCAATTGGGAATTTAGGCGTCCATTTTCCAGATACGACCGCCTTTGTTTTTTGTACCACGCCTGGTGCCCAAACCGAATTAATTGACAAAATTTTTGTTGGAAATAACAGATCTTCTATGAATTTCTTATCGTTTTCATCAGCTTCTACTAGCCATATTTTTCCTTGAAATTGATCCTGAAGTAATCTGTAAAGTACACGGCTCTGCCTAATTATCATAATGTCATTTTTGGCTAAAGACAACACAAAGTTCCCATTAAATTCCTTACATGAATAAAGTGTAAATTTATCAATTATCTGATTTGATTTGGCCAATTGCGCTAGTTTGATTGCTGCATCAACGTCTGCCTTTGTAATGTTTCCTGATTCTACCTTATTCTCACATTTTGGGCAAAGTACCGCATTTTTTGCATCAAAATTACATATTGGCAGTTTCATTTGAATCAATTTTTTACATTCTGTAAAGTTGTTTATATCCCTAGTGCAAAACAAAAATTCTAGTTTGGATCTACTAAACACATGGTCTTAATTGTAAATGGGCTTTCTGCTCAATACCATACATCGAAGGGCTCTGTATATGCAGTAGACGATGTAGACTTTGATTTGGCCGACGGTGAATCCATAGGCATTGCAGGAGAAAGCGCATGTGGCAAGAGCACTTTGGGTATTTCTATTATTAGGATGCTTTTGGGAGGTACAACAAATGGAGAGATCCTCTTTGATGGTAATTCCATACTGAACATTTCAGAATCTGAATTTACTGAGAAATTCAGATGGAAAAAAATTTCAATGATATTTCAGGGAGCGATGAATTCTCTTGACCCTGTATTTACTATAAAAGAACAATTTGTTGAAATTCTAAAACAACACAATTTCAATGGTAATTTAGATGAGGCGATTGTAAATGCAATTCATTCTGTCAGTTTGGATGATGTTGTTTTAAAGAAATATCCTCACGAGCTCAGTGGTGGAATGAAACAAAGAGTGATAATTGCTATGGCATTATTACTTAGGCCGAAATTTGTTATTGCAGATGAACCGACAACTGCACTTGATGTTTTAATTCAGGCTCAAATTATTAACCTCTTAAAAAAACTCAAAAAAGATGGTATGTCCTTTATGCTAATTACACATGATCTAGCAGTTTTATCTGAAATTGCTGATAAAATTGGAATAATGTATGGTGGACATATGGTTGAATTTGGTTCTTCTCATGAAATTTACCAAAACCCAAAACACCCTTACACTCAGGGACTTTTAGAGTCAATCCCAAAATTAAAAGGAAATATTCCTAAATACATCAAAGGAATACCTCCTAGTCTTTTAGAATCTCCAACTCAATGCCGTTTCATTGAAAGATGTCCACTTGCAATAGAAAAATGTAAAACGGTTCCACCAAAATTTAAAACGAAAACTGGTTATGTTCGATGCTGGTTATATGATGATCTGTAGTTTACTTTTTATTTGATTTGAGATATTCATTTTCAATTTTTTTAAGATAAACTTCTTGAATTTTTAATATTTCTCTTTCTGTAATATTTTTACAAATCATCTTTGCATATTTTATTAAATCCTGCTGCACTCCTTTTACTTCAAATTCTTCAATACTTTGAAACGATTCTTGTTGAAATTTGATGACTTCTCTAATCTCAGCACTCAGTTCTTCAATTTTCATTTTTTGATACTCTTTTGAATTAGAATCTCTTGTGTTTATTTTATCCACTAAATTCTGAATTTCCTCTATCTCTTCCATGATTTTCTTGGAATAATTGTTCTAAAAAAGTTAAGGTTTACTATGATTTTTTATGTTATAAAATATGTTTTAATTTGTCTGTTCTACTTGGAGAATCTAAATCAATTTCGTAGTAATGACATTCAATCAATTTATGCCTGAGCGTATTTTTTTACAATTGGCAAGCAGGAATCAATTATTCTTAGCATTTCTGAGCGAATTACTTTTTTATCGATTGATATCCAAACACGAACTTTTTTAATTGCAAATGATATTGTTTGAACTTTCTTTCTTTCTTCCCAAACAAATTCGATTTCTCCAAGGTTCTCATCAAAGAATTCCTCGAGATCTGTTTTTATGGCAATATGTGAAAATTGATACTGCGTATTTTTTGCATCCAAAAGTGGTTTTAAATCTAGCCTTCTTTTGTATGCCAAGAGCTCTCCTCCTTTTCCAACTATCCCTACAAATCTAATATATGGACTAATTCCAGATATTTCGTCACAAATTTTTGGGTATTTCTTGTTCATCTATTTTGGTTGTAAAAAGATGATATTTTAATGATTGCGGAGATAATCTTTCGTCAAACCTTGCACCATGTTCGCTTTTATTAAATAATGCTTGATGGCTGGTTGATTTGTGGATTTTACTGCCCTGTTTCCATTTTCTCCGGAAGTGGGATATCTTGGCTTAGGGCTTGTTAATTTTTTTGGTTCTTTAATTCCGTTTATTCCATTACCTGGATTTCTTTTACTTGCTTCAATGTCTGTAGGTGATCAATTCAATCTGCATGCTCTGGCATTACTTTCTGCATTAACTGCAACTGCTGCAAAACAAATTATTTTCTATGTAAGTTATGAAGGACGGCGTATTATAAATGAAAAAACTAGAAAGAGAATGCGCCCCTTTGAGAGATTAGTAAAACGATATGGTGCTGCTGCTGCATTTTTTGCTGCCGCAACCCCAATACCTGATGATTTAATTTATGTTCCATTAGGACTGGCAAAATATAATCCAAAAAGGTTTTTCATTGCTACACTTTCTGGCAAGATTGTTCTTAGTTATTCAATTGTTCTTATTTCTCATAATCTAGGCCTCTCTTTGATAGACCCATTTCTTGAAAATGTGACTGATGTAACTACCGTATATGTTGGAATCATAATCTTTGGCGCAATGATGACTGCTATCGTTGTTTTGCTTTTAAGATTAGATTGGCAAAAAATCTTAGGAAGATTTGCACCATGGACATTAGATGAAAACAATGACAAATAAATTCTAGTTTTATTTTATTGATATTTTAAAATTCCACAATCTGTCTGTCGCGTTTTTTATTCCAATTCTGGGACTGGCAATTATCTTTCCAGGCCTTTTTACTCCTTCAACAATGAATAATTTTGAATCTGCAGTCAAGTCTACTCCGTAGTGTTCTTTTGTAATTCCTAATGCCTGAGTTAGCTTAGCAGGACCATCAGTGAGTTTTTTCCTATCCTTCATGCCTCTGTTTTTTTCCATTATTTCTATTCCTTTTTCAGGTATGATTGCACGAATTAAAACTGCACCTGCCTCGAATTTTGAATTTCTTGCAACTACATTAAAGCAATAATGCATTCCATAGGTAAAATAGACATATGCCTTTCCTACTTCATCAAACATTGCTTTGTTTCTCTCAGTAATTTTTCTAAATGCGTGACTTGCTGGGTCATCTCTATGTCTGTATGCTTCTGTCTCTATGATTATCCCTGAAATCTCATGCTTGCCTATCTTTCGTACTATTTTTTTTCCTAGTAGACTTTTTGCAACTGTGATAGTATCACGCGAATAAAACGTTCTAGGCAGAGTAGTCAATGTCAACTGAAATCTGTTTGCCATTTTTTAACTCTCTGATCAAATCAAATAATTTGATAATGTCTTCTTTTAGAACTGTGATTAATTCTTGATTGTAAATTGTAGCAGCTGGATGAATTGTCAAAAAATAAAACTGTTTGTCTTTTTTTACGATTTTACCTCTATATTTTGTAATTTCTGATCCGCCTAAAATCGAATTAAATGCTGTATTTCCCAAAATGCATATTATTTTTGGTTTTATTATGGAAATTTCTTTTTGAAGATAGTCGTGGCATGTGTTTCTTTCAGAAATTGTTGGAACTCTGTTGTTTGGCGGTCTGCACTTTACAACATTTGTAATGTATATTGACTCTCTTGATATTCCTGCACCCTCTAATGCAAGGGTAAGTCTCTGTCCCGCAATTCCTACAAATGGCTCCCCATTTATATCCTCATTTCTACCAGGTGCCTCTCCAACAAAAATCACATCTGATTGAAAATTTCCTTTACCTGGCACTGAGTTTGTTCTTGTCTTGGAAAGTTCACACTTGGTACATTCTATTACCTTTTGTCTTATTGTTTCTAATTCAGAATTCATGTTTTAATTTACACTCTTCACCCTTGATTTCCTCTAATTGATGGTTCCACATAATCATTGGTTGCAGTCTCTTCCCTGCAATTTGTGATTGGTCTAACTGTGAAATCATCACAATATTGAGAACCTCTATCTTCTGCATAGCGAATTATCTTGTCTGCAAATTCCTGTAATGTAAAATCCATAAAAAACCAAGATTAATTGAGCTTCGTAAATCTTCTGTCTACTTTAATGATTTGATATCGCAGGCATGGTAAAGTAGTATTCGTCCTCAAAATTATAGTCACTGTCTCCTTTTTTACGCAAGAATTCAAAATATGCCGCACAATTTGCGTAAAACTCTGTGTTTTTATCATTTTCATGACTCATTAATAATTATTGCAAAAAATCCATTTTTTCAAGAGAGTGAGTGATTTTAGTTAAGAAAGTTTGTTTTCTTTAAGCAATTCCAATTGGGGATTTTCCTGACTCTGCTTTTTTTGGCAGTGTGAAAGTAAATACTGTTTCTTGATTTGGTGTACTCTTTACCGTAATTGTTCCACCATGATTTTCCATTATGCCTTTACATATTGACAATCCTAAGCCACTTCCACCTTTTTCCCTTGTTAGTGATGCATCAACCTGATAAAATTTCTTGAACAGATCATTTTGTTTATTTAGTGGAATGCCCATACCGTTATCTTTTACGCTAATTTGAATCTCTTGAGGAAGATTTTTCATCGATATCTCGATTTTTCCTTTTTCTGGTTTTACTGCAGTCAAACTATTCTTGATTAGATTTGTTATGACTTGCTTTATTCTATCTGGATCATGTTCTATTGAAATATCTTGTATGTTTGAAATAATTTCTATTTTGTTCTTTTGTGCTTGTGGTAAAAATACTTCAATTGCATTTCTAACTGTGTCTTTTATGTTGGCATTTTCTTTTCTCATTTTAAGATGGCCTAATTCTAGTTTTTGAGCATCAAGTAAATCTGATATTAATGCTAGTAAAGTTTCTGAACTGGATTTGATTATGTTTATTCTCTCTTTTTGTTTGTCTGTCAGTTTTCCTAAATGTTCACTAAGTAAAATATCCGCATATCCTTGAATAGGGACTAGTGGAGTTTTTAACTCGTGAGTGATCATTGCCAGAAATTCATCTTTTGCAATCTCGGTTTTTTTGGTTTGTTCTTCTTTTTCTTTAATTGTATCTGACATTATGTTAAATGTATTTACTAATTTTCCTACCTCATCTGCTTTGGTGTATTTTATTTTTTCACCATATGCACCTTCTTTGATTCCTGAAAGTGCATTTGTGATTAATCTTAGAGGTAAAAGAGATTGTCTAATGACATAAAGTACTAAAAAGAATATCATGATATCTATTATTAATAAAATCTGAATGATTGATTGTTCTTGATTGTCCTCATTTACTATCTGAGCATTCCAGGAATTTAATAAATTATCGATCTCTGAAAATAAAACTAATTTTCCAGCACTCATTTCATTTTTTGCTGAATTAAAATTTGGGGATAGTAATGCCCTTTCTTCAAGAATGCTGATTTTGGGTTGCAGTGCTTCCCACAATGGATCTAGTTTTCGTAATTCATTTGAATTTTCTCTTGGAATTTGGATTAACTCTTCATGTTTTTGCCCTATACTTTCTACATCTAGTTCTTTTGTTGAAATACCCAATAATTTTCGTAGACCTACTTCAAATCCAGTTTTTTCTTTTTTTAATTTTTCTTGTGCGTTTTCTTCTTCACCAATTGAAATTAACAAGGTTAACTGCCCAATCTCTTTTGCAGACTTTTCTAACTCCTTGGCAATTTCTTTATGTCTGTTGTAATCTCTTCCTAAATCTGATAATTCTTTAGATAAAGAATTTGTTGATAAAACTAGTTCGCTATTTTTTTGCAGTACATAATTCATTGCGTTTGTTGCTTCTTTATCAAAAACTGATGTTTTTTCTACGTTCAATGCTTTTTCTTTATATGTATTCCATGATGTTATTATTTTATTATAATCTGATGTTACTGAAGACGGAATTTTTTGTATTGTTTGTCCTTTAATCACTCCGCCATTTTTTAACATGATAAGAACCGAATCCGCGTTTTCTATTTCGTTATTTAGATTATCTTTATCTTCCACATTCCCGTTTGCCACTGATAAGGCTAACCCTGAAATAGATTCCGTCTGTACTTTAAGATCTCCTGTTTTGATAATAGAATATGATTGGGAGTTATCACTTTGTTCTGACTGATAAAGTAACATCAAATTGATGACTGCCACTACAATTAGAATTGATACTAGTAGGTATGTCTTATTGATAATCTTCACAATGTCTGAAACCTAGCATAGGGTATAAAAATAATGGGTGAATTTTATCAAACTAGTCTACATGTCTGATGAATTTCTCAAAATTGCAACTGCTGAAATCAATGATGAAATTTCAGAAATCCAAAACATCCTGAATTCTTGTCACAACAGTCTTGATGTGTCTGCAAATGCAGCAAAAATTCAAAAATCAACTCATAAAATCAAAGGATTGGCACCAATGATGGGAAAAGAAGATTTGGGGAGTCTATCCTCCTTACTTGATTCTGTATTAAAAAAGATCATGAATGGTGCTATTGCAGATGACATATTTGAATCACTAATAACCGCAGTTGACGAAATGAAAAATTCAATGACTTACTCAGATTACAATTTGGATGAAATAAAACGGAGAATTTTCCAAATCTCTTCCACTCTTTCTTGATCTAAATTTTTAATTATGTGGAATTTAAGATGGTTTGATGGGAAATATTATGATTGCAGATGATTCTGATGCCATTAGACTAGTTCTAAAAGATATTTTGTCCATTGGTGATCATACTGTAATAGGAGAGGCAAAAGACGGTGCAGAAGCTGTGGAACTATTTCAACAACTAAATCCTGACTTGCTACTTTTAGATTTAGCAATGCCTAAAAAAGATGGTCTTACTGTTGTCAGAGAAATCATCGCACAAAATCCAACTGCTAAGATTATACTAATTACTGCAAGCGATGATCAAAAAGTCATCCGACAATGTTTGGATTCAGGTGCTTTTTCTTTTATCTCAAAGCCATTTGACTTTAACAATGTCTTGAAAGCCATTTCAGATATTTTGGCAAAGTAATTTAGGGTCTAGATTCATTTAAAAATTGATCGAAAATTTGTCAAAGATTGTTGTTGATACAAGTATCATAATTAATGGACAATTGATTGCCCAGATTGAATCTGGACATATTCAAAATTCTGAAATTATAATCCCTCAGGCAGTTTTTGATGAATTGCAATCTCAAGCATCTCAGAAAAAGGAACAGGGATTTATCGGACTAGAAGGGATAAAAAAACTCAAAGACATATCAAATAATTTTGGTTTGGTTATAGTCATCAAGGGCTCTCATCCCACTTCTGAGGATATTCGTATGGCAAGTATGGGGAGAATTGACGCAATAATCAAGGATGTAGCAAAACAAAATCAGGCGACTCTTTACACCTCAGATCATGTTCAACATTTAGTGGCACAAGCAGAAGGATTGGAATCGGTGTTTGTAAAACCACTTTCTAAAAATCTCGTTCTGGAATTTTTAAAATTTTTTGATTCTGAAACAATGAGTGTACATCTCAAAGAAAATATGCCTCCCATGGCAAAAAAAGGAAAGCCTGGTTCTTTTAATCTGACAAAACTAGGTGATGAAATTCTAACCAAAGAATATCTGCAATTCATGTCATCTCAAATCTTAGAGACTACAACAATTTTTGATTCAAGTACTGTAGAAATCTCAAAGAATGGTGCGTCTGTAATTCAGTACAATGATTATCGAATTGCTATTACTTACCCCCCATTTTCTGAAGCATTTGAAATCACAATAGTCCATCCTATTGTAAAATTAACCCTCGATGATTATGAAATATCTGAAGAGTTAATGAAGAGATTTTCTGATAGGGCAGAGGGAATTATAATCTCTGGTCCTCCTGGATCTGGAAAAAGTACTCTAGCATCCAGTCTGGCTAATTTTTACCACAATACCGGAAAGATTGTAAAAACATTTGAATCTCCGCGTGATTTGCAAGTGGATCCTGGAATCACACAATACACAAAACTGGATGGCAGTTTTGATAACAGTGCTGATATTTTATTATTGGTTCGTCCTGATTATACAATTTTTGATGAAGTGCGAAGACGAGAAGACTTTCGTACATTTGCTGATCTACGATTAACTGGTGTGGGGATGGTCGGCGTTGTACATGCAAACTCTCCTTTGGATGCAATCCAACGTTTTATTGGAAAAATTGAACTTGGGATAATTCCAAATGTTATAGACACTGTAGTTTTTGTCAAAGATGGACACATTGGTAAAATCTATGACTTGGAACTTGTAGTAAAAGTTCCCACCGGCATGACTGAATCTGATTTGGCAAGGCCTGTAATTGAGATTAGGAATTTTGCTGATAATGTACTTGAACATGAGATCTATACTTTTGGTGAAGAAAATGTCATAGTTCCAGTCTCAAAAAGAGTGAAAAAAGTTGGAATTGAGAAACTTGCAGAAGACAAAATACGAGACATCTTTAGGAAATTTGATCCCAGAGTAGAAGTCGAGATATTGTCTGATAATAGAGTGAAGGTTTTAGTTGACAAGCAATCCATGGCATCCATTATTGGAAAGGGTGGCTCCAACATCAATGAGATTGAAAAATTACTTAAAATTCATATCGATGTTGTTGAAAAAAATTCTCATTCTGCCGATACGTCTAATGATTTGCCATTTACTTTTTCAGAATCCAAAACTGCATTATTGCTAACTGTTGGCAGAGAATATTCTTCAATGCATGCTGATGTTTATGTACATGACAAATATGTCACATCTGTTAGAATTGACAAAAAAGGTGAGATACTAATTCCTAAACGTTCTGATGCTTCAAGAAATCTTATGAAACATGCATCGTCTCAAAGTGACATTCAAATATTTCTTAAGGATTTTTAAAATTTTCTAAAATTTTTGGATTTGATTTTAGAAATGTAATGAATTTTCTTAATTGTTTGATTGTTTTGGGATTCAAATAATGCTCAATTCCCTCTGCATCTTTATTTGCAGTTTCGTGACTTACACCTAAAATCTCAAAAAATTCCAACAAAATTCCGTGATTTTGTCTTATTTCATAAGCTATCTGCATGCCCTTATTTGTTAGATTAATCCCATGATATTTCTCATATTCTAATAGCTTATTTTCCTCCAATCTCTGCAGCATCTTTGTAACACTTGGTGCACTTACATTCATGTACCGTGAAATATCCAATGTTGTGGCATACCCTTTTAATTCTACCAACTCTGAAATTACCTCTAGATAGTCTTCCATTCTTGTACTATAACTTGCTCTTTCTGACTGGTGAGCTGCCTTGATAGACTCTAATCTCTTGGAATTTTTTGCCTTCAATGTGTCTTTGTATCTAATCTGAACCTAGTATAATTGGATGTCCCTTGATCCTAGTTACTCTTTATTGACTTGCAGGTAATCGATATTGATCATTGAATCTTAACTAATTTTTTCTAAATGCCTAACAGTCATGGTTGACCATCTAAAGACACGGCTAGAAAAATTACGCAAGGTTTCTGATTCTGCCAGGCGAAGAGCCTCGCTATATACGGACATGTCAAAATTTGATGGCAAATCAACTGCTAGGTCTTTGGGATGTGTGCAAAGGGCATCCGCGCCAGGCAAAAAACTCCAAAAAATTGGATTTATTATATTCTGGTTTCCAGAACCTACTTTTATTAGTCATGCAATAGGTGCTCCTATGATTTTGGCTGGTAGGTACCTTGATAAAAAATACAATGGTGCAACTATTCATGATATTGGTCATGAGACAAAGCGTACTATTTCCACGATAAATGATTTCAAAAGCACTGTAATGTAGTTGCTAAATATTCATATTACAAAATACATTTATTCTAAACTCTGAAATTTACTTTCCAAAAAACTCACCACACTGGCTTCCTAGTTTTTCTATTATTCTAAATGCCAATCTATCAATGTTAACGTGCGGTTTTGCTACTATCATTATTACTTTTTCATAAATCGGAAAACTCATTATTACAACATGTTCTCTGCGAGATGCAGAATATTTCACACGTCCCAATTCAGTGTCGTATTTTTTTCTTTTTGCAACCTTGGCTGCCAATTCTTTACACACTGAATCATGCTGCTCTTCTGTCAATTTGGGGGTGATATTTTGTTTATGCCCTCCAGCTAGTTTTCCGAACTCATCCGAGTCCTGCAAATCTTACTTCTTCATCTTCAAGTAACTCTTGACATCTCTTTTCATATTCTTTGACATTGATTTCTGGCATCTTTATTCTAATTTATACGCCGTCTCTATATTCTACCATGTTGTGTTTTGAATTTGTAAATTGAATCCTCTAATCAAGGATTCATTTAGTAATGGTTTTATTGCTTAACTAAAAGAAAATGTAGATGGCATTTTGTTCTGGATGTGGGACTGAACTGCCTTCACCAGATGCAGATGTTTGTACCAATTGTGGAAGACTGGTAAAAGAACAACTTAGGTTAATTGCTCATGATGACAAACTAAGAACGAGGAGTCTTTGGTGGTATTTGTTGCCTATCTTCTTTGGTGTCATTGGTGGAATTATAGCATATTTTGTTCTAAAAGAAAATGACCCTAAATTGGCAAAAAATTGTCTAATTCTTGGTCTGATTCTTACACTAATTGGATTTGCAGTTGGGTTTCTTATGGCATTGGCTATGTCACCAATGATGATATAACGAGAAAATTCTTGGATTTTTTACCAATTATATCTGACACCGATAACACATCCTGTAAATCATGATTTGTCCCAGTAAACACCGAGGGTATAAAAGAATGAATTTGCTATTTAGTGCAAATTATGAACATGCAATCTACTCTAAAGACTCGTTTGGATTCTTTCTGGGGAAAAATCAGACACGTCAAATCCCCTAAAATACAAATCACTGATTTGGATGAAGACTCTGAAGTTGTAACAATAGATAACATAGGCATTACCGATTTAGGTATGGGAGCAGTAATTCTCAAAACAAATGACGGCAAAGAATTTCCAATCTCTGCATTTTCAGTAGATGTTGCAAAAAATATCTCTGATTTTCAAGAGGGCAAGCGCAGTGATATTCCATCAATGTATAACATGATCGAGCAGATCTGTGAGGAGTCTGGATTGCTTCTAGTCAAAGTCAGGATATATGATAGCGGTGAGGCATTAAGGGCCAATCTGTATTTTACTGGAAAAAAAGAAATTATTCTAAGAAACCACAGGGCATCAGACGCAATAGCACTTGCAACATTTTACAGCATCCCAATCTTGATCAAAAAGAGCCTTCTTCAACATAGTCCAAAAATCAATTCAAGGTAATAACCAAATACTTTTTTTTCTAATGACTAGGATTCGTATTGCCTTTTAGATAATTCCAACGTATTTTTTATTCTGTTTTTGATGTATTTCTGTTGTTCTTGTGAAAGTAATTTCATGTCCTCACCTTTTGCAAGAATCATGCCTGATAATCGAGATTCATAATGATTTTTTATTTGTTCTTCCATGCCGCCTTCAATGATTTTATCATCTTCAAATAACTGTCCTTTATGTTCTAAAACATAGTTCTCAAGTGAATTTTCAACCCTGTCGCAAAGTTCCTTCAGCATTTCACTAGTTATCATATTAACAAAATAAGGATTCATTTCTGAAAAGTCTTTTGTTTTTCCACGTTCATTTAAAATTTAAATATTGTAGTTTCTCTTAGAGATAATAAAATCTCAAACTATATGATCTCAAGTATGGTTAGGACTGTTTTCTATTTTGAAATCTAAGCCTATATACAACTAGACTGCAAATATTTTGTTGAGTTTAACTGTAGCTCAGAAAAAAATCGCCATCGGCTCATTTCTTGGATGGTCTTTGGATGGATACGATATTGTGTTGATGCTTCTAGTTGTTCCTTCAATTAGCCAATTATTTTTCCCATCCAAGGATCCTGTGTTTAGCATACTTGCAACATTTGCATCATACACAGTTACGCTAATAATGAGGCCTCTGGGTTCTGTGATTTTCGGAATTTATGGTGACAAGTTTGGTAGAAAAAAATCTATGATTATCACAATATTGGGATTTTCTGTTGCGACATTTGCAGTTGGACTATTGCCCACATATGCTGTTGTTGGAGTATTGGCACCAATTCTTTTGATAATGGTTCGTCTAATTCAGGGAATCTTTGCTGGTGGTGAATGGGGCAGCGGTGCCGTGCTAACAATTGAAAGTATTCCAAAACAGAAAAGGGGTTTGATATCTGGGTTTTTGCAAAGTGGATTCTCATTTGGCTTTCTTTTGGCCGCAATCTCATTTCAAATCATAACTATTACATTTCCAGGACAAATGTTTGAGGAGGTTGGTTGGAGAATACTCTTTTTTACAGGTATAATTCCCGGCTTTGTTGCACTTTTTGTAAGACTTGGCATGGATGAATCCCCATTATGGATAAAAAAGAACAAAGAAGATGGGCTTGAAAAGACACCGCTACGAAGCATTATTTTTGGAATACATAGAAAGGAGTTTTTACTCTGTGCCGCAATAATGACTGGTCTTGTCTACATGTATCATGGCTCAATTAGCATCTTGCCTACATACTTGGAACAGTTTGGCAATTTTGAAAAAGAGCAAATAGCACTAATTATGATTTATGCAACCGCATCATCTTGGGTTGGGATGATTCTGACTGGTTGGCTATCGCAAAAAATTGGACGAAAAAAATCAATGCTGATTTTTGTATCTGCATCTATACTGATTTCAATCCCGTTTGCAAATGCAATCTTAAACAATGTCTATGGATTGGCATTGTATGTCATTGTATTTGCATTTGTCATATCAACTGCATCAGGACCAATTCCTGCATATTTTTCAGAAAGATTTCCAACACAGATACGAAACAGCGCTGCAGGATTTTCATATAATGCTGGATTGATTTTTGGTTCTTGGTCTCCATTAATTGCACTGTACTTGATGTCTAGTGTTCCAAAACAAATGATACCTGTTGCACTTGGCATCAATATTATAATTGGTGCAATAATTCTAATAATACCAACACTGCTTAGCAGAGAAACCAAAGACGTTGATCTCTAGATAACTCTAAAATTATTTGTTTTTTGAATTGTGCTAATTTAGAAATGCAATTGCCTTGATGATGTCTGTTTTACTTAAAACTCCAATTAGTACACCATTGGATGATAAAACACCAACACCGTTAATTTTTTTGTCAATGAGAACTTTGCATGCTTTTGCCAGGTCGTCATCATAGTTGACTGTAACAATCTCGTCTTTCATAATTTGGCTTGCCTTGATTGTCCCGCCAAATCCTTCCTTTGAGACAAAGCCTTTTCGTGGAAATACTATCGGAATTGACGGATTGGTGTCATCTACTACCTCATTTTGATTTCCAATGGTTAGTGATAATCTGAATAGATCACTAAAGGAGAGTATGCCTATTGGGGCTTCGTCATGATTTCTTAAAATCAGGCGTGAAATCTTGTCATTTACCATCTTTGATACAATGCTGTATAGTAGCGTATCTGAGTATGCCCATGCATAATAAGGTGACATGTATTCTCCAACTATCTTTTTGCCAGACTGGGTTTTTGCAAAATATTCTATAAGATCAGTCTTTGTTATGATGCCGACAGTTTTGTCTCCTTCTGTTACTGCAAGAGAGCCAATCCCATTTTCAAGCATCTTTTTTGCGCAACCTTTGATGCTTGTAGATTCTGAAACAGACAACACAGGTTTCATTATTTTGTGTATTGGTATCTCTTCTAGCTTTTTCTCTGATTGATCATTGAGCAAGAAAAATACCATGTCTTTTTCTGTAGTTATTGCCACAATCTTTTGGTTTTCAGAGACTAGTATTCTGCCTATTTTTTTATTTGCCATAATTTTTATCGCATCTGATATTGTGGCATCTTTACTTAGTGTGACTGGCTTTTTCATTATCTCTTCAATAGGATACAAGATGTTATCGAGTCCTTTATCTGACTATAAAAAATATCACGTCATTATCATGACTGAGTTGTAACATTTGAACACACATTTTGTCAAGTAAAAATTTCTCAATTATCGTTAATGAAATACATCAGACAAACCAAACTATCTCATGGAATCGTAATGCACTATTCTACCAGTAGTGGAAACATAGAATCCTGCTTTTATCCTGACGACTCTGGATAAAAGATGTTTTTTAATAATATCTTTTTTTGTAAGCAACGTTGCTTGCAAATAAAATAAAAACAAAACCTGCCACTCCTACTAGAATCGAAGTTATCAATATGACAAATGCGATAAAAAACAAAATCCTTCCGACCTTTTTTGGATTTTTTATTAGAAAGGTAATTACTATTGCTATTCCACTCAAAATACTTGAAAGTATTCCTAAGAATATGAAAATATCTGCCAGTCCTGAAATATCCCTTCCTGTTTCATAGTTAATTGCAAGCAATAGCGGATCCATTCTTGCTACTATGAATAATATTGGCAACATTGCTGCCAATCCGCCAATTATGGCAAGAGTCTGATAAGATTTTGGTTTATTTATCAGATGTATCGGATTGTATTTTTTTGCTATTTTTGATATGTTGTACTTATTACTATATTCCCTGTTTTGTCTTGTCCCGCATAAAGAACAATATTTTGCGGACTTTGGAATGCCGGTGCTGCAGTTACGACAGTTGACCAATAATTTTGGCTGCTCTACATCATCTGTCTTTTTTATTTTATAGTCTTTGATGTATGTGATTGCAAGATTTTCTACATATTGTTGATCACTTGTGTACAGTGGCTTGTCTTCCAGAATCATTCTCTTGACGTGCTCTAGTCTGGATACGTCGCCGACTTGGAGATTCAATAAAATATTTACTGTGTCTAAAAATGAATTTATAAATTTTATCACAACCTTGGTTTGTTATATGATTGTAATCACTATTAAAAAATTTCTCAACTTTTGTTTAGATGTCCTGATTCTATACCATTACATAATTTGGAAGCTGACTTTTTGCGGATCAACCTTTGCGTAGCCCTGCAAGTAAGCAAAGGCCAGCAAACTGATGCCATTTGACAATAGGAAATTGTGTCAGCTTTCCACTAATAATACGCGTTTCTAGAATAAAAATAGATCCTTTATTGTTTTTTTAGAAAAAATACCGTTTTAATTATTTTTAAAATAGAGATTCCTGTCTTTGTATGCTAGTACGACAAACATACAAAATTGTAGACTTGAATCTCGCAGTATAATACATCATTATATGATTTAAAATTTTTTTGACATGATCTAAATTTTAGAAAACAAAAAAGGCGTAACCCTCAATTGCAGAACACAGAGAGATTACCTCTCATAGTCAGGACGTCAAACGCCTGATTGCCTTTTTCGTTCTGCAGGGTCACGCAGTTTATTCAGTCGAAACCGTTATCGACACGTATAGTATAAGAAGTTCAACTATTTAAGATTTAATATGAAAATTTATGATACTGATCTTTATTTATTGTAATTTTTGATATGTTTTCTATTAAAAGTTGTAAATATTAACATTCACTTATTATATTTATATTTATTTGAAAATATCATCTTTTTCTTGATAAATGTAATGTAATTATCTAGAATCACTTTAATATCATACAGTCGTAATATATCTGACGAGGAATTGTCATATCTATAGACAGTAAGGTAATAAACGAAAAAGGGTGGAAGCACTCAGCATTCGTTCTAGTTTTCCATTTCCCTCGTTGTATTGTTTTAAGTTTTGATCCTTGTATTTTTGAAATACTTGTGTCAGTACTAAATTTAGAAAATTTGTGAGCGAAGAAATTGGAGTGTCCTAAATGTTTTGGAATGATATTTAGAGAACAAGGCGAAGCTGTATCTTGGTTTTGCCCTACTTGTAATTTGAAATTCAAAACAGAATAGAGAGTTTCAAATTCCTACAAGCCAACATTTCTCAAATACCTTTTAGATTTGGCAAACTATAGTTAAAATAGTAATTTGAGGAATAATATTATGAAGATAACTGAAATAAAAATAGACGATAGTCAAACAGGTTATTATTGGCTCCAAATTTATGTCAAGAACCAAAAAGAAGGATTTTCATTGAGACAGCAAATCTTAGAAGATCAAGAAATTAGAGAAAGATTACAAAAAGCAATTAAACATAATCAACAAATAGTAACTAATTCATCAGTTCCAATGGAAATCATAATCCACAATATCGTCATAGAGAAACTTCAATCAATCCTTGATGGAAACTAGACTCTAAACTCTTTTTATTTCTAAATCCTTAAGTTTTTAGAAAACTGATTATGATTATTGGTTAGACCAAGAATATTATCAGATGAAGAACGTAAGCGAAGAAAGAGAGAACTTCAAAACAAATATCGTGCAGACCCTAAAAATAAAACACAAGAAAAACGTGATGAGTATCGTTCAAGACCAGATGTTAAAACGAAAGAGAAAGTAAGAGTTTCGAGTTACAATAGACTTTATGGATTAAAGAATAGAGAACAACTCAATGAAAAAAGAAAAATCAACACTGTAAAAAAAAGAACAGTGATTAATGTTAGACACAATACATCAAGAAATGAATTAGAGCGTAAGAGAAAAAATCAACTGTTTAAAATTTTAGGTGGGTATATCTGTGCTCAATGTAAATTTAAGGATCACCGAGCCTTGGAGATTGAACATATTCATGATACGGGCAATTTGGATAAGAGACGATTTACAGATACTAGACAAGAGAAAGCATATTATGTTAAAAATCCCATGGAAGCAATAAAAAATTTACAGATATTTTGTTCTAATTGTAATGAGATTAAAGAATATGAAAATAAAAATAAAAAATGGAATGAAAAAACACATGGGATACGCAATGTTAGTGACCGAGAAAATTATCAGAATTTAAAAAATTCTGCGTATGAAGTTTTAGGAGGTCATATCTGTGTAATATGTAAGAAGTTCAAGGATCACAGAGCATTGAACATAGACCATATTCATGGTGGTGGTAGATTAGATCGAGATAAACGATCAAGACAAGATCAATTATTTAGATATATCATTAAAAATCCTGATGAAGTAAAGAAAAAACTACAGATTGCTTGTAAAAATTGCAATCAGATTAAAAAAGAAATTATGGCGAACGGTGAATGTAACTGTGGATTATTCCATGTGAACTATGTTTAGTGTCTAAACTATTCCTAAATCCTTAAGTTAATACAAAATGTATGATTTGTTGGAAAATTTGTATATGAGCATATTCTAAATAATTCATTGACCTCTTCAGAATCTTTATCTGAATTTCTACGTGAACATAATATTACATGGGATAAAAATTCAGGAAAATGGAGTAGGCAATTTTATCCAAAAACAACAAAGACGTGGATGCATGATCCAAAAGGAGGCATTAACATAAAAACTGGAGAACGTGGGTATTGGAAGACTGATTTTATAAAATGGCAATTAGGTAAAAACACAAACAAAGTTTATCATTGTATCTATTGTTTACAAGAAATTGAAGACCCAATAGAATTTTGCTCTCAATCATGCAAATCAAAACTAGCTGAATTATATGAAATAACTCAAAAACTATCTAAATTTACATCTTTGCTTAAATCAAAAAAACAACAGAAGATACAAAAACCAATTATGAAAAAAATAACTAAGAAAATTTAAAATTAAATGAACAATAAAATCAAAAAAATAATGGCTAAAATAAGACAAAATCAAAAAAATAGATTCTATTAGATAAAGATTAGATTCTAAACTCTTTTCATTCCTAAATCCTTAAGTTAATACAAAATTTAGAAGATCATGGGATTATTAGATAGATTCAAAAAAGTCAAAGAGAAATCACCAGATTCTGAGAATAGGGCATCTGAACAAGAAGAGATGAGAGAAGAACAACATGAGCTTGATCTTAAAGAAAACTATGAAGCAGATGAAAACTATGATGAATCTAAAGATTAGATTCTAAACTCTTTTTCTTTCCCTAAATCCTTAAGTTAATACAAAATGTATGGTTTGTTGGAAAGTTAATTTCTTAGATAAGGTAATTGCATCCATGCAAAACGAAAATCGACAAAGTTATGGCATCGTTTACAAATCATTGCTGTTCTTTCTTATTCTATATCTGCCAGTTTTGTACACCCACGAATTAGGACATGCTTTGGTATGTGTATTTGAAGGCGGTCAAGTTGAAACACTGTATGTGTCATGGACAGGTTGAGGGTCACAGCAATTGCATTCCTGAACCAAATAATCAATTTTTATATCATATATCAGGAGGGGCTTTTGCTAGTGTATTATCAGCCACACTGCTAATCTTATGGAGAACGATTCCAAATTACGTCAAGATAGTTTCAATAACATTTGCAACAAGTCAAGGCATAAACGCATTAATCGAGACCTTTGCATATGCTAGTTACATCAATGATTCTTCTATGCGATATATCGTATTTAGCGTAATTACTTTTGCATTATTTACAGGTCTTCTGCTTCTGTACATCAGACAACCATCTATTCAGAGTAATTCAAATTTTAGCAATCATATTGGAACTAAGATTCATGGATTATGTTCAAAGTGCGGTAACAACAATCCAAAAGAATCTGTATTTTGTAACAAGTGTGGATTCACTTTACAATAATCTTGGATTCTAAACTCTTTTCCTAAATCCTTAAGTTAATACAAAATTCAGAAAAGATATGGTAAAACTAGGCGACAAAGAACATGAAGAACAGCAACAACGCAGAATTAAAAAGTTAGAAAATGACTTGAAACAACAAAAAGATAGAATAGACAAATTTGAAAATAGAATAGAGAATTTAGAAAAATCTAAATCAAAAAAGTAGATTGTTTCAATAAATCCTTAAGTTTCAATTATTCTAACAGGATATCTTGGGAGGATATTGTATAAACTGTCACATGAACTATGATGGTTCAAGTTGCCCAATATGCCATGATAAAAAATCACTTCCTATGAAACCTATTGGAATTGGAATTACATTAGTTACAATAGTTGGAATTATTGGATTTTTGTTTGTAAGTGGTATAATTGAATTCGATCAAGGGGATCTTGAAAAATCAATTCAGGATATTCCTGAAAATATTCAAGATACTGTTGAAACTGCAAAAGATGTTACAACTAAAACATCAGATGCAATACAAGAAACCATAACTGAGCAGATAGAAACACTACCAGACACATCAACGCAGACATCAGATTCCTCTTCTGAAATATCAAAAAACCCTGAAGAGGAACGCAAAGCGCTTAAGATTGAAGAAGCAAAACAAAGGGCTGAGATTCGTAAAGCGCTTAAGATTGAAGAACAAAAACAAAAAGATGAGATTCGTAAAGATGAAGAGCAAAAAGTAACGTATGCAGAAAAAAACAAGGAATTAGTTGAATATGCTTTGCAAATAATAAATGAAGATAGGAAAAAATTTGATTTACAACCTGTAACTCTCAGTGAAAATCAAGCAGCACAGATTCATGCTGAAGATGTGCTGAAAACTAGAATAATTTCTCATTGGATGTCTAATGGAGAAAAGCCATACATGACATACACCAATGCAGGAGGGACAGGATCTGTAAGCCAGAATATCGCAGTTTCTTCATGTAGTGGTTTTGGATGTAGTATGAATCCAATCAAAGAAATTGAAAGTTTAGAATACTCTATGATGTATGATGACGCATCCTCCGATTGGGGGCATCGTACGAATATTTTACAACCATACCATACTCATGTGAGCATTGGAATTTCATATGATGACAACTTCTTTACAATGGTACAAAATTTTGAGGATAATATCCTACTTTCAAAAAACCCAATTACTATTACAGGAAGTGATGTGCAAATTCACAGTAATCTAAAAAATGGGCTACCAATAATTGTTGCAATTTTTTATGATCCTCTTCCAACACCAGAGTTGTATTTACAGCATCGCTATGATCCCTATTACGAGATGGGAGATACTGTTGCAGTTGTACAGAGTCCAGCACCCGCAAATTATTACTATGACCAACCATCAGGATACAAACTCATTGAAGCAACCACATGGGCTACTACTGATACCTTTATTTCTATTAACTTTGATGCCTCACCTGTTATTACAAAACCTGGGGTCTATACAATAGGAGTTACGATGAATGTAGACGGAAGGAATCCTTGGATTACAAATTATTCAAAGATTTACAAATTACCACAAATAGATGAATTGCAAACGCAAATATTTGAAAAAGAACAAAAACTTGCAAATGAAAAATACTTGCAAGACATTACATTAAAAATTCATGAGTTAATCAACGATGAGAGAACATCACATGGCATGAGTTAGATTGTTATCTCCATGGTAACTTGCTCGTCGGTAACCTTTTTTCCGTAGAGTCTTAATTTTGCCATAAAATCCCCCAGGGTGAGACATATCTTTTTTTAATTACACAAAGATCTGTCAAAAAGTTGGTTTTTTGGCTTTGATAATACACACTATACAGTTTTTTAAAAGGAAAAAAATACTCTTTTCATGGCAACTCGAACCCATATTCTAATCCCTGTGGCAATAGCTGCAGTAATTATTGGAATTGCAGGTGTAATGTCCATTCCCAGTGATAGCAAGCTAGAATCAGTCGAATTTCCCAGAGGCACTGTCAAAATAGATGATATTCCATTAGAAGTCCAAGTTGCCGATACTGAGCCAAGACGTGTACGCGGTTTGATGTTTCAGGACCAGCTCCCATACAACCAAGGAATGATCTTTGTTTTTGACAAAGCAGGCATTTACTCGCTTTGGATGCTAAACATGCAATTTCCACTTGATATGATCTGGTTTGATCAAGACGGTAACATTATTCATATCGAAAAAGACATTCCTCCATGCAAGACTGCACTTGAAACCATGACCTGCCAAAGCATTATCCCTGATGGTGAGGCATTGTATATTCTAGAAGTGACTTCTGGATTTGTAGATAAATTCAACATTACAAAAGATTCAAAGATGAGTATCATTTCAATTTAGAATTGCAAAACCTTATGTTATAATAATAATTCAATCAATAAAATGAACAAGAAAATTCTCATACCTATTATTTTTGGAATTGCTACTGCAATAATTCTTATGACAATACTAGTTCCGATGAATCAAAAACCCATCACAATAACTGAAAAACCAATCCCAATAAGAGAAAAACCAATCCCAATAAATGAAACTGTAATTCCAATTAATAATACTACAACTCAAAAACCAATTACAATAATGAATTTTTCCTATGTTGATTCAAACTCTCTTATGAAATTATCCCTTGCTTCAAAAGGAATTTCCATGTCTAGTCCGTTAAAAATATCCGGTGGCTCTATTACAAAATATTGCACTTTCTATGGTGATGTTGAGAAACAAAATTCCATCCAATACTGTACCTCAACTGAACTAAAAGACTCTGAGGGCAAGTTTCTTGGAAATATTCACATGATAGGTAACATAGATTCTCCTAATGCTGTATTGGGGGTAATCCAAACAGACCCTTACATGTCTAGTCTAGATTCTATAAAGATAACTTGGCAAATCATGGTAGAGTCCCTTGTATGTGATTGCTGGCAAGACCAAAAACCAGGCAATCTAGAATCTGTCTCTGATTGGGTTGATGCTGCAAAGTCTCATCATTTGGAGGGTAAAAGCACTACCAGCAACTCTCAGATTAGCGGGTTGGCTCAAAAACAATTACTCTTAGAAGTTACTACAAACACCGAAGGATATCTTTGGAAATTCATCATAACAAACTAAATTCAAGATATGCACAGAATGTGTATGACTGGAGATTGTCATGATTGAACAATTATGGCTAATCATATTGGGGTTTGCAGCTGGAATACTTGGCTCTATGTTAGGTCTTGGCGGAGGAATTATCGTTGTACCTGTTTTGACTTTTTTTGGTTTTCCACCAACACTAGCTGCAAGTAATAGTCTTTTTGCCACTTTTAGCAATGCAGTTGGCTCCACAATTTCATATTCGCGTCAAAAAAGAATCGAATACTCACTTGGATTAAAGCTTGGACTCTTGAGCATTCCTGGAACCATTTTGGGGGCGTATCTCTCCAGTGATGTCACACCTGAAATCTTTAAAATATTATTTGGACTGGTGTTAGTCTCATCTGCAGTCTATATCTTTTTGAGAAAAAAAATCGAGACCAAAGAAAAAAATCTCACAAAACAAATGATTGTTTTTGTCATAGCTGCAGGCTTTTTTGCTGGAATAATCTCATCGTTTTTTGGAATAGGCGGAGGGATTGTCTTTGTGCCTTTAATGGTAGTCGGAATTGGAATGACTATGAAAAAGGCAGCACCCACATCACAATTCATTTTGTTGTTTGTCTCTCTATCTGGCATTATTACTCATAGCATGTTGGGTCATCCTGATTTTCTCCAGGCCGGTCTGTTAGCTGCAGGCGCTTTTGTTGGCGGAATAATTGGTGCACGCATCTCTTTGGGTATTAAAGAACGATCCCTGCAAATTCTAGTTTCAGCAATAATAATTATAGCTGCGATCAAATTATTTTTTGATTCGGCAACTGATCTGTTCTTAATTGGAGGCTAAAGCATATTGCAAAGAATTTACTAATCGGTGATTTTTTTTTGTCTTTATTTTTTAATACTGTGTTTTGTATTGGGCACTTATTGAGTCAGGGGCATCTCGCGGTGTTAGCTGGAAGGCAATTAGCTCACATAAACTAGTTAACGCATTACATTTACCTCCGCTTTTGAGGGGGCATTTTAGAATCAAAAAGAGATGGAATCTATTTCATAAAATTAGCTTCTTTGTGCTCATCACATTCTTGGAGTAATTCCCCATAATCATTGATGGTACAGTTACAATCAAGATTCATGCCGTATGACTCTGATTATTGCATTAAACCATTACTACAAAATTATTCGATTGCTGCTCTCTAGTCATTGAAAACAAAAAGAGTTCATAATGAGTCAGAAAAAGAGCTGAGAAAATTAGATCCAGAATATATAAAGCAATTTACATCAAGTGGATATGCCTCAAACAAAGCCTATTGTTAGTGTTGAAAATGTAGTTGCTTCTGCATCAGTAGACCAAAAATTTGATCTAAACGAAATAACTGAAAAATTTCCAGACACGGAATATCATCCTGAACAGTTTCCAGGGTTGGTCTTTAGATTGAAAAATCCAAGAACTGCGACATTGATTTTTAGAACTGGAAAAATGGTGTGCACTGGCGCAAAATCAGAAGATTTGGCAATCAAGGCAGTCAACACAGTAGTTCAAAAACTGCGAAAAGGCAAGATCAAAGTTAAAAACGATGCAGTGATTACTGTTCAAAATATTGTAGCCGCAATCAATCTAGGCGGCAAAATCCATTTGGAAAAAGCAGCCAGAACTCTACCAAGAAGCATGTATGAACCTGAACAGTTTCCAGGATTAATTCATCGAATGCTAGATCCTAAAACTGTGATTCTGATTTTTGCGTCAGGTAAATTAGTTTGTACTGGTGCAAAAAAAGAATCCGATGTGTATCGTTCTGTTCATAACTTACATGCATTGTTAGAAGAAAAAAATCTAATGATATATGATCAGTAAATTTTTTGAATTGAGAGTGAAATTCCAAATATAAAGAAATTTTCATAATAGATTAATATTCATTCACATATCTGATAAATTCTTAAATATTTATTTACATATTATAATATATGGAATTTGATGAGACAGACACAAAAATTCTCAAGAATCTGCTTGTAGATGCAAGATCGTCAGCCAGACAATTAGCATACAAACTTGGATTATCAACTGTAACAGTACTTACCAGAATAAAAAAATTAGAGCAAAAAAAAATCATTACCGGATATACGGCACGTCTTGATCACCAAATACTTGGTTATGACCTTGTAGCAATAATAGAGATTAAAACAACTAAAGGAAAAATGTTGGAAATAGAAAGTAAAATTGCAGAAAATGAAAATGTCTGTGCTGTTTATGACGTTACTGGCCAAGCCGATATTTTATTGATAGGTAAATTCAAAAACAGAGATGAGTTGAGTCATTTTGTAAAAAGTCTATCAGCAATACCTAATGTAGAAAACACAGTAACACACATCGTACTAAATACCATAAAAGAAGATTTTCGACTATTATAACATTAAAAATAATTTTGTATTCATAAGACTTTTTGTCTATTTCATAATATTTCTATGAAGATTAGTTTTAGTATTTTACAGCATTATCAATTATTCTAACTAGGATTAAGACAATTCAATGTATTTTTTATAATCTTGTAATCTATTACGAATAGTCACACCGGTTATTCCAGAAATCCTTGTAATATCCCGTTGGGATAGGCTCACATTAGTTTTGATGCCTGCCATGTAGAGTACAGTAGCAGCTACGGCATGGGGGTTTTTTCCTGCAGTTAGCTCTTTTTCTTTTAGAGTATCAAAAATTTTTATGGCTTCTCGTTTAGTGATTTCAGGCATTTGTAAATTATTTGCAAATTTTATGATGCAATTTATTGGATCTGTTACAGGAACAGTAAGTCTTAGATTTTGAAATAACATTCGATATGATTTTGCAATTAATTTTCGTTTTTCTTGAAGATGATTTGAAATGTCGATAATTGTCCTGGTAGTCTCCATGTCTCTGCATGCAGCATACATACATGCTCCAACCATGGATTTGACAGTCCTGCCACGTATCAGTTGTGCCTTTGAAGCTTTTCTGTAAAGATATGCGGCTCTTTCAATTACGGCATCAGAAAGACCTAGTTTTTCTTTAAGTTTTACCATTTCATACAGGGCAATTCTTAGATTTCTATCCGAAGAGGTTTTTGCTTGACTCCTAGAATCCCACAATCTCATTCTTTTCATGGATTGTTTCATTTCGTAACCCAACGGTTTTCCCACGGAGTCATGATTGGATTTTCCAATAATTGTCGAAAGTCCCATATCATGCATTGTTAATGATGTTGGCATATGTTGATCTTGTGTAAATGATCTCTCTTTTCTTACATCTGCAATCTTTTCTTGTAAAATCCTTCCACAACTCTGACAAATCATTTCACCTGTTTCAAAATCAGTGATTATGATACTCTCACTACATGAGAGAATTTCTCCTTTGTTTGCGATGAGTTTTTGAACCATAGAAAGTAATTGCTTGATTCCAAACTATTTTCTAAAAGTTAGAATGTTAGTCCCTCTTTCATCATCAGAGACAGTTCAGATCTTAGTGGATCATAACTAAGTGCAAAATTCAGATTATCCAAGAGTGAATCTATTAATGCGCATTTATTTTTTGCATATTGATAATACCTATCAAATGCCACATCAAATGAATTACATTTTCCGAATTGACTCCAAAAATCATCACGTATTACGATATATTCTTGCAAAAAGTGACGTACAGGTATTTCAACAACAGGTGCCATATTGTATCGTAAAAGTTTGACCAGTATTGTCTCAAATTCTCTGTCCAGATTTGCATCATAGATTTGTTGGTAAATACTTACCATATTTTCTCAAGTAAATTCCATGACTTCGCCTTTGGCTAGTTTTTCTCTAAATTTTTCTTTGTCTCTTTCTTTTTTATCTTTCATGATTCATTATAATTATAATTGAATTTATTGTCGATTGTATAAAATATGAACAAATATGGGATAATAATTGAAAATAATGAACATTTGTTAAGATTTTTAAATTTGAATTATAATATCATGATTTCGTATAAAAATTATGTATGATGTTCTAAAATGTGAATGTCCTCCAGGTTCAGAAAGATATGAAAATGATGAAGGAATGCAAATTTGTCTTTCATGTGGAGGTTGGATAGAAGATTTGGAGTACACATGATGTCGGCAAATATTTTACTAGAAGAAAAGGTTGATCTTTATACTGATTGTAATCAATGTCACAGCCCACTACCACATTGCTATTGCAAGTGTCCTTATTGTGGAAAACGAGATGACTGCGAATGTGCGTTATTTGATACAGTTACAGGAGGCTAAATGAAATTTGAATCTTTATGATACTAAAACAATTAGGTGTGCGATTTGCCAAAAGGCAATAGGTGAAGTGGATTTTGATGCGGAAATAATTCGCCCAAAATGTGGACAGTGTTCAAATCCCATTCCAGATACTAAGGATAAAATGCCTTACTTGATTTATCACTAGATTTTTTCTAGTACATTAAACTCACAACAAAATCATTTACTAAAACCCTGATGCCCAACCACATTTAATGTAATTGTGGATTTAATGTTTGTAATCTTTCGAATCTTTTTGCTAATAATATCTGAAATATCATTATATGTTGGAGCAACAAGTTTACAAATAATCTCAAAAGAACCAATCAGGTTATCAGCTTCGACCACCTCAGTTATTTTTTTTAGTTCTTGCAAGATTGTAGATTCTTGTGATCTGTTACAATGAATTATGACAAAAGCTTGTGCCATGTATTTTTCTAAAACCTCTTTTTCACTTTTGGTTATTTTTCTAAAACTTTCTTTTTCATTGACCAATAATGTCAATGTTGAGCAAATTTTTTGAATTTTTCTAATCCCATTAGAAATATCATGGTGAATTTTTTGCTCATCATTTGATTCAAGTTTTGTCAGAATATCATATGAGCCAAATGTGCCATGTGCCTCCTTTACACTTTCAATTTTATTTAGATTTGATATGACAGAATCTTCAGTTCCAGATTCATTAGCTATTAGAACATAAGCTTTTGGCATATTCTCACTAGTTTTGCCCTTCTATTCCCATAAGAGTAAGAGTAGATCTAATGTGTTCAATTTTTCGAATACTCCAAACAATAATTTCGCGTAGTTTCTCTTTTTCAGCGTGTTCAACCTTTGCAATTATATCATATGCACCAAATGTACCATGTACTTCCTTGACAGAATCTAGATGCTTTAGATTTTCAATTATTGTCTCTTCTTTTCCTAGTTCACAATTAATCAAAACATAGGCTGTTGCCATAACATTACAGGTTACTGGAAATATTATTTAAGATGAATTGTTAATTTATTAATATCTGTTTAAATATATTGGATATATTCAAATATATTTACATATATAAAGTAAAGTACTTTATTATTGTGTAATGCATCATAATCCCATGAGCTATTGTATGAAGTGCTTTGCACCAGCAGACGTATGTTTCTGTGAAACAAAGAAGGTCCCTCTTGATGAGTACACACATGAAATGAAAGAATGTACTGACTTGAAATGTTATTGTAAGGAACACGTTCCAAAGAGCGAGAAATAATTTACGTGAAATTTGATTTAATTTTCATTGCAATTAATAATCTAGTTCATTTTGTTTGATTGGCATAAGAGTACATCTACAATTCTCTCTTTTTCCACATTTAGGACAATCACAGTAACATAATAACAATGATGTGTTGCATCCGATACATTTTGTATATTCTGCAAAATCGTCTCTCAAATTCTCTCAAGCTTATTTATGACATCATGAAAATTAAATCTATAAAAAATTCTCTTAAGATTTGTTTAGTTTTTAATTATTATTTAAATAAATTTTTGTAATCTCTTGTTGCTTTCATCATCTTTGAAGTAGGTTCAAAAAATTACAATTGCAAAGATTACCATTCAAAATTTGGCAAAATATTGTTTAGGAAAACAAAATCATGAACAAGTATTAGTTTAGTATTTTTACCAACTATCTTGATACTGTTTTTTTAATTCGATACCAGTTTTTCTTTGATATTACTACTATCTCTCCGTCTTGTTTTGTTCCTTCATAGTTTATTGCAATTTTCCCAAACTCATCATCAATGTCTTCTTTTGCAGATACGGTGAATTTTATTTTCAATACTTCGTCTGTGTACAATGGCTTTAGAAATCTGGTGCTTCTGTTTTCCCATTCTGAATCCCCGTCAGTTCCAACAAATATGATGTAATTTCCGTAAATTTGACTCAGTCTGGTAAATTCACCCTCCATTCTTGATAGTATGGCTCTGCCTGAAACTAGTTTTTGTTTTGTATTTTGCATATCTTCTAAAAACGCATTTTTTATTCTGGAGAACTTGAGATATTCTGCCAGTTCTTTTTCTGAAATGCTGCATGTGGAAAAAAATTCATCTCCGACTTTGATCTCAGAGAATTTTTTCATCCTTATCTTGATTCATCAACACAAAATATGACTTCAGATGAATCTGCAGCATTATCTGATACTAGGAAATTCAATGCTTGAGCAATTCTCTCATTGTTTGGCTCTGTTCCAGTAATTGAACCTGGAAATATTGAGAATATTCTAATCTTTGAGTTAAGAACATCGCTTAGTTCTTGGTTTACTGTAGTTGTAAATGGCCTTAATGCTCCGCGAAATACCTCCACTTGGGCTCTTTGCAATCCTGTGACTTTGGCACCTGATGGTAAATCCGGACCAATTATCATCATGGCACCCTTTGCATCTTTGTATAATCGTGGATCTTTGTCTCCCCCTGGAACAAACTGCTCCAGTGCTCTTTGTCCTACAATAGCAGGAGTTATGATGAATTTTTCAACTAGTTCTTGCCATTTTGCCCTTGATAGTTCTGTTAATTTTGCAATGTTTGGCAGTTTTCCTGTCACGTGAATTACTGCTAGGATGCTGCCGAGGTTGGTCTTTGCCGTATTTAGCCATCTCTGGACATCGTCTGGATTCTTGAGATTTACTATATGAGAATGGAATTTTTCGCTAATGTATTCTTGTAATTCTTTTGGAGTTGATTCAGAGATAAAGCATGCAACTTTGCCACCGTTTTTTGTAACGTGCTGTGCCAGATATTCCACTCTTTGCGCATCTGATTTTTCAGTCGCATCAATTGTAAAGACAACTGATTTTCCAGTAAAGTCTGGTTGGTGTACACCTGGTGTGGTGGTGCCAATATGTGGTTTGACTGGGTAAAATACTCTGTCCCCTGGAATGATTTTGCCGTTTAGAATTTTTGCAATTTGGTCATCGCATAGATTCAAAATAGATTCTGCAACTTGTCCTTGTGATAAGAACTGCTGGTCTGCAATCATGTGTGATGTGTTGTTTTGAACTTTTTCTGCAATGCTTTGAATTTTATTTAATAGATTAGTAAGAGTTACAGTTAATTTTTGAATGTCTTTTCCATTTTCTTGTGCTAGTTTTTGTGCAGCTTTTGCAATTCCGTCTTTGACTATATTTTGATCTTCTCCCAATAATGGTAACAGTTCTTTGTTTGCAGCATCGACTTGAACTGGTGTCAAGTCCTCAAAACCGCTTACTCGTAAAAATTCTGCTGCAGCTTTTGGATAAACTGTCTTGTAAATTCTATCTGAATGCACTGGACCTGGATTTGTTCCAATCGATATGATTTTTTTATCTGTTAATTCCCAAGACATTGCCTCTACTAGTCTGTTTTTTGCGCCTTGTGATGCAGTGTATGGACTTCTGAATCTGTACGGTCTTTGCTCAAGTGGTCTTTCTTCTGTGAAAAATGTTGAAATTGTAACAATCTTTCCGTTTTCTTTCATTACTTTTAGTGCTTGAACTGAACCCCAAAATGTTCCAGTCAAGTGAATATCTACTGTACTTTTGAACTCATCTAGTGGCGCATTTGCAAAGCAAGTGACAGGTCCTGAAACACCTGCATTATTAATTACATAATCAACTGTGATGTTTTCTTTTTTTAGCGTGTCAAACATGTTATTAATTCCAACTTCATCGCTGACATCAACACCGGAGAAAATTCTTACAGTGGCACCGCTATTTACTTTGGAAATTATTTCTTTTAGCATGACTGATGTTTCTTCTAAGGGCTCTCGTCTTCTACCTAAAATAATCACACTGGCGCCGTTTTCAATAAATTTTTTAGCAATTGCTTGTCCGATTCCAGTCCCACTGCCTGTTACTAGAGCAACTTTGCCCTGAAATTTTAGCATAGACATACATACAAAACTTTTGTATTATTTAATTGGATCAATTAAAATCAAGAATCTAATCTTTTCTGATTTAATTTGGTATGGAATGGTTTTCACACTTGAACAAAAAAGGACAAGTTTAGAGCACATTTGGTTATAATCCCAAGATTTAGGCATGAAAACTGAAATCAAAAATTGTGATATTGCATATAATTTCCATATTTACGAATGAAAATGGAAATTAAAAACTGAATTCTACTGATTTTCCTAATCCTTAAGTTAATGGAAAATTTAGGAAATTATTGAAGAAAATTCTCATATATTCTGTTCTTGCAATTATTTTACTCAGTTCAAATATTGCTGTATCTTCTGCGAATGCCGATACAGACAAAAAGAAAGTTACAGATTCTAATGCTAAAGAAATTAAAAACAGTGACAAAATATCACTTGAATCATCTAACGATGATCAAATCAAGGCTCATCTGGGGCTACAACCAAACGAAAAAAGAATAATTGTAATCTACAAAGATAATGTAACAAAAGCAGACAAAGACAAACTAGAACAAAAAGGTGGTAAAATCAAACAAGATCTTGAAAATTTTAATGGAGTGGTAGTACAAGTTGATCAAAATAAAATCACGGAAATTGCATCCGACCCAAATGTTGCACAAGTGCTTGACGATACGATAGTGCATGCTTCTTTGAGCGTTAGCGTTCCACAAATTGGTGCAAATCTGGTTCAATCTTCAGGAATTACTGGTAAGAACGTCAAAGTATGTGTTGTGGATACTGGTATAGACGACACCCATCCTGCATTGCGTCCACTTGTTGCGGAAAAAGATTTTGTAAATATTGATAATGATGCTACTGATGATCATGGACATGGCACACATGTTGCAGGAATAATCGCATCGCGAGATGCTCTCTATAAGGGAGTAGCCCCTGATGCATCGCTTATGGCAGCCAAAGTTCTTGACAGTACTGGAAGTGGATGGTCATCTGATGTCATTAATGGAATTAATTGGTGTGTTTCAAATGGCGCAGATGTAATAAATCTCAGCCTTGGGGGTTCGACTCTTTACACAGGTGCATGTGATTCAAATCTGGACGCACAGGCTGTAAACAATGCTGTTAATCAAGGAGTAGTTGTAGCAGTGGCAGCTGGAAATAGTGGTTCTATCAATGGCATCACATCACCTGGATGTGCGTCAAAAGTAATAACTGTTGGAGCAATAGATAAAAACGACGGCAGAACCTCATTTTCAAACGAAGGAATAGAGTTAGATGTTGTTGCACTTGGCGTTTCAGTTACTTCTCTTAGAGCACCGATAAACGGAGGCGGATTTGTTGCATTCTCTGGTACATCTATGGCAACACCACACGTTGTAGGACTTGCAGCATTGTTGCTTGAAAAAAACACAAATCTTTCACCCCAACAAGTAAGAACCACTATTCAAAACACTGCGCTTGATCTTGTCAATCCAAGTCCTGCAGCACTTGGATTTGATACTGTTTATGGGTATGGAAGAATCCGTGCAAATAATGCAATTTTAGCAACTACTCCGGCATCTGTTTTGATCCCATCTGCAACTGGTGCAGGAAACGTACAGTTTTCTACTAACAATGGAGGGATAACATCGTTTTCAGCAATTGCGGAATCTACATTACCAACTATAGGAAAACCGACACTATCATTTCCGTTTGGCTTTTTTACTTATACTGTAACTGGAATTGCTCCTAGCTCTAGTGCCGCAATTACAATCACATATCCATCAAATGTTCCCACTGGAACTCAATTCTGGAAAATCAATGCAGGAACTTGGACAAATATCTCATCTCTTGTTAGTAGTAATAATGGAGATCAAACCATAGTCATAACTATTCAAGATGGTAAATTGGGAGATGCAGATGGTACTATCAATGGACAAATCATTGATCCTGTTGGAGGAAGTGCTCCACCAACTGTCTCAATTAGTGATGTTACAGTAACTGAAGGCAACTCTGGTAACAAACTCGCCACATTTACAGTCTCACTATCAAGCTCATCAGCATCACCCGTTACAGTAAATTATGTAACCGGTGATGGAACAGCAAATCTTGGCTTTGATTACGTTGCCACCACTGGCACAATAATATTTGCACCAGGTGAAACAAACAAACCAACTGACGTCCTAGTAATCGGTGATATAACCGTCGAACCAGATGAAACATTTAATGTTACACTATCTGGTACAACTAATGCATCCATTTTAGATGGAACCGGAGTTGGTACAATCCAAAACGATGACAGCGCTCCACTAAATTCACTGACCCTTTATTGTGGTAAGACAATTGAGCAATTTACCTCAGTAATTGATGGAAATGAAAACAACAATGTATTGATTGGAACCACTGGTGATGATTTGATTAACGGTCTTGGCGGAGATGACAGAATTTTTGGCAGGGGAGGAGATGACTGTATCTTTGGAGGAACAGGTAATGATTATCTTGTTGGCGGAGATGGCAATGACAAAATAGATGGCGGAGATGGCAATGACAAAATTTGGGGACAGTTAGGAATGGATATACTGTATGGCTCATTTGGTAACGATAGGATAACTGGCGGATTAGGCAACGACTCTATTTTTGGAGAAGATGGTAATGACTTTCTTTGGGGCCAAGCAGACGATGATACCTTGGATGGTGGATCAGAAATTGATGTTTGTTCTGGTGGCAGTGGCGCAAACACCATTACTGCATGTGAATAATAATTATTATTTTTGAATAATTATAGACTAAAAACTAAATTCTAGTCTCTTTTTGTTTTCCATTCATTTCTACGTTAGAGTGATTATAATCTTAATGTTTGAAACTTTATCAGATTAATCATATCTATTAAAAACATGAATCCCACCCATAAGGGGAATAAGGATTCTACGATAAGCTCTGGATTTAATTGGATTGTTCTCTAAGCAAATAATTTCTTGATATCTTTATTTGTGGGTATAGTTTTTTGTTATTTATGCATGATTCAGAGCCAGACACATTTGTCTTACAATCATGGCCTGAGAAATTTTCTGATATGCTAAAAGAGATCGGAGTTGATTCTAAATCAAAACAAATTGGAACTGATGATGTTGAAAAAGGTGATTATTACAGTAGATATTTTTCTCAAACACCTAGAATGATGACAAACAAGGGTTGTCTTGATGTTAATAATTCTAACATTGACGTGATTCAAATTATTCAAAAGGGGTAAAGATGCAAGATCCAAATCCAATGCCATGGGGCGCACTTGATAGATACCAAGCACACTTTATTGTTAGAAAGCAAACTGATCAGGGAGTCATAAATTACGTCGCTAAAACTAAACTTACAACAAAGGGACATTTTTCCTCAAAAAAAATTCTTAAAGTAGAGTGGGATGGTAGCGGCAGTCTTGCAAGAAGACTAAATGAAGACAGCACACTAAACGAGATGATTGCAAAACAATCAATTCATGACGCTACAATCTATGTAGAGCCCACTGATGATGCCATTAGAATTCGAAACAAATGGAAGAATCACCTTGAATTTGGAATTACAAAAGAACTCTTTGAGATTTATGATAGAATAGCTGGACACATAAAAAAAGTCTAAGCTTTCCACCAATCTAGCGCAAGAAAATCTACTTTGTCTTTTCCTCTTGGTATTGCCAAAATGAATTGCTTTCTTACTGTAGTTGCAAGTCTTCCTGCCAAAACAATTCCAGTCGATGTGATTGGATCGCTTCTGCTATACACCTGAATCAAAAATGGCGCATGATCAATGCCTGGTCCTTTTTCATACACTGCAAAATCACATCCGAATTTAATTCCAGGATTAATCACATACCCTTTGTCTCGAAAGTTCTTGTACACTAAATATTTTTTATCAAAATCATGATATTCTTTTTTACACAGGCCTGTCATCTCTTCAACTGCTATCTTTTGATTTAATTTGTAAATGGTGATTTTTTTATTCTCAAGTAGGTACAATCCTTCGATAAGATCTAAGATTAATGGGACATTGATTTCTTCAGGCTTTGGTTTTGGAATCCCAATTGGCTTGCCGTAATATCCATGACTAAATAATTTGCGTGAATCTTCAATATTCCATACGATGATTCTATTTTCAATTAGTTCTGTTCTCATCTAGTTTTTTTTAAATAACCTGCGTATATGAATTCTCTAGTCTGAATCTACGCATAACTTTTTTGTATGACCAGAGTCATTTTTGCAAGCCTCAATTATTCTCTGTTTGATTTTCTTTACTTGCTTTTCTGATATTTTTTTCATTTTTAAGTGATGTAATTTCTTTGAGACGATCTATCTTGGTTGTGGCTGATTTTTTTTACAAAATAAGATAAAAATTTTAAAGTAAAAAGATGGGTGGTGGTTTTGTTATAGACTCAATGCTAATAGTATGAAAGAATCTGAGACACGTTGACATTTGTCTGACATTTCTTCAATTCCCTCAATTACGTCTTTTATCAGCAATAATTCTTTGACGTTTGTAACTTCTGATAAAAGCTTGATTGTTGCTTGTCTGTATTTGACGTCTATTTCGCGTTCTATCTTCTGTGTTTCTTGTGCTAGTTCAATCGCATTAGCAGTATTGGTGTTTAGACTACGTATGATTTCATTTAGTTTGTAAACTTCGTCTACTACCAATTCAATCAACTTTGTGATGTCTACGTCCAGCTTTGCACTTTTCAGTGTAGTTATCTTGATGTTAGAAAGTTTGAATGCTATTCCGGTGATGTAACCTGCAATCTCATCCATTGTGTATGCTGTATTGAGAAGGTTTTCTCTATTCATGATTAAACCTCCCACGTCAGCTACTTCTCTAGTAATTTTTCTTCTAAGATTTTCTACTTCTTCTTCGATAGTTGATATTTGCTCCAGTGCATTTTTGATACCTGTCTTGTCTTTTTTCATCATCAGGTCTGGTAGTGTTGCAAGTTCTCTGGCTGCGTTTAAGATTCTGTTGATT
This sequence comes from uncultured Nitrosopumilaceae archaeon, assembly GCA_964475825.1. GTDB lineage: Archaea > Thermoproteota > Nitrososphaeria > Nitrososphaerales > Nitrosopumilaceae > Nitrosarchaeum. Next base: position 16,037 of record CAYYXT010000004.1, on the reverse strand, counting down.
TCGTCTTGTAAAACTGCTATAGCCTTTCTTTTTGCTTGAACTTCAAGCTCTCCGCTATACATTTCTAAATTTCAAAATATGCTCAGGTAATTTAAATCCTCTATGATTTGTTGCAATTTTTGCGCATAAATTACATTAAATTTTTGTTATGAGCTACTTTTTTCTGCCCTTTGAACAGCGTCATTACCTCTTCGTTAGTTGATGCATCCTCGGCATCTTTTTCCAGTCTTATTTTTCCAGTAAACTTTGGAAATCTCAATGCCAGTCCCGTGTCTTTTCTAATTTCATTTCTTGCTGCCTTGTGAATGGGACTCAGAGTTATTTCAGATGCAACCACTTCGATTACTAGTTCTGGTTCAAACCATACGTCAGCTTCCATCTCACTGTCTATTCTTGGATTCTTTTTTATTGTTACCTTGTCTGATAGAATCTGATAGAGCTGATCCAGATCCTCGTCTGTAAACCCTGTTCCAACTTTACATATACTTGTAAACATGTCAGTGTCATAATCGTATGAAGCTAAAAGTAAGGTTCCATATTTTCCAGTTCGTCTACCCTTTCCAAAAAATGCGCCAATCACTACAAGGTCAAGACTGTCACCAAGTTCATTTCTGTATTCTCGTTTTAGTTTTAACCAGTAACTTCCTCTGGAGCCGGCTTGATATGGCTTGTCTAGCATCTTTAACATCACTCCCTCACATCCAGAGTTGATACTGTTTTCCAAAAATTCTCCAATCTCGTTTTGATTGTTTATGATATTCATTGGTATGTGCTTTGCAAAGTCATCTTCTTTTACAATTTTTTCTAAAAGACTCCTTCTTTCTTTGTATCCTAATTCCAAACAGCTTTTTCCATCATGATACAACACATCAAAAAAGTTTACAGTGATTGGATACTGTGATACTGCTTTTTCTACTTGGTATTTTCTTCTTCGATGCATGAGCTCTTGGAATGGTAAAAACTCACCAGTGTTTTCATTGATTGCAACTGCCTCTGCTTCTAAAATTACTTTTTGTGCTTGAATTGCTTTTGGAATTTTTTCTACGATATCTGGATAATAGCTTGTAATGTTTTCCAAGCTTCTTGAAAATAATACTACCTTCTCTCCCTCAATGTGTAGTTGAACCCTCTCTCCATCTAGTTTGTATTCTGCAGCAAACTTGTTTCCTAGTTTTTCCATTGCTTCTTCTTCGCTTTTTACTCTGTCTGCTAGCATTGGTCGTATGGGATTAAACAAATTAATTTCAAATTCTTCTATTCCCTTCAGTCCTTTGCTTGCAATAGTCTCTGCAACCTTTCCTAGATCACTTGATACATTGTATGCATACTCCAAAATTTTTCTGTTTTCTTTATTGCCTGTAAACGCAATGGCAAGTGCATCCATTACTGTATTTTCTGCAATGCCTAATCGCAGTGTTCCAAGTAAAATCTTTAGGATGAATTTAGCTTCAACTGGACTTGCATCGTTGAGCAATCCTGAAATGTATTTCATCTTTCTGTCCTGAGTCTTTGAGCCTTCTAGTTTTGCAATTGTAAACAAGTTCTCATAGACTCGCTCAACTGTGATGTCTTGAACCATGAATGTGGTCTGCTCTTTTTGCTCTAAAATCTTGGATGCTGCATGTCCCAAGTCCCCACTTTTTCTGTATTCATCTTCGATTTTCTTTTCGGCATTGTCTGAACCTGCTGATTTTGCTATTGCTCTTATTGCTAGCTTTTCTGCAACTCCTAATTCAATTCCCTCAAAATCTGGTCTTAATTTTCCTTGTAAGAGATAAACAATTCTTGAAATTATATCTTGTGGGGTCTTTTCAAATAATTCTACGAGATGCTGCGTTAGCTCTAATCTCTTTGTAGTTGATTCCATTTTACTGAATGCATCAGCTAGAATAGAAAACTTCACTCTAGTTCTATCCTATCAACCTGAATAAAAGTCTGAATCTTGATTATCCCAAAACTTTGATTAGATGTATCTGAAAATAGTTGGCTTGTCTGATTTTGAAAGTTTGGATACCATGGCAAAATTGTATAATGGGTATGATTTTTTGTACTGTTTCATAAAGCTCCAAGCTACATCATGAGTCTTAAACTCAGTACGGATGTCACTTATCTCGCTTTTTCTTCCATATACATCAAAGACTACTATTGAATAGCTCTTTGGACGATTGTGCGGCCTTGCCTTTAACAGCCATGCTAGTGCAAACAAAAAGACCGCCCCTAAAATTATTATCTCTCCTGCATATCTAAAAAACGTCACAAATATTCCTGGTATGGTTTGCCCAAATAATACTGCCATAAAATTTGAAAATGAAATTACTGCAACTGCTGTGAAAATGTAAGTCCTCCAATCAAAAACCTTCAAGATTCGCTGCAAGGGTGATTTTGGTATGATATGATTTCTTTTAACTTTTTCTCAATTCTAATCTGGATCTTCGTAATTTTCTTTCTTTTGGGACTTTGCCGCAGATTCATCTACTGGCTTCATCTTGGTTTCTAATATCTCCATTCTAGCTCTGTATCCTTCAGCATATTCTAATTCTGACGGAACAAGTGTCGCTGGATGAATGAATCCCTGACTTCTCATTGCAAGTGCTTTTTTCGTTGCGATCTCTCTTATGTAATCCCAATCAGGAGTTGAAAATCCATCAAATGGACCTATCAGTTTTCCATTGTGCATGCTAAAGACTAGTGCTTCTACAATTGGAATGCAAAAGTTGATCGATGCTGCAGAGTTTAGTTTTACTGGCATTAGCGGCATGTTGTGACTTCCTCGTGTGTTTCCTGCAACATAGTGTGGATTGTTAAACGCACTACCTACTTCTTCTGTTGCTGGAAAATTCTTTTGTGTTCTGATTAAGCATATTGGATCATCTTTTCCGACATATCTTCCTGCAATGTTGTGCAGTCTATCTGTCGATGCTGCAAGAATTGGCTCTCCTTGTTTTGTTGTAACTGTTGAAACTACATATCTTCCTGGATACATTAAAGCTGCTTCAATTGTTGGCTTGTCTTCCCACAATGAAAGTTTTGCAATTTTGCCTTCTTCTACATCCATGACATTAATTATCACGCCACTTGCAAGTGATTGGTTTACAATTAGTCCTGTGTTGCTTAAACTATCTACAAACATTCTGTAAATTGGATAATTAAATGCGCCAGGTTCTGTTTTGTCTGCAGCAAAAACTGTGAATGCTTCGTTTGGTCTTTCTTCAAATTCCATCTCCGCAACACCAGGTCCCATTCCTTTTACATTTCCTGAAAAAGAATCCTTTAGAAGATCTTGACCTGCTCCGTAAAGTCCTTCTTGTTTTGCAACTTGCGTTCCTGCCATAAATGAATCCCATGCTAATTTGTGAATTTTATCATTGTCCATTCCATGGGTATGTGACATGACAATGTGGACATCGTCCCCACAATATCCGATATAATGATCAATCAATAAATCACCAGAATTTTTGACAGTCTTTCTAACTCCCTCTATTAGTGCATCACTAGGTCTGGTATGTCCGCCAATTCCACCTACATCTGCTTTAATAACTGAAACTGTAATTTTCATGACTTCTCTCATTTCCCCTTTGATTTATGTGTAATTTTTTAAATTTTTTTGTTCTAAAAATTCTTGAAAAAATTCTAGATTTTTTTCAAAAATTCATAACAGTAATAAATCCCCTCGAATACCGTTTTGATATGGCAGTTAAACCACACTTGAACCTGATTGTTACGGGTCATATTGATAATGGAAAATCAACAACTATGGGTCATTTCTTAATGGATCTGGGTGTTGTAGATGAGAGAACTATTGCAGCACACGGAGTTGAATCCGAGAAGACTGGAAAAGGTGATACTTTCAAGTATGCGTGGGTTATGGATAATATTAAAGATGAAAGAGAAAGAGGTATTACAATTGATCTTGCTTTCCAAAAGTTTGAGTCAGCAAAATACTTTTTTACATTAATTGATGCCCCTGGTCACAGAGACTTTATCAAAAACATGATTACTGGTGCTTCTGAAGCAGATGCAGCTATTTTAGTACTTTCAGCAAAAGAAGGTGAAACTGATACTGCAATTGCTGCAGGTGGTCAAGCAAGAGAGCATGCATTTTTGCTAAAAACACTAGGTGTGGGTCAAATCATTGTTGCCATTAACAAAATGGATTCAGTTGAATACAAAGAGGCAGCATACAAAGCCGCAAAAGAAAAAGGCGAAAAACTAGTAAAATCTGTAGGTTATAAATTAGAAAATGTACCCTTTATTCCAATTTCTGGATGGAAAGGTGACAACTTGGTTAAAAAATCCGAGAACATGCCGTGGTACACTGGAAAGACACTCCTCCAAGCATTTGATGACTTTACACTACCTGAAAAACCAACTGGCAAACCATTACGTGTTCCAATTCAAGATGTTTACACCATTACTGGTGTAGGTACTGTACCTGTAGGTAGAGTTGAAACAGGAATCATGAAAGCAGGACAAAAAATCATCGTAATGCCTTCTGGCGCTCTAGGTGAAATCAAATCAATTGAAACTCACCACACAGAAATGCCAACTGCAGAAGCAGGTGACAACATTGGATTCAACCTTAGAGGTATTGAAAAGAAAGATATCAAAAGAGGCGATGTACTTGGAACTCCAGACGCACCACCAAAGGTTGCCAAAGAATTCAAAGCACAAATTATAGTCATTCATCATCCAACAGCTATTGCACCTGGTTACACTCCAGTCATGCACTGCCACACTGCCCAAGTTGCAGCAACTATAACTGAATTCCTCCAAAGGATTAATCCAGCTACTGGTGCAGTTGAAGAAGAGAATCCAAAGTTTCTTAAAGTCGGTGATGCAGCAATTGTCAAAATCAGACCTGTAAGACCAACTTGTATAGAAACTTTCCAAGAATTTCCTGAAATGGGTAGATTTGCACTCAGAGATATGGGTGCAACTATTGCAGCAGGAATTGTTAAGGAAATCACTGAAGAGTTCAAACCATAGGTTGAGTTGAGATGACTCAAACTGCTCGTGTCAAACTAACTAGCATCAGTCTTGCTAAACTCGATGGTGTCTGTGGTGAGATTATGGGCATTGGTAAAAAAACCGGTGTGAAAGTTAAAGGACCAACCCCACTTCCTGTTAAGAAACTACATATTGCAACAAGAAAATCTCCATGTGGTAGCGGAACTGAAACATATGAAAAATGGGAGATGAAGATGCATCGAAGAATCATTAACATTAGTGCCGATGATAAAGCAATCCGACAATTAATGAGACTAAAGATTCCTGATGATGTTTACATTGAATTATCCCTAACATAATCTGGTATCCTTAAATTATAGAAATTTTGATGATAAACATGGTTGAAGAAAACTCTGAAACTGAAAGTGTTCAAGAAACTACTGAAACATTTGATGTAATTTACTCTTGTTTGAGATGCGGAACTAATGTTTCAAATACTGAATTGTCCAGACTACCTGAAATCAAATGTATTTGTGGATTCAGAGTATTTACAAAGGCAAGACCTCCTGTAGTTAAAACAGTCAAGGCAATCTAGTTACCTGTCTTTTTTGTAACTGTGCTCTCTTTGCAAATGTGTTCTCATATCTTCCATGTTTGAAAAATATTTCTTACACTCTTTACAATCATACTGCAAATCTTTTCCATGTACTATTTGCTTGTGATTCATCAGTTCTTCTTGATGTGAAAATTTACTACTACAAACGTCACAAGTAAATTTCTTAAAAAATCCCATCTTTACCCCAACTTTGCCTTCTTTTCATCCCAACACTTTCTGCAGAGTTGACCTTCTATCATCCATTTGCTTTTTGGATTATGTCTGATGAATCCCATCGTTGTTCCGCATAGTGCACAAAATTTTTTCTTTACTTCAAACGATCCCTCTTTTTTATCAAAGCATTCTTTGCACAACAAGCCTACCATATCCCATTGCCATCTTGGCTCCCATAACTCTGAGATGATCTTTGTTGTTCCGCATGACACACATGCCTGTCTTACTTTTCCCTCATAGTATTCCTTTGATTTGTCAAAATGACAATCTCCGCAAAGTGGTCCTTTGATATTCCACTCTTTTTTGGGTTTGTGTTTATGTGTGAGTTCTTTGTTACAAATAGTGCAATATGTTGGCTTTTTACTAAATAATCCCATATGCTATGTTATAATTGAAATAATTTAAGTTAATACAAAATCAGAAAAAACAAATTCTAATCCCTTTTTGTGTTACCATAAGCACACTAGGATTCTATGAGTTAAGAAATGATAACGTCATTGTATCTCAAGTGAAAAACGGCTTCATACCAATTATGATAAGGGTGATCTACTGTATTAGATATGCTAGTCTGAGTTCCAGCATATTCAAATGTCTGAAAATATTGCTGTTAGTTCACATAGTTGGTTTGTGACAATTTTCAACGACGCTGTTGATCCTATTAATTTCACCATAACTGCTTACGGTGCAGATTTTGGAACACCGTATGGGCACCCAAGATAAAATCAAACCTTTTTTCTAATCTTTTTTATTTTCCAATATTAAAGTACTAACAAATAAATCTTAAATTATAATTATTTTGGAATATTTTTGATCTATTTTAATGTCAAATTTAAAAATTAACTCTATTGTTATTAGTCAGATAAAAAATATGAAAACTAATAGTTTGAAAAATAATCTTGAAAAGGCAAAGGATCAGATCACAAAAAAAATTCTAACAGTTAATCCAGAAAATAATGTTGGTTACATAAAAGAAATTTTGGCCAAAAAAGCTAAACAGTTTGAGACTATTGGATATGTGTATGTAATAGATCATAACCAAAAATTAGTAGGTGTAATATCATTAAAGGAAATACTACAAGAAAATAACGAAACTCTAGCTGAAAAATTAATGATAAAAAATGTTATCCATATTACAGAAGATACTCATCAAGAAAAGACAGTTTATCTTGCTCTAAAACATGGCTTTTGGTCTATCCCAGTAGTAGACAAGGAAAACCATTTGCTTGGTGTAATTCCTCACAAAACAATTCTTTCCATATTTCATCATGAAGTAAGAAAAGATGTTTTGAGATCTGGAGGAATACATTATAAAATTAAAGAGATTGAATCACTTGAGACACCTGCCTCTAGATTAGTGAAGGCACGTTTGCCCTCTTTGTTTATTGGGCTTCTTGGAGGATTAGTGGCAGCCGCAATTATTTCCAACTTTGAATCATTTCTCAATGAATACCTTATCCTTGCTTCGTTTATTCCTGTCATTGTTTATCTTAGTGATGCTGTAGGAACTCAATCTCAAACACTGGTAATTAGGATGATTGCATTAGAACCAAATTTTTCTTTAAGACGTTATCTATTTAGAGAAATAAAAATTGGGTCGTTTCTGGGATTCATTTTTGCAATATCTCTTTTTGCAGCAGTATTTTTTGGTTGGGGACAATTTGACCTTGGAATTGTAATAGGTTCCTCTATTTTTCTAAGTATGATATTTCAAACATTTTTTTCTACATACATTTCAATTATTTTTGAGAAATTTGGAATAGATCCAGCAACAGCTACGGGCCCAATTGCAACTATTATTAGCGATATTACCACAATTGTGGCGTATTTTGGTATCGCTGTATCATTATTACATTTTTTTGCAACCAGTCAAGTGTGAGATTTAAGATTACTATCGTTCCCCTATTATCTTAGATTCTGATCTCCTTTTGTTCTCCTAAAATGTTACCTTTAGACAGTTTCGGTTATTGTAATTTACTGAATTGCTTTATGTGATTTTCTCTTGTTGCTTTTTTTAGGAAGTTCTGATTGTTTTTGAATTCCCTTTGAAGGTGGGAATTCCACATCTGTTTTCTTTTCCATTCTAACTTTTTTCAATTTATCGCTAACTGTTTTTTTATTGGTAGTTTTCATGAAAATATTAGTTATAGTGTCATAAATAAACAAAACGATAACTGATTTCATGGATATTGCACTGTTCAACTTTAAAATTCTGATCTCTTTTTGTTCTAAAAATCACACATAATCAGAAAACTATGCCAAAGAATCCGACTTGATAGTTTAATCTAAACGGAACACAAATGACTGATACATTGAAGAATTCTAAAACCTCTATGTGAAAAGATGACCAATTTGTTTTAGCTATTTCTATAAATTACAATGAGAAATATGAAATTTAGTTTAAAACCATGCAAAAAGGAAAAAATTCGATAAATCAAAAAATAAGATTGTTATTTTTTGTGATCCCTATAGTCATGTTTTTGACAATCTTTCTTATACATTTGATTTTCAATGCTCCGATATTCATCTTTAATGACTCAACAAACTGGATTACATCTGTGATTGAAACTGGAATAGGCATATCCATTACCATTACCATCTTGATTTATTCAAACAATCAACAACGTCGATCTGAAGAGCAACAAGAAAAAATTGCTGAATTAGTTTTGAATATACAAAACATTGAACAACGACATGATGAGAGAGAGAGAAAAAGACTGACCGTATTTAGTCATAGAATCATATCTAATTTGGAGACAATACGACAGAATCATTATGAATTAAGGCAAGGCTTGACAGACTATCTAAATAATAATGCTGAAGAAACCAAACAGAAAATAATTTTATCCTCTAGGAAAAATTTGGAATCTATTGTATACTTTATAATCCCAAACATAAAAAGTGACATTGGATACATTGGTGATCTCTTTGAAGACCCATTATTGGGTAAAAATATCATAACTCAATGCAATGAATATGGGATAATGTTAAAAGATATTCAAGAAAACTTTGATTGGAACAATGATCCTCTTTTGATGAAAATCTCATTAATTGATAGTCAAATTAAAGTATTTTCTGCTACAATTGATAAAATAAAAAAAGAAATCACTGAAAAACTATAGTCGTCAGAAACTTGTTACAATTCTTCATCTGATCTGTCATTTAGAAAATAAAATCAAACCTTTTGTGGTGCTTCGATAAATACTGTGTCAATAAAACAAAAGATAACAAAAAGTGTTTAACTGTTTAAGATCTTTTCAAGAGCTTGGCTTGCATTGAGCATACCGTTTCTCTTGGCAAACTCTTCGATCATTTTGTATTGTTTTTCTGTAAAACAAACTGGCATTGAACGATTTTCCATACTAATATTGTATTTTATTATCTAATATCCTTTGCGTTAGGAAAGATATTAGATAGCAAATTATTATCTATAATATTGACAAAGAGAGTCCAGATTCTGGTAATCGGGCATAATGATAATGGTTGCACTCCAGACCATGAAAAAATTGCATATGAGATCGGTCGCGAAGTGGCAAAGTCTAACTGTGTTCTTATTACGGGTGGATTGGGGGGTGTAATGAAAGCCGCATCTCATGGGGCACATGACGCAAATGGGTTAACTGTTGGAATTATTCCTCAGGATGATGCATCATTTGCAAATGAATTTTGTGATGTTGTAATTCCAAGTGGAATGGGACTGACAAGGGATTTTCTAAATGCTCTGTCTGCTGACGGTATCATTATAGTTGGTGGTGGGTCTGGAACCTTATCTGAAATATGTGCCGCATATATGTACAAAAAACCAATGGTTGCAATTAGAAATACCGGTGGAGCAGCTGATAGATTCATCGACGGATATGTGGATCATAGAAAAAATGTCAAAATTATTGGAGTTGATTCTCCAAAAGACGCTGTAAAGAAAATTCTTGAATTAATCACTGCATAGAAACTAGCAATGGATCTGGCTCGTAAAACTTGCCATGTTTTGAAGCTAGTTGTTTTAACTCGTTTACAATATTTTTGATTCCTATCTTTTTTGCTGTCTCAAATAACGGCTTTTTTAATCCAAGGCCTAACTGTGCGGCTTTTTCAATCTCCTCAATATCACTGGCTTTATTTGTAACAAGCCAAGCTGCATTGTTTAAAATATTTGCAACAAGTTGGATTGGATTGCATTTGTCTGCCAACTCTTCTGATAATGGAACGCGTTCATATTTTTCATCTGAATACTTATAAAACCCCTCGCCTGATTTTTGACCCAGTTTTTTTGCATTAAACATCTTTTCAATTGTCGGGTGTGGCAAAATTACTTTTTTATCACGTAAATGCATCTCTATTGTTGCTTTGTGTATCACATCCATTCCTGTAAAATCAGCTAACTCAAAAATTCCCATTGGAAAACCAAGTTTGAATTTCACCGCAGAATCGATTTCAGTCATTGTTGCACCTGTTCTGTCCATCATATAACATGCTTCATGGACCATCGGAATGAATAATCTGTTAATGATAAATCCTGGTACGTCTCTTCTACATAGGACAGATTCTTTTTTTATAGATTTTACATATTCTTGAGTTAAATCAATTACCTCTTGTGATGTTTTTTCTCCAGGAATCACTTCGACTAATTTCATTAGCTGTGGTGGATTGAAAAAATGAATTCCAATAAATTTTTCTGGGCGTGATATTGCATTTGCAATCTCTGTAATTGGCAGTGTGCTTGTATTTGATGCAAAAATGACATCTTTGTCTGCGACTGCATCTAATTCCGCATAAACTTTTTTCTTTAGCTCCATAATTTCTGGAACCACCTCAATTACAAGTTGTGCGTTTTTTACAGATTCGGCAAGATTGACTATTGGTGTGATTCTTGAATAAATTGAGTTTGCTTCTTGCTGTGAAATTTTTCCTTTAGTTGCTAATTTATCTAGACTCCATTTTATTTTCTCCATTGCTTTATCTAAAAATCCCTGCTCGATATCTCTGAGAACTACGTTGTATCCTGCTGTAGCTGAAACTTGTGCAATACCATGTCCCATTATACCAGAACCTAACACTGTGATGTTTTTTAGATTCATCAGATTTTCAAAAACTCAGCATCCTTTATAATGTATTTTAAAAATTTACTAAATTATGGGTTTATTCAAACGAAATAAAGACAAAGATAATGAAACCAAATGTGACGTATGTGGTTTGGAATTACATGATCCGGAACGTCTCAAAAGGCACACAAAAAAGGCACATGGGAACATACCTGAAAAGAAACTTGATCCAAATTCTGGCTCAGGTGGTACGTGGTAATTGTGGAATTAACTTATGGTCAGAAAATGGGCCTGGTTTTTGGAGGTGCCTTTTCAGTGGCAGCTATCGTATTATCTACAATGGTTTTTCCATTTTGGAATTTAATTAGAGAAGATGTCTTTGAGCAAGTAGTTATTTTGACTAATGATAAAGGTACGTGTTATGTTGAAACAAAAGATTCCATACCAAAAATAATTAAAAACTGTGATTTGCAATCCGGTGATAAAACAACAATAAAGTTTGGTAGAGGGCTTGCTTGGGCTACGATAATTGAACCGTAGCAGTTAATATTTTGATTATGTGTTAAAGTGATATGGATTGTATCTTTTGTAAAATAGTTTCTGGTCAAATTCAGACTAAAACCATCAAAGAAACCCTGCACTCTATTGCATTTTTAGATGCATTTCCGCTGGCCAAAGGCCATACTCTGGTAATTCCAAAAAATCACCATGTAAAAATTCAAGACATGAGTGATGAAGAAAACTCTGACTTGTTTTCACTTGTTCACAAAGTTCTTCCCAAAATAGACAAACTAACCGGTGCCACACTTGTTGCAATTCACAATGGAAAAGAAGCAGGACAAGAAATCCCACATGTTCATGTGCACCTAGTTCCTCGCACTGCTGATGATTCTGCAGGCGCAATTCATAGCATGTTTAATCCTGTGAAATTTTCTGATTCAGAGATTGAAGAAATTTATCATAAATTAAAATAACTTTCAATACGGAAATAATCTCTCTTTTGTATCTATATTTTCTACAATTATTGCTTTAGTGGGGCAAGTCTCAGCAGCATTCATTATTTTGTTTATTCCTGCACCTTTTGGATTTATGACTGATGATTTTGGATTTGTTTTTGAATTCTTGTTGACCAAAAAAACATCTGGCGCAATTATTTCGCAACTGCAGCATCCTATGCACAAACTCTTGTCTACGTCTACGAAGAGGTTAGGTTGTTTTTTAGGCTCTTTTGCTTTTTCATACTCGCCATGTCTTCCATCTGAACGTACACGTGCATTGTACTCTTCCCAAAATCTTTTTTCATACTCTTTCCAAAAAGTGGGGTCCCCTTCTTCAAACTCACGCGTGTATCTGCTCCAGTCTTCTTCTGGCATCTTCCCTCCTGGAGGTACACCCCACTGAGATTTTCTCTCAAAATTAGTTTTGTTATTTGCCTCTGTGAATTTTTGTTTTGATTCATCTGTATTTTGATTGAAATCTTTCTTCAAGTGGTTGTATGCTTCTGTAATCTTTTTGAATTCGTTACCTTCTTTTTCACTAGTATTTTTATCAGGATGAAACTCAAGGGCTAATTTTCTATATGCTATTTTTATCTCATCCCATGATGAATTTGATTTTACATTCAATGCTTTGAGGGCTTGATATGTATTCACTAATGCTAGGAATTTCTCATATGTTAAAAACAATTACATAAGACTTGGCGTGGTTATTGGTTTATTCTAAAATAATCTCGTCTTCTGGTTTCCATGCAGGTTCTACAATGCACAAAAATCTTAGATTTACCGAACCTGTGTTTTCTATGCATTGCTCTGACATTGGTGGAACATAAACTGAATCGTCTTTTTTTAATTGGTGTGATTCGTCATTGATCCTCAAAACTGCATCTCCTTCTAAAATATAATAAATCTCTGATGATTTTATCTTGTGTAGTAGGGATTTTTTCCCCGGCTCTAATGTAAATTGCGCTAGACTGTAACTAATTCCATTTAGTGTGTTGTGTGGATGAAAGTACTGTTTTATCTTTGTTCCTTCGTTTCCTGGAATTGTTTCTATTTCAGAACTTTTTCTAACTGACATCTTGGATTAAAGTCATATTTTTTTTGTGACGTTTGTCTTAAAGTCTGATTCATACCATATTGTCTTATATTCTGAATTTTTAGACGGTAAAATATTGATTGCAATATGTGAAAATGTCTTTTTGTTTGATGAGCCATGTGTGTGAAGCGTGTTAAATGAAATGTATACAATGTCCCCCTCTTTGAGGCTAATGTTCTCAGTTCTTTTGATTTTAAAATTTGTCTTGCTTGTGCCGTATTTTCTAAATGTTTCAAGGCTGCCAATTCCTTTGGTGACTATTAGAATTTGATTGCCATTGTGTAAATGCATTTTTGTTTTTGCACCATTTTCAAAGTAAACGTGATAGATGTCTTGTTCTTTTGATTTTATTTTAGATGAAATATCTTTCATGTGTACTTTGTTTGTAAACCAATCTGGATTGATTTTTCTTTTGTCCCCCGGTGCATAGATATTTGATTTTTTCATTTCTGTTAGTCCTTATGCTGTGTAAAATTTCATCTATTGTATTATGTTTTTCCAAATTTGTCTTACTTATGAATTGAAATAAACCTCTAGAGTTTCACTAGTTTTCTGAACTGATCGTTGCTGTGTAGTTTTTCAAATATCTTTTCTTCTTTGGCCCACACCCTAATTGTTTTGGGGTTCAAATTGACTGCTTTTTTTAATAACTCTAGTGATTCTGGAAATTCCCCTAACGCTGATTTGCTTCTTGATTTTGCATAGATGATATTTGCATTGTCTTTGTGGTTTGCAAGTATCTGATCAAAAATTTCTATTGCTTTTTTATGATTTCCCAATTCCGCTAATTCTATTCCTATGTGAAACAACGCATCCATGTGACTGGGATGTTTTTTGTGAACATTTTCAAAACAATTCAATGCCTCCTCATGTCTTTTTAATTTTCCCAAAATGATTCCTTTGTAAAACTGAGCATTTGGTTTTCTAGGTTCTATGCCTATTGCTTTGTCAAGGTAATTCAATGCCTCCCCATGTTCTTGTAATTTATCAAGCAAAACGCCTTTGTTAAAATATGACGGCCCATATTTTGGATCTGCCTTTATTGCCATATCATAGCACTCTGATGCGCCTTGAATGTTTCCCATCTCTGCCATTGCAATTCCTTTATTGTTAATTGCAGCTGCGTCCTTGAAGTTTATTTCTAATAACAAGTCAAAGCACGTTACTGCATCGCTGTATTTTTTGATTTGATTTAGTGCCAGCCCTTTATTGTATAATGCTGATGCGTTTTTAGAATCCTGTTTCAGTATTTTGCTAAATAATATGATTGCTCCTTTGGGTTGATTTTTTTCCATTAGTGACACTGCATGATACATCAGGTCTTCAGAGTCTTCTTTTGAACCAAACAAGCCCATGGTTAGTTACAACATGTTATGGGTAATGAAAGTTTAGTTTAGGGCCTTGAATTTCTTTAATGTTGTGTTTTCAGTAAACACAATCTGAGAATTATTTTATTGCTGAAAATTCTCAGATGCTACAATCATCTTCTTTATGTCGTCTTTAGTATGTGCATTAGATATGGCACCTAGTTTTCCAGGCAAAAAGAATATTCCATCTTGTGCAATCATCTTAAAGTGATATTTGTGGAGTAACTCTGTATCGCACTTTGCAGCTTGGGCTGAATTTACAATCTCTGTGATTCCGTCTTTTACAAAATGTGTCATAAATAGTGAGCCTTGACCAGTAATGACTACTTTATCTCCAAACACTTTACCTATCTCATCTCTTGCAAATTTTCCTAGAGAGTTAATCTTTGGATAGATGATGTTTTTTAATTTTTTTAACTCTGTCAATGTTGTAAATCCTGAAGTCATTGACATGGGGTTTGCAGAAAACGTACCTCCTCCTATGTATGATCTTTCTGATTTTTTCTTTCCTGTAGTGTCTGCATGTTTCATGATCTCTTTTTTGCCACACATTACACCAATTGACATTCCTCCACCCACAATTTTCCCCAAGGTGACAATATCTGGATCAAGTTTCATGGTAGGATACAAGCATCCAAATCTAAATCTAAATCCTGTTACAATCTCATCTAGTATGAACAGTGATTTATTTTTGTGAGCAAACTCTTGTATTCCTTTAAGGTATTCTGGTGTTGCTAGGATGCATCCACCACCACCTAATATTGGTTCAATGATTATTCCTGCCAAATCATTTGAAACTTTTTTGAGAATCTCAAGTGATTTTTCTAAATCATTAAATGGTATTGAGACTATTTTTTCCTCATTTACAATACCGCTGCTTTCTGATTCTGTAAATGGCCAGTTCACACTCTTTAGTAAATCTGATGTGTATCCATGCCACCCACCATCTATCTTTGCAATAATTTTTTTACCAGTTACAGAGCGTGCAAGTCTTACTGCATACATTGTAGCTTCAGTACCTGATGTGACATAACGAATCTTCTCAGCTACTGGAACTGCCTTTGAAATTAATTCAGATAATTTGATAGTTTGCTCATTTACTGTGCCATACATCCAACTTTTCTCAATCTGTTTTTTCAGTGAATCTTTGACTTGTTTTGGACTGTGCCCTAAAATCAAACTCCAATGACCCATCCAGTAATCTGTATACTTGTTGTCATCTACGTCAACCAAATTTTTTCCTGACGATGATTTTACAACAAATGGATATGGTTCAAAAAATCGTATATTGTGGCTTACACCATTTACATGAAATTTAGATGATAATGAAAATAACTTTGCAGATTTTTTTGTCTTTTTTTTGTAATCTGAAATAATGCTCATTTTGTTTTTCTATTTACTATAAAGTTGAATGATTATTTAATCGATGATCGCCGATTTTAGCCATGGTTTATATGTATTTGAAAATTTTAATCTTCTGCATACGTAAAGCAATAGGCGGCGCTTGTGATGAATGTATGGTAATGCACCATTTTGTGATTCATAGGCCTCCATTTACGCATACAAAATGAGGATCTGATCAACTGATCAAATCTGAAATGTGAAGATTATGTGCATCCGTCAATTCCAATTTAGTACAATGTGTACTTCAATAATCAAGTAAAAACAGAATCCGGTTGATCCTGCCGGACCTGACTGCTATCGGATTGATACTAAGCCATGCGAGTCATTGTAGCAATACAAGGCAGACGGCTCAGTAACGCG